>CALRXX020000001.1:0-392034 GCA_943372245.1 bacterium
ACCTGCCCCAACGGCATCTGCAGCACCCGCCCGACGTCGCGCAGCACGGCCCGTGCCTGAAGGGTGCCGAAGGTGATGATCTGGGCGACACGGTCCTTGCCGTACCGCTCCTGCACATAGTCGATCACCTCTTCACGCCGCTCCTGGCAGAAGTCGATGTCGAAGTCGGGCATGGAGACCCGCTCGGGGTTCAGGAACCGCTCGAACAGCAGGCCGAACCGCAGCGGATCCAGATCGGTGATCGTCAGGGCCCAGGCGACCAGCGAACCCGCGCCGGAGCCCCGTCCGGGCCCGACGGGGATGCCGTGGTTCTTGGCCCATTTGATGAAGTCCGACACGATCAGGAAATAGCCGGGGAAGCCCATCTGCTGGATGATCCCGACCTCCCATTCGAGGCGGGTCCAGTAGTCGGCCTCAGGCGCGACGGGGGTCACGGCCTGCAGCCGCGCCTTCAGCCCCTCGCGGGCCTGATGCATCAGTTCCTCAGGCTCGGACCGCCCGGCCCCGGCCTCGAAGCGCGGCAGGATCGGCGCGCGCGTGGGGACGAGGAAGGCGCAGCGGCGCGCAATCTCCACCGTCGTGTCGCAGGCCTCGGGCAGGTCGGCGAACAGCTCCCGCATGGCGGCCGCCGGCTTGAACCAGTGTTCGCCCGTGATCCGACGACGATCCTCCTGTCCGGTGAAGGCACCGTCGGCGATGCAGATCAGGGCATCATGCGACCTGGCCTGCGCCGCCCTGGCGTAGTGTACGTCATTGGTGGCGACCAGCGGGACGTCATGGGCGTAGGCCCATTCGACCAGCCCCCGCTCCGCCTGCCGCTCGCTGGCCAGACCGTGACGCTGAAGCTCGACATACAATCGCTCGCCGAACACCCGCGCCATCTCGTCGAGGGCAAGGTTCGCCTCGGCCGGCTTGCCCTGCACGAACAGCGGATCGACCGGCCCGTCCGGTCCGCCCGAAAGCAGGATCAGCCCTTCCGACCGCTCCGCTACCATCGACCAAGGCACGCTGGGCTCGTCCATCGACCCCGCGTCGAGGAAGGCCGACGACGACAGGGCGCAAAGGTTCAGCCAACCCGCTTCATTCTGGACCAGCAGAACCACGGTCGGGACCTTGGCCCAACGCTCATTGATCTTGCCGCCGATGCCGGTGACCGGCAGGGCGCAGGCCACGATCGGCTGCACGCCAGAGCCCTTGGCCGCTTCGGAAAACTCCAGCGCCCCGAACAGATTGGCCCGGTCCGCCACGCCCACCGCCGGCATGCCTGCATCCGCCGCCAGGGTCGCGACCTTCCCCGCCTTGATCGCGCCTTCCAGCAGCGAATAGGCCGAGCGGACCCTCAGATGGATGAATTGAGCGGCTGTAGCGGCGGTTGAGATGGCCAGACCCTCTTTGAGCTGGCCCATCCCCGACTCACGAGATCAGAAACGCCGCCTGCCACGCCATCCAAACGAAGCCGCTGCACGACGCAAGCGACAGCATATCTCTCACCCAACGCGCCATGATCTTGTCCCCAGATTGCGTGTTCTGTTTATGTTCTATGTTGCGGCTTTGTTCTCGTCAAGAGGGGGGTGAAACGAGGACTGACGCACCCGACCGAAACAGACTTGCCTGCCCTCCGGCCGCGTGGCTTCGTGGCGGGATGGTCCAGGAAACCGCTCCGGCGCGATTCATCCTTCGGGGCGGAGCCGTCGGTGGCATCCTGGCGACCGACGAACCGCTGAGCTTCTGGGGCGGTGTCGATCCGGCGACAGGGCGGATCATCGATGTGCATCACCCGCTTCATGGCCAGTGCCTGACGGGCCGGATTCTGGTCATGCCATCGAGCCGCGGATCCTGCACCGGAAGTGGTGTGCTGCTGGACCTGGTGCTGAGCGGACGCGGGCCTGCGGCCCTGATCTTCCGCGAGGCCGAGGATGTGCTGACCCTCGGGGCCCTGGTCGCCGAAGGGATGTTCGGTGCCGTGCTGCCCGTGCTGCGGCTCGCGCCCGAGCCGTTCAGCCTGCTGTCGCTCGAGATTGAGGCGCGTATCGGGACCGACGGGCTTGAGGCGGGATCCCTGCGGCTGGCCGTCTCACCGCCGCTGACGACCGCGCTGGAGCTCTCGGAGACCGATCAGGCGATGCTGGCCGGCGATGAAGGCGAAGCCGCGGCCCAGGCCATGCGCATCCTCTGCGCGATGGCGGCCAACCAGGGGGCGTCGCGTCTGGTCGACGTCTCGCAGGGCCATATCGACGGCTGTATCTATGCCAGTCCCGCCAATCTGGTCTTCGCCGAAGCGATGGCGGATCTGGGAGGAACGGTCCGGATTCCCACAACGATGAACGCGATTTCGGTCGACCGACGGAACTGGCGGGCCCAGGGCGTTTCGCCCGATTTCGGCCTTCCGGCCCAGCGGCTGGCTGATGCCTATGTCCGGATGGGCTGCCGCCCCAGTTTCACCTGCGCGCCCTATCTTCTGGACACGGCACCGGTTGTCGATGAGGTGATCGCCTGGTCGGAATCCAATGCGGTGATCTATGCCAACTCCGTGCTGGGCGCGAGGACGGCGAAGCACCCTGACTTCCTCGACCTGTGCATCGCCCTGACAGGACGGGCGCCACTGGCCGGGGTCTATCTGGATGCGGCTCGCAAGGCGCGACGGATCATTGATGTTGATCTGCCCGAGGGCGTCGACGACGGGTTCTGGCCCCTGATCGGCTATCTGGCGGGGCAGCGGGCACCCGACCGGATCCCGCTGCTGCGCGGACTGGCCGTCGGTCAGCCCTCACGCGACGATCTGAAGGCCCTGTGCGCGGCCTTCGGCACGACCTCCGCCTCGCCGATGCTGCATATCGAGGGGGTGACGCCCGAGGCGGTCGGGGCGGCGGCGGAGGATGCAGACCACGCGTCCATCAGCCGGGACGATCTGCGCGCCACCTGGGCCCATCTGAACGATGGACCGACCGCTGTCGAACTGGTGGCGATCGGCAGCCCGCATGCGTCCCTCCGGGAATGCCGTGATCTGGCGGATGGCCTGGCAGGCCGGCACCGCCATCCCCTGACCCATGTGATTGTCACGGCCGGACGCGAGGTGATCGGTCAAGCCACGGACGAGGGACTTCTGGCGCGCCTGCGCGCCTGCGGTGTGCAGGTCGTTCCCGACATCTGCTGGTGTTCGATTACGGAGCCTGTCTTTCCGCCCCTGACCCGGACCGTGATGACCAATTCCGGAAAATACGCCCACTATGGTCCGGGGCTGAGTGGCCGGACGGTGCGCCTGGGCAGCCTGTCAGACTGTATCACAGCGGCACTGACCGGAAGCGCCGCTCCGCGACAGCCGGACTGGCTGGCCTGAGTCTGGAATGCCGACGCCGGCCGCCTTCGATGCATTCCTCACATCAGGCGGGCGTGTATGATGACGATTGTGCTTCGGACGGCCGCCTTCCTGGTGGCAGACGGCGCAGGAGTTCCGGTGATGGCCAAGGGTCAAGTCAAGAGCAACAAGGAAGTCCGCAAACCCAAGGCCGAAAAGCCCAAGCCGTCCGTGTCGGTCGGCAGCAGCTCGCCCTTCACCACGCCGCCCGGCAAGAAGTAGCCGCTCGTCGCACCCCCTTGACGGGGTGGGTTCAGCGCCCGTCGTCCGCGTCAAGCCTGCGTTCGCATTCCGCCACGCCGGCGGGCACGCCGAGCGCGATGTACAGTTCCCGGGCCGCAGTCCAGGCGGCCCGGGACGATGTCGGCCGTCGCAGTTCGTCCAGCGCGAGGGCCTTCAGGCGCAGGGCGTTGGCCATGTCCTGCGAAGCCCCCTGCCCGTTGGCGGAATAGAGCGCCGACGCCTGCTCGGCGTGGGCGAGCGCCTGCTCGAGATGGTCTGCCTCGCGATCCAGATCGGACAGGTGCCGGAGTGCGTGGGCCTGCAGCAGGGGGGCCCCGCTCTCACGGCTGAGGGCCGCGGCGCGGGCGTAGGAATTGCGCGCGTCCCCGGTCCTGCCCTCAGCGGCGGCGTCGCGCGCCAGGGTCAGATGAGCCTCGATGGCGTCGGTCATGGGTGTTCCTGGCACGCCCGTATCAATAGGCGTGGCTCTCCGCCGGCCGCTCTTCCAGATGGCCGTCCTTGAGGGCGAAGACCCGGTCCATATGCCCGGCCAGTTCCATGTTGTGGGTGGCGATCAGGGCGGCGACACCCGTGTCCTTGACCAGCCGTTGCAGGGCCTCGAACACGCTCTGGCTGGTGGCGGGGTCAAGGTTCCCCGTCGGCTCATCGGCCAGCAGCAGCCGCGGACGGTTGGCCAGGGCGCGGGCCACGGCGACGCGTTGCTGCTCACCGCCCGACAACTGGGCGGGCTGGTGGGTCAGGCGCTCGCCGAGACCGAGGGCCGTCAGTACTTCGCTGGCCCGTTCGCGGGCCTGGGCCTGGCCGACCCCGGCGATGCGCAGCGGCAGGGCCACATTATCCCGTGCGTCGAACTCGGCCAGCAGGTGGTGGAACTGGTAGACGAAGCCGATGCTGGCGAGGCGGATATGGGTTCGCGCCCGCTCGTCGAGGCCTCCGACGTCCTCGCCATCGATGAGGATCTCGCCCGAGGTGGGGCGTTCCAGCAGACCGGCGGCGTGCAGCAGGCTGGACTTGCCCGAGCCCGACGGCCCGATCAGACCGACGACCTCGCCGGGCCTGACGTCCAGATTGACGCCCTTCAGCACGGTCAGCCCGCCCGAGGCGGTCTCATAGGTGCGGGTGACGTTCCGCACGGAAAGGACGGGGGCCTTACTCATACCGAAGCGCCTCAACCGGGTCCATTTTCGCGGCCCGCCAGGACGGCAGGAGCGAGGCCACACAGGACATGAAGACCGACCACAGCGTGACCCAGACCACGTCCATGGCATCCACCTCGGCGGGGATGGCGTCGAGCATATAGACGTCGGCATTGAACAGCTGAACGCCCAGAGCCCATTCGAGGAAATGCTGGATCGCCCCGATGTTGAGACAGAACACCAGTCCCAGTACCAGGCCGGTGATCGTTCCCGCCACGCCGATCGCGGCACCCGCGATGAAGAAGATGCGCAGCATCGAAGACTGGCTGGCCCCGACCGTGCGCAGGATGGCGATGTCACGGGTCTTGTTCTTCACCAGCATGACGATGCCCGAAATGATGTTCAGGGCGGCGATGGCGACGACGAGCCCGAGGATGATGCTCATGGCGACCCGCTCGACCTTCAGCGCGCCCCAGAAGGCGGCCAGACGGTCGCGCCAGTCGCTGACGATGGCGCTGCGGCCCGACGCCTGGCGCACGGCGGCATGAAGCTCGCCCACCCGGTCAGGTTCTGCGACCTTCAGCTCGATGACGTCCCAGACGCCCTCCTTGCCGAAGAACAGCTGGGCCTGTTCCAGCGGCATGAACAGGAAGGCGCGGTCGAAGTCGGCGGTGCCCGAGGTGAACACCCCGCCCACGCGATAGGTCTTCTCCAGCCCGCCCAGATTGCCGAAGGCGCTGTCTGCGCCGGTAGGCGAATACAGGGTGATCGGATCACCGACCCCCAGACCCATGCTCTCGGCCAGGGCCTTGCCGATCAGGATGTTATCGCCGCCGTATGCACCCTGACCGAAGGCGCGCCGCGCCGCGGGCGTCAGGCTGTCGAAGACATAGGACATGGAATCCAGGTCCTGCGGACGGATGCCGCGCACCACGGCCCCGGTCGTCTGGCCGGCGGCCCGCACCAGCGCCTGGTTCTCCGTCAGGGGAGAGACGCTGGTCACGCCGGGGACCGCTGCGATCCGCGCCACCGCGGCCTCGCGGTCGGCGTCCACCAGCACCTGGCCCTGGACGTACATATGGCCGTTGAAGGACAGCATCCGGTCCAGCAGCTCGTTCCGGAACCCGGCCATGATGCTCATGACGATGATCAGGGCCATGACCGCGAGGGCGATCGCGACATAGGAGATGATGGCGATCAGGGCGATGCCGCCCTCCTTTCGCCGGGCGCGCAGATAGCGCAGCGCCAGTTCGAACTCCCAGGCCGAGAACGGTCCCGCGGGTTTGGTCGGCTTCAGCGCCGCCGGGGCAACCGTCATCCGCGCACCTTCGCCAGGGCCTCGTCCAGCGGGATCGAGACCTTTTCGCCGGTCGCCCGACGCTTCAGCTCGACCAGACCCTCGGCCACGCCCTTGGGACCGATGGTCAACTGCCAGGGAATGCCGATCAGATCGGCGGTGGCGAATTTGCCGCCCGGCCGCTCGTCGGTGTCGTCGTACAGTACGTCCTTGCCCAGGGCCTCAAGCTTGGCCACAGCCTCCTCGCAGGCGACGCAGACGGCCTCGTCATTGACACGCAGATTGATCACCACGACGTCGAACGGTGCCACCGAGTCCGGCCAGATGATGCCGCCCTCGTCATGGCTGGCCTCGATGATCGCGCCCAGCAGGCGTGACACGCCGACGCCGTAGCTGCCCATGTGGACCTCGGTGTCCTTGCCGTCCGGACCGGCGACCTTCGCCTTCATCGGGGCCGAGTATTTGGTGCCGAAATAGAAGATATGCCCGACCTCGATGCCCCGCGCAGTCAGCCGGTCGGCCTCGGCCGTCTGGCCTTCGAACTGGCCGGCGTCGTGCATCTCTTCGGTGGCGGCGTAGAGCCCGGTCCGCTCGTCAACGATGGCCTGCAGGTCGTCCCAGTCCACACTGGAACCCGGCGCCGGCATCTCGACCAGCTTGCGGTCGCAGAACACCTGGCTCTCGCCGGTGTCGGCCAGAACGATGAACTCGTGGCTCAGGTCGCCGCCGATCGGCCCGGTGTCGGCGCGCATCGGCACGGCCTTCAGACCCATCCGGGCGAAGGTGTTCAGATAGGCCACGAACATCCGGTTGTAGGCCTTGCGGGCCGAGGCCTCGTCGATGTCGAACGAATAGGCGTCCTTCATCAGGAATTCGCGGCCGCGCATCACGCCGAACCGCGGCCGGCGCTCGTCGCGGAACTTCCACTGGATGTGGAAGAGGTTGAGGGGCAGCGCCTTGTAGCTCTTCACGAAGCCGCGGAAGATATCGGTGATCATCTCCTCGTTCGTCGGCCCGTACAGCAGCTCGCGTTCATGCCGATCGGTGATGCGCAGCATCTCCGGGCCGTAGGCGTCATAGCGACCCGACTCCCGCCACAGGTCCGCCAGCTGCAGGGTCGGCATCAGCAGTTCGACGGCCCCTGCCCGCTCCTGCTCCTCGCGCACGATCTGCTCGATCCGGTTCAGCACCCGCAGGCCCAGCGGCAACCAGGCGTAGATGCCCGCGGCCTCCTGTTTGATCAGGCCGGCGCGCAGCATCAGCTGATGGGAAACGATCTGGGCGTCAGAGGGCGCCTCTTTGAGCGTGGGCAGGAAATAGCGCGACAGGCGCATGGGCAGAATCCGCGAGGGAGGCGTGGGACACGAGCTTTAGCCGGGTCACCGGGGCGAAAGCTAGGCCGGGATTAGGGATTAGGGATGAGGGATCAGGGAACAGTGGGCCTTACGGACAAGGAAGCGGTTACCACCTGACGCTGGTTCCGGGCGCAATCCCCTATTCCCTCATCCCTGATCCCCAATCCCTTCTACGGATGCGGTCGCGCAATCCCGTACCGGGCGGCCAGATAGGGGATGATGGCCTCGTCCTGCAGAAAGCGGCGGCCGGTCGCCGCCGCGGTCGCCGCCTCAGGCCAGTCAAAGGATTCGTCCAGCACGAGGATCGGGCAGCTCTGGTGGTCCTCGCCGACCAGTTCGATCACCGGCGGGCGCGGGCGCGGGTGGTCGAGATAGACGATCTCAAGCACGTCGCGGAGCCTCGGATGAAACGCCAGAACACCCTCGACGACGGCGCCGGCCGGGCAATACCAGGGCCCGCCCTGGTCATCGAACCAGCCGGGGTTGAGCAGGAACAGCCGGTCGGTCATCGGTGCCTCAGGGAACCGGCGGGGCCAGGTCAGGCAGCGGCATCCAGCCGATGTAGACCAGCACCATCACCAGCAGCCAGAGCAGGGCCGAGACCCAGGTGGTGGTGATGAATTTGCGCTTCAGGTCTGGTTTGTCCGGTGCGCCCCACTGGCCCCCGTCGGTCGGCCGTTCGTGCTGTTCCTGCGAGGTCCCCAGCGGCAGGACGGCGAAAAGCACCGTCCACCAGCAGATAATGTAGACGCCCAGCATGGTGACCCAACCGATCGGCATCAGTGCGCTCCGCTCTCGTGATTGTCTTGCGGCGTTTCCATCAGTTCGACCAGCACCCCGCCCATGTCCTTCGGATGGACGAAGATGATCGGCGTGCCGTGGGCGCCGATGCGCGGTTCGCCCGTGCCGAGGATCGTCGCCCCCTTCGCCCGCAGGGCGTCGCGCGCGGCGAGGATATCCTCGACCTCGAAACAGACGTGGTGTTGTCCGCCCCTGGGGTTCTTCGCCAGAAAGCCATGGATCGGACTGTCGTCGCCCAGCGGCTCGATCAGTTCGATCTGGGCGTTGGGCAGGTCGACGAAACAGACCCGCACCCCCTGCGCCGGCAGATCGAACGGCGCATGCGCCTTCGTCGCCCCGAGCATGTCCCGATACATCGCGACGCTCACCTCTATGGACGGTGTGGCGACGCCGACGTGGTTCAGTCTTCCGATCATGCCGAACCCTTAGACCCTCGCGCCGCGCCGGAGAAGGCGTCGTGATTGTCGCGCCACCTCGGCCCTTGTGGCCCTACTGCAGCGGGAACGGATCCGTCGGTGTCGGCCGGGTCGGGACCGGCATGCGCGGCAGGGGTTCGTCGCTGTTGGCGGCGTTCAGCAGGAAGGCGGCCATGATGACGGCGGCCTGGCGCAGGTCCTCGGCGCGCATATGGTCATAGCTGTCGATCGAGGTGTGGTGCAGCCGTGTGCCGTAGTCGAGCGGGTCCTGGATGAACTGGAAGCCGGGGACGCCGACCGTCTGCATATAGACGTGGTCGGTGCTGCCCGAGGTTCGCATCGACACCGTCCTCGCGCCCATGGCGTTGAAGGGCTCAAGCCATTCCTGGAAGATCGGAGCCGCCGCGACATTGCCCTCGGCGTTGATGCCGCGGATCTTGCCCGAGCCGTTGTCGAGGTTGAAATAGGCGACCAGATCGCCGTGGCCCTCGCGCGGCTGGATCGGCCAGCGCTGGCGCCAGGTGCGGCCGTTGGGCAGGGCGTCCAGCTGGGGATCGCCCAGCGGTGCCCGCGTCGCCAGATAGCGGTCGACATAGGCCAGCGACCCCCACAGCCCCTGTTCCTCTCCGCTCCACAGGGCGAAGCGGATGGTGCGCTTGGGACGTACGCCCAGGGCCTTGAGGATGCGCGCGGCCTCCATCACCACGGCGCTGCCGGCGGCGTTGTCCACCGCCCCGTCCGAAGCCACCCAGCTGTCGAGGTGCGCGCCGGCCATCACATATTCACCGGACCGGTCCGAACCGGGGATGTCGGCCAGGATGTTGTAGGCGTTGGTGTCTTCCTCGTGGAAGCGGACCTCGCTCATCAGTTCCAGCGTGGGCCTGGCGTCCTCGGTCAGGGCCAGACGCGCCAGCCGGCGATAGTCCTCGGCCGCCAGCTCCATGCCCGGCGTACGCCGCTGGTCGTCCATCCGGTAGCCCGAACCTGTGCCGTGCAGCAGGCCGCCGTCACGCTGGGACATCCGCACCCATGCCAGCGCGCCCTCTTCCTGCAGGAAGGCGTCCATCTGACGGGCAAACTCGAGCTCACGCAGCGGATTGGTCGAAGGCGGAGCTGTGTGCGTGGGAATGTTGTAGGTGTCGGCGTTGCGAAGGTCTTCCTCCGTCAGACGGCGGAACGGCGCTTCAGTGGGCTCAGAGCCGGCATTGGGCCGCGAGATCAGCACGATCTTGCCCGCCAGCTTGCCGCGCCATTTGGCGAAATCGCCGGCCGTCGCCATCGGGGCAACAACCACTTCGCCGCTGATCACGCCATTGGTGCCCGGCGTCCAGGCGATCGGAATGGCGCGCAGGTCCAGGGGGCGCGGGGCAGTCATGCGGGCGCTGGAACGGACGATCGACCAGCCGCGCCCGAAATCGAAGGGATCGGCGCGGACGTTGGACAGGCCCCAGTCACGGAACTGCTGCGCCGTCCACTGCTCGGCCTGCCGCATCTGCGGCGAATTGGTCAGCCGGCCGCCGATCCGGTCGGTCAGCCAGGCGGCGGTCGCCATGACCTCGCTGTGGTTCAGCCCCTGATCGATGATGCCGTTCATAGCGACCCGATCCACCTCCTGGGCGGCGGCGGGGACGGAGACGAGGATGGCGAGTGCGGAAACCGCGACGAGCAGGCGCTTCATGAACAGACCCCTTGAATCAATCGACGCGCATTTGACCCGACACGCCGCGGTCCGCAAACGCCGCAACGAAAAAGGGGCCGGCGATTGCGCGCCGGCCCCTGTCTTCACTCGCGGATGGTCGAGACCTACTGAGCGCCCGACATCTGGGCGACTTCGGTGGCGAAGTCCGGGCCTTCGACCTTCTCGACGCCTTCGCCGAGGGCGAGGCGGACGAAGCCGGCGAGGTGCAGGCCGGGCGCGCCCAGTTCCTTGCCCGCGTCGGCGACCAGCTGTTCGATGGTCACATCGGGGTTCATGACGAACGGCTGTTTGATCAGCACGACGTCCTTCTGGAACTTGTTGATCTGGCCTTCCACGATCTTGGCGATCATGGCTTCCGGCTTGCCTTCTTCCTTGGCCTTGTCGGTCAGGACCTGACGTTCCTTCTCGATCGCGGCCGGGTCCAGATCGTCCGTGTTCAGCGACAGCGGAGCCGTGGCCGCCACGTGCATGGCGATCTTGCGGCCCAGTTCGCGCAGCGCGGTCTTGTCGCCGCCGCCGTGCAGGGCGACCAGCACGCCGATACGGCCGAGGCCCGGCGAGACGGCGTTGTGGACGTAGGAGGCGACGACGCCTTCATCGACCGACAGGCGGGCGGCGCGACGCAGCTGCATGTTCTCGCCGACGGTGGCGATCAGCTGGGTCACTTCATCCTGGACCGTCTTGCCGGCTTCCAGCTCGGCGCCGTGCAGGCCCTCGAGCGTGGCGTGCTCGAGACCCAGTTGGGCGAAGGCCTTGGCGGCGTTCTGGAACAGGTCGTTGCGGGCGACGAAATCGGTCTCGGCGTTGAACTCGATGGCGGCGCCGACTTCACCGGCTCCCACTTCCTTCGAGGCCACGGCGACCAGGCCTTCAGCGGCGACGCGGTCAGCCTTCTTGGCGGCCTTGGACAGGCCCTTGGCGCGCAGCCAGTCGATCGCGGCGTTGATGTCGCCGTCGGTTTCCTGGAGCGCCTTCTTGCAGTCCATCATGCCGACGCCGGACTTGGCGCGCAGTTCCATCACGAGGGCGGCTGTGATCTCGGCCATGGGTAGTCTCCTTGGGTATGCGTATGCGGGAACGGCCGGGCGTCTAGCCCGGCCGTATGTCAGTTTCACCGTCGGTAGAAAGTCGGGGTCGCCTAGACCGCGGCTTCCTCGTTTTCGACGGCTTCGTCGGCGACGGCCGGCTCGGCGGCGGCAATCATTTCCTCGGCGACAGCTTCCGCCTCGGCGGGTGCCACTTCGGCTTCAACGGCCTTGGCGGCCTTCGGAGCCTTGGCTTCACGTAGCATCGGCTCGTCCGGGTTCACCGCGGCGCCCAGGTCGACGCCGGCCGAAGCCTGGCCGGCGGCCAGACCGTCGAGGACGGCGTCGGCGATCAGGTCGCAGTAGGTCTGGATGGCGCGCGCGGCGTCGTCATTGCCCGGGATCGGATAGGTGATGCCGTCCGGGTCCGAGTTGGTGTCGAGGATCGCGATGATCGGGATGTTCAGCTTGCGGGCTTCAAGGATGGCGATGGCCTCCTTGTTGGTGTCGATCACGAACATGATGTCCGGGATGGAGCCCATGTCCTTGATGCCGCCCAGCGACAGCTCGAGTTTGTCCTTTTCGCGCTGCAGGTTCAGCAGCTCCTTCTTGACGCGGCCGTCGCCACCCGATTCCAGCAGGCCTTCCAGTTCGCGCAGGCGGGCGATCGAGCCCGACACGGTGCGCCAGTTGGTCAGGGTGCCGCCGAGCCAACGGTTGTTCATATAGTACTGGGCGCAGCGCTTGGCGGCCTCGGCGACCGGGTCAGCGGCCTGACGCTTGGTGCCGACGAACAGGACGCGACCGCCCTTGGCGGCGACGTCGCGCACGGCGACCAGCGCCTGGTGCAGCAGCGGGATCGACTGCGACAGGTCGATGATGTGAATGTTCGAGCGCGATCCGAAGATGTAGCGCTCCATCTTCGGGTTCCACCGGTGCGTCTGGTGGCCGAAGTGCGCGCCGGCTTCGAGCAGCGAACGCATGGAGAATTCTGGCAGAGCCATGGTGTAGTCCTTTATCCGATTGATCCGCCGCAGACGGGTAAAGGCCAGCTGGCCCTCGGAACGGAGCAAACGGGATTTCTCCCCGTCAGCGCCACGCCTGCGTGTGAAGTGGGCGGGCATATAGGCGGGTTGGGGGCAAAGGGCAAGCGGCGTCGTCCGGCTCACGTCCCGCGCGGCTTGGCCCGGCTGGTCGCCTCGGCCTTCGTCGGGTCCTCCGGCCAGGGATGCCGGGGGTAGCGGCCGCGCATCTCGCTGCGCACCGCCGCCCAGCTCCCGGCCCAGAAGCCCGGCAGGTCCTTCGTCACCTGCACCGGTCGTCGCGCTGGCGACAGAAGCGCGAGGGTGAGAGGCACCCGCCCGCCGCCGACCGTCGGATGCACCGTCGTCCCGAACAGCTCCTGAACCCGGATATCGACCCGCGGTCCACCCTCGGCCGCATAGTCGATGGCCGTTGAGCCGAGCGGCGTCGCCAGCCGCGCCGGGGCAATCGCGTCCAATGCTCGCTGGCGGTCCCACGGGATCAGCGACCGCAGCCCGGCTTCCAGCGCGCCGTCATCGATCTTCTCCAGCCCCTGCACCGTGTCCAGCAACGGCCACAGCCAGGTCTCGCGCGCCGCTGCCAGCGCCCCATCCGACACGTCCGGCCAGCCGTCTTCCAGCCCGGCCACGAACGCCAGCCGCGCCCGCAGTCCGGACGCCCGCTCGCCCCAACGCAGCGCCACCAGTCCGTCCCGCTCGACCTCGGCCCGCAGCGCCGCCGTGATCGCCGCCCGGTCCGGCGCGCCGATGATCTTCTCGTCGACCACGATCGCCCCGATGCGGCGGATTCGGCGCAGGGTCATGCGCCCCGACGGCTCCCGCGCCAGCCGGTCCTCGACCTCGATCCGCCCCTCCAGCGCCGCGGGATCAACGGGGACCGCCAGCCGGATGCGATCCCGGGCATCTCCGCCGCCCAGTTCCGCCACCGCCAGCCAGGGCTCACGCGCCAGGGCGTCCGTCGGCTCAAGGAAGGCCCCCCGCCCCGACGCCAGCAGCACTTCACCCGGCTTGCCACGCGCCTTCGCCACCCGCTCCGGGAAGGCCTCGGCCAGAAGCGCGCCCACCTCAGCCTCGCCCCCTTGCCCGCCACCGGCCGCCCGCGCCCAACGGTCCGCCAGTTTGATCGCGTCGCGCGCCCTCGGCGACCGATCGCGGTCCAGCCCCCGCAGCCGGTCTCTCAGATCGACATCGTTTCCGCCCAACCCCGGCTCGCTCAGCACCGCAGCGACCCGTGCGCCCAGCGCGGCGTCCCCGGCATCGCTCGCCACGGCGACCAGATGCGCCAGCCGCGGCGGCAGCGGGATCCGCGTCATCCGCCGCCCATGACCCGTCAGCCCCCCGGCATCATCCAGAGCCCCCAGCCGCGTCAACACCCTGCGCGCCTCGGCGAAGGCACCCGCCGGCGGTTGATCCAGCAGGGCCAGCGCCTCGGTCGACCTTGCGCCCCATCGCGCCAGATCGAGCGCGAAACCCGTCAGGTCGGCTTCCAGAAGTTCCGGCCGCTGGTGCGAAACCAGCCCGCGCGTCGCCGCCTCGTCCCACAGACGGTAGCAGACCCCCGGCTCGGTCCGGCCCGCCCGGCCGCGCCTCTGCTCCGCGGACGACCGGCTGACCCGCACCGTCGCCAGCCGCGTCAGGCCGCTTGACGGCTCGAACCGCGGCACGCGGGACAGGCCGCTGTCGATGACCACACGGACCCCCTCAATGGTCAGGCTGGTCTCGGCCACCGAGGTCGCCAGCACCACCTTGCGGTGCCCGGCAGACGCGGGCTCGATGGCCCTGTCCTGCGTCTCCCGGTCCAGGGCACCGTACAGGGGAACCACGTCCACCGTCGTATCCCGCAGCCGTTCCGCCAGCCGCTGCGCCGTGCGGTGGATCTCCCCCTGCCCCGGCAGGAAGACCAGCATCGACCCGCCCTCCTCGCCCAGGGCCTGCACGACCGCCCGCGCCACCGCATCCTCGATCCGCTCCACCGGATTGCGCCCGACATGGCGGGTCTCGACCGGATACATCCGGCCCTCGGCCTCGATCACCGGTGCCGAACTCCCCGCCCCATCACCCAGCAGCCGCGACACGCCGCCGATATCGAGCGTCGCCGACATCACCAGCAGCCGCAGGTCGTCCCGCAACAGCCCCTGTGTCTCCCGCGCCAGCGCGAGGCCGAGATCGGCGTCCATCGACCGCTCGTGGAACTCGTCGAACAGCACCGCTCCGACGCCTTCAAGCCCCGGGTCGTCCAGAATCATCCGCGTGAACACGCCTTCGGTGATGACCTCGATCCGGGTTTTCGGTCCGATCCGGCTCTGCAGACGGGTGCGATAGCCGACCGTATCGCCGGTTTTTTCGCCCAGGGTGGCCGCCATCCGCTCGGCCGCCGCCCGCGCCGCCAGCCTGCGAGGCTCGAGCACCAGCAGCTTGCCCCCGTCCAGCCAGGGCTCGTCGAGCAGCGCCAGCGGCACGACCGTCGTCTTCCCCGCTCCCGGCGGCGCGGCCAGCACAGCGGCATTGCGCGCCACGAGGGCGGCCTTCAGCGGCTCAAGAACGGCATGAATCGGCAGCATTGCCCAAGGCTCTAGACGCTGGACACCCCTTCAAGAAAGCGTCGTCAGGTCTTCACCGTTCGGAAACCGCGTTGCCAGCGGCCCCCTGCGCCGCTAGCGTCCGCGCCATTGAAGGCAGTCCGGGGAGGACTCGCCGTGTATCAGGGGGCGAGACTCGATGTCCGCAGAAGGCCTTAGGCCCAAGGGGAACCGCCTGTTCCTCAAGAAATCCGTAGCCCAGATCCAGAAGGAAGCCGCCAAGAGCGAGCTGAAGCGGTCTCTGGGCCCCATCAATCTGATGAGCCTCGGCATCGGTGCCATCATCGGCGCCGGTATCTTTGTTCTGACCGGCCAGGTCGCCGCCGCCAACGCGGGCCCGGCGATCATGCTGTCCTTCGTGGTCGCGGGCATCGCCTGCGGTCTCGCCGGCCTCTGCTACGCCGAACTCGCCTCGACCATGCCCGTCTCGGGCTCGGCCTACACCTATGCCTACGGCACCCTCGGCGAAGTCTTCGCCTGGATCATGGGCTGGCTCCTGGTCCTCGAATACGGCGTCGCGGCCTCGACCGTGGCGGTCGGCTGGTCCGGCTATGTGGTCTCCATCCTCAATGATTTCGGGCTCGCGGACAGCCTGTTCCCGATGATCCAGTATGCCGGGGGCGAAGGTCACTCCTGGGCCACGCCGCTGATCCAGGCCGTGACCTCGGACACCGGGGCCGCCAGCTTCCCGCTGACGGGCACCTTCAACCTCGTCGCCGCCATCGGCATCGCCGCGGTCTGCAGCCTGCTGGTTCTGGGCGTCAGCGAGTCGGCCTCGATCAACAACGTCATCGTCATGATCAAGATCGTGGTCCTGCTGACCTTCATCGCGGTCGGGATCCAGTACATCAACCCTGACAACTGGGTGCCCTTCATCCCCGAGAACACGACCGGCAAATTCGGCGAGTTCGGGGCGTCCGGCATCCTGCGGGGGGCCTCGATCATCTTCTTCGCCTACGTCGGTTTCGAAGCGGTCTCGACCGCCGCGGCCGAGGCCAAGAACCCGTCGAAGGACGTCCCGGTCGGCATCCTGGGTGCCCTGATCGTCTGCACCCTGATCTACATGGCCGTCGCCGCCGTCATGACCGGCGTCGTCCCCTACCTCGAGCTCGCCAGCCCGGCACCGGTGGCCGTCGCCATCGACCGCATGGGTCTGGAATGGGCCAACATCTCCGTGGCCTCGGCCGCGGGCGGCCAGTTGAACCTGATCAGCTTCCTGATCAAGATCGGCGCCATCACCGGCCTGTCCTCGGTCATGCTGGTGCTGTGCTACGGCCAAACCCGGATCTTCTACACCATGGCCCGCGACGGCCTGCTGCCGAAGGTCTTCGCCGTGATCCATCCGAAGTTCCGGACTCCGTGGATGGGGACCATCCTGCTGGGCATCCTGATCGCCGTCGCGGCGTCCTTCCTGCCCATCTCGATCCTCGGCGATCTGGTTTCGCTGGGCACCGCCGTCGCCTTCTCCATCGTCTGCCTGAGCGTCATCTTCCTGCGCATCAAGCACCCGGAGATGGAGCGGCCGTTCAAGGTACCGGGCGGCATCGCCACGGCCGTTGCGGGCATCCTTTCCTGCCTCGCCCTGGCCGGCTTCAACTTCTGGCCGATGATCCAGCACGCGATGGACGGCAATCCGCTGCCGCTCACCATCCTCGGCGTCTATGCCGCGGTCGGTGCCGTGATCTACATCATCTACGGCTTCTGGAACTCCAAGCTCGCCAAGGGCATCGACATCACCGAAGACTCGACGATGTCATCCCCGGCCGAGGCCATGGGCTCCGGCGTGGACAATCAGAAGGACTGATCCCCGCGATCAGCTCCGGAAGACGAAAGGCCCGGGAGAAATCCCGGGCCTTTTTCATTGCCGCCTCGCCCGACCTCGCCTAGACGCTCCCTCGAACCTGGCGGATGTGGCGGAACTGGTAGACGCACTGGATTTAGGTTCCAGCGCCGCAAGGCGTGGAGGTTCGAGTCCTCTCATCCGCACCATCCTGCTTCGCATGACAGCCGATGGTCAGCACAGTCCGGTCGCGCTCAAGAAGTTCTTGCTTTGTTCTCTTTTCCCGCTACGGTGGGGTCATGGCGGAAGCGGCGAAAGGACGGGGCGCGCGGTCCAATGCGAGCGGGCGGTTTGAACCTGAAACCGTCGAAGCCTTCGATGACGGCTGGACCAGCGACGATGTCGAGGCCGCGCCCCTGCGCACGACCCTGACGCCCGAACACGCCCGGACCATCATCACGAGGAACACCAGTCCGGACGTCGGTTTCGACCGGTCCATCAACCCCTACAAGGGCTGCGAACATGGCTGCATCTACTGCTACGCCCGTCCGTCCCATGCCTTCATGGGCCTATCCCCGGGCCTGGATTTCGAGAGCCGACTCTTCTTCAAGCCCGAGGCCGCGCGTCTGCTGGAGCGGGAGCTCGCGAAACCCCGCTACGTCTGCAAACGCATCCACATAGGCGGCAACACCGACCCCTATCAGCCGGTCGAACGCGAGCTGAACGCCACCCGCTCGATCCTCGAGGTCCTGCAGAGATTCAGACACCCTTTCAGCATCATCACCAAATCGGTGCTGATCGCCCGCGACACCGACGTCCTGGGGCCCATGGGCAGGGCCGGTCTGGCCTCGGCCTGCATCTCGATCACCACCCTCGACCGCGGTCTGGCGCGCGCCATGGAGCCCCGCGCCTCGACCCCGGCGAAACGGCTGGAGGCGATCTCGCGACTGGCCGACGCCGGTTGCCCGGTCAGCGTCGGCTTCGCACCGGTCATTCCGGGTCTCAACGACCACGAACTGGAATCCGTGCTCGAGGCGGCGTCAAAGGCGGGCGCGACCTCCGCCATGTACGTCACCCTGCGCCTGCCGCTCGAGATCAAGGACCTGTTCCGCGAATGGCTGGCCGACGCCCGCCCCGAGCGCGCCGCCCGCGTCATGTCCCTGATCCGGCAGACCCGCGGCGGCAAGGACTACGACGCCGACTGGTCCCGACGCATGAAGGGAACCGGGCCGGTGGCCGAGCTGATCGCTGTCCGCTTCAGGGCCGCGATCAAGCGCTACGGGCTGGATGCCCCTCAGGTGCCGCTGGATGAGACACAGTTCCGGGTGCCGGCGAGCGCCAAAGCCCAGGGCGATCTCTTCGATCTTCCTTCCCCCATTTCGGGGGAAGGTGGGCCGCGAAGCGGCTCGGATGGGGGCCTGTCAGATGCAGCCTGAACGGACGATCAGACGCGCCCGCCGCCTCCGCAAGACGCCAACCCGGGCGGAGGAATTCTTCTGGACGCTGGTTCGAGACAGGGCGCTGGAAGGCCTTCGCTTTCGACGGCAGGTCCCGATCGGGCAATACGTTGTCGACTTCGCCTGCCTGTCCGCCCGTCTGATCATTGAAGCCGACGGCGGCGTGCATGCGCTCAGGACGTTCGACGACGCCAAACGCGACGCCTGGCTGACCTCGCAGGGCTTTCGGGTTCTGCGCTTTTTGAACGCCGATATCCTCGACCGTCCGAACCACGTCCTGTCGGAGATCCGTGACGTCGTTGGCAAGCCCCCATCCGTCAGGCTCCGCCTGACACCTTCCCCCGAGATGGGGGAAGGGCGCCCAATCTAATCCTCCTCCGCCGCCGACGGATCGATCGCGTTGGTCACCAGCTCCCGCCAGGTCGGGTCGGTGGCATCGACCAGATCGACATCCTCCATCAGCGCCACAGCCCCGCCGCCGTCCGGCAAGATAAGGCCGAGGACCTCCATCTCCTCGCCGTCGGGGCCCAGATGGGTTTCGGCCTGGACCGCCACCGCCGCCTGCTCGCCGTCGTCGTCCCACCAGATCACGGGCTGCGGCAGGTCCATGGCGATGGGGCGCGGATCGTCAGTGTCGCCCAGCGCAAAAACCGCCCGGCGCGCCTGCACATCATCCAGCGTCGCCACCGCGCCGGTGAACGGGATCAGCCGCGTCCAGTCCTCGGCGTCGAATCCGCCCCCGTCCTCTTCGGGCAGATTGTCGTTCATCGTCATCGCCGGAACACTCCCACCAGCTCCACATGGGCCGACCACAGGAACTGATCGACCGGGGTCACCCGCTCCAGCCGGAAGCCGGCGTCGATCAGCACCCGGGCGTCGCGGGCGAAGGTCACCGGATTGCAGGACACCCCGACCACGACCTCCGCCTTCGTGCCCGGCAACTGCCGCGTCTGTTCCAGCGCCCCGGCCCGCGGCGGGTCCAGCACCACAGCGTCACAGCCGCGCAGGTCGTACGGGGCGAGCGGACGCCGGAACAGGTCGCGCGCCTCGGCCGTGATCGCCTTCATCCCCGGCCCCGAACAGATCCCTGCCTTCAGCGCCGCAATTCCCGCCGCTGACCCGTCCGCTGCCAGCACCGGAGCCACCGTCGCCAGCGGGAAGGTAAAGGTCCCCGCCCCGCAGAACAGGTCCGCGATCTTCTTCGCGCCGCGCACCGCCTCGACGGCGCGGGTCACCATGGCGGCCTCGGCTTCGGGCACGGCCTGCAGGAAGCCACCGGGCGGCAGGGGCACGGTCGCGGGACCGAAGGCCACCTTCGGCTGGCGCTCCATCATCAGGGTCTCGCCCGCCAGGCTCAGCCGCGCCAGACCGGCCTCGGCCGCCGCCCCGATTGCCCGCATCCGGGCGTCGCCCGACAGGCCACCCGTGCGCCGCTCAACCCCCGTCACATCCACATCGAGCCCGGTCAGCGTCGCCGTCACATGCAGGGTCGGGGCCGATTTGGGATGCTCCAGAAACGCCTCCGCTACCCGCGCCAGCGCCGGAAAGGCCGCGACCAGCCGCGGATCGGCCACCGGACAGGCGGTTACCTCGACCAGCCGCCAGCTCTTGCGCGCCTTGAACCCGAGCAACACCCGCCCGTCCTCGCCGCGTCGCGCATGCAGGGCCAGCCGCCGGCGCGTGCCCGGCGGCACCGCGACCGTGGCCTCGATCTCGGTCTCGATCCGCTCCCGCGCCAGGGCGAGCCGCACCTGCGCCTGCTTCCAGTCGAGATACGGTCCGGCCGCCCAGTGCTGCAGCGAGCACCCACCGCAATCGCCATAGTGGATCGACACAGGCGCGATCCGCTCGGGGCTGGCGGTCACGATCTCCGCCCCTTCGAGCCGCCCGTCCCTCACCTCGCCGCGCACGGTCTCGCCCGGCAGGGTCAGGGGGGCGAAAACCGGCCCGGCCACCGTCTCGGCGATCCCGTCGCCCTGCCCGCCCACGCGGCTGATGGTCAGCGTCTCCGTCATCGGCCGCTTCTAGAGGCTCCGGCGCGTCGGCGAAACCTGAACGAAGATGAACGGCCCGATCAAAGGCCGTTCAGTTTCGCTGGCCTATGCCTCGTCATCACAAGCACAGGCGTCGACCTCCGGCGCCCGCCCTTCAGCCAGGATGACGTCGATGTTCGCCCGTCTGCCCCTCAAGACCGCCTTTGGCGCCGCCGCCCTCGCCGCGGCCGGCCTGATGCTGACCCCGGCCGCGGCCTCGGCCCAGGCCTACAGCTACCAGGGTGCCCCCCAGGCCTATGGCGGCTACAGCAGCCAGCCCTACGGCTACGACCGTCAGGCGGACTACGGCTATGATCGGTCCCCCGGCCAGTCCTACGACCGCTCCGGCTATGACTACTGCCGCAGCGACCGCCGCAACCGCCAGGGCACCGGTGCCGTCGTCGGTGCGACCTTCGGCGCTGTTTTGGGTTCCCAGCTGGGTGCCCGAGGCCGCCGCACCGAAGGCAGTGTGCTCGGGGCGGTGATCGGCGGAGCCCTCGGCGCGGCCGTCGGCGGCGACTCGGCCCGCGACTGCAACAGCAGCGGCCATGTCCAGTACGGCTATGGCGACTCAACCTACGGCGAGTCCGGTCGCTACCGCTACGATGACCGCGGCTACAGCAGCCAGGGCAACGGCGGATACGGCTATGACGGCCGCTACGGCGACCGGGGCTACAGCGACGACCGCGGCTACCAGTATCAGTCGAATGATCGCTACCAGTCCGACTGCCGCCCCGTCGCTGTCCACAGCCGGGACCGGTACGGCCGGACGGTCACCCGTTACCAGCAGAGCTGCTGACAGAATTACGCCGTCGATTATTTTTCAGCCCCCCTGTCGATCGGCGGCGTGACGGAGACCCCCGGTGGAGCAATCCACCGGGGGTTTTTCCTTGTTGAGGGGCGCTACCGTTCGCGACGCGGCTCTCCCTGCATGAGCAGGGCATAGTGGCCACTGGCCACTGGCCACTAGTCACGCTTCTTCGCCCAGAGCAGAAACTCGACATTCCCGTCCCCACCGGTGATGGGGCTCTCCGTAGTCGCCTGCACGGACCACCCCTCGCCTGCCAGCCAGTCACAGACCGCGCCCAGCGCCGCCTGCTGTGCCGCCGGATCCTTGACCACGCCCTTCTTCGTCCCCCCGGGGCCCGCCGCCTCGAACTGCGGCTTGACCAGGGTGACCAGATCCGCGTCCGGTGCCGCGAGCGAAAGCGGCACGGGCAGCACCTTGGCCAGGCCGATGAAGCTGGCGTCGCAGACGATGAGGGCCGGCACTTCGGAGACAAGCGCCGGTGTCAGATCGCGGGCATCGGTCTGTTCGAGGTTGATCACCCGCGGGTCCCCCGCCACCCGGGCGTGCAACTGGCCCGAGCCGACATCGACGGCGAACACCCGCGCTGCGCCCCGGGACAGGCAGACCTCGGTGAACCCTCCGGTGGAAGCGCCGACATCCAGCACCGTCCGGCCCTCGACTGCGACCGGCCACAGGGTCAGGGCATGATCCAGCTTCAACGCCCCGCGCCCCACCCAGCGATGGGCGTCGGCCGCCGCCAGTACGGACAGATCATTGACCTTCTGCGACGGCGAGTGGGCAGGCAGGCCATCGACCGTCACCGTGCCCGCGTCGATCGCGGCGCGTGCCTTGGATCGGGTCTCGATCAGCCCACGCGCGACCAGGGCCACATCCAGCCGGGTCATCGGTCCTCCAACATCAGTCGCGGGGCCAGATAGTCCAGCCAGACCCGGGCCTTCCGCGGGAGCTCACGGTGGGTCCACAGTGCGTGAAGGTCCAGGGCAGACCCCTGCCAGCCCGACATCACCCTGACCAGCCGTCCACGGTCCAGTTCTTCCCGGACCGCGAACGACGGCATCAGAGCCACGCCCGCGCCCGCCGCCGCCAGACTCATCACGACGGCGCCGTTGGTGGTCGTCACCGGTCCGGTGGCCTCGAAATCGGAAGTCGCCGCCTCGCCGGTCAGGCGCCAACGCCCGCCGGCCGCAGATCCCGAGAAGACGATGCAATGACCGGCCAACTGCTCCGCCGGCGGCTGGTCGCCCCGCAAACCGGCGGCGACCGCCGGCGCGGCCACCAGCCAGCGGGGATAGGCCCCGAGGCGGCGGCCTGTCATCCCGCTGTCGGCCAGTTCACCCAGGCGAAACATCAGATCCACGCCCTCGGCAATGGGATCGATCCGTGCATCGGTGGCGACAATGTCGAGCCGCATACGGGGGTAGCGGGCCAGAAACGCCTCGACGTGCGGCGCGATCTCCGTGGCGGCAAAGGCCACAGACGTCGAGATCCTTAACCGGCCGGCCGGCTCACGGTCGGCCCCGGCCACAGCCTCGACCAGGGCATCCTCCTCGACCAGAAGGCGAAGCGCCTGCACATAAACCCGTTGCCCCGCCTCGGTCACCGCCAGGCGCCGGGTCGAGCGCTGCATCAAACGGGCACCGAGATCGGCCTCCAGCGCGGCGACCGCCCGGCTGACGGCGGGCTGGGACAGGCCGCTGTCGCGGGCCGCGCGCGAGAAGCTCGCGGTCTCCACCGCCCTGACGAACAGACGAAGCGCGGCCAGCCGATCCATTCCGCCTTATTGATGCGTTTTGCGTATAAGTCAAAGCCTGAACCGGCGGCTACTGCATAACCGACCGACGGCACACCTTCCCGTCACGCCACGCACTTCCGCGTCGCCCCAGGAAGGACCATCCCATGTCACGCTTCCCCATCCATAACGCCGACACCGCCCCGACCGGGTCGGTCGCCTACATCAACGCCGCCAGGGCCGCCTTCGGCATCGTCCCGAACCTGGTCGGCGAGTTCGCCGAGAGCCCGGCCGTCATCGAGGGATATCTGAACCTCTCCGCCGCCTATCAGAAGTCCGGCCTTTCGCCGCTGGAGCGCGAAATCGTGCTGATTGCGGCGGCGGTCGAGAACGCCTGCCACTACTGCGTCGCCGCCCATACCACGGTGACCCAGGGCCAGAAGCTGGACCAGACCGTCATCCGGGCCGTCCGCGCTGGCGGCCCCATCGCCGACGCCCGGCTGGAAGCCCTGCGCGCCTTCGCCACCCGGGTCGTTCGTGAGCGCGGTTGGGTCTCTGACGCCGAGGTCACCACCCTGATCGGCCATGGCTTTACCCCGGCCAACGTTCTGGAAGTCGTCCTCGGCGTGGGCCTGAAGACCATCTCGAACTATATCAACCACATCGCCGAGACCCCGGTGGACGCCGCCTTCCTGGCCAATGCCTTCACCCCCGCCAAGGCTGCCTGAACAGGCCCCCGGGCGGCGCCGGCACAGTCCGGCGTCGCCCGCCCCTTTTCCGAAAGGAGCGCACGATGCGCTACATCCCCGTCCTGATCGCCCTGGGCGTACTCGCCGCCACCATTGCTATTGTGTCGCTCGACCGGCCCGGCATGCTCATCGCGGACCATACCGTCACAGCGCCGCAGTTCAGCCCAGAGCTCGAAGCCGTTCCAGCGCCGCTGTAAGCCGGGCCTTGCCCGCCTCGGCCTCGGCCAGCTTCGCCCGGTTTTCGTCGATGACCGCCTCCGCCGCCTTGGCCACGAAATTCGGATTGCCGAGTTTCTTCATCACATGGGCCGCGTCGCTGTCGAAGCTGGCGATCTCTTTCGTCAGCCGCGCACGCTCCGCCGTCAGATCGATGATCCCCGCCAGAGACAATGCCGCCGTCGCGCCGCCGGAGACGAAGGTCACCGCCCCCTCGGCCGCCGTCTCGACGGCCGACAGGTCCGACACCCGGCCCAGCGTCAGGATCAGGTCGCGATGGCGCGCGATCCGCCCGGCCGTGACCGTGTCCGGCGCGATGAAGGACAGGCCGGGTCTGGCACCCTGGGGCACATTCATCTCGGCCTTCAGCTGGCGGATCTCGGTGACCAGATCGACCAGCCAGCCGATCTCGGCCTCCGACGCCGCGTCGATGAAGCCGTCCGGCAGCGCCGGCCAGGCCGCGCCGATCAGGGTCGCCTCGTCCCGCGCCGCGCCTTCACCGGCCAGCTTGTCCCACAGCTCCTCGGTAATGAAGGGCATGATCGGGTGCATCAGCTTCAGGGTCTGGTCCAGCGTCCAGGCCGTCATGGCCCGGGTCTCGGCCTTGGCGACCTCGTCCGAACCCATGAACACAGGCTTGGCCAGTTCGAGGTACCAGTCGCAGAAGACGTTCCAGACGAAGCGATAAAGCGCCGAGGCCGCGTCGTCGAAACGCCCGCCCTCGATCGCCTCGCTGACCCCGCGCTCGGCCTTGGTCAGCTCGCCGCGGATCCAGCGGTTGATGGTCTGGTCCACTGTCGAGGGATCGAAGCCCTCGACCCGCTTCGCCTCGTTCATCTGCGAGAAGCGCGCGGCGTTCCACAGTTTGGTGCCGAAGTTGCGATAGCCTTCAATGCGTTGCTTCGACAATTTGATGTCGCGCGTGCCCGACAGAATGGCCATGGTGAAGCGCAGCGGATCGGCGCCCAGCTCGTCGATGATGCCGAGGGGGTCGATGACGTTCCCCTTCGACTTGCTCATCTTCTGGCCCTTCTCGTCGCGGACCAGGCCATTGATGATGACCCGCTTGAACGGAACCTCATCCATGAAGTGAAGTCCCATCATCATCATCCGGGCAACCCAGAAGAAGATGATGTCCGCCGCCGTCACCAGATCGCTGGTCGGATAGAAGCGTTCGAGGTCTTCGGTCTTCTCCGGCCATCCCATGGTCGAGAACGGCCACAGGGCCGAGCTGAACCAGGTGTCGAGCACATCCTCGTCCTGGGTCAGGGGCTTGCCGCCGGCCTGGGCGACGGCCTCGGCCTCGCTCTCGGCGACGTAGATCTTGCCGTCCGCGTCATACCAGGCCGGGATGCGGTGCCCCCACCAGAGCTGGCGTGAGATGCACCAGGGCTCGATGTTGCGCAGCCATTCGAAATAGATCTTCTCGTAGCTCTTCGGCTCGAAGACCGTATCGCCCTGCTCCACCGCCCTGATCGCCGGCTGGGCCATCGTATGGGCGTCGACGTACCACTGGTCCGTCAGCCAGGGCTCGATGACCACGCCCGAGCGATCGCCGTGCGGGATGACGTGGCGGGTCTTCTCGATCTCCTTCAGCCAGCCCTCGGCCTCGGCGCGGGCGACGATGGCCTTGCGCGCGGCGAAGCGGTCCATGCCCTCATAGTCGGCAGGCACATCAGGCGTATCGGCGGCGGTGATGCGGCCGAAGGCGTCCATGACGTTCAGCGCCGCCAGCCCGGCCCGCTTGCCGACCTGGAAGTCGTTGAAGTCGTGCGCCGGGGTGATCTTCACCGCGCCCGAGCCCTTGGCCGGATCGGCGTAGTCGTCGGCCACGATCGGAATGCGCCGCCCCACGATCGGCAGGGTCACGAACTTGCCGACCAGCCCCGCATAGCGCGCGTCATCCGGATGCACGGCCACCCCGGTGTCGCCCAGCATCGTCTCCGGCCGGGTCGTGGCGACGACGATGAAGTCGCGCGTCTCGTATTCCGTCGGCTGGCCCTCGTCGTCGAAGGCGATCGGGTGCTCATAGGTGACGCCGTCGGCCAGCGGATAGGCGAAATGCCAGTAGTGGCCGTCCATCTCGCGCTGCTCGACCTCGAGGTCCGAGATCGCCGTCTGGAAATGCGGATCCCAGTTGACCAGCCGCTTGTCGCGATAGATCAGCCCATCCCGGTGCAGCTGGACGAAGACCTTGCGCACGGCGGCGTTCAGCCCCTCGTCGAGCGTGAAACGCTCCCGGCTCCAGTCGCAGGAGGCCCCCAGCCGGCGCAGCTGCTGGACGATGGTCCCGCCCGACTCGGCCTTCCACTCCCAGACCTTGGCCAGGAAGGCCTCACGGCCCATGTCGCGGCGGCTGGCTTGGCCCGCAGCGGCCAGCTGGCGCTCGACCACCATCTGCGTCGCGATGCCCGCGTGGTCTGTGCCCGGCAGCCAAAGCACCGCCTTGCCACGCATCCGGTGATAGCGGGCCAGAATGTCCTGCAGCGTGTTGTTCAGCGCATGGCCGATGTGCAGGGAGCCCGTCACATTGGGCGGCGGAATGACGATCGAATAGGCGTCGGCCGCACCATCGGTGGCGCTGGCGTCGCGCGGCGCGAACAGGCCGCTGTCCTCCCACATCGCATACAGGCGGGGTTCGGCGGCGGTCGGGTCGAAGGTCTTGTCGAGCATTGGAAGGGTCTTCGGACAAAGAGAAAGGGCGGCCCCGACTGGAGCCGCCCCGGAATGATCTAGCCTTGATCGGGTCGCGGGTGAAGTCAGCCGGCGTTGCGGGCGATGCGTTCAACTTCCTTGCGTACCTGGGCCTCGACGATGGCCGGCAGATTGGCATCGAGCCATTCCTTCAGCATCGGCCGCAGGAGGGCGCGGGCCAGTTCGTCGACGGTCGGGCCGGTGCCGCCTGCGGTCTCGATCGGATCGGGCTTGCGGATGGTGGACGCGAAACCGGCGAAGGCCGATGCGGCGCTGGCAGCGGCGCTGTCGCCGACCAGGGCCTCATGAGCCGGCGCGGGCTCGGGCGCAGGGGCCTGGACCGGCTCGTCGACGAACACCGACTCAGCGACCGGCGCGCTGGGGAAGGGCTCAGCGGTAGAGATATCGAGGTCGCCAAGGCTTTCGGCGGCCGGGGCCTCATAGGCCTCGGTGAGTTCCAGCACGTCCTCCTCGGAGGCATACGGCTCTTCCATCGACGGCGTTTCATCCATCAGGGCAGACGAGACCACGGGCTCAGGCTCCGGCGCGGGCTCCGGCGCAGCGGCGACCGGCGCGGTCTCTGCCGGAGCGTCGTCTTCGGAAATGATCCGGCGGATCGACGCCAGGATTTCCTCCATCGTCGGTTCCTGGGCGGTCTGGTCGGTCATGTCGAAACCCCGGGGGTGCGCGGCGAACGCACGATCAAGTCGAATTGCGGCAAGGAAGAGGAGACCCCTCCCACGCCTTGTCGTCGCATCTCAGCCCGCTGGAATCAACGGGCGTTTTTCGCCTGCAGGGTTAACGAGCGCGCCGGCAGTCGCGTAACAGGCGACCTGGGGATCGTCAGTCGCGCGGCGCTGTCATCACCACATCAGACTTCAGCTGGGTATCGATCGGCGCGTCAGCGGCGTCATTTGCCGGAACGACCGGCGGCGCGGTGAGACGGTCGATCGTCTCGACAATGCCATCCCAGGGCATGCCGCCGCGGTTGCGCACGCGGTTGTAATTGGCCGTCGGGTCATAGACGGTCAGGGCCGCGTCCAGATCCGCGCCTTCCAGCCGGCCCATGGCGGCCAGCAGGCTGGCCTGGGCGACGTATTCATTGCGACGGGCGCTGGCCAGGGTGATCTGGGCGTTGCGCAGTTCCAGCTCCTGGTTCAGCACGTCCAGCGTGGTGCGCAGGCCGACCTGGGCCTCCTGCCGCACGCCTTCGGCAGCCACGGTCGCAGCCCGCACGGCTTCCTCGCCGGCCTGAAGCGTGGCGCGGGACGAGATCGACTGGGCGTAGGCCGAGCTGACCGCCTGCAGGGTGTTCCGGCGCTCACCCTCGACATTGATCTGCGCCACATTGGCGCGTTCCAGCGCCTGGGCGACGCGCGAACTGTTCAGTCCGCCCGTGAACAGCGGCACCGATACGGTCGCACCGGCCCGGAAGCGGGTGTCGTCAGCGATATCGCCCACGCGGGCCAGGTCGTCGGTAGAGCCACCATAGGAGGCCGTCAGCCGCGCCGACGGCAGATATTCCGCCTTGGCCGCCGCCACATTGGCCTCAGCCGCACGCTGGGTGTAGGCCGCAGACCGGATGGATGGATTGTCCGCAAGGGCGACGTCCAGGGCGGCGTCGAAATCGCTCGGGATGCCCGGCAGGTCCGGCATCGGTGCCAGTTCGCCGGGTGCCTGGCCGACAACCGCGGCATAGACCGCGCGCGACACCGACAACTGCGCCCGCGCATTGGCCAGGTCGGCCTCGGACTGGGCGAGACGGGATTCTGACTGGGCGACGTCAGTGCGGGTGATCTCGCCGACCTCGAAACGGGCCGACGCCTCCTCCAGCTGGCGCTGCAGCACGCCGAGGTTCGACTGGCGAATGGCCAGAATGTCGCCATCGCGGATCACATCGGCATAGGCCTGGATCACCGATGCCAGGACCCTCTGTTCAATGTCGCGCAGGTTCTCGCGCCCGGCCAGGATGTTGGCCTCGGCGGCCGAAATGCCATGGCCGATGCGGCCGCCCGACCATAGCGTCTGGGACAGCCCGATGCTGGCGCTGCCGCTGTCGCTGTCCGGATTGCTGAACGGTGCGCCGCTGTAGTCGCGGACATAGTTGGCAGACACGGTGACATCGAGCTGGGGACGCAGTCCGGCGCGCGCCTGGACGATCGATTCATCCAGCGCCCGCTGGTTGGCCCTCTGGGCCAGCAGCGACGGATTGGTCTGATAGGCCAGGGCCAGCGCGTCTCTCAGCGTTTCGGCCCAGGCGGGGGCACCCATGCCGGTGATCACGGCGATGACGGCGACCGAGGCGAGCGCGCGCGTACGTTTCAGCATGTGTGTTCCTGCCTGGCGCGGGGAAGCGCGCCCTTCGTATCTCATAGGTCTGATGCGGGACGGTTTGCGCCCACGCCAGTTAAGTTTTTTTCACGCACCCGTCGGGAGAGTCCGTCGGGGCCCGCGATCCTACAGCGCGAAGATGGGAACGGGCGAGAGTTCCGCCAACATCGGCGGCGCGGCGTTGAACAGTTCCCGCCGGGACACCCCCTGCTCGCCCCGCACATAGAGCACCGCCTTGCCCACCGGGCCGGCGCGTTCGACGACCGCCATCCGCCCGCCGACGTTCAGGACGTTGAGCCACGCCTCCGGCCGTCCGGGGACCGCGCCTTCGCAGACGATAACGTCATAGCCGCCGGCCGCGGGCGTGTTGAGCGACGCCGTCACCGTCCGGACGCCCTCTTCCGCCAGCACCTCACCGACCACCTCGAACACGGCACCGTCGGATTCCTGGACTGTCGCTTCCAGGCCGAGACGCGCCAGCACCGCAGCGGCGTAGGGGGCTGCGATCGCCAGGGCGGTCTCGCCCGCTCGCGCGTCCAGCGCCATCAACAGTTTCGACAGATCGCGGGCCAGCATCAGCCGGCGACCACCCGCGATTTCGGGCTCGATCTCGGCATAGGCGGAATAGGCGCGGTCCGCCGGCAGGAACCGCTCCCGGGCCACAGCCAGAAGCGCCGCCTGCAGCGCACGGTCGGTCACATCGTTCACGCGGACCTGGCTGTCGACCATGACCTTGCGGGCGGCGGCGAAATCCATGGAGGGACGATCCTGCGGCTGTGGGTGCCCGGTGAAATCCGGGAAATCTGGCGCGCTTATAGGTCTGTGCGTTGCGGGGGACAATCCGATCTGATAGCGAACGCCCCTCGCGATGGCGCGGTCGTTTTTTTCGGCCCAGGGCCTGATGGCGGAGTGGTTACGCAGAGGACTGCAAATCCTTGCACCCGAGTTCGATTCTCGGTCAGGCCTCCATCGCGATTTCGTTCCACACCCGGCGGTTTTTTCTCCGCTGACAAGCGTCGATTGCGCGCGGCGGACCCTTTCACGGTTTCGGTGAACCCGTTCTCATGATTAATCTATGGGTAGAGCCGGGGGCTGCCCATGCCGAGCTGCACTGACAGACTGACCGACCGCGAGCGCGAGTGCCTTCGCCTCGTCCACGCGCACATGAATTCCAAGCAGATCGCCCGCCGCCTGGGGATCAAGCCCTCGACCGTTGATCGTCACTGCGAAAACGCGGCGCGCAAGCTGAACGCCTCCGGACGGGTCGATGCCGCCCTGCTCCTGCTGGCGGAACAATCTGTTCCGAATGACTCGGTATCCGAACCACCCCCAATCGCCGACAGCGCCGCGACAGCCCCTTCTGTCCTGGCGAAAGGGGCCATACATGACCAATACCGAAGGGCAGCTGCCCAACATCAGCTGGAAGCAGCTTCAGGCCGTGCTTCTTTCACTGGCCGATACGCCGGTGAAACAGATGATGGTGAACCATCTGGTGGGCGGGACACGCAAACAGGCGGCGTTCCTCTCGCCGGAAGCCACCTTCAGGGAGATCCTGCACATCGGGGCAGCCCTGCTGGATTCCGGCTTCCAGCCCTCGGAGTCGGACATGAGGTCCTCGGACGCGTCCTGTTTGTCTGCACCATTGCAGCAGTAGCCGCACTGGTGCTGACGAGCGTCATTGGCGCGGAGCGGTTCGCCTTCATCCTGCAAGGCATCCGGTACGGCGACTGATCCGCGTCGCTTCTTGAGAATAGGTGAGCGAATGAAACGCAGCGAACATGCGGCGACCGTTGTCGCGCGCCTGGCGACGGACCTGTTTCAGGCCGAAGCCAGCCAGGATGAAGCCGTCAGCCAGCTCGGCCGGCTGGCCCAGTCCCTGACCCGGAGCCGCCGGGAGGCCGGCCTTTCGGCCACCGTGGGTCAGGCCGCCTTCGACGCCCTGGCCGAAGCGGTCACGGCGCAGGTCGGTGCCCAGCGCGCCATGGTCGCCCTTCACGAGGCCCTGGCTGATGTGAAGCGGAATACCTCCTACCGGGGCGTCCGGATGGGCGGCCTTGAGAAGGACGGTGAACCCTATCCTCGTCCTGCCGGACTTGCGCTCGTTTCCTGATTTGGCGATGCCAGGGAATGTCGCCGATCTATGCGCTCTCCCTCGGCCTGTTGATCCTGTCTTCCGCCCTGGCCCTCTGGCGCGGCGGAGTGTGGGAACGTGCAACAGCGGCCGTCCTGGTTCTGACCTGGATCGGGACGGCCCTTGCACCCTTCAACCGCACGGAGCCCCCATGGGTCGCAATCGGGCTCGACGGCGCGACCCTGCTGTTCCTGCTCTACCTCGCCCTGTACTCGAGACGCCAGTGGACCCTCTGGGCGGCGGCGTTCCAATTCCTGCTCATGGCCAACCACCTGACCTTCGTCCGCTTCCACGAACTGGAGCAATGGGCCTACGTCTCGGCCTATTATGTGTGGGGCGACGCGGTTCTGCTGTCGCTGCTCGCCGGCACCGTCTGGCCCGCCCGACCGGCCGCCCCGGCGAACCCTCGGGACGCCGGGACCGTGGACTGAGCCGGACTATCCGTGACTGCGGTCAGGTGACCGGCGCAGTGATCCAGCCGATGACGCTGGCGGCGCTGACGCCTGCTGTGACGATAGCGACCACCAGCGCGACCCGCGCATTGCGGTGAATGAAGACGAAGACGCCGCCAAACATGATTGAACCCTCCCCGGACGGCCTACAGCGACACAGGTTTGCCGGTTCATCAAGGTGTACAAAGCGTTAATCGCGATTTGGTGATCGATTCACGCCCGTCGGGTGAAATGGTGCAGCGCAATTCCACTGGCGACCGAAACATTCAGCGAATCAAAGCCGCCTGACATCGGAATCCCGACCGGCCGGCAGCGATCGATCACAGCTGCCGCCAGACCCGGCCCTTCCGGCCCCAGCACGATGGCGACCCGACCGCCCCGCGGTGCCCGGTCCAGCGGCTCGCGGGCACCGGGCGTCAGGGCGAAGACCTCGAACCCCGCCGCCTTGAGCCCCTCGACCATGGTCACGGCGTCCAGGCCGGTCGCCATCGGGGTCCGCAGCACAGCCCCCACGGACACCCGGATGGCCTTGCGATAGAAGGGGTCGCAGCATTGGGCGTCCAGCAGGACGGCGCCAGCGCCGAAGGCCGCGGCGTTGCGGAAAATCCCGCCCATGTTGTCGTGATTGCCCGTGCCGCAGGCCGCGACCACGACAGCCTCGGTCCCCATATCGGCCAGACAGGCCTCGAGCGACCGGGCCGGCGGCTTCCCGCCCAGCGCCAGGATCCCCCGATGCAGGTGAAAACCGGCGATCGCATCCAGCACCGGCTGACTCGCGACATAGACCGGCGTGTCGTCCGCGGCCCGGGCGAGTACCGCCGTGAGCCCTTCCAGCCGCTTGCTGTCCAGCAAAAATGCAATCGGACGGCACAGCGACCGGTCTGACAACAGCACGTTCAGGACCACCTCGCCCTCGGCCACGAACAGGCCCTGCCTGCCCGTAAGGTCCCTTTCGCGTATGTCGCGGAAGCCGGCGATGCGGGGATCGTCGGGCTGGTCGATGCGGATCAGGGCCAAGTTCGGATATTTCCCGTTGCGTCAGTCTGACTCGCGCTGCTATAGCGCCCGCCTTCCCGAGAGGAAGTGTTCCGCGGTAGCTCAGTGGTAGAGCAGCCGACTGTTAATCGGCTGGTCGTAGGTTCGAATCCTACCCGCGGAGCCACTCTTTCCCCATCACAGCGTCAGACGAAAAAAAGCCCGACGCGGGCGCCGGGCTGAAGAAGTTCGGTGATGGTGGGTGTCCTCGAGATTGGAAGACAGTCTTTCGTTGCCCCGAATTGGTTAAGCGATCGTAAATCGATCACTCGCCGTCCGGCAGCCAGGTGGTCTGCCGTCCGCCCGCCGGGCCGCTCCAGACCACGCGCCAGCCCGCGCCCGCGCGTTCGACACGACTCCCGGTGCCCCCTTCCCCCGCCCCTTCGCCCGGCCAGGTGAAGGCCCGACCGCCGACGCGGATCTCGTCCGCTCCTGCGGAGGGGGTCACAACCAGGCTCCAGCGGCCCGCGGCGTCCGGCTTGACCGGACCGCCCTCGCCACCGGCCGACACATCGACCGGCGCACCGGCAGCCGTGCCCAGGCCGGACACGAGACGCATCCGCCCGTCGCTGTCGACCGCCCCGAGCGCGGGTGCCCGGTCCAGCCGGCGTGTCGGCCCGCCCGCCCGCAGGATCGCGACCGGCCCGCGCCCCCCGGCAATGATCAGCAGCCGTTCCGGTGCCGGCGCGGCGTCCTGGCCCACCTGGGTCTCGGGGCGAAGCAACAGGTCGCCGACCGGAGCGGTCATCCGAATCTCGAACCGGCCCTGATCGTCCGCCGCCGCGGCGTGGGCGGGCCCGGAATCACTGCGCAGCACGACACGGGCACCCGGCTCTGCCTGTCCGGAGAAGACCAGCCCGCCCGGAATACGCCGCACCGACCGAATCATCGGCGGGCGGGTCCACCCCCCCACAGCGGCGGGTGCCCGGGCCTTCTCCGGCGCCGCCGGCCCGGGCGGCGAACAGGCGACGCTGGCGGCGCAAAACACGACCGCTATCGCCGCCTTGCCCAAGATGGCCCGTTTCATCGCATGCATCCGACCGCTAGGAGTATCAGTCCAGATAGCGCGCCGGGACGGCCGCTGTCTCCCATCCGTTCCCGAGGCCCCATGTCTTCGCCTGTCGTCATCCAGCCCTTCGACGGAAAGTCCGTCTGCCTGTTCTGCGGTTCATCCGACCTGTCCGACCCGGCCTACACCGCCGCAGCGCGCGCCTTCGGCGAGCAGACCGCCCGCGCGGGCTGGCGTCTCGTCTATGGCGGCGGCGGGGTCGGCCTGATGGGTGCCTCGGCCCGCGCCGCCCACGAGGCCGGCGGCCGGGTTCTGGGCGTCATGCCCGGCTTCCTGCGCAGTCGCGAGCGTCTGTTCGACGACGTCGAGACCCTGATCGTGCCCTCGATGCATGAGCGCAAGACGATCATGTACGACCAGTCGGACGCCTTCGTAGTCGCCCCGGGCGGCGTCGGCACGCTCGAAGAGGTCATCGAGGTCCTGTCCTGGAAGCGTCTCGACCTGCATTCCAAGCCGGTCATCTTTTTGAATCTGAACGGCTTCTGGGAGCCGCTCCTGGCCGTGATGGAGCACAGCATCGCCGAGGGCATGACCCCCGCCAGCTTCCGTCAGGCCTGGGTCGTCTGCGACACGGTCGAGGCCGCGATCGACGCCATGCAGGCCGCCGACGACATGCCGCACTTGCAACATGATCGCCGATAAGTAATCACTGGTTAGTCAGCCGGTGTCTGTACGTTTCTTTTAGATACGCACCTTGACAGTTGCGAAAGAAAACGGACATTGGCGAAGCGGGACGGATGACCGCTCCCGCCAACCAGGAGACCTCCCCATGCGTGCCATCCTCCTCGTCGCCGCCCTGCTCGCATTCCCCGCAGCGCCCGGTCTGGCCCAAACCACCTCGGCCAGCAGTTTCACGGTCCAGAACCCGGCCTTCACCCCCCAGGCACCGTTCATCTATGACGGCGTTTCCTGGCGCTGTGGCACCGACAATGTCTGCGTCGGCTCGAGCGGCCAGGCCCAGCCCCCGGCACGCGCCTGTCGCCGGCTCGCCGCAAGGGTCGGCGTCGCGTTGAACAGTTTCACCTACAAGGGTGTGACTCTCACCGCTGATCAGCTGGCCACCTGCAACAACACCGCCGCCGGCGCCTGACAGGTCCAGAAGGGCCCGGCGTGGAGCCGGGCCCTTCAGATCAGGCCGTTTCGCCGCGCAGTCGCTTCACGATCCGCTCGCGGCCGATCATCGGTGCCAGTGTCGCCATGTCCGGGCCATGCTGCTGGCCCGTGATCATCATCCGCAGCGGCATGAACAGGGCCTTGCCCTTGGCCCCGGTGGCCTCCTTGACGGCGTTCGTCCACACCGGCCACAGGGTCTCGTCGATGGTCTCCGGCAGGGCCGCAAGGGCCGCCGCCGCAAAGGCCGAATCCTCGATCACCGGCGTGACCGGTCCGCGCACGATCGTCGCCATTTCAACGACATCAGCGAACTTCTGAAGGTTGCCTCGCACCCCGTTCCAGAAGGCCTCGCCCAGATCGGCATCCAGTTCGCCCAGCCGCGGCCGGGCGACGTCATAGTCCATCGCGTGCAGCGACTGGGCGTTCAGCCGGTCCAGGTCGGCGGTGTCGTATCGCGCCGGCGAGCGTCCCATTTTCGAGAAGGCGAAGCTGCTGCCGAGGGCCTCGATCGAGGTTCCGACTTCCAGCGGATCGGACGTTCCGATCCGGCCCAGATGGCTGGTGATGGCGATCGGCTCATAGCCCAGATCGCGCATCTCGCTGATCGACAGCGAACCCAGGCGCTTCGACAGGGCCTGGCCGTCGGCCCCGACCAGCAGCGGCATATGGGCGAACGCCGGTGTGGGCCCACCCAGCGCCTCGAAGATCTCGATCTGGGCACCGGTATTGGTGACGTGGTCCTCGCCGCGGATCACATGGGTGATGGCCATGTCGATGTCGTCGACGACCGACGGCAGGGTGTAGAGGAACAGGCCGTCCTCGCGGATCAGCACCGGGTCCGACATCGAGGTCGTGTCCACCTCGGCATGACCCCGGGCCAGATCTTCCCAGGCGACCCGCCGACCGTCCAGCTTGAACCGCCAGTGCGGACGACGGCCCTCGGCCTCATAGGCCGCCTTCTCCGCCTCGGTCAGCGCCAGGGCGGCCCGGTCGTAGATCGGCGGCAGACCGCGCGACAGCTGCACCTTGCGGCGGCGATCCAGCTCTTCCGAGGTGTCGTAGCAGGCGTACAGCCGCCCGGCCGCCTTGAGACGGGCCGCGGCCTCCTCATAGCGGTCGAACCGCCTGGACTGGTTGTAGCGCTCGTCCCAGACGAGACCGAGCCAGGTCAGGTCGTCCTCGATGCCCTGTTCGAACTCGGGTGTGGACCTCGCCAGATCGGTGTCGTCGATGCGAAGCACGAATTGGCCGCCCTGCCCTTTCGCGAACATCCAGTTCACGAGAGCGGTGCGGACATTACCGACGTGCAGCTTACCCGTCGGCGACGGGGCGAAACGGACCTTGACGGACATGGAGCGCAGAAGACCTCGAATGGGAGGCGGCTAGGTCGCGCTCCCTTGCGGCCAAGTCAAGGCGCGGGGACCGCGTCGAACAGCCTGTGCAGGCCCAGCCGATAGGCGTCCGGGGCATTGGCGGCATGGGTGCCGCCCTCGATCCGCTCTCCGAACAGCCGCCACGGCCGTTCCGGGCGGGCCTGCCAGACCGACAGCCATTGCGCGGCCTCGATCTGCAAGTCCGGCCGGTCGCGCGTGCCACTGGTTACGATCAGGGTCAGGTCCCGGCGTGTGGCGGGCGCAGCCGGCTCCAGCAGGGACTCGATGCCGGGCGTGATGGAGGGATTGCTCGCGATCCGGCCCCAGAACAGGTCTGGATCGGTGACCGCCGAATACAGTACGAAGGCTCCGCCCCGCGACTGGCCGAACAGCACGCGTCGCGCGCCGTCAGACCGGTGCCGCCGTTCGATTTCGGGGATCAGTTCGGTCTTGAGGAAGCGCTGGAAGGCCGCCGCGCCGGCCTCGCCGGGCGGCACGCCGGTGCCCGGCGGCTGGAAGTCGATGTGTCGCCTGTTCACGGCCGGATCGAAGCCGCCATAGGCAATCCCCACCAGGATCGCCTCGGGCAGGCCGTCGTCATACGTCAGGAACAGATGGCCGGGGGCCAGCATCGGAAACAGCGAGTCGCCGTCGGTCAAATAGACCGTCGGATAACGCCTCTCCGCCGCGGGATCATAGCCGTCGGGCAGCCGGACATAGATGTGATGGGTCCGCCCCGTTGCCTTGGACCGGAGCGCGAAATACTCGCCCCGAAGCGCCGGCAGATAGTCCAGCGGCGTGACGGGCGCGACGGGTTCTGGCCGCGACGTGGCGCAGGCCGCGGCACCGGACAGGACAGCGATCAGGCAGAGCGCGGTCGCTGTCCGCATCCTTCCCTCCAGGATCTTCACCCGGTCAGACCCGGGGTTCAGTCGTCGCGGTGCACGCGTTCCCGGCGCTCGTGCCGTTCCTGGGCCTCGACCGACAGCGTCGCCGTCGGGCGGGCTTCCAGCCGTCCGAGGCTGATCGGCTCGCCGGTCTCCTCGCAATAGCCGTAGGAGCCGTCCTCGATACGGCGCAGCGCTTCGTCGATCTTGGAGATCAGCTTGCGCTGGCGGTCGCGGGTGCGCAGCTCCAGCGCCCGGTCGGATTCCGACGACGCCCGGTCGACCAGATCCGGATGATTCTCCGTCTCGGCCTTCAGGTTGACGACGGTCCCCTTGGACTCGCGAAGGATGTCATCCTTCCAGTCCATCAGCTTGCCCTTGAAATAGGCCAGCTGTCGCTCATTCATGAACGGCTCGTCGTCGGACGGCCGGTACGCGGACGCCTCGACGATCACAGACGCCAATGCGGTCATAGTTCGCACTCACGGTCTTTAGCAGCGCCCCCCTGTGGCGCAGCCCTGCCTATAGGGAGGACGAGGAGTCGCGGCAACAACACTCGCGCGGGCGTGGCCGGTGAAGCTGAGACTCCGTTCGCGACCGTGACATTTCTTCATCACCCGCCGCTCGCCAGACCTGTTTTGATTAGGAATTCCGAAGGCTTATGCTGCACTGCGGCGTAAGTCGGCCTTGGCCAGTTCGACCGCGGCGCGGAGATCGATCTGATCCAGCAGGCTGTTCAGCTCTGCGTCAGCGTCGGCCGGACGTTCTTCCCGCAGGGTTCGCGTGAGGCGATCCAGGGCACCTTCGCCTGCTTCACCCATCAGCAGGGCCAGTTTCAGTTCCTCCAGGCGGTCGAGCAGGCCACCGCCGCGCCGGATCGCCCGCCGGCGCCGCTCGGTGGCATCGTCGACCCCCTGAAGCGCCATCAGGGCCGACACATCCGTCACGGCTGACGGTGCCGAGGCCGGGGCCGTGGCGCTTGCGCCGGCGGCCGCGGGTGCGGGCGGCACGGAAAAGCCGCCGCCGGCGCGTGCGGCGCGGGGTCCCGGGGCTTGGGACGGCCCGGACGGACCTGTGACCTTCATGGCATGCGACTCCAGCACATGCCCGACCATCGTCGGGGTCGCGTCACCGTTTGGTTAACGGCCCGGCAGTTTCTGCCGCCGCCGCCGGCCGTCGCCCGGGCTGTATTGCTGTTTTTCCAGCGTTTTTCGACTGGCACGGCGCTGGCAGGACGCAGGGCGCAACAGTTCTTTGGACGCCCCGCCTATGCAGAAACTGCTCGCTACCCTGCTGACCGCCGCCGCCCTGGCCGGATTCGCGTCTCCGGCCCTGGCCCAGTCGCGGATCAAGGACATCGCCGCGGTCGAGGGCGTCCGCTCCAACCAGCTGGTCGGCTACGGCCTCGTGGTCGGGCTGAACGGCACGGGAGACAGCCTGCGCAACTGCCCCTTCACCCGCCAGTCGCTGGAAGGCATGACCGAGCGGCTCGGCGTCAATATCCGCGGTGCCAACGCCAACTCAAAGAACATGGCCGCCATCATGGTGACCGCCGAACTGCCGCCCTTCGCCACACCCGGCGCGCGCATCGACGTCAACGTCTCCTCGATGTGCGACGCCAAGAGCCTGCTGGGCGGCACCCTGCTCGTCACCAGCCTGCAGGGCGCTGACGGCCAGGTCTATGCCGTCGCCCAGGGCTCGGTTCAGACCGGTGCCGTCTCGGGCGGCGGTGCCTCCGGCTCGTCCGTCACCCGCGGTGTCCCCACCGCCGGCCGCATCGCCTCGGGTGCCACGGTCGAACGCGAGACCGGCTTCCAGCTCGCCAACATGACCGAGGTCCGCCTGACCCTGCGCAACCCCGATTTCACTACGGCACAGCGCATGGCTGCCGCGATCAACCAGGTCTATCCGAACACCGCCCTGGCAGAGAACGGTACCGTCGTTGCCCTGCGCGCGCCCGGCCAGATGGGTATGGCCGGCTTCATCAGCCGGGTTGAGAACCTCGAGGTCACCGTTGACTCACCGGCCCGCGTCATCATCGACGAGGTCAATGGCGTCATCGTCATGGGCGACGCCGTCCGCGTCTCCACCGTCGCCATTGCCCAGGGCAATCTGACCATTTCGGTGCAGGAGAGGTCCGAGGTCAGCCAGCCGGAACCCTTCAGTCGCGGCGGTGAAACCGTCGTGGTCCCCCAGACCGACGTCACGGTCGAGGAGGAACTGGGTCGCCAGATGCGGATCGTCGGCGGCGGAGCCTCCCTGTCCACCCTCGTCAACGGTCTCAACGCCCTCGGCGTCAGTCCGCGCGACATGATCAGCATCCTGCAGGCCATCAAGGCCGCCGGCGCCCTCCAGGCCGAAATCGAGGTGATGTGATGAGCGACGCAATCGTCTCCCCGGCCACCCTGCCCCCGGCGACGCCACCGGTTGTCACCGCCCGCATGCGCGAGACCGCGGAGCAGTTCGAGGCCTCCTTCCTGTCGCAGATGCTGAAACCCATGTTCGAAGGCCTTTCGACCGAGGCTCCCTTCGGCGGCGGCGAGGCCGAAGGCACCTGGCGCGGCTTCCTCGTCGAGGCCATGGCCAAACAGGCCGTCCGCGGCGGCGGCATCGGCCTGGCCGATCAGGTCGTCGCCCAGATGCTGAAGATGCAGGAGCAGGGTCAATGACCGACGCCGCCACACTCAACGCCACCGCCCGCGTCCGCCAGCTGACCGACCTGACGACCCGCCTGACCGCAAGGCTGAGCGAGGAATCGAAGGTCTTTGAGTCCCATCGTCCCCATGACGCGGCGGCCGCCCTGGCCGGCACCCAGGACCTGGCCAACACCTACCGGCGCGAATCTGCCCAGCTAAAGGCCGATCCGGCGTCGGTCGCGAGCGCCTCGCTCGCCGACAAGACCGCCCTGATCCGCGCCACCGAAGCCTTCGAGGCCGTCCTGTCGCGCCACGCCCGCGCCGTCGAGGCCGCCCGGATTGTTTCGGAGGGGCTGGTGCAGACCATCGCCGCCGAAGTGGCCGGCCAGCGCGGCAGCCCCTCGGCCTATGGCGCCTCGGGCAAGGCCAACTCCAGTGACGGCCGCGCCGTGGCCTTCAACCGCCAGGCCTGAATCCGCCGTTAATCCTGTTCGTGGAGCCGGTCTTCATCTCCGCGCAGTAACCGGTAGACATGAATACAAAGTCCCGTCTCCTCGGCATGGCCTTCGCCGCAGCCGACACACTGCTCGAACTCCGCGCCGATGGCCGCGTCGAAATCGCGCTCGGAGCGGGGCCGTCTCCGGGTGGCGCCGGCGCGGACTCCTGGCACGGCGCCATGCTGACGGATCTCGTCGGCAAGGCCGGCCAGAAGCCGCTGGCCGACGCGCTTGCGGCGATCCGCCCCAACGAGCGCCCGGCGGCGATCGACCTGCTGATCACCTGCGACGCAGAATATGTCCGCCGCGCCCGCCTGCGGCTTTTCCAGCTTCCCGACCTGGCCCCGGCCGTGTCTTGCGCCATCACCTATGAAGGCTCGCCCTTCACGCTGGCCGTCCCGGAAGCCCCCAATTTCCTCACGGCCGACGCCCTGCTGTCGCGGGTCCGCGGTTCGCTGCTCGACGGCAACGAGGCGGGTGCCGTCGCCGTCGCCTTTGTCGATATCCCCGGCCTTGATTCGCCCGGTGAGGCCAATCAGCGCGCCGCGGTCCGGGTCGCCGCCGTACTTCAGGCATCGTCCGTCGACGGTGCCTCCGCGGCCCGTCTCGCGCCCGAACGGTTCGCCCTTGTCCGCGACGCCAACTGCAGCAAGGACCTGGCCGCCGAAGTTCGGGACGCCGGCGCCGCCGAGGGGGTCGATCTGGTCGCCCGCACGACCGAAGCCGCCCTGTCCGGAAGCGCCGGCGCCGAACCGACGGTTCGCGCCCTGCGCTTCGCGCTCGAGGCCTGCCTCAAGGAAGGCGGTATCGAGGGTGCCGGCGCGGCCTTCTCGGAGAGCCTGAAGCGGACTCTCAAGGAGGCAGACCGTTTCGGCGCCATGGTCAGGAACCGCGACTTCGCCCTTGAGTACCAGCCCATCGTCGACCTCGGCACCGGCGTCACTCACCATTTCGAGGCCCTGGCACGCTTCGGATCACGCGGTCCCTCGGATTCCATCCGGCTCGCGGAAGAGCTCGGCCTGATCGAGGGCTTCGACCTCGCCGTCGCCGAAAAGGCCCTGCAGCAACTGCGCCGGCCCGGCTTCGGTCTGACCCGGATCGCGGTCAATGTCTCCGGTGCCTCCCTCGGCAGCGACGCCTATGTCGAGGGCCTGCTTCGATTCACGGCGGCCTCGCCGGACATCCGCAGCCGCATCCTGATCGAGGTCACCGAGACCGCCGCCGTGGCCGACATCGCGGCCGCCGCAAGACGCCTGACCGTCCTGCGCAAGGCCGGAATCAAGGTCTGCCTTGACGATTTCGGCGTCGGTGCCGCCTCGCTCGACTATCTGCACCGCCTGCCTGCCGACACCGTCAAGATCGACGGCCGCTTCGTGCGCGAGATCACCAGCGACAGCCGCGCGCGCGACCTTGTCGCACACCTGGTTGAGCTGTGCGGCGATCTGAAGTTGAGCACCATCGCCGAAATGATCGAGACGGAGGAACAAGCGGCCGCCGTCCGGGCGCTCGGTGTCGGCTATGGTCAGGGCTGGCTGTTCGGTCGCCCGGCCTCCGAGCCCACCGCCGCCGTGGCCCAGCCGGTCGCGTCGCGGCGTCGCGGGGCCGTGGCGAGCTGGGGCTAGGGAGTCAGTCGCGCCGCGCGGCGTCGTGGCGGGCGCGAACCCGGACCCGCTTGGGCCGCGGAAGGCTGAGAGCGAAGACGAGCGCCATCAGCGTGGCGGAAAGGCCGAAACCGATCTCCAGTGCGCTGATCATCATCGTCTCAACTCCCAAATACTCAGGCTGGTCGGAAGGATGCCGTCTGCCCGACGGCATGGCAAGCCATTACCCCAATCAGTCGATCAGTCGTGCTCCTCGCTCGGACGTCAGATAGCGCCACACCCATTGGGACGCGACCGACAGGCGGCGATCAAAACCGATCAGCAGATAGACGTGGACGAACCCCCACAGCAGCCAGCCGATGCCCTTGGTCAGATGCAGCGGCCCCAGGACAAACACCGCCGCACTGCGCCCGATGACCGCGGTGTCACCCCGGCTGCGATATCGAAAACGCGGCATTCGCACGCGCTTGCCGGCCTTGATCCGCGGCAGACGCCGCCGCAGCGCACCGCCAAGATGCAGGCCCTGCTGTTTGGCCACCTGACCGAGGGCCGGAAGAGCCTTGCCCTTCTGTTCGAAACTGGCGAGGTCGCCGATCGCGTAGACACCCGGAGCCCCCGGCAACGACAGGTCTTGCTCAACCATCAAACGTTCCTGACGGTCGACCGCCATCGCCCCGAACCACTCGCGCGCTGGGGCCGCCTTGATCCCCGCGCCCCATATCACCGAAGACGCCTCAATTTTTTCGCCCGCGATCATCACGCCGGTCTCGTCAATGTGGTCCACGCGGGTATTGAGCCTTACCTCGACGCCCATTCCGGCAAGCGCTTCCAGCGCATAGGCCTGGACCTTGGGCGGAAAGGCCGCCAGCAGTTTCGAACCGCTTTCGACCAGTATCACCCTGGCCCAGCGAGGATCGATCCGCCGGAAATCGCCGTGCAGGGTATGCCGGGCCAGTTCGGCGATTGTCCCTGCCATCTCGACGCCGGTCGGTCCGCCGCCGATGATGACAATGGTCAGAAGGGCCTCGCGGCGTTTCGGGTCAGCCTCAATTTCCGCCTGCTCAAACGCCCTGAGCAGCCTGGCCCGGATGGCGCGGGCGTTCTCGATGGTGCGCACGCCAGGCGCATGTCGGGCCCAGCCGTCATTGCCGAAATAGTTGTAGACCGAGCCCGTCGCGATCACGAGTGCATCATAGGGTAGATGGCCGCCATCCTTCAGTACGACGCGGCGCGCCTGCGTATCCACGCCGACGACCTCGCCCAGCACGGTGTCGATGTTGCGGTGTTTGGCCATGACCCGCCGCACCGGGGCGGCAATGTCCGCCGGAGACAAGGCCGCGGTCGCCACCTGATAGAGCAGCGGCATGAACAGGTGATAGTTCACCCGGTCCACGATGGTCACGCGAACCTTCGAGCCGCCCAGCGCCATGGCGCAGGACAGTCCGCCGAAACCTGCGCCGACGATCACGACATGCGCCGCCTCCCCGACGGCGGCAGGCGTTCGGTCGGGCGACGGCGGATGGTCCGGTTGCTCGCTCATTCGGCGTCCTCCGCAGCGACCTTCACACGGAATGCCGGCACCGGGGTATGAGTTCGCCTGAATGGTACCCGGAGTTACCGATGAGTCTGTTCTTCCGGGCCGGCCCATGCCGGCAGCCAAGCGCTGCGAGGGTCAGGCCTCCCTCGCTGTCACCCCGCCAGGGCGAGCTCCAGCGGCGCGTCAGCCTCGACCGGCTTCGCACCACCGCGATAGCGATGCACATTGGAGACGGGCCACAGATGTTCCGACAGCCGGTCCCACAGGCTGTTGATTTCGAAGGCGGCCTGACTGTCGGGCTGGGCCTCCTGGGCACCCAGACCCCGCCACATCGCGCTCTGGTAGGCGGCGCGGTGTCGCAGACCGACCTCGGCGATCGGGAAACGATAGGCTGACAGGGCCTCGACCGTCTCGCGGATCAGTCGCGGCTCAACACCGTTGCGGCGGACCGGCGCCTGGTTCAGCACAAACATCCCCTGACGGCGCAGGTTCGAGATCATCTCGACCGTCCGGCCCACCGCCTGAAGGTCATAGAAGCAGGGCCGGACCACGATCAGGCACAGGTCCGCCATACGGGCCGCCTCGGACACCTCGGATGCAACCGAAGCCCGGGTATCAATGACCATCAGATCGAGGGCCTGACGTTGCGCCGCACAATGGGTGTTGAACAGCGCCCCGCTGCGACCCTCGACGACGACGGGCCAATCGGCCTGCCGCTCGCGCGACCAGTCCAGAGATGACCTCTGGGGATCCATGTCGACGAGGATGGTCCGCCGTCGGGCCGCCGTCGCCGCGACCGCCAGGTGCACAGCGAGGGTCGATTTCCCCGACCCACCCTTCAACGACATCACCGCGATCGTCTTCATGCTCACGAGCCCCCAAGCGCGTTGTGATTGCCGCCGCGATCTTGCCTCTGCGGAACATCGTTACGGTGGGGTAGCCATACCGCGACCACTCGCCGGGTCAACGAATCCCCGGATGCATGATTCCCGCGGGACAGGGTGTTGCAGGCCATGCCGTCTGCGTTGAAAAGCCGTCAGCAGTCTGACGGCTCCGGCGGGAAACACGCAGAAATTCAACAACCGCCCGGTTCAGGAAACACAGGGCCGAGCCCCTGCCACACCCGGTTGTTCCCATATTGTTCTTGCTGAAACGCGCGAATTGATCCCCATATAACGCGTCCCGTCGGCCCCCCGCCGGCCGTATAGCGTTCCCGGACTCCCAGCCTTCAGGCCCCATGACCGAAAAGCACAACTTCATCCGCGTGCGCGGTGCCCGCGAGCACAATCTCAAGGGTGTCGATCTCGACATTCCGCGGGAGCAACTCGTGGTCATGACCGGCCTGTCAGGCTCGGGCAAAAGCTCGCTCGCCTTCGACACCATCTATGCCGAGGGCCAGCGCCGCTATGTCGAGAGCCTGAGCGCCTACGCCCGCCAGTTCCTCGAACTGATGGGCAAGCCGGACGTCGACCTGATCGAGGGCCTGTCTCCGGCGATCTCGATCGAACAGAAGACCACCTCGAAAAACCCGCGCTCGACCGTCGGTACGGTGACCGAGATCCACGACTATATGCGATTGCTGTGGGCCCGCGTCGGCGTGCCCTATTCACCGGCAACCGGCCTGCCGATCGAGAGCCAGACCATCTCCATGATGGTCGACAAGCTGGCCGCCCTGCCCGAGGGCGAGCGCCTGCTGCTGCTGGCTCCCGTGGTGCGCGGCCGCAAGGGCGAATATCGCAAGGAAATGGCCGAGTGGCAGCGCGTCGGCTTCCAGCGGGTCAAGATCGACGGCGAGTTCTACGCCATCGAGGACGCCCCGACGCTCGACAAGAAGTTCAAGCACGACATCGACATCGTGGTGGACCGGATCGTCACCAAGGCCGGACTTGAGAGCCGCTATGCCGACAGCCTGCAGACCGCCCTGGGCCTCGCTGACGGCATCGCCGTGGCCGAATGGGCCAGCCTCGCCGAGGGCGAAACGGAACCGCGCCGGCTGACCTTCTCCGAGAAATTCGCCTGCCCCGTCTCCGGCTTCACCATCAGCGAGATCGAGCCGCGGCTGTTCTCGTTCAACAACCCCTTCGGCGCCTGCCCGGCCTGCGACGGCCTCGGGATCAAGCTGGCCTTCGACGCCGATCTGGTCATCCCGGACCGCGACAAGACCCTGCACAAGGGTGCCGTCGCCCCCTGGTCGCGCGGCCCCTCGCCGCTCTACACCCAGACCCTGCAATCGCTCAGCCGCCACTACGGCTTCTCGATGGACGTCGCCTGGCGCGACCTGCCGGAACAGGCCCAGACCGTGATCCTGCGCGGCACCGGGTCCGAAAAGATCAAATTCACCTACGACGACAACGCCCGCAAATACGAGGTCTCCAAGGCCTTCGAGGGCGTGCTCCCGAACCTCGAGCGCCGCTGGCGCGAGACCGATTCCTCATGGGTCCGCGAGGAGCTGGGCCGGTTTCAGTCCGAGACGCCCTGCGAGGTCTGCCACGGCAAACGCCTCAAGCCGGAGGCCCTGGCGGTCAAGGTTGCGGCCACGGACATCGCCGAGGTCTCCTGGCTGTCGATCAAACAGGCCCACGCCTGGTTCACCGACCTCGAGGGCAAGCTGTCCGCCAAACAGATGGAGATCGGCCGGCGCATCCTGAAAGAGATCACCGACCGGCTGCGCTTCCTCAACAACGTCGGCCTCGACTACCTCAGCCTCTCGCGCGCCTCGGGCACCCTGTCCGGCGGCGAAAGCCAGCGCATCCGCCTGGCCTCCCAGATCGGCTCCGGCCTGACCGGGGTCCTCTACGTCCTCGACGAGCCGTCCATCGGCCTGCACCAGCGCGATAACTCCCGCCTGCTGGAAAGCCTGCGCGGCCTGCGCGACCTCGGCAATTCCGTGCTCGTCGTCGAGCATGACGAGGAGGCCATCCTGACCGCCGACTATGTCATCGACATGGGCCCGGCCGCCGGCATCCACGGCGGCGAAGTCTGCGCCCAGGGCACACCGGCCGAGGTCATGGCCGACGCGAAATCCCTGACCGCCAAATACCTGACCGGCGAGCGCGAGATCGAACTGCCCGCCGAAGGCCGCCGTCCGGTCGACCGCAAGAAGATGCTCCGCGTCTCCGGGGCCACCGGCAACAATCTGAAGAACGTCACCGGCGAAATTCCGGGCGGCCTGTTCACCTGCGTCACCGGTGTGTCCGGCGGCGGCAAGTCGACCTTCACCATAGAGACCCTCTACAAGGCCGCCGCCCGCCGGCTGCACAACGCCTCCGACGCCCCTGCGCCCTTCGACCGCATCGAGGGGCTGGAACTGTTCGACAAGGTCATCGACATCGACCAGTCGCCGATCGGCCGCACGCCGCGCTCCAACCCGGCCACCTACACCGGCGCCTTCGGCCCGATCCGCGACTGGTACGCCGGCCTGCCGGAGTCAAAGGCCCGCGGCTACGGCCCCGGCCGCTTCAGCTTCAACGTCAAGGGCGGCCGCTGCGAGGCCTGCCAGGGCGACGGCCTGATCAAGATCGAGATGCATTTTCTGCCCGACGTCTACGTCACCTGCGACGTCTGCAAGGGCAAACGCTACAACCGCGAAACGCTCGAGATCGTCTTCAAGGGCAAGTCGATCAGCGACGTCCTCGACATGACCGTCGAGGAGGCCGCGTCCTTCTTCAAGGCCGTGCCCTCGATCCGTGACAAGATGCTGACCCTGAACCGCGTCGGCCTCGGCTATGTCCAGGTCGGGCAGTCCGCGACCACCCTCTCGGGCGGCGAGGCGCAGCGGGTCAAGCTGTCCAAGGAGCTGTCGAAGCGAGCGACGGGCAAGACCCTCTACATCCTCGACGAACCCACGACCGGCCTGCATTTCGAGGACACACGAAAACTGCTGGAGGTGCTTCAGGAGCTTGTCGACAACGGCAACACCATCGTGGTGATCGAGCACAATCTCGACGTCATCAAGGTGGCCGACTGGCTGCTGGACTTCGGCCCCGAGGGCGGCGACGGCGGCGGCGAGATCGTCGCGGTCGGCACCCCCGAACAGGTCGCCGCCAATCCGAAGAGCTGGACCGGCAAATACCTGAAGGAAATCCTCGACCGCCACGAGACCCGCCGCAAGGCCCGCGTGGCGGCGCTCAGGAAGAGCGCCTGACGGCTCAGGCCCGTCCGGCGACCGTTTCCGGGGCGACTTCCACACCGTGGCCGCGGGTCCGGCCGCGCAGTACCAGCACGATCGTGCCGAGCAGCAGGACCGCGGTCGTCACCAGACTGGCCTCCGGTCCGAAGCTCGCGCCGGTCAGCCACCAGGCCGCGCCCGGGGCGCCGGTCAGGTCGGTGATCAGGGGCAGGCTGTCGATCTTCATGCCGGACACTTCCAGCCCGAAGCCGAGCCCCAGCAGCCAGTTCCAGGCCGCATGCCATCCGCACACGCCCCACAGCGAGCCCTCACGCACGGCGTAGAGACTGATGAACAGGCCGAACAGCACGATATTGGCCAGGCCCACATAAAGCTCTTTGGACGGCTCGATATTCCCGGCATGGGCCAGGGCGAACAGGGCCGAGTTGCCGATCACCGCGATCCACAGCCCGTGGCGCGAGGCGATCAGCTGCATCAGCCAGCCCCGGAACAGCAGCTCCTCCGACGAGCCCTGGATGATGAACCCCAGCATCAGCACACCGATCGGCAGCAGGGATGCGCCGACCGCAGCGGAGCCGAACGCGCCGGTCCCCTCCACCACATAGCCGCCGGCCAGCCAGATGATCCCGACCACACTCGCCAGGAAGGCCAAGCCTATCAGATAGCCGCGCAGGAAGCGCAGCGGCCCCCGGGCGTTCAGGCCCAGCGCCGCCGGCCCGCGCCGCTCGAACAGCCAGGCCCAGAGCAGGACCAGAACCGAGCACAGGCCGAAGGCCGCGCCCAGCTGATAGGCCAACTGCGGCCAGCCATCATCGCCACCGCCCGGGGCCACAAAGCCGGTCGCGACCGCAGGAAGATAGGCCCCCACCTCCCCGCCGACCATGAAGGCCACGCCGAGGACGATGGCCGCAAGGGTCCAGGTCCGCCGATGCCTCAGCTTGCGCTGGGCGTAGAGTTCAATGCCGGCCATGCGGCGCTCCCTGTGAAAGTGCTGCGGACATCGGTCCGTCCGTGCATGAGGCCGCGAGGCCGGCGAATGGATGCGTCGGGAGCGGGAAATGCTTCGGGAACGATCGCTCCGGGCTCGCAGGGAGGCCGGTGCTCACGGAGAGTCAGAGACCGTTCGGTGCCCGCGGCCGGATGTACCCTAGTCGACCGCAGAGCCCTTGATGTCGCGATAGGCCGCGGCGAACGGGGCATACATAACGCCGACCGTCAGGGCCGATACGATCGCTTCCACCACGGCGTGGGCAATGACCCAGGGGTTGCTCACATCCAGGGCGGCAATCACGGCCTCCGAGTCCTGACCGCCCTCGAACGACCAGCTTTCGATCCCTGAGGCGATGGCGATGGGCATGCTGACGATGGACGACAGCAGCTGGACGATCAGCACCATCACGACCGCGAGGATCGCCATACCCAGCAGGGGCCAGAAGCGGCCCCTGGTGACCCCGAAGGAATCGAAGAAGGCGAAACGCTTCTCCGCCACGGTGATCGGCACCGCGAGGCACAGCCGCACCGACAGCCAGACGATGAAGCAGACCACGGCGAGGAAGCCGAGCACACCCGCGATGGCGGCAATTCCCCCACCGCCCGCTGCCTGGGCGGCTGCGATCAACATGCCGAACGCCACCAGGGCGACCACGGCAACAAGGCTCATGACCAACCCCAGCACGAAAGTCACCACCAGCACCCGAAACTCATCCATCCCCAGGCGGAGATACCCGAAGACGTCTCCTGACGGTTTCAGTACCCCGCGGGCCACTGCCGCAGCCAGCATGGCTCCCACAATGAAGCTGATCGGCAACAGCCATGAGACGTGGGCCATGATCCCGCCGAGGCCGGCCATCATGTCCATCACCTGATCGAGACTCGGATTGTCGACCCCGTCCAGCGCCTCGGCCTGCACGGCCCATGCCTCAAGCGGCCCAATCATGGTGGAGAATGAAAACAGGGCGGTCAGCGTCAGGACAGCATAAAGCAGCGTCCAGGCGACAAGCGCCAATGGGTTGCGCCGGACGAGGCGAAAGCCCTCGAAGGCGGCGTCGGTGGCCGAAAACGCCATGGGAATCTCCTGTCTCTGACCTGATCCTAGCTCACTCGGTCGGCGCGGGCGAATGTTCGTCCGCGTGCGGCGGCGTCTCGCTTCCGGCCAACTGTCGGCAAGCCGAGGCGAATGGAGCGATGCCCAGGGTGATCAGGACACCATAGAGGGCCGAAACGACGACGGCGCACACGGTGACCCAGGGCCAGTTGGCGACGAACAGCGCCTGCACTCCGGCAATCGGATCGTCCTCGATGGCCGCCCGGACCTGCGACCAGTCCATCCCGCCCGCCGTGAGCGCCACAACTGCCGCCCCGATACCGAAGACGATCACTTCAAGGACTATGATGATCAGCGCGGTCAGCAGCATCATGCCGAACAGTGAGCCCGTCCGGCCGCGGCCCAGCTTCCAGCCCTCCTCGAATGCAAAGGACTTGTGGAGCACGCTGGCCGGCACGATCAGGCTGACCCTTGCCGCACCCAGCCAGATCGCCAGGATCAGGCCGATGCACAGGGCCACAATGATCAGCCAGTTGAACGGTTCTCCGAGGCCCCAGGCTGCAAACCCGATCCCGACACCCAGCAGGATCACGATCAGCAGTGCCAGATAGAAGCCGACGATGAGGGCGATGCCCACGACCGCGACCCTCAACTCGTCCATTCCAAGCCGCAGGGAGAAGAAGGAGGTCTCACGGGGCCGCACAACCGCCCGCATGACCGCCGTATAGACGATCACGCACGTCAGCATCTGCAGCAGGTTCAGGAGCGACGACAGGCCCTGCATCTGCATCATGTCGGCCATCATCGCATTCTGGATCTGGTCGGGATTCGCACCCTCTGAAGCCATGGAGGTGATCATCTCGCCCATCATCGGCAGGAGCAAAGCCACGCTCGCCAACGACGGGACCACCATCAGCAATCCCCAGACAAACACCGCGAGCGGTCGCCGCCGCATGAGGCCGAACGCCTCGCTGATCGCCATCCCAATTGAAAATCGCGCCATTCCAGCCTCCCCAAGCTCAAAGGCCAAGCTAGCCCCTTTCCTTCGCCCCCGCTAGAAGCCGCCCATGACGGACACCATTCAGCCCATCCACATCATCGGCGGCGGCCTCGCCGGCTCGGAAGCCGCCTGGCAGATCGCCTCGGCCGGCGTGCCCGTGGTGCTGCACGAGATGCGCGGCGTACCCGGCGTGAAGACCGACGCCCACCACACAGACGGCCTCGCAGAGCTGGTCTGCTCCAACTCCTTCCGGTCCGACGACTGGGAACACAATGCCGTCGGCCTGCTGCACGCCGAGATGCGGGCGCTGGACTCCATCATCATGAGTTGCGGCGACGCCCATCAGGTGCCCGCCGGCGGTGCCCTGGCCGTCGATCGCGACGGCTTCTCGCAGGCGGTCACGGCGAAGCTGGAGGCCCATCCCCTCGTCACCATCCTGCGCGAGGAGATAGCCGGCCTGCCGCCGGAAGAGTGGGACAATGTCATCGTCGCCACCGGCCCCCTGACCTCCCCGGCCCTGGCCGAGGCCATCCTGAAGCTGACGGGCGAGGAAAGCCTCAGCTTCTTCGACGCCATCGCCCCGATCGTCCACGCCGACAGCATCGACTTCGACATCGCCTGGCGTCAGTCGCGCTACGACAAGGAAGGCCCGGGCGGAGACGCCGCCGCCTACGTCAACTGCCCGATGGACAAGGCCCAGTACGAGGCCTTCATCGACGCCCTGCTGGACGGCCCCAAGGCCGAGTTCAAGGAGTGGGAGAACGTTCCCTATTTCGACGGCTGCCTGCCCATCGAGGTGATGGCCGAGCGCGGCCGCGAGACCCTGCGCCACGGCCCGATGAAGCCCGTCGGCCTGACCAATCCGCGCGACCCCCAGGTCAAGTCATACGCCATCGTCCAGCTGCGCCAGGACAATGCGCTCGGCACCCTGTTCAACATGGTCGGCTTCCAGACCAAGCTGAAGCACGGTGCCCAGGCCGAGGTTTTCCGCATGATCCCCGGCCTGCAGGACGCCCAGTTCGCCCGCCTCGGCGGCCTGCACCGCAACACCTTCCTGAACTCGCCGAAACTGCTGGACCGCCAGCTGCGCCTCAAGGCCATGCCCCGCCTGCGCTTCGCCGGTCAGGTCACCGGCGTCGAGGGCTATGTCGAGAGCGCTGCCATGGGCCTGCTGACCGGTCGCCTCGCCGCCGCCGAGCGGCTGGGTCGCCCGCTCGACGCCCCGCCGGTCCACACCGCCATGGGGGCCCTGGTCGAACATATCACCGGCGGCCACCTCGACGGTCCCGGCGGCATCTCCAAATTCCAGCCGATGAACATCAACTATGGCCTGCTGCCCCCGCTCGAGGCCCCCAAGGTCGACGAGGCCGGCGTCAAGATTCCCCTCAAGGAACGCGGCCGGGCCAAGAAGCGGCTGATGAGCCTCCGCGCGCTGGAGGCGCTGAAAGCGTGGCGGGACGCGACTTGATCGTCGAACCCGCCAAGGTCGCCATCCGCCGTCGGATCGCCGATCTGTTCAACGATGCCGCAAAGGGCGAGCGCCCGATCCTGCGACGCGCCGACGCCCTGTTCGCGCCTGACTCGGTCGCATGGCGGGTCAATGGCGACATCGTCACCATGATGATCGGCGGGGTCTCCGGCCTGCTGCTGCAGATGCTGCACCCGGCGGTGCTGGCCGGGGTCTGGGATCATTCGGACTTCCGTTCCGACATGCACGGGCGGTTGCGGCGCACGGCCAAATTCATCGCCGTCACCACCTATGACCATGCCGAACAGGGGATCGCCGCCATCGACCGGGTGCGCGGTATCCACGACCGGATCAGCGGCACCCTGCCCGACGGCACCCCCTACCGGGTCAGCGACCCCGCCCTGCTGGCCTGGGTCCATGTCACCGAGGCGATCAGCTTCCTGAACGGCTGGATCCGCTACGCCGAGCCGGACATGCCTCTGGCCGATCAGAACCGCTATTTCGTCGAGATGGCCGTCGTCGCCGAGCGGCTCGGGGCCGACCCTGTCCCGCGCGACCGCGCCTCGGCCGAGGCCCTGATCCAGTCCCTGCGCCCGGGCCTGCGCGCCGACGCCCGCACCCGCGAGGTCGCCCGGCTGGTGCTGAGCCAGTCGGTCGGCGCGGCCGTGACCGACGCGGCCTCGGGCGTGATCATGCAGGCGGGCGTCGACCTCCTGCCGGACTGGGCGCGAGAGATGCACGGATTGAAGACGCCGCCGACGCCCGTGGTGCGCGGCAGTGCTCGCCTTCTGGCCCGCACCCTCGGCTGGGCCTACGAAGGCTCGCCGAACCTGGAGGTCTGGCCTGACGACGTGATCGTCTGGCCGCGCGCCTGACGTCCGCTCAGTCGGGCGTCGTCACATCCATCCATTGTGCCGTGTCGGTGTACTGCTGGAACCCGGTGACCTTGCCGCCCACGACGGTGAAGACATGGGCGAACTGGGCGTCCAGAGCCTCGCCGGTCGCCCGGTTGGTTCCGGTGTAGCGGCCCAGCGCAACGACCCGGTCACCGCTGGAAATGTAGGTGACGGGCGTTACGACAAACCCCGCGTAGTCGGCTCCGATCCGGGCGAAAACACCCTCGAACACCGCGCCCGGGCCATTGTAGGGATTGCGGTCGGCATAGGGACCGCTCTCGGCCTCGATCCAGACCAGATCGGTCGCCAGAAGCCCGCCGATGGTGGCACCGTCATTGGCGGCGAAGGCACGGTACAGGGCCTGGACCACGGCCTGGTTGGCGGCGTCGCTCGCCGCGTCCGTGGCCACGACTGGCCGCGGCGGCGCTGCCGACAGCGGCGTGGCGACCAGGCCGGCGGCAGCCAGGGCCATGATCGGGATCAGTCGCATGTTCATGAGGCTCTCCGGCGAACGGCGTCACAGATCATTGTTCGCTAGCCTTCATCCTGCGCCGAGGCAATCACGGTTCGGGGGGGGCCCGGTCGCGCTAGCCGACGAAGCCCGCGGTCTCACGACCGGCGGCGGTCGATTGCAGGGCGCGCTGGGCGACGACAAAGTCGGTGAAATATTCGGGCGTCGGTCCCGTCAGCTCATAGACGACGCTGCAGACCTGTCCGCTGACCCCGATGAATTGCGTCTGGACCAGAACGCGATCGCCCACCCGGTCCAGCTCTTGCTTGATAACCATGTCCCCGTCCCCGTATTCCCGGGAACAGATACGCGCCGCGCGGGGAAGAGTTGCACCGGGGCGCGTCGAGACCGGCCGTCAGCCTCCGATGCGCCCGCGCAGCACGGCCCAGACGAGACGCAGCCGCTTGATCGGCTCCGGCACGTCCGGACGGATCAGAGCGGCGTGGGCAACGGCGGGAAAGGCCTGTGGCGGCAGGATCCGCAAGTCGACGTCTGCTGCCCTTCGGGCGGTGCGGGCCGCCACGGTCTGCCCGGTCTGCGCCTGACCGCGCACACGCCCCGCCTGGACGACAAGGGCGTCCAGCCCCGGCCCTGCCAGCACGCGCACCGCCGCCTGCATCGGTCCGACATAGAAGGCATCCAGATCATGGGGCTCGCCATGAACCCGGCCGATATGGGCCTCGATCAGGGCGTCGAAGGGAGTGCGGTCCAGCCCGTGGCGGCCCACGACGTCCGTGAGGGCCTCGAGCACCGGATGACCCTTGCGGGCAACCCCGTTGAAGACGCCGTCCATCTGGTCGCGCCACCAGACGTAACGCATCTCGGCCAGCAGCGGCTGGGTGACCCGCGCCGGAATGGCCATCAACTCGGCCTCGAAGGCGTAAAGCGCCATCAGGTCCGCGCGCAGCCCCGTATCGGCCACGAAGCGGCTGGACAGCCAACGGTCGATATCGGCAGCGCGGACCTGTTCGTCGAGTTTATTTTGCTGGTTCACTCTTTACCGCTCACCCCGGCGAATGCCGGGGCCCGGATGCAAGGTCTCGGGGACCGAAACGTGCATGAATGCCCGATTCCGGCCTTCCGGATTTCATGCCTGTGATCTGGGTCCCGGCAGTCGCCGGGATGCACGGAGGGATCAGCCAAACAGGGTCTGGTACATCGCCATGGAGGTCAGCATCGGCAGCGACAGCAGCAGATTGGTGCGGCTGGCCAGCATGGCGACCCGCGCCGACTTCGCCTTCACGTCATCCGCAGCCGGCACAATACCGAGCGCCCGCTTCTGGTTCGGCCAGATGATGCCCCAGACGTTGAGGAACATGATGATCGCCAGCCAGATGCCGATGCCCATCAGGGTGAAGCCCTTCTGGTCCTCGGTCAGACCCTGCACCAGGCCGAAGCTCATGACCTCGGCGGCATAGGCGTGGCCGCGCGCCAGCATGACGCCGAGCCCGGCCAGCACCGTCACCAGCGCCGACCAGCGGAACCAGAACAGGGCCTCGGGCGCGATATGCTTGCCGACCGCGGGCTTCAGCTCGGCCGGAATGTTGGGCATGACCCGGATCTGGACGAAGTTGAAATAGTACAGAAGGCCGATCCAGAGGATGCCGGCCACGACGTGCACCCAGCGCAGCGCCGCCTGCCAGAAGACCTCACCGAAGCCGCCCGACACCTGGCCGAAAGCGAGGATCATCACGCCCGCGAGCACGAGGCTCAGCAGGATGGTGGTGCGAAAGTTCGAAAGCAGCTTGCCCATGGTCCGCCCCTCCCCGGGCGATTCGTTGAACCGGCACCTTAGCTCTCCCGCCCCCTTATGGGGAGGGAGAACGCCGCCCCTACGGACGGCTGGCCATACCCAGTTTGATCGGCTTCAGGTCGTCCTGCTCACGGCTGCCGCGCTTGACCCCCCACAGCAGGATGATCGGCGCGCCGACATAGATGGACGAATAGGTGCCGACGATGATCCCGAACATCAGGGCGATCGAGAAGCCGAACAGGGCCTCGCCGCCGTAGAAGGCCAGGGCCGCCAGGACCATGACCGCGGTCATGCCGGTGATGATGGTCCGCGACACGGTCTCGTTCAGTGACAGGTCGATCACCTCGCGCAGAGGCATCGTCTTGTATTTGCGCAGGTTCTCGCGAAGGCGGTCGAACACCACCACGGTGTCGTTCATCGAATAGCCGATAACCGTCAGGATCGCGGCGACCATGGTCAGACTGAACTCCAGCTTGAACAGCACGATCAGGCCGAAGGTCAGGATCACGTCGTGCAGCAAGCCGGCGATGGCACCGAAGCCGAACTGCGGTTCGAACCGGAACCAGATATAGGCGAACATCAGCAGGATCGCGACGCCCAGCGCCATCAGGCCCGACTGGAACAGCTCACCCGAAACCTTCGAGCCGACGACGCTGACGCCCGAATAGGTGACCTCGCCGACGGCACCGCTGATGGCGCTCTCGACCTGATTGACGACGGCGGTCTGGTCACGGCCTTCCGGCACCTGGAAACGCAGGATGGCGGTTGAGCCGTCTTCAACATTGGTGTCGCGCCGGGCGATGCCCTGAACCTGGACGTCGCCCAGATCCAGTGCGTTGGCGGCGTTGCGGACGCGGTCAAGTTCGATCACCTGACCGACCGGCTTGGAGACTTCCATCGACGCGCCGCCCCGGAAGTCGATGCCCATGTTCAGGCCGGGATAGAAGCAGGCGACGATCGCCGAAACACACAGCACGACCGACAAGACAGCGGCAATGCGGGCGTATCTGACGAACTGGAAATTCGTCTTCTGCGGCAGCAGTCGGATAAAGGGCCATCCACGCATCGCCATCACTCCGCGATCGGCAGTTTTTTGGGTTTGGCGACCTTCAGCCAGTAGGCCAGCAGCACCTGGGCCACCAGCACCGATGACATCACCGAGGTGAAGACGCCGATGGACAGTGTCCAGGCGAAGCCGCGCACGGGGCCTGCGCCGAAGATGAACATGATCGCCGCCGCCACCAGGGTGGTGACGTTGGCGTCGATGATCGTGCCCATCGCCTTGTTGAAGCCGGCGTCCATCGAGGCGATGACGCTCCGGCCTGCCCGGGCCTCGTCGCGCATCCGCTCATAGATCAGGACGTTGGCGTCGACCGCCACGGCAAAGGTCAGGATCAGACCGGCGATACCCGGAAGGGTCAGGGTGGCCTGGGTGAAACTCATGGCCGCGATGATCAGCAGACCGTTCAGGATCAGTCCGATCACGGAGATGCCGCCGAACAGGAGGCCGTACGCCAGGAACATGAACAGCACGATGATCCCGAAGCCGATGGCCGTGGACAGGCCGCCGGCCGCGACGGCGTCCTCGCCCAGTTCGGCAGACACCGTCCGGCGCTCCTCGACCTTCAGCGGGGCGGGCAGGGCCCCGCCGTTCAGCAGGTTCACCATTTCGGAGGCCTCCTGGATGGTGAAGCTGCCCTCGATGATGCCCGAGCCGCCGGTGATGGCGCTGTTGATGCGCGGTGCCGAGATCACCTTTCCGTCGAGGATGATGGCGAAGGGCCGCCCGATGTTGGCAGCGGTCGCCTCGCCGAACCGGCGCGCACCGGCGCCGTCGAAGCGGAAGCCGATGGCGGTCTGGTTGTTCTGGTCCGAGGTCACCTCGGCCTTGGTCAGGTTCTCGCCCGACACCAGCACCCGGCGCTTGACCAGATAGAAGGCCGGCCCGCCGGCCTCCCCGCCCGGGATCAGTTCGGAATCGGGCGGCACTGCGCCGGCCATGGCTTCCTCGACCGAGCTGTCGACGTCGACCATCTGGAAGGTCAGCTGCGCCGTCTGGCCGATGACGCGTTCCAGCTGTGCCGGATCGCTCTCGCCCGGTGCCTGGACGACAATACGGTCGGTGCCCTGACGGGTGATCGACGGTTCACGTGTGCCGAGGCTGTCGATACGGCGGCGCACCACCTCGATCGACTGGGTCACGGCGTCCGAGCCCATGGCGTTCAGGGCCGCCTCGGTGAAGGCGTAGCGGATGCGGTTGTCGCCGACGCGGGTCACCGAACGGTCGGCCACCCCGGTCGAGCCCGGGCTGACCAGAACGCGCATCGACTGAAGCGCCAGCTCCATCTGGAGCGGGTCGGCCAGGGTGACGATCACGCCACCGCCTTCGCGCCCGATGCTGTTCGTCGCCACACGGGCCTCGGCCAGAACCGTTCGGGCGTCCTCACCCAGGTTGGTCAGGCGCTTCTCGCGCATGGCCGGGACGTCGACTTCCAGCAGCAGGTAGGACCCGCCCTGAAGGTCCAGCCCCAGGTTCAGGCCGCTCTTGGGCAGCCAGCCCGGCAGGGCCTCACGCTGGGCGGGGCTCAGCAGGTTCGGATAGCTGAACAGCAGGCCGAACAGCAGCAACAGGACAAGAAGGACGACCTTCCAGCGCGACAGATGGATCATGCGGGCGTCCCCGGACCTTTCAGGACGGTATCAGGACTTGGCGATAGTCTTGGTGTCGTTGGCGGCCACCGCGGTGCGGTCGCGCACCTGGGTGATCATCTGCTTCACCACCGCGACGTTCACGCCCTGGGCGATCTCGACCATGGCCTGCTCGGCCTCGACGCGGGTGACCTTGCCGATCATGCCGTTGGACAGAACCACCGTGTCGCCGCGCTTCAGCCCGGCGACCAGCGCCTGATGAGCCTTCATCGCCTTCTGCTGCGGGCGGATCAGCATGAAGTAGAACAGGATGATCACGGGGACGAAGAAGATCAGGGTGCCGAACGGCCCCGCCATAAGTTCCGTCACGATAGTCTCCGCAGTCGTCTGGGACCGCAGCAGGCGGCCCTTGAAAATGAGGCGCGGAAACTAGGGTGCGCCGTCACACTTTGCAACGCGACGTGTGTCCGCTGCGTCGCTTTGCGCTATCGCGGCAACACGGTCAGCGGATCGATGGCCACCGGCTGGTCGCCGCGCATCCGCCAGACCTCGAAATGGATCGACGGGCGGCCGTCGCCGGCGGTGTTTCCGACCGTGCCGACCGGCTGGCCCGCGCGGATGTCGTCGCCCTCCCGCACCACGTACGTACCCAGGTGTCCATAGACGGTGCGCCAGCCGTCGCGATGCACGATCAGCACCGTCCGCCCCTGCCCCTGCAGATCATCGCCGACATAGCCGACCCGCCCGGCCGACGCGGCGCGGACTTCCGACCCGGCCGGCGCGCCGATGTTCACGCCGTTGTTCCGCTCGCCCAGCCCGACCGGACCGAACCGCCGCAGGATGTCGCCGCGAACCGGCCAGTCCAGCGCAGCCGTCGAGGCGACGGGCGGCGGGTTGGCAACAGTGTCCGTGGGGGGCGGCGGCGGCGGCGGCGGCGGCGGCGGCGGCGGCGGCGTCTCCTCTTCCGGCACATTGACGCCGCTCGGCGACGGGCCGGTGGCGTAGGGATCACCGCCGATATCGATCGCGCTGGACGGCAGGATGATCCTCTGGCCCGGGGTGATCGCCGCACGCGGCCCCAGGTTGTTCAGGTTGATCAGCGTCTGCACCGGCGTCTGGAAGCGTCGGCCGACGCCCGAGATCGTGTCTCCGGGCTGGATCTCATAGGCGGCCCCATCGCCGACAGCCGTACCGGCGGCCGTGCCACCCGAACGCGCGGGGGGCGGCGGTGCCTCGAATCCCTCAGAGGCCGGACCGGCGGCAGGGTTGGCGGCGGGAGAGGAACGCGGACCGGTGTTGACCGGAGCCCCCAGCGCCCCGCCCTCGATCTCGGCGACGGGCGCGGTCATGGGCGGCGGCACCTCTCGCGCCGGATCGGTCGGACCGCGGACGCCTTCACCGCTCGGCGCCGGCCGCCCGGGATTGGCGGGAGTCCGGGACGGCGGCGGCGCGTCGCCGGCGTGGATCGCATAGCGCGGTTCGGTCGGATAGCTGGCGCAGGCCGCCAGCGTCGTCACGGCGCCCAGCACCGCCAGAGCCCTGATCGCGAATCGAATCGTCATGCCGTCTCCCACCGCGCGGTCGTCGTCCCGGTGTGCCCCGACCGACGATTCAAGCCAACCCGTCAAAGGGCGCGAAAGTTGGGCGCGAAGGTTAACGGCAAGGGATTAGGGCCTGGGGCTTAGGGCTTAGGGCGTGGGAGACCCGCACCGTGCAACAGACCCCCCGCGCCTACTACCTACTGCCTAAGTCCTAAGCCCTAAGCCCTAAGCTTACCCCTCCTTCGCCGTCCCCTCCACCAGCGGCACGAACCGCACCTCGGCCAGGCTCTCGCGCTGGAAGCTGCCGTCCGGCTGGCCGACGTAGCGGTGCAGCCGCTGCAGCGACGACCGTCCCACCGGACAGACCAGGATCCCGCCCGGCTTCAGCTGGTGCAGCAGTTCGGTCGGCTCGCCCGGCGACGCCGCCGTGACCATGATCCGGTCGAACGGGGCCTGCTCGGGCCAGCCCAGCCCGCCGTCACCGTGCCGGGTGATGACATTGTCGATCTTCAGATCCTTCAGCCGCGCCTCGGCCTCGTTCAGCAGGCTGCGGTAGCGTTCGATCGAATAGACATAGCGCGCCAGCCGGCTCAGCACCGCGGCCTGGTAGCCGCTGCCCGTGCCGATCTCCAGCACCCGGTGCCGCGGCTGAACGTCCAGCGCCTGGGTCATCAGACCGACGATATAGGGCTGGGAAATCGTCTGGGCGCAGTCGATCGGCAGGGCCTGGTCCTCCCACGCCTGGTCGAGGAATTTCTCGTGCACGAAGACGGCGCGGTCGATCGACTCCATCGCCGCCAGCACGCGCGCTTCCATCACCCCCTGCTGGCGCAGCCCGAGGATCAGCCGTCCGGCGCGGTCGTCGTTCAGCTTCATACGGCCACCACCGTCTTCGGCGGGGCCCCACCCAGCACGCCTTTCAGATCATGCAGGCTCGGCGCATGGGTCAGATCGATATGCAGCGGCGTGACCGAGATCTTGCCCTCATCCATCGCCCGCAGGTCGGTGCCCGCCGGATGGTCGTGCTTGGTCCCGCGGAAGCTCATCCAGTAGTAGTCACGGCCGCGCAGGTCGGTGCGTTTCACCGCATGCATCTCGCCGATGTCGCGGAAGCCCTGGCGCGTGACCTCGACCTCGGTGACATCCTCCGGCGCACGGGCGGGGAAGTTCAGGTTCATCACCACCCCCTGCTGCCACGGCTGGGCCAGCAGGCGCGAGATGATCGCCGGCGCGAACGCCTCCGCCGTCTCCCAGTGCGCCCGCACCTCGTCATGGAACCGCTCGAGGCTCTGGCTCAGGGCGATCGAGCGAATGCCGAAGGCCATCCCCTGCAACGCCCCCGCCACCGTGCCGGAATAGGAGCAGTCCTCGCCGACATTGTGCCCGCGATTGACCCCCGACAGCACCAGATCGGGCCGCTCCGGCATCAGGTCATTGACCGCCAGCACGACACAGTCGGTCGGCGTCCCCGTCACCGCGAACCGCTTTTCCGAAACCTGATTGACCCGCAGCGGCTCGGTCAGGGTGATCCCCCGCCCCTTGCCCGACTGCTCCGTCTGCGGCGCGCAGACCCAGACGTCGTCCGACAGGGTGCGGGCGATCCGCTCCAGGCATTCCAGCCCCTCGGCCTCGATGCCGTCGTCGTTGGTCAGCAGGATACGCATCAGGCGGGGTTCAACCTCAGTTCGCCGGCCGGATGTCGTCGGCCAGGATGACGAAACCGCCGCGGCAGTCATTGCGGATCACGGAGCCGGCGTGCTCGATCCGGCCGTTCGCCGCCTGGCTCCAGGCGACCGTCCGGCCGGTGATGGTCACCTTGGTGCCGTCCAGGTCGCCGACCGCCTGCCGCATCACATCGCGCGAGGCGACGCCCGAGACACACGGGCGCGAGAACGGCTGCAGGACCTGGTCCTCGTCGCCGTACAGCTGGAACTCCTCGTTCGCGAACCGCACCCAGCCGGTGAAGGACGTGTCGCTCGCCGCATGGACATAGGTGTTCCTCGACGGCCCGGCGGCGCAGGCCGTCAGGGAGAGGGCGGCGGACAGGATCAGTATGGCTTTCATCGCGACAACTCCTTTACCCCGCTCATCCCGGCGAATGCCGGGACCCAGATGGAATGACTCCGCCCACCGAAATAGCAAACCCATCCGCTGACCCCATCGACCCTTCAGTGATCCGGGTCCCGGCATTCGCCGGGATGAGCGGAAATTTTATCAACCCACGTGGGTCATGCCCTTCGGCATATAGGGGACCAGCGCCTCCGGAACCCGGATCCGCCCGTCCTCCTCCTGATAGTTCTCCATGACCGCGACCAGAGTGCGGCCAACCGCCAGGCCCGAGCCGTTCAGCGTGTGCACGAACTCGGTCTTCTTCTCCCCGGCCCGCTTGAACCGCGCGTCCATCCGCCGGGCCTGGAAATCCCCGCAGTTGGAGCAGGAACTGATCTCGCGATACGTCCCCTGCGACGGCAGCCAGACCTCGAGGTCAAAGGTCTTCTTCGCCGAAAAGCCCATGTCGCCCTTGCACAGCAGCATGCGGCGGTAAGGCAGGTTCAGCTTCTCCAGCACCGCCTCGGCGCAGCGCACCATCCGTTCGTGCTCGGCCTCGGAGTCCTCGGGCCTGGCGATCGAAACCATCTCCACCTTGTGGAACTGGTGCTGCCGGATCAGCCCGCGCGTATCCCGACCGGCCGACCCCGCCTCGGCCCGGAAACAGGGCGTCAGGGCGGTGAAGCGGATCGGGGTGGCCAGCTCGTCCTCGGACAGGATCTGCTCGCGCACGAGATTGGTCAGGGAGACTTCGGCGGTGGGGATGAGCCAGCGGCGATCAATGATTTCGCTAATGCGTTGGCTGATCGTGGAGCCGCCAAGTCCGCCTGCATCATGCTCCTCAACCGCTTTGTTGAAGGCTTCTTCATGGGCTTCAGCGCTGTAAGTCCCAAAGAGGTCATCCTTGAACTTAGGCAGCTGTCCCGTCCCGAACATGGCCTCCCCTCGCACCAGATACGGCGGATTGACCTCCAGATAGCCGTGCTCGCCCGTCTGCACATCCAGCATGAACTGGCCGATGGCCCGTTCCAGCCGCGCCAGCCCGCCCTTCAACACCGCAAAACGCGACCCCGACATCTTCGCCGCCGCCTCGAAGTCCAGCAGCCCCAGGGCCTCGCCCAGATCGGCATGATCCTTCGCAGGCCCGCCCTCACGCGGCACCCCCCACGGCTGGCCGACCAGAACATTGCCCGCCTCGTCCTCGCCGTCCGGCACATCCTCCGCCGCCAGGCTCTTCTGCGCCGCCAGCAGGTCGCGCAGCGCCTTGCCGGCCCGCCCCTCATCGGCCTCCGCCGCCGCGATCTCGCCCTTCAGGCTCTCGACCTCGCCCTTCAGCCGCTCGGCCTCGGCGAGGTCTTTCTTCCCCATCGCCGCGCCGATCAGCCTGGAGCTCTCATTGCGCTTCGCCAGCGCCGTCTGCCCCGCCGTCTGCGCCGCCCGCAGCGCCGTATCCAGCGTCAGGATCTCGTCGACCAGCGCCTGCGCCCCCTCGACCCCGCGCGACGACCACCCGCTCACGAAGGCGGCGGGATTGTCTCGAATGGCGCGGATGTCGTGCATGGTCGGTCAGTCTGTCTGGGGAGGAAGCGATGCTCTAGCCTTCACCGCAGATTCCGCCAACCTCTCCCCGCCCTCAAACGCTATCGTCATTCCGGCGAAGGCCGGAACCCAGCGGCGCGCGTTAGCGCGAAGCTGTCGGGAGCGCGGTGTTTCGCCGCCGTCGCGGCGCCGCTAGGTTCCGGGTCTCCGAGCCGCTGCGCGTCTCTCCGCCCGGAATGACGATAGCGGCGGGGGGTTACCTACCGGCAGGGCTCCCTTCCCACCCCGTGTCTTCTGACCCTTCCCGACCCCGAACAGTGTCTTCTCGCCCCTGCCCGCAGAGCCGATTCCACCCTGCGTCCGAATCCGACGCAGCCATGTGCCCTACTGCCCAAACCCCCACGGGGCCGGTCTTTGACAGCCTTGATCCATCGCTCCGCCCGCCCCAGGACGCAGCGCCGCCACCCGCACAAATGCGAATTCCAGGCGATTCCGAGCGAAAATCTGGGGTCGACTGAAGACTCTCGGCGCCCGCCCAACGACAGCCGTCATCCTCGGGCTTGACCCGAGGATCAGACCGTCCAGTGCTCCGTGGACTGTCTCACGGGCCGAAACCCCGGGGCCCTGACGGACACTCAGCCGGCCTCTGATCCTGATCCTCGGGTCAAGCCCGAGGATGACGGACGAGAAACTCGCCCGTCAGATCAGCCCGGCCATCGGCGAGCTCGCACTGGCATACATACGCCGCGGCATCCGCCCCGCCAGATAGCCCTGCCGCCCGGCGATCACCGCATGCTTCATCGCCGAAGCCATCAGGATCGGGTCCTTGGCCCCCGCGATCGCCGTGTTCATCAGCACCGCGTCGCAACCCAGCTCCATGGCCAGCACCGCATCCGAGGGCGTGCCGACGCCCGCGTCGACCAGCACCGGCACCTTCGCCTGTTCGATGATCAGCCGGATATTGACCGGGTTCTGGATGCCCAGACCCGAGCCGATCGGTGCCGCGGCCGGCATGATGGCCGCGGCCCCCGCCTCCTCCAGGCGCCGGCACATCACCACGTCGTCGGTGCAATAGACCATCACCTGGAAGCCGTCCTTGATCAGCAACTCCAGCGCCCGCAGCGTCTCGATCATGTCCGGATACAGATGCGCCGTGTCCGACAGCACCTCCAGCTTGACCAGATCCCAGCCGCCCGCCTCGCGCGCCAGACGCAGGGTCCGCACCGCGTCCTCGCCGGTGAAACAGCCCGCCGTATTGGGCAGGAAGGTGAACCGGTCCGGCTTCACATAGTCGACCAGCATCGGCTGGTTCGGATCCGTCAGGTTCACCCGCCGCACCGCCACGGTGACGATCTCGGCCCCCGCCGCCTCGGCCGCGTCGGCGTTCTCCTGATAGGTCTTGTACTTGCCGGTGCCGACGATCAGCCGGCTGGAAAAGGTCCGTCCGGCGACGGTCCAGGTGTCTTGTGAAGCGGTCATGGACCTGACCTAGTCCGACCGTCGCGCGGGCGGAAGACCCCTAGAAGGAATCGATCAACTCGCCGCCGGCGTAGCTTTTGCGGATCTTGCGAAGGCGTCGGGTCAGTTCCTCGAAATCATCGACATCGCTGGCGATTCGACGGTTCAGCGGCGCGGCGATCTGGTGGAAGACGTTCAGGCCGTAACAGTCGGCCAGCAGACGGGCCGCCTCGGGGTCGATGGCGTCGATTTTCCTCAGCTTGGCGATGTTGAGGAAATGCCGGGCCACGATCCGCCGCGCCGTATTGACCTGGACCGCTTCCGGCTCTCGCGTCGCCATCTGGGCCGACCAGACGTCGGCAAAGGCGTCGCCATATTGCCGCTTCCAGCCCAGAAGCGCGTTGCAGGAATCCCGCATTTCCGGCGAGTCATAGCGCGCCGCCATCCCCAGATAGACGGAACTCTGCTGAGACCTCTTGGCGTGGCGGATGCCGAAATAGCTGAAGAGGGCTGCCGCCATCGCGCCCAGAGCCGCGACCGCCTGAATGACGCCGGAAACAAGGTCCTGATCCACGACGCCTCCCGACGTTCACAGCCTTGATGTCTGCACCGTGTCAGCCGACCCACAAGGCCGATCAACCGGTCGGTGAAGCGTCATCCCCCACCGACGAACTGGACCAGTTCCACCCGGTCCCCCTCGGCCAGCGCCGTCGCCTCATGCAGCGAGCGCGGCACGATCTCCAGATTGCGCTCCACGGCTACCTTGCGCACGTCAAGACCAAGTTCCTCCACAAGGGCAAGGATGGTCGCGGCTTCAACCTCGCGATGTTCCCCGTTGACCTGTATGCGCATGCCCTTACGTCACTCTTTCACACGCGCGGTTTGATAACCGCCACGCCTCAGCTAAAAGGCCGGTCCGATTCCGGTCGGACCGCCACAATCGCGAGCGCAATGCCCGAGACCCCCGTCCTCTACGTCCTGAACGGCCCGAACCTCAACCTGCTTGGGGTGCGCGAGCCCGACATCTACGGACATGAGACCCTGGCCGATGTCCAGGCCCTGTGCGAACGGGCCGCAGACGGCGCCACCGTTGTCTTTCGCCAGACCAACCACGAGGGCGAACTGATCGACCATGTCCACGAGGCCCGGGAAAAGGCCTCGGCCCTGGTGATCAACGCCGCCGGCTACACCCACACCTCCGTGGCCCTGCTGGACGCCCTGAAGACGCTGACGATCCCGATCGTCGAATGCCATCTGTCCAATCCGGCGGCGCGCGAGCGTTTCCGGCATCGGTCCTATGTATCGCCGGTCGCGACCGGCGTGGTTTCGGGCTTCGGCTCATTCAGCTACGAACTGGCCGTCAGGGCCGCTCTGCGGCTGGCGCAGGAACACCGCGCCGCCGCCGACCGTTCGGTTTAGAAGGTAACAAGAGGCTCCCATGGCCGATTCCAAAACGCCCGCTCCGAAGCTCAAGAACGAAGCCGAGATTGACACCACGCTGGTGCGCCAGCTGGCCGACATCCTCAACGACACCTCCCTGACGGAGATCGAGGTCGAGCGCGGAGAGCTTCGCATCCGCGTCGCCCGTGAACTCGTGTCGGCTCCGGTCATGCAATATGCCGCCGCGCCGGCACCTGTGGCCCAGGCACCCGCGGCAGCCCCTGCCGCCGCCGCGCCGGCTGCCATGCCGTCGGACCCCGCCACGATCGTCGCCAAAAAGGGCGACGAGGTGAAGTCGCCCATGGTCGGCACCGTCTACCTCCAGGCCTCCCCGGAAGCGCCGCCGTTCTGCCAGGCTGGCGACAAGGTCAAGAAGGGCCAGACCCTGCTGATCGTCGAGGCCATGAAGACGATGAACCCGATCCAGGCCCCCCGCGACGGCGTCGTCGTCGAGGTGCTGGTCGGCGACGCCCAGCCGGTCGAGTTCGGCGAGCCCCTCGTCCTGCTCGAGGCGTAAGCCATGTTCACCAAGGTCCTCATCGCCAACCGCGGCGAAATCGCCCTGCGGATTCACCGCGCCTGCAAGGAGATGGGCATCTCCACCGTCGCCGTGCACTCCGAAGCGGATCGCGGCGCCATGTGGGTGCGGCTGGCCGACGAAAGCGTCTGCATCGGCCCGGCGCCCGCCGCCAAGAGCTATCTGAACATTCCGTCGATCATCGCGGCGGCTGAAATCACCGGAGCCCAGGCCATCCACCCCGGCTACGGCTTCCTGTCCGAGAACGCCCGCTTCGCCGAGATCGTCGAGGCCCACGGCATGACCTTCATCGGGCCCAGGCCCGAGCACATCCGGGTCATGGGCGACAAGATCACCGCCAAACAGACCGTCCTTGAAGCCGGCATCCCCTGCGTCCCCGGTTCGGCCGGCGAGGTCGAGACCATCGAGGACGCTATCGCGGCGTCGAAGACCATCGGCTTCCCCCTCATCGTCAAGGCCGCCGCCGGCGGTGGCGGACGCGGCATGAAGGTTGCGCTGACCGCCGATGATCTGGTCGAGGCCGTCCAGACCGCCCAGTCCGAGGCCACCGCCGCCTTCGGCAACGGTGCCGTCTATATGGAGCGTTACCTCCAGAAGCCGCGCCACATCGAGCTTCAGGTCATCGCCGACAGTCACGGCAACGTCGTCCACCTCGGCGAACGCGACTGCTCGCTGCAGCGCCGCCACCAGAAGATCCTCGAGGAAGCCCCCTCGCCCGCCCTGTCGGCCGCCGAACGGGTCGCCATCGGCGAGACGGTCAACAAGGCCATCGCCGCCATCGGCTATCTCGGCGTCGGCACCATCGAATTCCTCTGGGAAGACGGCGAGTTCTTCTTCATCGAGATGAACACCCGCCTGCAAGTCGAGCATCCGGTTACGGAAATGATCACCGGCGTCGATCTGGTGCGCGAGCAGATCCGTATCGCCGCCGGGCTGCCCCTGTCGTTCAAACAGTCCGACGTGACCTTCACCGGCCACGCCATCGAATGCCGGATCAACGCCGAGAACGCCGAGACCTTCACCCCCTCGCCCGGCACCATCACCGACTTCCACGCCCCGGGCGGTCTGGGCGTTCGGCTGGATAGCGCCATCTACACGGGCTATTCGATCCCGCCCTATTACGACAGCCTGATCGGCAAGCTGATCGTCCATGGCCGCGATCGCGAGGAGTGCATCGCCCGCCTCCGGCGCAGCCTCAACGAGATGGTCGTCGGCGGCATCGACACCACCATCCCCCTGTTCCAGAAGCTGCTGCAGGAGCCGGACATCCTGTCCGGTGACTATGACATCCACTGGCTGGAGAACTGGGCCAAACGCCAGAAGGGTACGGCCTGAGCGATCCCGGCTTCAGCGCCGGCGGGCCCTTCGGCGGCTTCGGCCCCGACGAACTGCTGAACTGCTACGCCACCGGCGTCTTTCCCATGGGCGAGGCCCGCGACGATCCGCGGATATTCCTCGTCGAGCCCGAGCAGCGCGGCATCCTCCCGCTGGACCGGTTCCACGTCCCAACCCGGCTGAAGCGCACGATTCGCGCTGACGGCGTCACGGTCCGCGTCGATACTGCCTTCGACGCCGTCCTTGACGCCTGCGCCGCCTCCGGCCCCGGCCGGGAGGACAGCTGGATCAACGCCCCGATCCGCCGGCTCTACATCGAGCTGAACGCCCGCGGCCAGGCCCACAGCATCGAATGCTGGCGCGACGAGACCCTGGTCGGCGGCCTCTACGGCGTCACCCTGGGCGGTGCCTTCTTCGGCGAAAGCATGTTCAGCCGCGAGCGCGACGCCTCGAAGATAGCGCTCGTACACCTGGTCGCGCGACTGAAACGCGGCGGCTGGCGTCTGCTGGACACCCAGTTCCTGACCGGCCACCTCAGCCAGTTCGGCGCGGTCGAGACGCCGCAGGCGGCCTACCTCAAGCAGCTGGGCGCGGTCCGACGGCTACGACCCAACACCCGCTCCCTGTTCGACCCGATGACCGGATCAGAGGCGCTGTTCTACGCCTTGCAGCCGACGATCCAGGCGTCATAGATCGGATGCTGCAGCCCGCTGACGGCGGGGGATGAAGCGAACATCCAACCGCGGAAGACCTGGCGCGGCTCGCTGACCTGGATCACACCCCGCGGCTGCAGGCTGACCTCCAGATAGGCGACCGCGTCGGACACCTGCTCGTCCGGCGCGGAAACTTCGCAGGCCCGGGCGGTGAAGATCAGCGTCCGCTGGAACCGGACCGGGCGTCCCCCGACCTCGACCTCGAAACGCATCGATTCCGCGGTGATCTTGTCGATGGCTTCGACGATAGCCACCCGGCGGCGCTGGCGCCGGGACGGTGCGGCGGGCGCTTCAGCCCGCTTCGCCGGGGCCTCGTCAGCCTTTTCTTCCTCGCCGGCCTTCTCATCGCCTTCGGCGATCACGATCGGCGGCGTGACCGGCGTCACGGCGATCGGCGAGGTCGGTGCAGGCGCGGCTTCCGGCGCCGGCTCAATCGGCGGATTCTGGGGCGTCGTCTGGCGATTGAGGGACGCCGTCGCGTCCTGGATCGGCACCGCATCCTGGGGCAAGTCACTGATGGCGGACGCGAGAACCGCGCCCGACGCCATCAGCGCCGCGGCGGTCACCCCCGCCATGATCGCCCCCCGCGGCGTCATTCGGGACGCCAGGCTTCGTAGTCGCCGGTCGCGGGCGGTCGAACGCCGTCTGCAGCGAGGGAGCCCTTGGGCTTCCAGGCCATCGGCGTGCCGGTCAGATTCGGCAGATGGTCCTCCTCCCAGGAGCGGCGCGGCAGCGGCTGATCGGTCGGCAGCTCATCAAAGGTGTAATGCAGCCAGCCATGCCAGTCAGGCGGGACCTTCGAGGCGTCGGCATAGCCGTTGTAGGTGACCCAGCGGCGGCGGCGGCCGTCATAGCTCGATTTGTCTCGCGACAGGTAATAGCGGTTGCCGAACTCATCCGTCCCCACATGTTCACCGCGCTTGGCGATGGTGAAGAAGGTGCCGATCGTGGCGCCACTGGTCCAACCGAAGATTCTGCCTAGCACGTCGGGAAATCCACTCACGCTCCGGTCGCCCGGCGGGGGCCGGGGACGCAGGGTGCATCATAGAAAGCGCCGGGGCTTGCGTCCAGCGCCGCACAACCGCCCGATGGCTCAACATCTTGGGGGTAACCACCGCCCGACACGCCAGATTTATTGCCGCAAGGTCGGCACCGCCGCTAGTCTGGCCGAAAGGCCACGTCGAGTCCGCCACATGCGATTTCCCTTCGCCTCCCTCGCCGCAGCGATGCATCGCCCTCTCCGCGAGATCGAACGTGCGGATCAGGTCGTCAACGTCCATGCACCCGAAGGCTGGACGGACGTCCAGATCGAGGCATGGCTGGACTGGGCCGAGACCGAGGGCCTCGCGACGGACTCCGAGGATGCCTTGGCGGAAATCGCCTTGGCCTGGGGCCGCCGTCTTGATTCCGACAACGCGGAGACCCTAGCGGCGACCCTGCTGCTGGGTCTGGTGTCTCCTGCCCGTTCATCCGGGTGTGCGGTCGGACTGATCAATCTGTCCGAGCCGGATGCAGCACGCCGCCTTGAAGCCGCATCGGCCCTTAGGCGGGGCGAGCGACTCGCTTCCGGCGCGGTGGAGGCGGTTGCGGCAGCGCTGGAGCGCGTCGCTGATGCGGTCTCGCGCTGCGAGGGTCCGCGCGGCGATTGCGCCGACCCCCAGCGGAATCCCGCCCTGGCGCGAGCAGCGCTCGCCGCCCGCCGGACCGGTGCCGCCGACGTAGACATCGTCCGCGCCATACAGGGCGAGCGGTTCGAGGTGGCTCCCTTGCCGACTCCATCGATCGCGCCCCGACTGGCGCTCGCCGACCGGGCCATGATTGCTTCCGGGGCCCCGGAAACCATGGTGGCCGCAGAGGCCGCCCTCGATGGCGATCTGATCCTCACCTTCGAACCGGACGACGCCGAGGCCATTTCGGAAACGGGGCGGGTGCCGGCAGTCCTCCTGTCCTTGCCGGCGCTCAACCAGGCCGCCGGCCCGGAATTTGAGCCTGCCCTCGACGATCTCGTGCGTGTGTGGGCAACTGCGCTTGCGAAGGGCGGTGCCAAGATGGTGACGTTCGGCCTTGGCGGACTGGCGGACCTCGTCCTCGGCAGCGCCGCCCCTGCCGACCTCTCGTCGGTCGACCGGTTGGGGGAGTTGGTGCGGACGGCGGCGGGTGACACGCCGGCAGCCCTCTTCGTGACTGATCCTGAGGCGGACCTCCGCCTTGGCCTGTCGCGGCTTTCGGTCGTTGAAACCTGGCAGACCGCGGACGGCGGCACGTCGCGACGCCTGCGCCCCTCCTTCGCGGCGGCGATCGCGCGAGGCGGCGGCGATGTCAACGATGCCGAACGCCACCTGTTCGGACGGCGAACCCTTGTCGATGCTCCCGGGATCGACCATGCCGCCTTGAGAGCGAGAGGCTTTACCGACGTGGAGCTTGAGGCGCTCGAGCACGCCCTGGCCACGGTCGACACCCTCAATGACGCCTTCCGGGCTCCCGTGCTGGATGCCGGATTCCTGCGCGACGTGTTGGGCTTCGAGAGCCCCGTGGACGATCTCTTGCCGCAGCTCGGCTTCTCCACCGAAGACATCGCGCTCACCGAGGCGCGGGTCTTCGGCCATTGCGATCTCACAGGCTGGGACGGCGTCCCGGCGGACCTTGGACCACTCCTTTCCGATCCGTCCGCGTTCGAGGCCGCGCTTCGTGCCGGGTTGGGCACCTTCAGCGCGATCCCTGACACATCCGCGACGCTGATCGACTGGCGCACCACGCCCGCCCAGGCTGCTCGCCTGCTGGCCGATGGCGCGCGCGAAGGCCGGCGCGCTGTCCGGTTGATGCGAGCCACGCCACCCGCCGGGCCGCTTCTTGAACTTCTTGAGCCCGAACCAGCCCAGGCAGCGCGGACAACCCGCTGGGAGCCGGAGGCAAAGGCCGTCGAGCGGGTCGTGGAACGGGTCGTCGAGCGCGACCGGACCCGCCGCAAGCTGCCCGACAGGCGCAAGGGGTATATCCAGAAGGCCGCTGTCGGCGGACACAAGGTCTATATCCACACCGGCGAGTATGAGGACGGAGAGCTCGGCGAGATCTTCATCGACATGCACAAGGAAGGTGCCGCCTTCCGCTCGCTGATGAACAATTTCGCCATCGCGATCTCGATCGGCCTGCAGTATGGCGTGCCGCTCGAGGAGTTCGTCGACGCCTTCATCTTCACCCGCTTCGAGCCAGCCGGACCGGTGACGGGCAACGACTCGATCAAATCCGCGACCTCGATTCTCGACTACATCTTCCGCGAACTCGGCGTGTCCTATCTCGACCGCAATGAACTGGCCAATGCCCAACCTGACCCGTTGAGCGGTAACGGGCTGGGTACACTGGAAGGCGACGGCGACGCACCCGAGGCGGTTCCGGCAGCCCGGTTCATCTCCAAGGGATTTGCCCGGGGCGCAGCGCCGGACAATCTGGTCGTCCTGCCCTTCGGTCAGAAGCGGGACGCGCCGATCGCGCCTCCCGCGGCCACCGAGGCGGTCGCCTGCCCCGCCTGTGGCGACTTCTCCCTGCAGCAGCGCGGCGCGGGCTGGATCTGCGACACCTGCGGAGCCGCGCCTTCGATGCAGGGTTGATCAACGAATTGGTGCCATTGTGCTTCGCGTTGTGCCTCGCCCGACGCCGAGACCGGAGCCCACCATGAAGCCGACCCTGACCGCAGCCACTGTCGCAGCCCTTGTCGCCATTGCCCTGCCTGCGGCCGCCCAGAACGCGGGCCAGATCGCCCGGGTGAGAGCGGGCGCGAGCTGCGCCGGCTGCAACCTGTTCCAGGCCGCCCTGTCGGGCCTGGAGGCAAATGGACTCAACCTGTCTGGATCCCGGTTGCGGCAGGCCGATCTCAGCCTGAGCGTCATGAACCGAACCCGCTTCACCAACGCCGATCTGCGGGATGTCGAGGCCTATGGCGGGGTCTTTTCCAGCTCGAATTTCTCGGGGGCCAATATGACGAACGCCAGTTTCGTCGGGGCCTTTCTGGACGGGGCGGCCTTCGCCGGCGCGACCCTGACCGGAGCCAATTTCTCGGGCGCGTCGATGCGGCGTGCGACCGGGCTGACACAGGCGCGACTGAACCAGGCCTGCGGCGACGAGGCAACCCAACTGCCCGGCAGCCTGTCGATTCCCCGCTGCTGAGCCGCCCCGGACCTTACGGCGAATTAAGTAGGGTTTGCCGATGTTTGAAGTCATGAAAGAGGCGTGAAACAGATCGTTTTCCCCCTGTTCCGTCGCCTCTCGACCGCCGGCCTCGCGCTGGGCGCAGCGATGGCGGCCCTCGCCTCGGCCGGATCGGCCAGCGCCGAAATCCAGCTGCAGCTCCAGTACCAGGATCGCGACGTCGCCCGGATGGTGTCGCTGGGCGGGACCTGCAACCGTTGTGAACTGTCGGGCCGCGACCTGACCGGCGCAGCCTTCACCGGAGCCGTCTTCACCAACGCCACCCTCGTCGGTGCCAACCTTCGGGGCGCGGAGCTGGTGGGATCGAATTTCTCGGGCAGCGACTTCAGTCGTGCCGACCTGTCGGGCGCGGAGATGATGGGCGCTGACTTCACCGGTGCCAATTTCTCGGGCGCTGACCTGACGGGCGCCGAGGCCCAGAGCGCAACCCTGGTGCGGGCGCGGCTGGCAGGTGCGGACCTGTCGGGAGCGGCCCTGAACGGGGCCAATATGAACAGCGCGATCCTGACCGGGACGGACCTGCAAGGGGCGGAGCTGAACGCGACCACCCTGGCCAACGTCAACGCCCGGTCTGCAGACTTCTCCGATGCAGAGATCGCCATGTCGAACATGGCGAACGGCGACTTCCGCTCCGCAGACTTCAGCGACGCCACGCTCAACGGGGCCCGCCTGACCGGCGGCCGGTTCGGCGGCACCGATTTCGGCGGGGCTTCGATGAACCGCACCGACATCCGCGGCACCGACCTGTCGGGAGCCCGGGGTCTGACGCAGACCCAGGTCAGCCGGGCCTGCGGCGACGCCAGCACCCGCCTGCCGGGCAACCTGACCGCGCGTGTCTGCCGCGGCGTCAGCAGCGTACGTATTGTGACGCCCCGTCCTCCGGCGCCGCCGGTTCCGCCGCGGTCGCGGAACCTGGTCGTGGCCAGCGCCGAGCACTGACTCCCGTCAGGTCTTGAGCGGCAGCGCTGCACGGATGTGCAGCTCCTTGTACTGACGTTCGGCGGCATCCGACGGTGCGCTCATCAGCAGATCCTGCCCCTGCTGGTTCAGCGGGAAGGCGATGACCTCGCGGATCGCGACCTGGTTGGCCAGCAGCATGACGATGCGGTCGATACCGGGGGCCAGACCGCCGTGCGGCGGCGCGCCGTAGCGGAAGGCGTTGAGCATGCCGCCGAACTGGTCCTCGACCACCGAGGCGTCATAGCCGGCGATCTCGAAGGCCTTGAGCATGATGTCGGCCTTGTGGTTCCGGATCGCGCCGGAGCACAGCTCATAGCCGTTGCAGACGATGTCGTACTGGTAGGCGAGGATATCGAGCGGGTCCTTGGTGGTCAGGGCCTCCATCTCGCCCTGCGGCATCGAGAAGGGGTTGTGCGAGAAGTCGACCTTCTTCTCTTCCTCACTCCACTCGAACATCGGGAAGTCGACGATCCAGCAGAATTTGAACTCGTCGTCCGAAATCAGGTTCAGGTCCTGACCCAGCTTGGTGCGGGCATTGCCGGCGAATTTGTAGAAGACCGACGGGTCGCCGGCGGCGAAGAAGGCGGCGTCGCCCTTGCCCATGGCCAGGGACTTCATCAGGGCGTCGGTCGCCTCGGCGCCGAGGTTCTTGGCGATCGGGCCGCCCCAGGCACCCTGATCCTCGGACCAGAAGATGTAGCCGAGGCCCGGCTGGCCCTCGCCCTGGGCCCAGCTGTTCATGCGGTCGCAGAAGGCGCGCGAGCCGCCGGTCGGGGCCGGAATGGCCCAGACGGCGTTCTTCGCATCGGCCGCGAGGATCTTGTTGAACAGGCCAAAGCCGCCATCGCGGAACTGCTCCGAGACGTCCTTCATCTCGATCGGGTTGCGCAGGTCCGGCTTGTCCGTGCCGAACAGGGAGATGGCCTCCCGATACGGGATACGGACGAAGGGATAGGGATCGACCGTCTTGCCGTCGGCGAACTCCTCGAACACACCGTGCATGACGGGCTCGATGGCGGCGAAGACGTCTTCCTGGGTGACGAAGCTCATTTCGACGTCGAGCTGGTAGAACTCCAGCGAGCGGTCGGCGCGCAGGTCCTCGTCGCGGAAGCAGGGCGCGATCTGGAAATAGCGGTCGAAGCCCGAGACCATCAGCAGTTGCTTGAACTGCTGCGGGGCCTGCGGAAGGGCGTAGAATTTGCCCGGGTGCAGGCGCGACGGGACCAGGAAGTCACGCGCGCCTTCGGGCGACGAGGCCGTCAGGATCGGGGTCTGGTACTCGAGGAAGCCCTGACCGACCATGCGCTGGCGGATCGAGGAGATGACGCGCGAGCGCAGGACGATGTTCTTGTGCAGGGTCTCGCGGCGCAGGTCGAGATAGCGGTGCTTGAGGCGGATGTCCTCGGGGTATTCGGGCTCGCCGAAGACCGGCAGCGGCAGTTCGGCGGCTTCCGAAAGGACCTCGACACCGGTGACGCGCAGCTCGACCTCGCCGGTGGGCAGGTTGGCGTTCACGACCGAGGACTCGCGGGCCACGACCTCGCCGTCGACGCGGATGACGCTCTCGGCGCGCAGGCGTTCGACGGCCTCGAAGCCCGGCGTCTCGGGGTGAAGGACCAGCTGCGTCAGGCCGTAGTGGTCGCGCAGGTCGATGAACAGCAGGCCGCCGTGGTCGCGCTTGCGGTGGACCCAGCCGGACAGGCGGACATTGGATCCGGCATCGGTCAAACGGAGGGCGCCGCAGGTGTGGGAGCGGTAGGCGTGCATGGTCGGTTCGTCTTGGATTACAGGCCCCAGGGGGCGCAATTCGGGAGGCCGGAAGGGCGCATCATCGCCCCGGAAAGTCAAGGTTTGCGGGCCTGACAGGGGTCAAAAGACACGACCCGTCGGAAAATCCCGAAAAGCTGTCCTGTCGATACATTCGCCCCTGCTCCACGCTGTTGATTGGCTGAGACTGGCGGGACTCTGCGTCAACAACGGACGCAGGCGGGATTTCGGCCGCGTCCGGACGGGATTACGGGGCGGGAATGCAGGTTCCGGGGTCCGGAAGGACCGGAAGATCGGGGGCGGAAGGAGAGCCTGCGCATCCACAGGCGCGTAAGCTTGTCCACGGGCGTGCGAGCCGTCCCGTTCCGCGTCTGCTATGAGGAGCCGAATGACCGCCCGCCCCTCGCCCGCCGACCAGATGCGACTGCCGCTGCAACGCGACCTGCCCGATGGGGCCGAGGGCTTTGTCGTGTCCGACTGCAACCGGGCGGCGGTCGAGGCGCTGGCGGACTGGCCCAATCTGATCGGCGGGGTGATGGCGATCTGCGGGCCGGCAGGCTGCGGCAAGAGCCGGCTCGGCCAGATCTGGGCGGAACGGGTCGGGGCGGTGGCGCTCCAGGGCTCCGAAGCGGCCCTGATCGACCCGATGGAGCTGGAGGGGCGTCCGGTGCTGCTGGACCCCGCCCGGGAGGTCGACGACGAGACCCTGTTCCACCTCATCAATCTGGCCCAGGCGCCGGGGGGCGCACTGCTGCTGGTCGCGCGATCGGCACCGTCGAGCTGGGAAGCCGCCCTGCCCGATCTGCGCTCGCGGCTGGACGCCGTCATCAGCGTGCCGATGGAGGTCCCAGACGACGCCGTCCTGTCGGCCATGCTGGAGGCGCGGTTCGCCGAACGCGGCATCCGTCCGCAGAAGGACGTCATCCCCTGGCTGCTCCGGCGGATCGACCGGTCCGCGGCGGCGGCGGCGGAAGTCGTTGAACGGCTGGATGCCCTGCACAGGCCGGTGACGCGGGCGCTGGCGCGCGAGGTCGTCGAGGGGGCGGAGGAGAGCGGCGAGCTGTTTGAGTGAGACTCATTCCTTCTCCCCTTGGGGGAGAAGGTGTCAGGCGGAGCCTGACGGATGAGGGGGATGTGACCGCACCCTGGCTGCATGCCTGCGGACCGCGTCCAGCAGCTCGTTTGGATTCCGCAGGAAGGCTTCGTTCCCGAACCGCAGGACAGTGAACCCCGCCTCCGCCAGCTTCAGATCACGCTCCGCATCCTCAACCTCCCGAAGCCGGTGGATGCCGCCGTCCAGCTCGATGACCAGCTTGAACTCGGGACAAAGGAAGTCTGCGATCGCGCCCGCGACCGGGACCTGACGGCGGAATTTCAGGCCCTCGAAATTTCGGCCTCGTAGCATTTTCCAGAGGTGGGCTTCCGCGCCCGTCATGTCAGAGCGCAGTCGGCGGGCTTGGCGCGTTCTGGACTCTGTCTGGTGCATCGCCCTGACATCCCCCTCATCCGACCCGCTGTGCGGGCCACCTTCTCCCCCTGAGGGGAGAAGGAAGCGAGTTACAGCCCCAGCTTGGCCTTCAGGATGTCGTTGACCGCGGCCGGGTTGGCCTTGCCGCCGGTGGCCTTCATGACCTGGCCGACGAACCAGCCCAGCGACTGGGGCTTTTCGGCGACGCCGGCGGCCTTGTCGGGGTTGGCGGCGATGATCTCGTCGATGGCCTTCTCGATCGCGCCGGTGTCCGTGACCTGTTTCAGGCCGTGCTTCTCGACGACCTCGGACGGGCTGCCCTCGCCGTTCCAGACGTGGTCGAAGACCTCCTTGGCGATCTTGGACGAGATGACATTGGTCTCGATCAGCTCGACCAGCTGGGCGACGTGGGCGGCCGGGACCGGGCTCTGGTCGAAATCGAGGTGGTCCGCCGCGAGGCGGGCCGACAGTTCATTGGTCACCCAGTTGGCGACCAGTTTGGCGTCGCGTCCCCTGGCGGCGGCTTCGAAGTAGTCGGCCTTGGCCTGTTCCGAGATCAGGACCACGGCGTCGTATTGCGACAGGCCGTAGTCGGCCATCAGCCGGCGGCGCTTGGCGTCCGGCAGTTCGGGCAGATGGGCCTTGATGTCGTCGATCCAGGCCTGTTCCAGCTCGAGCGGCAGCAGGTCGGGGTCGGGGAAGTAGCGATAGTCCATCGCCTCTTCCTTGGAACGCATCGAGCGGGTCTCGCCGGCCGTGGGGTCGTAGAGGCGGGTCTCCTGGGTGACCTTGCCGCCGTCCTCGAGGATTTCGATCTGGCGGCGGGCCTCATAGTTGATGGCCTGGGAGATGAAGCGGAACGAGTTGACGTTCTTGATCTCGCAGCGCGTGCCCAGGTGGCTGAAGTCGCCGGTCGCCTTGTATTTGGCGTACTGGCCCTCGCGGCAGACCGAGACGTTCACGTCGGCGCGCAGATTGCCCTTCTCCATGTCGCCGTCGCAGGTGCCGAGATAGATCAGGATGGTTCTGATCTTCTTGACGTAAGCCACGGCTTCTTCAGGGGAACGGATGTCCGGACGCGACACGATCTCCATCAGGGCCGTGCCCGCGCGGTTCAGGTCGACATAGGATTCGGTCGGCGAGAGGTCGTGGATCAGCTTGCCCGCGTCCTGCTCCAGATGCAGGCGCTCGATGCCGACGTTGAAGAAGGAGCCGTCCTCGGCCTCGACCTCGACGACGCCCTCACCGACGATCGGGAAGTAGAGCTGGCTGATCTGATAGCCGGTCGGCAGGTCCGGGTAGAAATAGTTCTTCCGGTCGAACTGGCTGCGTTTGTTGATCTGCGCATTGAGGCCCAGGCCAGTGCGGACGGCCTGTTCGACGCAGTATTTGTTCAGCGTCGGCAGCATGCCGGGGAAGCCGGCGTCGACCAGCGAGACCTGCTCGTTCGGACCCGCGCCGAAGCCGACGGCAGCGCCCGAGAACAGCTTGGCCTTCGACGCCACCTGGGCGTGGATCTCCAGCCCCATGACGATTTCCCAGGGGCCGGTGCGGCCCTGGATGAGTTTGGAGGTCTCGGTCATGCTCACCACCACTTCTCAGGCCTGGCCACAAACCCCGCCGCGTCTTCCAGTGCGCTGGCGACCTGGAACACCGTCGCCTCATCCAGCGCCTTGCCGATGACCTGAAGGCCGAGCGGCAGGCCGCCCTTGTCGAGGCCGGCGGGCACCGAAATGCCCGGCAGGCCGGCGAGGTTGGCGGTGACGGTGAAGATGTCGTTCAGATACATCTGAAGCGGGTCGATCTGCTTGTCGCCAAGGGCGAAAGCAGCCGACGGGGTGGAGGGAGTCACGATGGCGTCGACCTTGTCCCAGACGGCGTCGAAATCCATGGCGATGCGGCGGCGGACCTTGAGGGCGCGGACGTAATAGGCGTCATAGAAGCCGGCCGAGAGCACATAGGCCCCGATGGTCAGGCGGCGCTGGACCTCCTTGCCGAAGCCCTCGGCGCGGCTGGTCTCATAGAGGTCGGCGAGGCTGGTCGTGCCCTCGGCGCGGTGGCCGAAGCGCATGCCGTCATAGCGGGCCAGGTTGGACGAGGCCTCGGCCGGGGCGATGATGTAATAGGCCGGCAGGGCGTATTTGGTGTGCGGCAGGCTGATCGGCACGATCTCGCAGCCCGCGGCCTTGAGCCATGCGATGCCCTGGTCCCACAGGGCCTGGATTTCGGCGGGCATGCCGTCGACGACGTATTCCTTCGGCACGCCGATGCGCAGGCCCTTGACCGACTTGCCGAGGGATTGGGTCCAGTCGGGGGTTTCGACGTCGAGGCTGGTGGCGTCCTTCGCATCATAAGAGCACATCGCGCGCAGCAGGATGGCGGCGTCCTCGACCGTCTTCGTGATCGGGCCGGCCTGGTCCAGCGAACTGGCGAAGGCGACCATGCCGAAGCGGCTGGCGCGGCCGTAGGTGGGCTTGATCCCGACGGTGCCGGTGAAGGCGGCGGGCTGACGGATCGAGCCGCCGGTATCCGAAGCGGTGGCGGCGAGGCAGAGGTCGCCGGCGACGGCCGAGGCGGAGCCGCCCGAGGAGCCGCCCGGGGTCAGATCGGCGTTGGACGTCGTCGACTTCCAGGGGTTCACGACCGGACCGAAGGCCGAGGTCTCGTTGGACGAGCCCATGGCGAACTCGTCCATGTTCAGCTTGCCCAGCATGACCGCGCCGTCGCGCCACAGGTTGGCGGTGACGGTGGACTCATAGGGCGGGACGAAGCCGCGGAGCATGTTGGAGCCGGCGGTGGTCTGGACGCCGTCGGTGCAGAACAGGTCCTTGATGCCCAGCGGCGCGCCCTCGAGGGCACCGCCCTCCCCCTTGGCCAGACGGGCGTCGGAGGCGCGGGCCATCTCGATCGCCTTGTCCGTGGTCTGGACGACGAAGGCGTTCAGGCGCGGGTTGGCGGCGTCGATATTGGCGACGAAGGCTTTGGTGATCTCTTCCGAGGAGAAGTCGCGGGCCTTGAGGCCGTCGAGGGCGGCCTTGAGAGTGAGTTTGGTCAGGTCGGACATTCTATTCGACCACCTTGGGCACGACGAAGAAGCCGTCGGCGGCGCGCGGGGCGTTGCCGAGCACATCGGCGACCTTGTCGCCGTCGGTGACCAGGTCGTCGCGCAGGCGCATGGGCTGGGCGACGTTCGAGGTCATGGGCTCGACGCCGGCGACGTCGACTTCGTTGAGCTGTTCGATCCAGGCCAGGATGCCGTTCAGCTCCGCGGCGAGCGGCTCCAGGCGGTCTTCCGGGGTCTTGATGCGGGCGAGGTGCGCCACCCGGCGCACGGTCGCGGCGTCGATGGCCATGCGGCCCTCCAATGCGAAACCAGAACGGGCGGGATTAGCGTTCCGGCCCCGGTTTCACAAGGATTCTGACGCCTGCCGCGTCACTGCGCCGGCGTGACCGTCACCGTGGCCGGGGCCGAGCCGTCGGTGGCGACGGCCCAGCCGACGATCACCCGACGGGTCCGGCTGCCGATATTGCCGGTCGCCTCGTCCATGGTGCTCTCGCTGATCTCCAGATCCACACGCCCCGCCGACTCGGACAGGACGCGGTAATCAAGGAAGTCCCCGATGCGGAAGACGCGCCAGCCCTCGGCCGGCGAATCGAAGAAGGCGACGTGGGTGTAGAGGCCGTTCATGGCCGGATCGCCGCCGGCCGTGCCGAACAGTTTGACCGTGCGGTCGCCCTGACGCGTCAGCGGGGTCAGTTCGACCACGGCGGCGGCCCACTGATTGCCTTCCTCCGTGTCAGGCTGGAGCGTGGCAGCGGGGCCGGCTGCGGTCAGGGGCGCAACGGCGGGGGCCGTCTGTTCAGCGGGCACCGCGACCTTTCGGCTCTCGACCTGGGCGTCGCAGGCGGCCAGTCCGAGCAGGGCGACGAGGAAGGTGACAGGCTTCATCGGAGAATCTCCCAACAGCAACGTTGCAGCTTGCACTTTGACAGGGCCGCTCGCCAGTCCTACCGCCAAGCCGTGACAGTTCTATCGCTCGAAGACCTCGCCGCCTCTACCCCGCCGGGCACGCCCTGGCTGGGGCTGGATCTGGGCGAGAAGACCATCGGCGTGGCGGTCTCCGACACGACGCGGATGATCGCCAGCCCGCTGTCGCTGGTCCGCAAGACGAAATTCACCGACGACGCCCATGCGGTGCTCAAGCTGATGGACGGGCGCAAGGCGTCGGGGCTGGTGATCGGTCTGCCGCTGAACATGGACGGCAGCGAGGGACCAAGGGCGCAGTCGTGCCGGGCCTTCGCCCGCAATCTGCAGCGCATCCGGGCCGTGCCCTGCGCCTTCCAGGACGAGCGGCTGTCGACCAGCGCGGTCGAGCGGTTCCTGATCGAGGAGCTGGATCTCAACCGCAAGCGCCGCGCCAATGTGATCGACCGCACCGCCGCCGCCTGGATCCTGCAGGGCGCGCTGGACCGGATGCGAAGCTCATGACGGGTCTGATTCTCGGCATCGTCCCGGTCTTCGTCCTGATCGCCATCGGCTACGGGCTGAGGAAGTCGGACTTTCTGCCCGATGCGACCTGGCGGCCGATCGAGAAGCTTTCGATCCATCTGCTGTATCCGGGTTTCCTGATCCCGGCGATCTGGAACGCGGACCTGTCGGGCGGAAGCGCGGGGGCGGCGGGGGCCAGCGCGGTGATCGCCGTGCTGATCGTGGCGGCGATCACGCTGGTGTCGAAGCCGCTGATGACCGTCGACGGCCCGGCCTTCACCAGCGTGCTGCAGGGGGTGATCCGGTGGAACAGCTTCGTCTTCCTGCCGGTGATCCAGTCGACCTTCGGGGCGGAGGGACTGGCGCTGGCGGCGGTGATGATCGCGGCGATCATTCCGGTGACCAATATCGTCTGCGTCGTCGCCCTGGCGCGATGGGGCGCGGACCAGAGGGGCACAAGACCGCTCGCGCTGGCGAAGGCGGTGTTCTCCAATCCGATCCTGCTGGCCTGCCTGATCGGGCTGGCGCTGAATTTCGCGGGTGTGCCGCGGCTGACCGGAGTTTCGGAAACGCTGGAGCTGCTCGGCGGCGCGGCCCTGCCGCTCGGGCTGATCGTGGCCGGCGCGGGGCTGAGCTTCGCCGAGGTGGCGCGGCGCAAATGGACGGTGATGGGGGTCAGCTTCGTCAAACTGGTGCTGATGCCGCCGTTGATGTGGGGGCTGTGCGTGCTGCTGGGCGGGAATGAGCTGGCGCAGGGCGTGGCCCTGCTGTGCGGCGCGGCGCCGGGCGCGGCGGCCAGCTACATCCTCGCGCGGCAGATGGGCGGGGACGCGCCGCTGATGGCCGGGATCGTGGCGCTGACGACGGTCGGGAGCGCCCTGAGCATCCCGATCCTGCTGGCGCTATTCCATCTCGCCTAGATGCGCCCTATAGGCGGGCCTCGATGAGCCAGCCTGCCGCCCTCACCGATCTGATTCTCGAGCGGCTGGCGCCGTTTCCGCGCAGCCATTTCCTGTCCGCGGGCGATCTGAACGCCGCCACCACCCCGCCATTGCTGGATCTGGCCGACGCCTTCGTCGACTTCAATCGCCAGTCTTCGAAGTCACTGGACCTGATGCGCGGGCGCACGGTCATGAATCTGTTCTTCGAGAACTCGACCCGCACCAGCGCCTCGTTCGAGATCGCGGCCAAGCGGCTGGGGGCCGATGTGACGGCGTTGAGCCCCCGCACCTCGTCCACGGCCAAGGGCGAGACCCTGATCGACACCGCGGCGACGCTGAACGCCATGAAGCCGGATGTGCTGGTGGTGCGCCACGGGGCCTCGGGCGCGGCGGCCCTGCTCTCGCAGAAGGTGGGCTGCGCCGTGGTCAATGCGGGGGACGGGCGGCACGAGCACCCCACCCAGGCGCTGCTGGACCTGCTGAGCCTGCGCCGGGCGTTCGGAGATGTCGGCGGGCTGACGGTCGCCATCTGCGGCGACATCGCCCACAGCCGGGTGGCGCGGTCCAATGTGTCGATGCTGTCCATGATGGGTGCGCGGGTCCGGCTGATCGGGCCGCCGACGCTGGTGCCGGGCGACGCCGACCGCTGGGGCTGCGAGGTCTTCCACGACATGCGCGAGGGTCTGGGGGGCTGCGACGTCGTCATGATGCTGCGGCTGCAACTGGAGCGGATGGAGGGGGCGCTGGTGCCCTCGACCCGCGAATATTTCCGCTTCTGGGGTCTGGACCGCGAGAAACTGTCCTGGGCCAATCCGGGAGCGAAGGTGATGCATCCGGGGCCGATGAACCGCGGCGTTGAGATCGATTCCGATGTGGCCGATGACCTGACCGTGTCGCTCATTCAGGATCAGGTCGAGATGGGCGTGGCGGCGCGGATGGCCGTGCTGGCGGCCCTGTCGGCGCGGCTGGACGGAGACGCGGCATGAGCGCCATCGCGATCCTGAACGCGCGGCTGCTGGACCCGGCCACGGACTATGACGGCCCCGGCGCGGTGCTGGTCGAGGACGGGCGGATCACCGAGGTCATCCACGGCACCGGAGCGGTCGCTCCGGCGGGGGTGATGGTCATTGACGCCGGAGGCCTGTGCCTCTCGCCGGGCCTGATCGACATCCGGGTCAAGACCGGGGAGCCGGGTGCCGAGCCAAGGGAGACGCTGAAGTCGGCCAGCCTGTCGGCGGCGGCAGGCGGGGTAACCACCATCGTCATCCAGCCGGACACCGATCCCGCCATCGACGACCCGGCGATGATCGAGTTCATCCTGCGGCGCGGCGCGGCCCTGGGGCTGGTCCATGTGCGCGCGGCGGGAGCGGCGACCAGAGCCCGCGACGGCGTCCACATGGCCGAGATCGGGCTGATGGACGAGGCCGGTGCCCTGTATTTCACCGACGTGGATCGGGTCATCGGCAACACCCGCACCCTGCAGCGGGTGATGAGCTACGCCGCCGCCTTCAACGCCCTGATCTCCTGCCGTCCGGCCGATCCCTGGCTGAGCGAAGGCGCGGTGGCGACCTCGGGCGAACTGGCCACCCGGCTGGGGCTGGCCTCGGTCCCGGCCATCGCCGAACGCATCCAGCTGGAGCGCGATCTGGCGCTGGTTGAACAGACGGGCGCGCGGTTCCTGGTGGACCAGATTTCGACCGAGGGCGCGCTGGAGACGCTGGCGCGAGCCCGGGCGAAGGGGCTGGAGGTCGCCGCCTCGGTGTCGATCAACCACCTGTGCTTCAATGAGATCGACATCGGCGACTACCGCACCTTCTACCGGCTGGACCCGCCGCTGCGGCCCGAGAGCGACCGGCAGGCGCTGATCGAGGCGGTGCGCGACGGACTGATCGATGCCATCACCTCGGCCCACGCCCCCGCCCCGGCCGAGGACAAGCGACGCCCGTTCGCCGAGGCGACGCCGGGCGCGGTCGGGCTTGAGACCCTGCTGCCCGCGGCCCTGACGCTGCACCATGAGGACGGGCTGGAACTGCTCGACATCCTGCGGCCACTGACCCAGGGACCGGCGACCCTGCTGGGACTGGACGCCGGCGTGCTGGCGACCGGGGCACCGGCGGACCTGATCCTGTTCGATGCGGGCGCGCCGGTGGTCGTCGACGCGGACGCGCTGAAGAGCAAATCCAAGAACTCACCGTTCGACGGTCGGCGATTGCAGGGCAGGGTCTTGCTCACCGTCGTCGGCGGACGCATCGTCCACGACACACGTTAAGAGGGACGAATCACTTGCAGGATCTGGTCGGCCCGGCCCTGGTGACGCTCGCGCTCGCAGCGGTGGGCGGATACCTGCTGGGCTCCATCCCGTTCGGCGTAATCCTGACCCGTCTGGCGACCGGACAGGATGTGCGCAGCATCGGCTCGGGTAATATCGGCGCGACCAATGTCCTGCGCACCGGGCGCAAGGATCTCGCCCTGGCCACACTGATCCTCGACGCCGGAAAGGGCGCAGCGGCCTTCCTGATAGCGAAGGCGCTGTTCCCGGGTGTGCCGGCGATAGCCGCCCTCGCCGGCGGCGCGGCCTTCCTCGGCCACCTGTTCCCGGTCTGGCTCGGCTTCAAGGGCGGCAAGGGCGTGGCGACCTTCTTCGGCCTGCTTCTGGCAGCGGCCTGGCCGCTGGGCCTGATGGCGGGCGCGACCTGGCTCATCGTGGCGGCCCTGTTCCGCATGTCCTCATTCGCCGCGCTGGTCGCCGCGGTGATGGCACCCCTGTTCGCCCTGCTGCCGCTGCCCGTGATGGGGCTGCCCGCGTCGGGGCCGATCCTCGCGCTCTCGGCCGCGACGGCACTGCTGATCTGGGTCCGGCATCATGAGAATATCGCCCGCATCGTGAAGGGGACCGAACCCCGGATCGGCGCGAAGAAGGGGTGACCCTTACCAGCGCAGAGCGTCTCGCGCGCCTGCGTCTGGCGCGGACCGACCAGGTCGGTCCGGTGACGTTTCAACAGTTGCTGGAGCGGTTCGGATCGGCGGAGCGGGCGCTTGAGGCCCTGCCCGACCTGATCCGGCGCGGCGGCGCTCATGGATATGAGATCCCGCCGATCGAACGGATCGAGGCCGAGATGGAGGCCGGCGGCCGCGCCGGGGCCCGGCTGATTGTTCTGGGCGAGGCGGACTATCCCGGAATGCTGGCGGCCGTCGACCCGCCCCCGCCGCTGTTGTGGGCACTGGGCGACCCTGCCCTGATGGCGCGACCCTGTATCGCCGTGGTCGGTGCCCGTATCGCCTCTGCGGGCGGGCAGAGAATCGCGCGCGGCCTGTCTCAGCAGCTGGGTGAGGCGGGCCATGTCGTGGTGTCGGGACTCGCGCGCGGCATCGACGCCGCGGCCCACACCGGTGCCCTGCCGACCGGGACCGTGGCGGTGCTGGGCGGCGGGGTGGACGACATCTATCCGCCTGACAACGCCGACCTGTATGCCCGGATCGCCGAACAGGGCTGTGTGGTCTCGGAGAGTCCGGTCGGGGCGCGGGCGCAGGCGAAGGACTTCCCGCGTCGCAACCGGATCATCTCGGGCCTCTCGCGCGGCGTGATCGTGGTCGAGGCGGAATTGCGCTCCGGCTCGCTGATCACCGCCCGACTGGCAGGCGAACAGGGTCGGGACGTGTTCGCTGTGCCGGGGTCTCCGCTGGACCCGCGGTCCCGTGGCCCGAACGAACTGCTGCGACAGGGTGCCATCCTGTGCGAGGGGCTGGAGGATGTGGAGCGGGCCTTCTCGACCCTGCGGACACTGCGCGAGCCAGTGCCGGAAAATCCCTTCGACGGCGCGCCGGACGAGATCGAGGCCGCACTGATCGAGCGGGTCTCCGCCATGCTGTCGCCCACCCCGACGCCGCGAGACGAACTGGCCCGGGCGCTGGGCCTGCCGATCGGAACCGTGGCGGCCGCCTTGCTGGAGCTCGATCTGACGGGTCGCGCCGAGCTTCTGCCGGGCGGCCTGGCCGCCGCCCGATCACCCTGAATTCCAGCGCCGATTGACAGCGGCGCTCGCGCCAACCACGTTCCGCCCCCTTTCCGAGCCCGCGCAAGGCCCCCTCCCCGCATGAACCTCGTCGTTGTCGAGAGCCCCGCAAAGGCCAAGACCATCAACAAATATCTGGGCCCGGACTTCACCGTCCTGGCGTCCTATGGCCACGTCCGGGACCTGCCGTCGAAGGACGGCTCGGTGCTGCCCGACGACGATTTCGCCATGAGTTGGGAAGTCGACGCCCGCGCCTCCAAGCGGATGTCCGAGATTGCCGAGGCCGCGAAGAAGGCCGACCGCGTCATCCTGGCGACCGACCCCGACCGCGAGGGTGAGGCGATCAGCTGGCACGTGCTGGAGATCCTGACGAAGAAGAAGGCGCTGAAGGACACCCACGTCGAACGCGTTACCTTCAACGCCATCACCAAATCCGCCGTGCTGGAGGCCATGGCCAATCCGCGTCAGCTGGATATGGAACTGGTCGAGGCCTATCTGGCCCGCCGCGCGCTGGACTATCTGGTGGGCTTCACCCTGTCGCCCGTGCTGTGGCGCAAACTGCCGGGCGCGCGTTCGGCCGGGCGGGTGCAGTCGGTCGCCCTGCGCATCGTCGTCGACCGCGAGATGGAGATCGAGGCGTTCCGGGCGCAGGAATACTGGTCGGTCGAGGCCGATCTGGCCGCCGACAGCCCGCCCTTCACGACCCGGCTGGTCAAGCACGCCGGCAAGCGGGTGCAGCGGCTGGACATCACCTCCGAGGCCACGGCCAACGCCGCGCGTGACGCGATCAAGACCGGCAGCTTCACCATCCGGTCGATCGAGAAGAAGCCGGTCAAGCGCAGCCCCTCGCCGCCCTTCACCACCTCGACCCTGCAACAGGAAGCCGCGCGCAAGCTCGGCTTCACCGCCCAGAGGACCATGCAGGCGGCGCAGAAACTCTATGAAGGCGTCGACGATACGGGCGGCCTGATCACCTATATGCGGACCGACGGCCTGTCGGTCAGCCCCGAGGGCATCGCCCAGGCGCGCGAGGTTATCGCCGACCGGTTCGGCCCAGCCTACGTTCCGGAACAACCGCGATATTACAAGACCAAGGCCAAGAATGCTCAGGAAGCGCACGAAGCGATCCGGCCGACCAACCTGACCCGTCATCCCGACAGCCTGCGGCTCGAGGGTGACCTTTCGCGGCTGTACGAGCTGATCTGGAAGCGGATGGTCGCCAGCCAGATGGAGTCCGCCCGGCTCGACCGGACCACGGTCGATGTCGAGACGCCGGACGGCCAGACCGGACTGCGCGCCACCGGCCAGGTCGTGGCCTTCGACGGGTTCATCGCCGTCTATGAAGAGGGTCGCGACGACAAGCCGAAGGACGGCGTCGACGATGAGGACGACACGACCCGCCTGCCCGTGCTGAAGGAAGGCGCTGTGGCCAAGGTCGAGGCAATCCGCACCGATCAGCATTTCACCGAGCCGCCGCCGCGCTTCTCGGAGGCGACCCTGGTCAAGAAGCTGGAAGAGCTGGGCATCGGCCGGCCGTCGACCTATGCCTCGATCCTGACCACCCTGCGCGACCGCGAATATGTCCGCATGGACAAGAACCGGTTCATTCCTGAGGACAACGGACGGCTGGTCACGGCCTTCCTCGAACAGTTCTTCACCCGGTGGGTCGAATACGACTTCACCGCCGCGCTGGAGACCCGGCTCGACGAGGTCTCGGCGGGTGACCTGGACTGGAAGGTCGTGCTGCGCGACTTCTGGAGCCAGCTGAAGCCGGCGACGGACGCGGTCACGGCGCGCCAGGGCGTCATCGACGAACTGGACACGGCGATCGGGCCCTTCCTGTTCCCCGACAAGGGCGACGGGACGGACGCCCGGCTGTGCCCGTTGTGCAAACAGGGCCGGCTGCATCTGAAGGCCAGCTTCAAGATGAAGTCGTCCTTCATCGGCTGCTCCAACTATCCGGAATGCCGTTACACGCGCGGCTTCGGCGCCGCGACCGGCGTTGAGGACGGCGGTGACCGCGATCTGGGCGTCGATCCCGTGACCGGGCAGCCGGTGGCGCTGAAGATCGGGCGGTTCGGGCCCTATGTGGAGACCACCATTCCCGGCGAGGAGAAGCCGAAGCGGTCCTCACTGCCCAAGGGCTGGTCGCCGGCGACGCTGGCGCTGGAACAGGCGCTGCGCCTGCTGGCCCTGCCGCGCGAGGTCGGGATTCACCCGGAGGACGGCAAGCCGATCTCGGCGGGCCTCGGCCGCTACGGGCCGTTCGTGCTGCACGCCGGCACCTATGCCAATGTCGCCGACATCGACGAGGTGTTCGACATCGGCCTGAACCGGGCGATCGTGCTGCTGGCCGAGAAGCGGGCGGGCAAGTTCGCGGGCCGCGGGGCGGCGACCGCGCCGCTCAAGGATCTCGGCGCCCACCCCGAGACGGGCGAGCCGGTGCACGTGATGGCCGGGCGGTTCGGACCCTATGTGAAGTCGGGCAAGATCAACGCCACCCTGCCCAAGGGCTCTGCGCCCGAGGACATGACGATGGATATCGCCGTGCCGCTGCTGGCGGCTCGCGCGGCAGCGGCTCCGGCCAAGGGAAAGAAGGCCCCGGCCGCGAAGAAGGCTGCTCCGAAGGCGGCGGCAAAGAAACCCGCAGCGAAGAAGAAGGCTCCGGCGAAGAAGCCGGCCAAGGCCTAGGGCTTCAGCAGGCGATCCCGCGCCGCGTTGAGCCGGGACGCCAGCCCTTCCGTGCCGCCCTGATCGGGGTGGGCACGGCCCATCAGCCGCTTCCAGGCGGTGTTGATCTGCTGAGGCGTCGCGTCGGCCGGGACGCCGAGAATGGAGCGGGCCTCGGCCGGACTCATCGCCTCGGTCCGGGGTGCCGGCGCGCGCTGGCGCGAGGACAGGGTCAACCAAATCCCGGCGGCGGCGAGGGCGGCGGCGGCCAGCCACGAACCGCGGGCGGCGAGCAGGACAGCGCCGGCGATCAGCACCGCGCTGAACAGGGTGGCGGTGACGCGCCAGTGGCCCCGGCCCCGTCGCTCGGTCTGACGGCCCAGCCGAACCAGCGCCCAGACGGCGATCGCCGCCAGCGCCAGCCAGACGAGGCTCAAGACCTCACGCCGCCGCGTCCAGCGGGGCGTCCAGAGCGCTGCCGTCCAGCCCGAGAGCCAGCATCAGATTTCGCATCTCCTGCCGCGCCGCGACGTGGGCGAGGGAGACGGCAACCGGTCGAACCTCATTCGACAGGTCGGCCACCGTCAGGCCGAACGGGAAGAGCTCGCGATAGATGACCCGGTCGCGCAGGCCCGGGCCGATGCGGAAGCCGACGCGGCGGGCCAGCTTCTCCATCCGCTCCTCCAGCCGCTGGCGATTGCGGGCGGCGGCGACGGCCATGCGGTTGACCACCACGATCCAGTCGATGCTCGCCTGCCGGCCCTCGGTGATCGCCCGGTGCTTGCGCGCCTCCCAGACGCTCTCCGAATAGATGGAGGGCTTGAGCAGTTCGAGGGTGACGGGATCGATCTGACCCAGAAGGTCGAAATCGACGAAGCTGTCGTTCATCGGGGTGACGATCTGATCGGCGAGGCCGTGGGCGGTGCGAGACAGCAGGGTGTCGCCGCCGGGTGTGTCGATCAGGATGACGTCCGCCTCGGCGCGGGCCTGGGCCAGGGCGGCCTGGAAGCGGGCCATCTGTTCGGTTTCGTCCGCCTTGGCCAGCGCCTTGCCGTCGCCCATGTCGGGCTCGATCGGCATGGGCAGCACCTGATGGTTGCCGGCCATCCAGGCGGCGCGGTTGGCGAAAAATTTGGCCATCGACCGCTGGCGCAGGTCCAGATCGATGATGGCAACGCGGCGACCCGCGTGCAGAAGGCCGCAGACGATATGGATCGCGAGGGTGGACTTGCCCGCCCCGCCCTTTTCGTTGCCGACGACGATGACCGCAGGGTCAGCCATGGTTGTTCAGGTCCTGTTGGCGGCCGCCGACTCAGACACGCGGCCGCAGTTTCACAGAATCGCGTCCGGGGAGGCGGACGTCAACGACAGGATGGACAGCGGCTGTGGATGCGTGGGTCAGGCGACCCGGTTGCACCAGGGATCGTCGATGCCTGCGGCGGCGCAGACGGCGGCTGCGCCGGCGGCGGGGGCAGTGACCTTGAGCCGGGTCAGGTGCCGGCCACCGACCTCGACGCCTTCATAGACCGGCGACAGGCCATCGAGGGCCCAGGCGGCCTGGCCGGACTTGAGACGGGACCACGCCGCACGGGCTGCGGTCTCGCTGGAATAGGCGCCGAGCTGAACCAGACCCCGGTTGGCGCGCGGGGCCGCCGGGCGGGAGGAAGACAGGGCGGGACGCAGGCCGGCGCGCGAGGAGGCGGCGTCGATCCGGGTGGACACCTGTTGCACGACAGCGTCCGCCACGGCGGGCGCGGCCGCTGCGACCAGCTGGGGCGCAGCGCGTTCGACAGCGCCCTCAAGACCATCGCGCGCATCCCAGAGCGCGTGCGGGTCCATGACCTCGACCCGGAGCGCCGGACGCAGGCCCGCATCCGCAGCAGTGCGTGGCGGCGCGGCGGCGCGTTTGCCGCCCACGTCGATCGCGGCGACGGAATTGGCCAGGTTCTCGAAGCGGTGAGGATCGCTGTCGATCATGCCGCAGCCGTTCAGGGCGACGGCCGAAACGAGCACCACGACTGGACGAATGATGAGGCTGGACGTCATAAGCCGACACTGGCACGGCAAGATTTGCCGCCCGGTTCACAAGCAGGCTTAAGCCGGAAGGTTAATCCGTTCATCATGGCCGAGACTGACGCCCTCCCCGTGGTTCGCAGCGTCGCGGCGCTGCGCGAGACTGTGAGCGGCTGGCGCCGACAAGGGTTCACGGTTGGCTTCGTGCCGACCATGGGCGCGCTGCACGAGGGCCATCTGACGCTTGTGCGCGAAGCCGGTCGACGGGCCGACCGGGTCGTGGCCAGCGTCTTCGTCAATCCGGCGCAGTTCGCCGCCCACGAGGACCTGGGAACCTATCCCCGGCAGGAAGCCAGGGATGCCGAACTGCTGGCGGGGGCGGGCTGCCAGCTGCTGTTCGCGCCGCCGGTCGAGGAGATGTATCCGGCGGGCGCGACGACCACGATCAGCGTCGGCGGACCGGCCGAGGGCCTGGAGGGCGCGTTCCGTCCGCAGATGTTCGGCGGGGTCGCCCTGGTGGTCGCCAAACTGCTGAACCAGGTCCAGGCGGATGTGGCGGTGTTCGGCGAGAAGGACTGGCAGCAGTTGATGGTCGTGCGGCGGCTGGTGCGCGACCTCGACATTCCGACCGCGATCATCGGATCGCCGACGATGCGGGACGGCCACGGCCTGGCTCTGTCGTCACGCAATGCGTACCTGTCCGAGGCGGAGCTTGCGACCGCGCGCCGGCTGAACGGAGTGCTCGCGGAGGCCGGACTGGCGGCCGCGTCCGGGGCGGTGCTGGAGACTGTGGAGCGGGACGCCCGAGAGGCCCTGCTGCGCGTCGGCTTCAGTCATGTCGACTATGTCGCCGTCCGACGCGCGGACGATCTGGCCGTCTTCGAGAGCGGCCGGGTCGACGCGCCCGGCCGGATCCTGACGGCCGCCTGGCTGGGGCGGACGCGGCTGATCGACAATATGGCGGTCGCCGCGCCGGCCTGACCCGCCTCAGGCCAGCTTGAGGTCCATCGCCCCGCCAATCCATTCGATTCGCGACCGCCGACGCGCCTCGGCGGCAGCACTGGCGTCGCCCAGTGCCGCTTCGGCCTCGGCCAGCACGAAATAGCTGTAGGGGTCGTTCGGCCAGTCCTCGATCAGTTCCAGCACCTTGGCCCTGGCACCGGCGGCGTCGCCCTTGAGGAGAAGGGCTGCGGCGAGGCTGCGGCGCGTCGGATACCAGATGATCGGCGGGTCGCCGCCCTCCTCGCCCTGACCCTGGATCGCGGCCGCCCGGGTGAAGGCCGCAATGGCGGCATCGGCATCGCCCGCGAGCATCGCGGCGCGGCCCTCAAGCACGCGCTGGGACAGTTCGGTAAAGTCTCGGCGCTCGGCTGCCATCGGCCCCGATGCGAACGACGGGTCAGCGCGCAGCGCTTCGATCGCGGCGGCCTCGGCCCGGACGCCGGCGGCGTCACCCGCACGCGCCGCCGCCTCGCCCCGCGCATAGCGCCAGCTGACACGCAGCATGGGATGGGTGGCGGCCGGCTCCGGCAGGGCCGCGACCTGTGCCGCCGATCCGAACCGGCCGTAGTTGGCGTAGGCGTTATTGGCGACCATCTGCCGCCACAGGTTGTCAGCCGGGATATCGGGATAGGTCGCCAGGAACCATTCGGCGAGCTTCAGGCCTTCTTCGGCCCCGCCCGCCATCAGGGCACCGCCCATGCCGAAATGGATATTGTGACCGTGCAGCGGCATGCCGGGCACGCCGCCGGGCGGACGGGCGAGGCGGTCGTACTGCCGGTCCAGCGCCACGGCGTTGACGTTGGACATCATGGCGTCGCGATAGCGGCCGACGCGGTAGAAGGTGTGCGACGGCATATGCACCAGATGGCTGGCACCCGGCGCCAGCGCGGCCAGACGCTCGCCATAGGGGATGGCCTTTTGCGGATCGTCCGACCATTCGGTCAGGTGGATGTACAGGTGAATGGCACCCGGATCATTCGGTGCCGCCGCCAGCGCCTGTTCGAGGATGCCCATGGCGCGGGTGATGCCGGGGTCCTTGGCCTTGCCGTCTTCATCCCACCATTCGTCGGCCTTGAGCATCCAGGCGTCGGCGGTGATCGCCGCGACGGTGATGTCCGACGGATTGCGCCGGGCAATACGGTCCATAGCCTGGGCGAAGCGCCGGTTGCGCGACCCATTCAGGCCCGAATAGCGTTGAACAAGCGCGTCGATCATCTGGCGCTGCATCGGGGTGGCCCGGCGGGCCAGCCGGCGGGCGTCGCGCGCCGCCTTCAGGGCCGCGGACTGGCTGTCGTCGTCATTGCCGCCGCCGTTCAGATTGGGGCCAAGCGCCCAGGCCTCTCCCCAGGCGCACATGCCACAGGTCGGGTCCAGCAGCCGCGCCTTGCGGAAGGCCCTGACCGATTCCTTGTGTTCGAACGCCCAGCGCAGGCGGACTCCGTGGTTGAACCATGCCTGGGCTTCGGGGACGGTCGTATCGACAGCGAAGCCTCCGGTTCCGAAACCCTCGACCATCACCATGTCGGCGACCGGCGTACCCGTGTTGGCGGAGACGGCGGGTCCGCAGACCTGCGGCCGCTCGATCCGGTCGAGCATCGCCCGCTCGGTGGTTGCATCAGCAACGGCGGCGGGGCCGATCAGCGATACCGTCAAGGCGACGCCGGCCATCAGAAGTCTGCGCATGAACGGGGCCTCCCCTGCCCTCAAAGCCACCTTGTCGCGAAAGACGGCGTTCGCCAAGAGCGGGCGGGATCAGCCGCAGCGGACCTGTTCGACGATTTCTGTCTGTTCGTTGAAGAAGATGTTCAGGCGGGTGGGTGAGTAGTCCTCGGTGATCGGGCAGCTGGTGCAGGTAACCCGGCGGCTCACCACATCGACGGGAACGGGGATGTCGGTCTTCGGTTTCCCGACCAGCCACTGCAGTTCGCCCGCCCGGCAAATGTCGGCCGTCGGATTCGACGGGCGCGAGCCGGTCGGCTGATTGATCTGGGCTTCCTCGATGGTGCGGGGCGCAGAGGCGTCGGAGACGGGCGTCGAGCAGGCCGCCAGCGCCAGCATGGCGATCAGGCCGCCTTTTCCCAGCGCCCTTCCGGAGACTGTTTCCAGTAGGCCAGCGCCGCGCCCGCATCCTTCAGCGACTTCCACCGGACCCGCGCACCGGTCAGAGCCGCCTCGTCCCGTCCGTCGAAGATGATGAAGCATCGCTCGAAGCCTTTCGTGTCGCCCAGTTCTGAGCCGTCCACAATGAACAGCGCCTGAGCGGCGTTCGGGTTCTCAAGCGATTCGGTCAGCAGTATGGGCTGGCGCGCCGCCTCCGGCCCCGTCACCCGGCCGTGGGCAAGGAAGCTGTCCTCGCGATAGGTCCACAGTCGCTCGTCGATCTCGTCGAGCAAACGGGCGTCGGCAGCGCGAACGAGCGCCCGCCAACCCCGCTCACGCGTCTTCTCCATCAGGCCGGGCAGGACCTGTTCCAGGGTCGACCGCTCGAGGTGGTAGAACCAGATTTCCGGCTTGGCGTCAGACACCCGGAGCTACCTTTTCAGAGGCTTACGACTCGTAGCTGTCGGCTACCATCCGGTCGAGCGTGCGGACGCCCCAGCCGACAGCGCCGTCCGGGACAGTCGGGTTGCGGCTGTCCTTGACCCAGGCGGTCGGGGCAATGTCGATATGGGCCCAGGGCACGCCGTTGGTGAAACGCTGAAGGAACAGGGCGGCGGTGATCGAGCCGCCGGCGCGGCCGTTGCCGGTGTTCTTCACATCGGCGATCGGGGTGTCGATGTGGCGTTCGTAGAAGGCCGGGATCGGCATCCGCCAGGCGTTCTCGCCGACCTTGGGACCGGCGGCGAGGAAGTTGTTCGCCAGTTCGTCGGAGTTCGAGAACACGCCGGCATACTCGAGCCCGAGGGCCACGATCATGGCACCCGTGAGGGTGGCGAGGTCGAGCATGAATTTCGGCTTGAACCGCTCCTGGGTGTACCAGAGGCAGTCCGCCAGAACGAGGCGACCCTCGGCGTCGGTGTTCAGGATCTCGACCGACTGGCCCGACAGCGAAATGACCACGTCCCCCGGACGCTGGGCGTTTCCGTCCGGCATGTTCTCGACCAGGCCGATAACGCCGATCGCATTGACCTTCGCCTTGCGGCCGGCGAGCGCATGCATCAGGCCGACGACGGCGGCCGAACCGCCCATGTCCCACTTCATGTCTTCCATGCCGTCCGCCGGCTTGATCGAGATGCCGCCGGTGTCGAAGGTCACGCCCTTGCCGACGAAGGCGATCGGCTGGTCGCCCTTCTTGCCGCCGTTCCACTTCATGATGACGACCTGGCTGTCGCGCACGCTGCCCTGACCGACGGCCAGCAGAGTGTTGAAGCCGAGCTTGCCGAGTTCCTTTTCGCCGAGGACCTCGACCTCGAGACCCAGTTTCTCGAGCGCCTTGACCCGCTTCGCATATTCTTCCGGGTAGAGGACGTTGGCCGGTTCGGCGACGAGGTCGCGGGCGAACTCGACGGCCGTGGCGACCGCGGAAAGATCGGCCCAGGCCGCTTTGGCGGCCTTCACATCAGCGGCGACGACCTTGATGGTCTCGATCGACGGCGTCTTCTCGGGCTTCAGAGTGGTCCGATATTTCAGGAACCGGTAGCTGGCCAGACGGGCGGCGAAGGCGGCGCGCGCCGCCTGATCGGCGGACAGGTGCGCGGCGTCGAGGGTCAGGGCAGCCGCGCCCGACAGCTTCACCGCGTGGTAGGCAGCACCGGCGGCGGCCTCGAGCGCGAGGTCGTCAAACTTGCCGGGTTCGCCCGCACCGCTGAGCAGAATGGCTCCCGCCTCAACGCCTGCAGGTGCCGCGATCATCAATGTGCTGTTGGAGGCACCCGTGAACCGGCTTGCGGTCATCGCCTTCGTCAGCGCGCCGGCGGTCGCCGTGTCGAGCTGCGGGCCCATGCCGGAGAGGACCCGGCCTTCGTGGACCAGAACGGCCAGAACCTCAGCAGCGCCCGCGGACGCGACGAACTCGATCTTCATTCACAACTCCCGCCGGGCGATACGCCCCGGCTCTGTAACGATGGTGTAATCGCGCGCAGTTCCAACTACGCGTTCGGGTGTGTATTAGATGCGCTCCCTCTCCGCCGCCTGCAACCGGCGATTTCCTGCCGCATATGACCCTGATTCAAGGCTATCTTTTCCGGCAGATCGCCCGCCCCGTCGTGGGCGCGTGCGCCGCCTTGGCCGGAATCGGTATTCTGAGCCAGAGCCTGGACCAGCTCGAAGTGATCGTCGAGCGCGGCCAGAGCGTCTGGGTCATGGTCAAACTGACCCTGCTGGCCGTGCCGCAGCTGCTCGCCGTCATGATTCCGATCGGCCTGTTCGTCGGCGCCCTCATCGCCCTGACCCGTCTGCAGCGGGAGCAGGAGCTGACAGCGGTGTTCGCCTCGGGCGTCACGCGCTGGTCCGCGATTCGACCGGCTATGAGGATTGCGGTGATCGCGGCCTTGCTGACTCTCGTGGTCACCACGGTGGGCCAGCCCTGGGCGCAACGCCAGGCGCGGGCCGAAGCGTTCGCCGTCCGCACCGATCTCGCTGCCCTGCTGGTCGAGGAAGGCCAGTTCGTCCAGGGCCCGAACGGGCTGACAGTCTATGTCCAGCAGATCGAGCAAAACGGCCTGCTGAAAAACCTGTTCGTCTATCTGGAAGACGGCGACAAGGTCACCACCTGGGACGCGGCCGAGGCCCGCTTCAGCCGTATCGACGGCCAGCCCTATCTGACGCTGTTGAACGGATCATGGCAGCGCTACTCGTCGCGCGGGGTGCTGGAGTATCTCTCCTTCGGCCGCAACGACGTGCCTCTGGCCCAGTACACGGCAGTGACCGACCGGGTCCGCTACAAGCCGTCCGACCTGTACGTGACGCAACTGTTCAATCCGTCGCCGGCAGAACTCGAACGGGTCGGGTCGGCCGGCGAGTTGATGGCCGAGGGCCATTCCCGGCTGTCGGCACCGCTCTATGCCCTGATGGCCATGGCCATGGCGCTGACCGCCATCCTGGGCGGGCCATTCAGCCGGACCGGATACGGACTGCGAATCGCCAAGGTCGCGGGTGTGTTCCTGCTCGTCCGCATCGCCGGCTATGGCGTGGTCTCCGCCAGCGCCTGGAACGGCTGGCTGAACATCTTCCAGTATCTGTTGCCGATCCTGGCGACCGCCGTCGCCCTGAGGCTGCTGTTCCGGGCGCTGAAGCCTCACCGGCGACCCGTCTGGCCGGCCTATGAGCGGCTGAAGGCGCGTTTCGCATGACCGGCCGCGCCTCCCTGCCCGTGCCCCGGCTGAGGCTGGGCCGAATCGAACGCTATGTGCTGGTCCAGCAGGCGCGGTCGCTGGGCATCGCGCTGGGCGTCATCGCCGCCCTCATCATGCTGATCGACTTCGTGGAGATTTCCCGCGGGGTCGGCTCTGACGTCGATCTGTCGGGCGTGCGCATCCTCGGGCTGATGCTGCTCAAGTCGCCGCAGGTGATCATACAGCTGCTACCGTTCGTCTTCCTGTTCGGGACCCTGGCGGCGTTTGTCGGTCTGAACCGCCGCAGCGAGTTGATCGCCATGCGGGCGGCGGGCGTGTCCGCCTGGCGGTTCGTGCTTCCGGCCGCGGGCGCAGCGCTGATGCTCGGCGTGATCACCGTCGCCGCCCTCGGACCCCTGGCGGCCTCGGCCGACGGCCTGTTCCAGCGCGAGCGGGCACGACTGTCCGGATCCGCGGCCGGTGCCGAGGCCAGCCCGACGGTGTGGATCCGAGAGGGCGACGACACACGTCAGATGGTGATCCGGGCCGAGCGTCAGGACCGGTCCAGCGCGCGGCTGCTGGACGTCACCTTCTTCATCTACACCAATGACGCCGCGGGCATGCGGACCTTCTCCGAGCGGATCGACGCGGACTCGGCGTCCCTGTCGAACGGCAGCTGGCGGCTGGTCAATGCGATCGGGGCCGAGATCGGCCAGCGCGCGGTCCGCTACGCCACGCTCGACCTGCCCTCCAGCCTGGCTGATGAAGAGGCGTTCGAACGCTTCGCACGGCCGCAGGCGACCTCGTTCTGGTCCTTGCCGGCACAGATCAGCCGGGTCGAGGCCGCGGGTTTCTCCTCAACGGCCTACCGGCTCAGACTGCAGCAGTTGCTGGCCACGCCGCTCATGTTCGCGGCCATGTCGATCCTGGCTGCGGCCTTCTCCCTGCGGCTGATGCGGCTGGGCGATCTGGCGCGGATGAGCGTCGCGGCGGTGGTTTTGGGGTTCGGCTTCTTCTTCGTCAATCAGGCGGCGTCCGCCTTCGGTTCGGCAGAAGTGATCCCGCCCTGGCTGGCGGCCTGGCTTCCGCCCTTGCTGACAGCGCTCGCCGCCTTCACCTTGCTGTTCTATACCGAAGACGGCTAAGCGATCCGGCCTTCCCTCCGGCTTGCCGGGTCGTCCGCCCTTCAGAGTGAATTCTTGCATGCAGCGTGACCGCCGCGCGCCCGATTTGGGAGCCTTGCGCTACCGGCTTCTGGCCGGTGCGGCCGCAATCGCGCTGACATCCCTGGCCGGAGCCGCCGAGGCGCAACAGGCGCCGGCAGCGACTCCTCCGGCACCGGCCGGCGCGGACGGGCTGGCTCCGGACGCCGTCTATATCGAAGCGGATTCCACGGGCCGGGCGGGCGACGTGATCACGGCGGAAGGTGCCGGGGCCGACCGTGTCCTGGCCCGCTTCCGCGGCGCGACCCTCAGAGCCGGAACCGTCACCTACGACCTCGGTCCGGGCATCGCGACAGCGGACCGGCAGGTCGAGTTCAGCGACCCCGGGGGCGATGTCGTCTTCGCGAGCCATCTGGAGCTCGGCTCCGATCTGAAGGCGGGCGTGGCGGTCGATTTCGCCACCCGCCTCCGCAACGGTGCCAGCCTGATGGCCGCCACGGCCGTCCGCCGGAGCGAGAACGTCAACGAGCTCAACCACGCCCTCTTCTCGCCCTGCCCGATCTGCGACGCCGACGGAAATCCGAAGGAGCCCAGCATCTCCATCCAGGCGGAAAAGGTCGTCCAGGACGAGGACCTGCGCGCGATCCTGTATCGCAATGCCGTTTTCCGCGTCGGCGGCGTTCCCGTCTTCTACCTGCCGTTCTTCGCCCATCCCGACCCGACCGTCGAACGGGCGTCCGGCTTCCTCGTGCCGATTCCCAGCTACGACGAGGGACGCGGCCTGAGCCTTGAAGTGCCCTATCTTCATGTGGTGTCGCCATCCGAGGACTGGCTGATCAGTCCACAGTTCAACACCGACGTCGCGCCCCTGCTGAACCTGCAATGGCGTCGCCGGTTCGCGGACGGGATGATCGTCGCGCGCGGCGGCTACACCTATGAGCGCAGCTTCGGGGACTTCGACCTCAACAACGACGGCGACGCCGAGAGCAACGTCAAATACGGCGACCGCACGAGCCGCAGCTATTTCCTCGGCCATGGCCGATTCGATCCCGCGGGTCCCTGGCGCTGGGGCTTCACCGTCGAACGGGTGTCGGACAAGACCCTGTTCGACCGCTACGACGTTCGCGATCCCTATCAGGACGATGGTCTCTACTATGGTGACCAGCGGCGGCTGATCAGCCAGCTGTTTGCCGAACGGCAAACTGCGCGTTCCTACCTCTCGATCGCGGCCTTCGACCTGCAGAGCCTGCGGGTCACCCGGTTTGATCCGGTCACGCCGGCCTTGAACGAGTTCGAGGCTGACGGTGCCCTGCCGGTTGTGGCACCGTTGGTCGAGGCGCGCTGGGAGCCGTCCGGGCCGGTTCTCGGCGGCCGGCTGCGGCTTCGGGGGTCGGCCGTTTCGCTGTATCGCGACGACTATGTGGGCGGCCCTGTGCTGCGCCCCCAGATCATCCCGCCCGGGCCGACCCTCGGACTGCCCGGCGTCGACAGCCGCCGGATTTCGGGTCAGGCCGAATGGCGGCGCACACTGATTTCACCCCTGGGCGTCCGGTGGGAGCCCTTCGCGGATGTGCGGGCGGACTTCTATTCCGTTGGCGACCTGCCGCCCATGCTGGGGCTGGAGGAAGAAGCCATCTCCCGCGGGCGCGCCACGGCGGGCCTCGACATCAGCTATCCGCTGTTCCGAAGCGTCGGCCCCGGCGCTGACCTGATTCTGGAGCCGCTGGCCCAGCTGTCGGCCTCGACCACCTCCGATCTCGATCCGCGCATTCCGATCGAGGACAGCCAGACGCTGGAATTGGATGAGAGTTCGCTGTTCAGGACCGACCGGTTCCCGGGCTACGATCTCTACGAAGGCGGTCTCCGCCTGACGATCGGGACCCGGGCGACCCTGCGTTGGAACGAGGGCCGGCAGGCCAGCCTGTTCATCGGCCGCAGCTATCGCGCCGAAGAGGAGCCTGCCTTCCTGACGCCCGTCCCGGATCTGCCGACCCGGCTCTACGACCCGACCGGCCTGGCAGCACAGACCTCGGACTGGGTCGTGCAGGGCAGCTTCTCGCCGTCCGACCGGATACGTGGCTGGGGCCACGCCACGATCGACGCCGCCGGTGACGTCCGGCGTGCGGAGATGGCCGTGGACGGGCGTTGGGGTCGACGCGATCTGGCGACCGTCAGCTACATCATCGACCGGTCAAATCCGCTGGCGGGGCCTCTGAACCGCAACTACGAATTCGTGCAGCTGTCGGGTCAGCAGTTCCTCTATGGCAACTGGGGCGTGACGGCATCGGGCATCGCCGATCTGGAGCGGGACATCATCACCCGCTCCGAAGTCGGACTGCTGTTCGATGACGACTGCTTCCGGTTCGAGATCGGCTATCGGCGCGACAACACCCGCGTGCGCCCGACCGGACCATCGGAAGGCGTCTATGTGCGCCTAAACCTCGCCACTTTCGGCGGTACAGGGTATTGACGCAGCGACGGGCGCTGACGGCCGCGCAGCCCGGGGGCGCGCGGTTCGCAAATCCGGAACAAAAACCGGACCAGCGCCGCTTGAGGAACCAGGACTGACATGGGTTTGCAGCGTTACATGACGGGCGTGGCGATCGCCGCCCTCCTGGCCGGTTCGGCCATGGCACAGACCGCGCCTCCGGCGCAGCCGGCAGCGGCCGGCAATCTGAATCCCGCGGCCGAGGCCGCGCCGGTCGCGCCGCCTGCCGCGCCGGCCTTCCAGATGTCCGACGGCATCCTGGCCACGGTCAATGACAGCGTCATCACCGGGTTCGACCTGCGCCAGCGCATGCTGCTGCTGATCGCCATGACCCAGGTCCAGCCGACGCCCGAGAACATCCCCGCCATCCAGCAGCAGGCCCTGAACGCCCTGATCGATGAACGTCTGCAGGCCCAGGAACTCAAGAGTTACGAGGATCTGGTCGTCAGCGACCAGCAGGTGGAACAAGAGATTACGGCCATGGCCCAGGAAGTGGGCGCCGCCCCCCAGGCCTATGTCGAGTTCCTCGCCCAGGGCGGAATCCGGCCGAGCACCCTGCGTGAGCAACTGCGGACACAGATCGGCTGGTCGCAACTGGTCGGCGGCCGGTTCCAGAGCCGCGCCCGCGTCAGCCGGTCCGCCGTGACCGCCGCGTTGCGCCAGGTCTCCGAAGCCGCGTCCAAGAAGCAGTATCTGATCGGCGAAATCTATATCGAGTCCGCCCGGGTCGGCGGCCAGCAAGCGGCGCTGAACGGCGCGAATCAGCTGGTGCAGCAGATGGTCCAGGGCGCACCGTTCCAGGCCGTCGCCCAGCAGTTCTCCGCGGCACCGTCCGCAACCCGCGGCGGCGACGCCGGCTGGGTCGTCGAAGGGACCATGCAACCGGCCCTGCAGCAGGCGCTGGACCAGCTTCAGGTCGGGCAGCTTTCGAGGCCCATTCCGGTCGATGGCGGCGTCTACATCGTCTACATGCGCGACAAGCGGGACGGGGCTTCGGCCAGCCTGGTGCAGATCAAGCAGGTGATGATCGAACTGCCCGATACGGCCACCGACGCGGATGTCGCGGCGGCGACCCAGCGGCTGGAGGCCCTGCGCCCGCAACTGACCTGCGACACCATGCTGGCGCGGGCCAGCTCCGAGACGGGGCTGCTCGGTGCCGATCTGGGCGAGGCCGATGTCCAGAACCTGGCCCCGCAGTTCCAGCAGGTCGCCCGCTCGGCGGAAGTCGGTTCGGTGAGCACGCCGGTGCGCACCCCGCTCGGCGTCCACCTGCTGGGCGTCTGCGGCCGCCGTGTCGGCGGGACCGAGGCCCCCAATCCGCAGGAAGTCGAGAACAGCCTGTTCCGCGCCAACCTCGCCACCCTCGGTCGCCGCTATATGCGCGACCTGCGCGAGGACGCCCTTATCGAGTACCGCTAGTGACCGCCGTCCCCGCGCCGCTGGCCCTTTCGATGGGCGAACCGGCGGGCGTGGGGCCGGAGATCATTGCTGCGGCCTGGGCGGCCCTGCGGACCGGAGGCCCGGCCTTCGTGGTCATCGGCGACGCAGCGTTGCTGCGGCTGCAGGGTCAGCCGGTCGAGCCGGTTCTCGCCGCCGCCGATGCCACGGACGTCTTCCGCCGGGCCATTCCCGTGCTGGACCATCCCCTGCCCGCGCCCGTCATTCCGGGTCGTCCCGAGCCGGCCAATGCCGGGGCTGTGGCCGACTGGATCGAACAGGCGGTCAATCTGGCCCTGTCCGGAGAGGCCTCGGGCGTCGTCACGGCCCCGATCGCCAAGGCCCCCCTCTACGCCGCGGGCTTCCGCTTCCCCGGCCATACGGAATTCATCGCCGAACTGACGGCTGACGTCCCGTTCCCCGGAACGCGCGGACCGGTGATGATGCTCACCGCCAAGAACCTGCGCGCCTGTCTGGTGACCATCCATGCGCCTCTCGCGGAGGTCCCCGAACTGGTCACGGCCGAACGGGTCTGCCGCACCGCGCGCGTCGTCAATGAAGCGATGAAGCGGGATTTCGGCATCGCCGCACCACGGCTGGCGCTGGCCGGGCTCAACCCGCACGCCGGCGAGAGCGGGGCGATCGGGCTTGAGGAGATCGAGGTTCTGATCCCCGCCGCGACATCACTGCGCGCCGAGGGCATCATGGTCACCGACCCCCGCCCCGCAGACACCCTGTTCCACGACGACGCGCGGGCGACCTATGACGCGGTCCTCTGCCTGTACCACGATCAGGCCCTGATACCGGTCAAGACGCTCGACTTCTGGGGCGGGGTGAACACGACCCTGGGCCTGCCCGTGATCCGCACCTCGCCGGACCACGGGACCGGGTTCGACATCGCCGGGAAAGGCGTTGCGCGGGCAGACAGTCTGATCGCGGCGATCCGTCTGGCGGGAACGATGGCGGGGAAGCGGGTGGTTGGTGGTTGGTGATTGGTGGATGCGGCCACATGGCCTGCGGAAGGCCGGCTCAAGCAGCGCGACAGGCCCCGGCATCGGCCAACCACCAATCACCAATCACCACTAACCACTTCTCCCGGCTCTGCCCTATGAGACACCGGTGACCCCATCCGACCTCCCCTCCCTTCGCGAAACGCTCGACGCTCACGGCCTGCTGGCCAGAAAGAGTTTCGGCCAGCATTTCCTGCTGGACCTGAACATCACCCGCAAGATCGTTCGTCTGGCGGGACCGTTCGACGGCCGGGCGGTGATCGAGGTCGGCCCCGGGCCCGGCGGTCTGACCCGCGCCCTGCTCGAGAGCGACGCGGGCAAGGTGGTGCTGGTCGAGAAGGACCCGCGCTTCCTGCCGCTGCTGGCGGAGCTCGATGACGGCTCCGGCCGGCTGGTGGTGGTCGAGGCTGACGCCCTCAGGGTCCATGAGACGGAGCTGGTCGAGGGCCCGGCACATCTCGTCTCCAACCTGCCCTACAATGTCGGTACGCCCCTTCTGATCAAATGGCTGACCGGGCCGTGGACGCCGCACGCCCTGACCCTGATGTTCCAGAAGGAGGTGGCCGAGCGCATCACCGCCGCCCCCGGCGACGACGCCTATGGGCGGCTGGCGGTGATCAGCCAGGCGGTGTGCGAGGCGAAGCTGGTCATGCATCTGCCGGCCGCCGCCTTTACGCCCCCGCCCAAGGTCGCCAGCGCTGTCGTGCATCTGGTCCCGCGTGCGGATCGCCCGGACCGGGCGCTGCTGGGTGCCCTCGAGCGGGTCACCGCCGCGGCGTTCGGCCAGCGGCGCAAGATGCTGCGCTCCAGTCTGAAGCCGCTGGGCGGGGCCGACCTTTGCGAGGCCGCTGGCCTGAGTCCCGAGGATCGGGCCGAGGTCATCGATCTGGCCGGCTTCCTGCGACTGGCGCGAGCCTTGACCGGTGAAGCACAGCCGACCACGCCCGGCGACGGCGGGGTGACGATGATGCGGCGCAAGCGGGGCTGAACGCCCTCCGGCCCGCCCGGCGACCGGGATGAATCGGACCGGCATTGCTTTCAATCAAGGCCCCGGCGATCCGGGCGGCTCAGGGTGACCGTCTTCAAAGGGGTTCGGCCCTGTCATGCGCCCGGCAACCGCGCCGGCCGCGAGACGTTGGTCAGGCCCCCACAATCGGAGACCACCAGATGATACTTTCCGCAGGCACGCTCGTCGCCGTCGTCGATGGCGAGAATCTGGCGCTGTTCCACAACACGGGTCATCAGTCGGTCGAACTCACGCCCCAGCCGACACCGGACGTCGCCGGGCGTGCCTCGGGCGCCGCGGGCCACACCTCCAGCAACGCCAACCCCGACAACGACACCCAGGCCGAGGACGGCTTCGCCATGGGCGTGGCCGATGTGTTGAACAGGATGGTGCTGAACCACAAGGTCGAGCACCTGCTGGTCATCGCCGCGCCCAGGACCATGGGCCAGCTGCGCAAGGGCTGGCACAAGGAGACGGCCGCACGGATCGTCGGCGAGATCGCCAAGGACCTGACCGGGCATTCCCCGGCCCAGATCGCCGCGGCGATCGAGAAGGCCTGATCCGGTTCCCGCCTCCCTGCGGGGAGGCGGACGGCGTCAGACTGCCTCGTTCAGCAGGGCGTCCTTGTAGGTCTCGACCCAGGTGTTGCGGAACCGCTTCGACCGCTCCGCGTGATAGATGTGGGCCAGCTCGGCATAGCTGCGGTCGAAGTCGTCGTTGACGAAGACATAGTCGAAGTCGCCGCAGTGCTCGATCTCGCCCTTGGCGTTGCGGATGCGGCGCTCGATGACGTCGTCGGCGTCCTGGGAGCGGGTGACGAGTCGGCGGCGGAGCTCTTCGAGGCTGGGCGGCAGAATGAAGACGCGGACGGCGTCCTCCGGGCATTTTCCCGCGATGTCGCGGGCCCCCTGCCAGTCGATGTCGAACAGGACGTCACGGCCCTCGGACAGGGCGCGGTCGATGGGCGCGCGCGGGCTGCCGTAGCGGGCACCGTGGACGTCGGCCCATTCGAGGAAGGCGTCGGCGTCGATCAGGCGCTGGAACTCGGCATCGTCGACGAAATGATAGTCGCGGTCCGCGACCTCGCCCGGGCGGATGCCGCGGGTGGTCATGGAGATGGACAGCTCCAGCCCGCCGTGGTCGGCCATCAGGCGGCGGCACAGGCTGGTCTTGCCGGCCCCCGAGGGGCTGGCCACGATCAGCAGGACGCCGCGGCGGGGGTGGCGTTCATTCGACATTCTGGACCTGTTCGCGCAGCTGTTCGATCACGGCCTTCAGCTCAAGGCCAATTCCGGTGAGCGCGGTCGTAGCCGATTTCGAGCAGAGGGTGTTCGCCTCCCTCATGAATTCCTGCATCAGGAAGTCGAGTTTCCGGCCGGCGGGGGGTTGCTGCAACAGGGTGCGGGCCGAAGCGACGTGGGCCGTCAGCCGGTCCAGCTCCTCGCGAACGTCCGCCTTGGTCGCCAGCGAGGCGGCCTCGAGGAAGATGCGGTCCTCCAGACCGGGCGCATCGGGTGCCAGTTCGGTCATGCGGCGGCTGAAGCGCTCGCGGATGGCGTCGGTCTGGGCCGTCGCGCCGGCTTCGGCCTGGACCACGAGGGCGGCGATCCGGTTGATGAAGTCGGTGACGACGGGCAGGAGCTGGGAGCCCTCACGGTCGCGGGAGATCTGCAGAGCGTCGAGCGCCTGATCGATCGAGGCGGCCATGGCCGCCTCGACGGCGGCGCGGGCCTCGGGGTCATCGACCTCCTCGGGCGCTTCCAGCACGCCGCGCAGGGAGAGCAGGCCGTCGGCGGACGGCGGGGTGGCCCCCTCCTCCGCCAGCTGGTTGGCGAGGGTCAGGTAGCGGGCGAGAATGTCCTCATTGACCTTGAGCGACGCGGCGCCGGGGTCGGCGCGTTTGGCCTGGACGCCGAGCGTCACCTGACCACGGCTGAGACGGGCCTGGGCCGCCGTTTTCGAATGACGTTCGAGACCGTCGAAGCCGGGCGGGCCGCGAAAGCGGACCTCCAGATTGCGACCATTGACCGACCGGGCCTCGACCGACCAGGTCCAGTCGCCCTGCGCGCCGTCGGCCCGGCCGAAGCCGGTCATGCCGGAGATGGCGCTCATCCGGCGGGTGCCGGGGCGGGAACGGTGACAACACGGGCACCTGGCGGGACGGTCACGCCGGGCGGAACGGCGGCTTCGGGCGCGGCGGCGGCCGGTGCGGGCGGCAGACCGGCCCGGCGGCGTTCGACCTCGCGCCAGCGGGCGACATTGGCGAGGTGCTCCTCATAGGTCCGGGCGAAGGCATGCCCGCCCGAGCCGTCGGCGACGAAAAACAGGTCGGCCGTCGACGGCGGGTTGAGCACGGCGGCAACGGCGTCCCGACCGGGATTGGAGATGGCCGTCGGCGGCAGGCCGTCGATCTGGTAGGTGTTCCAGGGATTGGGCCGGTCGAGCTCCGACCGGCGCAGGCCCCGGCGCAGCGGCACGCCCCGGGTGATGCCGTACTCGATGGTCGGATCGCTCTCCAGCCGCATGCCGGACCGCAGACGGTTGGTGAAGATGGCGGCGACGCGAGGACGTTCGGCGGCGAGGCCGGTCTCCTTCTCGACGATGGAGGCTAGGATCATGGCCTCCTCCGGCGTGCGGACGACAGTGGCGGGGCTTCGCGCCGCCCACAGGCGGGCGAGGTTTTCGTCCCGGGCGCGGCGCATGCGGGCGATGACCGAGGCACGGGTGTCGCCGCGGCCGATTTCATAGGTGTCGGGCCAGAGACTGGCCTCTTCCGGGATGGCGTCGATCGTCCCGGTCAGGATGGCCTGACTGTTCAGGATTTCGACCGCCTGGGCCGAGGACCAGCCTTCGGGCAGGGTGACGTAATGGCGGACGACCCGGCCCTCGACCAGCAGGACGAGGACAGAACGCAGCGAAGCCTTGTCCGGCACTTCATACTCGCCCGCGCGCAGCTTGCGGTCGGCACCGGTCAGGGTCGCGGCGGCCTTGAACATGTCGGTCGAGCGGATCACCCCGGCCGACTTCAGTGTGGCGGCGATGGCGCTGACACCGGCGCCGCTGGGCAGGCTGACAATGGTCGACTCCCCATCACGAGCCGCGGGCCCGGGGGCGTAGAAGACGCTCCAGGCCGCGATCAGGGCGATGATCAGGAAGGTGCTGAAGGTCGCCGTGGCGGCCAGAAATGCGGTCTTGCGACCCGAGCCCGGCTCCACCGACATCAGCCGACCTTCCGGAAGATGACCGAGGCGTTGGTGCCGCCGAAGCCGAAGCTGTTGGACATGGCCACGTCGATCTCCATCGGCTGCCCCTTGTCGCGCACCATGTTCAGGGCGGTCTCGCGCTCGGGATTGTCGAGGTTGATGGTCGGCGGGGCGATCTGGTCACGGATGGCCAGGATGCAGAAGATGGCCTCGATGGCCCCGGCGGCACCCAGCAGGTGGCCGGTCATGGACTTGGTCGAGGACAGGGCCACGTTGGGCGCGTGGTCGCCCATCAGCTTTTCGATGGCACCGGCCTCGATCCAGTCGGCCATGGTCGAGGTGCCGTGGGCGTTGACGTAGTCGATGTCAGCAGCGGTGATCCCGGCGCGCTTCACCGCCATCTGCATGGCACGATAGCCGCCATCGCCGTCCTCGGCCGGGGCCGTGATGTGGTAGGCGTCGCCACTCATGCCGTAGCCGACGACCTCGGCGTAGATGGTCGCGCCGCGGGCTTTCGCGTGTTCGTACTCCTCCAGCACCACGATGCCGGCACCCTCGCCCATGACGAAGCCGGAGTGGTCCTTGTCCCAGGGCCGCGAGGCCTTTTCGGGGGTGTCGTTATAGGCGGTGCACAGGGCCTTGCAGGCCAGGAAGCCGGCGATGCCGATGGGGACGATGGAGCTTTCCGCCCCGCCCGCGACCATGACGTCGGCGTCATCCATCATGATCATCCGGGCCGCGTCGCCGATGGCGTGGGCCCCGGTGGCGCAGGCGGTGACGACGGAGTGGTTCGGTCCCTTGAGGCCGTGGCGGATGGAGATCTGGCCGCTGGTCAGATTGATCAGGGCCGAGGGGATGAAGAAGGGGCTGACGCGGCGCGGGCCCTGTTCCTTGAGGATGATGGCCGTGTCGGCGATGGGGCCGAGGCCGCCGATGCCGGAGCCGACCATGACGCCGGTGCGCTCGCGCTGTTCCTCGGTCTCGGGTTTCCAGCCGGCGTCGGCCAGGGCCTCGTCGGCGGCGGCGATGGCATAGACGATGAAGTCGTCGACCCGCTTGCGGTCCTTGGGCGACATGACCTTTTCATGGTCGAACACGCCCGGCTGGCCCGGAGCGCCACCGCCGCGACCATCGACCGACGGGATCTCGCCCGCGATCGTGCAGCCATAGCCCTCGGTATCGAAATTGGTGATCGGGCCGATGCCCGAGCGACCCTCGAGGATGCCCTTCCAGTTATGCTCCACGCCCCAGCCGAGCGGGGTGAGCAGACCGAGGCCGGTGACGACGACGCGGCGCATGAGCGCTCCTCGTTACAGAATCCAGACCACAAACAGTAATGGCCGCCGGGCGACCCCGCTAGGGGTGCGCCACGGCGGCCATCAAAGCCGTATCGAAGTGGAGGCGATCAGCCCGCCAGCTTCTCGTCGATGAACTTCACGGCGTCGCCCACGGTCTGGATGTGTTCGGCGGCGTCGTCCGGGATTTCGATGTCGAATTCTTCCTCGAAGGCCATGACCAGTTCGACGTTGTCGAGCGAGTCAGCGCCCAGGTCGTCGATGAAGCTGGCCTTTTCAACGACCTTTTCCGGATCGGCGTCCAGGTGGTCGATGACGATCTTGCGGACGCGTTCCAGGGTGTCGGACATGGGTGTCTCTGCTTTCAGGGCCGCCGCAGCGGCTGTTGTCTCAAATCCTGCCGTATGACGACGGCGACGGCGACGCAAGCCTTGAACGCAGACTCACCCCAACCGGATACCGAGGCTTTAGCACGGCGGCGCAGGCGGAAAATAGCCCGTTACCGGGTTTGACCGCCCCGGTTGACCCACCAGACCAGTCCCGCGCCCACCACGGCCATCGGCGCACCATAGATGGCCCAGATGATCTGGCCGGTCATGAAGCTGCCCGGCAGGATGTTGAGCCCCTGGAGGACCCAGATGATGCCGATCAGCAGCAAGGGTCCGCTGAGGATGGTGGCGATGATGCGGAGGATGGCCATTGGAAACTCCCGTTCTGTCAGACCCTATATCATCGCCATGCCGCCGTTCACATGCAGGGTCTGCCCCGAGACATAGGCGGCTTCGTCCGAGGACAGATAGACGGCGGCGGCGGCGATCTCGTCGCCCGTACCGAGGCGGCCCGCGGGGATGTTCCTGAGGATGGTCTCGCGCTGGGCGTCATTCAGCACATCGGTCATCGGCGAGGCGATGAAGCCCGGCGCGATACAGTTCACGGTGATGCCGCGCGAGCCGACTTCCTGCGCCAGCGACTTGGAGAAGCCGATCATGCCGGCCTTGGAGGCGGCATAGTTGGTCTGGCCGGGATTGCCGGTGACGCCGACGACGGAGGTGATGCCGATGATCCGGCCCGAACGGCGCTTCATCATCCCCTTCATCGCCGCGCGCGACAGGCGGAAATAGCTCTCGAGATTGACCCGGATCACGTCCTGGAAATCCTCGTCCTTCATCCGCATCAGCAGGCCGTCTTTCGTGATGCCGGCGTTGGCGACGAGGATGTCCAGCGGGGCGCCCGCGGCTTCCTCGGCACGCGCGATCAGGCCGTCCACGCTGGCCGGGTCCGACAGGTTGGCGGCAGCGGCGAAGGCGCGCTCGCCCAGCTCACCGGCCAGCTCCTGCAGCACCGCCTCGCGGGTGCCGGAGAGGACGACGGTCGCGCCCTGGGCGTGCAGGGCCCGGGCGATGGCCCCGCCGATGCCGCCGGTCGCGCCGGTGACGAGGGCGGTCTTGCCGGTGAGATTGAACATGAGGGGCTCCGTTTCGGAAGATTGGAGGGTGATTGGTGGTTGGTGATTGGTGTCTGGCGCGGAAGGGTTGGTGGTCGGGGACTGCTGGCGGCGTCACGCACAGAACAGTCACCAATCACCAACCACCAATCACCTCAAAGCGACTTCGCGAACGCTTCCAGGTCTTCCGGCGTGTTCAGCGACAGGCTTTCGGCGTCCGGCGCGATCCGCTTGGCCATGCCGGCCAGAACCTTGCCCGAGCCGATCTCGGCGAAACGGGTCACCCCGCCCTCCCCGGCCATCCACTCCATGCTCTCGCGCCAGCGGACGCGGCCGGTGACCTGCTCGACCAGCAGGCGGCGCAGGACCTCGGGGTCGCGCTCGGGGCGAGCGGTGACATTGGCGACGACCGCGACCGAGGGGGCGATGATGGTCGCGGAGGCCAGCGCCGTGGCCATGTCGTCGGCGGCCGGCTGCATCAACGGGCAGTGGAACGGTGCCGAGACGTTCAGCGGAATGGCCCGCGCGCCCAGTTCCTTGGCCTTTTCGATGGCCCGGTCGACGGCGGCCTTGTCGCCCGAGATGACGATATTGCCGGCATTGTTGTCATTGGCGACGACGCAGACGCCGACCTCGGAACCGGCCGCGGCGGCGGCCTCGGCGAGGGCCAGGTCCGTCTTGGGCCCGATCAGCGAGGCCATGGCTCCGCGGCCCACCGGCACAGCGCGCTGCATGGCCTGACCGCGCAGTTTCAGCAGGCGGGCGGTGTCGGCCAGGGTGATCGATCCCGCCGCGCACAGGGCCGAATATTCCCCGAGCGAATGACCGGCGACGAAGCCGGCGCGGCTGACGTCGACGCCGAACTCGACCTTGAGCACACGCGCGGCGGCCAGCGACACGGCCATCAGGGCCGGCTGGGCGTTCTCGGTCAGGGTCAGCTGGTCCTCGGGGCCTTCACGCATCAGGACCGACAGCTTCTGACCCAGCGCCTCGTCGATCTCGGCATAGACCTCGCGGGCCGAGGCGAAGGCGTCGGCGAGCGCGGCCCCCATGCCGACCGACTGGCTGCCTTGTCCGGGGAACAGCAGGGCGAGGGTCATGTCGGGTCTCCGGCGGTGTTGAATCGAGCCGGAGGGGTAGGACGATCAGGCAATGGGGGCAAGCCGGGCGCTAGAACAGCACCGCCGGATTCATGATCCGGTGCGGGTCGATCGCGGCACGGACGGCCTGCATGGTCCGGATTTCCAGCGGCGACTTGTAGCGACGGGCTTCTTCAGTCTTGAGCCGGCCCAGACCGTGTTCGGCCGAGATGGAGCCGTCGTAGCGCGCGACGATATCGTGGACGATCTGCGAGCCCTCTTCCCAGCGGGCGAGGAAGGCTTTCAGATCGCCACCGGGCGGGCACAGGACGTCATAGTGCAGGTTGCCGTCGCCGACATGGCCGAAGGCGCTGACGCGGGTGCCGGGGTGGAAGCGTTCGACGGCGGCGGTGGCCTCTTCGAGGAAGTCGGCGATGCGGGACAGGGGCACGGAGACGTCGTGCTTCCAACCGCCGCCCTCGGGCTTCTGGGCCGCGGACTGTTCCTCGCGCACCTTCCAGAAGGCGGCGCGCTGGGCGTCGTTCTGGGCGATGGCGGCGTCATTGATCAGGCCGGTCTCGAAGGCGTGGGTCAGCAGCCGCTCCATGGCCGCATCGGCGGCCCCCGGCTCGCCCGAGACCAGTTCGATCAGGACGTACCAGGGCGGCGTGCTGTCCAGCGGCTCGCGCGTGTCGGGCACATTGGCGAGGACGAAGCCCATGCCGATCCGCTTCATCAGCTCGAAGGCCTCGACCCCGCCGCCCGTTTCGGCCTTGGCGCGGGCCAGAAGTTCGATGGCGGCGGCGGGCGCGTCCAGCCCGACCATGGCGGTGGCGCGGCTGCGCATGACGGGGAACAGCTTCAGCGTCGCGGCGGTGACCACGCCCAGCGTGCCCTCGGCCCCGATCAGCAGCTGTTTCAGGTCATAGCCGGTGTTGTCCTTGCGCAACCGCTTGAGGCCGTTGAAGACCTCGCCGTCCGGCATGACCGCCTCGATACCCAGCACCAGATCGCGCATCATGCCGTAGCGGAGTACGGCGGTGCCGCCGGCATTGGTCGAGATGACTCCGCCGATGGTGGCCGTTCCCTCGGCGGCGAGGCTGAGGGGGAATAACCGGTCGGCGGCGGCGGCGGCCTGCTGGGCTTCCAGCAGGGTGATCCCGGCCTCGACCGTCATGGCGTCATCCAGCGGCGTGACGTCGCGCACGGCGCGCAGCTTCCGGGTCGAGAGCAGGACCTCGCCATAGGGGATCTGGCCTCCCACGAGGCCGGTGTCGCCGCCCTGGGGGACGATGGCGATGCGATGTTCGGCGCAGACGCGGACGGCGGCGGCGACCTGGGCGGTCGAGCGGGGCGTCAGCATCAGCGGCGAATGGCCGTGCCAGCGATTGCGCCACTCGGTCAGCCACGGGGCGATTTCAGCGGCGTCATCGGTCCAGCCGCCGTCGCCGAGGGCGGATTTCAGGGCGGCGAGGGCGGCGGGCGTCGGGGCGGTCATGCCGCCCTTGTCTCAAAGTCGTGGGCGCGGCGAAAGGGCCGTGTCAGAGTCAGTCTATGTCTGTCTCCCTGCCCGCCCCCGTTCCCGCCGTCGGCGTCGTCTGTTTGCGCGACGATTCCGTGCTGCTGATCCGGCGCGGGACGCCGCCGCGCCAGGGCGAATGGAGCCTGCCCGGCGGCCGGATCGAGCCCGGCGAGCGGGCGGTGGACGCCGCCCTGCGGGAGTTGCGCGAGGAGACCGGAGTCGAGGCGGAGATCATGGGGCTGATCGACGTGGTCGACGGGCTCTTCCCCGAGGCGGGCCGTCACTATGTGCTGATCGACTATGCCGCGCGCTGGCTGTCCGGAGAGCCGGTGGCAGGCGATGACGCGCTTGAGGCGCGGTTCGTGGCGCTGGACGAGGTTGGGACCCTGATCGACTGGTCCGAGACGCGGCGGATCATCCGGATGGCCGCCGACGCGCGTTGAACAAGCGTGATTACGCGGATGTCATCTTCGCCTGTCCGGTTTCTGTGGCGCGGCGGCCACAGGGTGCTAACCTTAGCCCGACAGGGAGATATCATGGACACGTCGCTTCTATTCACCGTCGCGCTGGTTGTGCTGGCCTTTGTGCTGCTGTTCAGCGTGGTCAAGATCGTGCCCCAGGGCCGCGAGATGACCGTCGAACGGTTCGGGAAATACACGCGGACGCTGGCACCCGGCATCAGCATCCTGACGCCGTTCGTCGAGCGCATCGGCCGTCGCATGAACATGATGGAACAGGTTCTTGATGTTCCTCAGCAAGAGGTCATCACCAAGGACAACGCCATGGTGAAGGTCGACGCCATCGTCTTCATCCAGGTGATGGAGGCCTCGGCCGCCGCCTACCGCATCGAGAACCTGCCCTACGCCATCACCCAACTGTGCTCGACCAATCTGCGCACCGTGGTCGGTTCGATGGAGCTGGACGAGGTGCTGTTCCAGCGGGACTCGATCAACTCGCGCCTGCTGACCGTGATCGATGCGGCGACCGAACCCTGGGGGGTCAAGGTCAACCGGATCGAAATCAAGGACCTGACCCCGCCGGCTGACATCACCAATGCCATGGCCCGCCAGATGAAGGCCGAGCGTGAGCGCCGCGCGGTGATCACCGAAGCGGACGGCGAGAAACAGGCCGCGATCGCCCGAGCCGAGGGTGCCAAACAGGCCGCCATTCTGGAGGCCGAGGGGCGCCGCGAAGCCGCCTTCCGTGACGCCGAGGCCCGCGAGCGCGAAGCCGAGGCCGAGGCCAAGGCGACGGCCATGGTCTCCCAGGCCATCGCGGCCGGTGACGTCAACGCCATCAACTATTTCGTGGCCCAGAAATACGTCGAGGCCTTTGCCGAACTGGCGCGCAATCCGACGGCCAAGACGGTCATCGTCCCGGCGGAGATGTCCGGCCTGGTCGGCACCATCGCCGGCCTGGGCGAACTGGTCGGCCTGGCGAAGGAACAGCAGCAGGGCCGCAGCGACGTGCGCCGCGACGCCCCGCCGCCGCCGCCCGCCCCTGCCCGCGCGACTCCGCCGCGTCCGCCCCGCCCCTCCGTTCCGAGGACCTGATCCATGGAAGCCCTGACTGACCTGCACGCGGCCCAGCCGTTCTGGATCTGGCTGGCCCTGGGCGTGCTGCTGCTGGCGGTGGAAGCCGCCTTCTCGACCGAATGGCTGCTGTGGCCGGCGGTGTCGGCGGGGGTGGTGGCCGTGGTCACCGCGCTCAAGGTTGAGCTGGGCTTTGCCGGAGAGGTGGCCCTGTTCGCCGCCCTGACCGTGGCGATGACCCTGCTGTCGCGTCGGCTGATCCAGAGGGTCAACCCGTCGGATGCACCGGACATCAACGCCCGCGACGTGCGCCTGATCGGCCAGCGGGCCCAGGTGGTCCAGGACTTCGTCGACGGCCGCGGCCGGGTGTTCGTCTCGGGTGCCGAATGGGTCGCCGAGATCGAGGGTGCGGCCCCGGCTGCGGGCGAGAGCGTCATCGTCGAGGGGATGGACGGACCGAAGCTGAAGGTGCGGCCGGCCTAACCCGCCCGCAGATCCTCGATCCCGCGGTTGGCCAGACCATCGGCGCGCTCGTTCAGCTCATGGCCGGCATGGCCCTTGACCCAGTGCCATTTTACCTCGTGGCGGGCACGGGCAGCGTCGAGCCGCTTCCACAGGTCTTCATTCTTGACCGGCTTCTTGTCCGCGGTCTTCCAGCCGCGCGCCTTCCAGCCGTGGATCCATTCGGTGATCCCGGTCATGACGTATTTGCTGTCGGTATGCAGATCGACGCGGCACGGCCGTGACAGGGCCTCCAGCGCGCGGATCGCGCCCATCAGCTCCATGCGGTTGTTGGTGGTCAGCGGCTCGCCGCCCCACAGTTCCTTCTCGTGACCGCCGCCTGTCTGCAGGATCGCGCCCCAGCCGCCGGGGCCGGGATTGCCCTTGCAGGCACCGTCGGTGTGGATGATCACGTGACTCATGCGCGCGTCCTAACAGGTTCGCTTGGCGTCACGCCACTGAAGCGCCTATATGCGGCAATAGATTTCGACCGGGCCGAGACGGCCGGACTTAGGAGAGTTTTGCGTGGGCACATTCAGCATCTGGCACTGGGCCATCGTCGCCATCATCGTGCTCCTGCTGTTCGGCGGTCGTGGCAAGCTGTCGGGCCTGATGGGCGACGCCGCCAAGGGCGTCAAAGCCTTCAAGGACGGCCTCAAGGACACGGACGATGACAAGCCGCGCGACGAGCGCGCCGGTGCCCTGCCCCGCACCGACACCGAAAAAGAAGACCTGAAGTCCTAGGCCGCTGTTGACGGCGGAGAGCTGACGTATGGGTGGCCTGGGCCCCGGCATCGGGGGCGGTGAGTATCTGGTGATCGCAATTGTGGCCCTGCTGGTGGTGGGGCCCGAGCGACTGCCGCTGCTTTTGCGCAAGCTTGGCAAGATGGTCGCCAAGGCGCGCGGCATGGCCAATGAGTTCCGCTCCAGCTTCGACGAGATGGCGCGCCAGTCCGAACTGGACGAGCTGCGCAAGGAGGTCGAGGCGCTGCGTACCGGTCAGGGCATGCATGCCCTCGGTGCCGACGCCGAGACGGCATTTCGTGAAATCCGCGACGACCTGAACAAGCCGATCCATACCCCCATGCTGTCCGCGCCGGACGAATGGCCCGACAGTCCGCCGGTCATGGAGCCGCTGGAACTGCCGGTGCCCAGGGTCGCGAAGTCCGCCGCCGCCAGAAAGACACCGGCCCCCCGCGCGAAACCGGCCAAGGCCGCCGCGGCGAAGGCGGCGACCCCGGTCGTCCCCGCCAAACCCCGGGCATCGCGCAAGAAGGCACCGACGGCATGAGCGCCCTTGATCGCGACGAAGCCGAGATCGAACAGTCGCGCGCGCCTTTGATGGATCATCTGATCGAGCTGCGCGGGCGGCTGGTCTGGTGCGTCGTGGCCTTCCTTCTCGCCTTCATCCTGTGTTTCTTCTTCGCGGCCCAGCTCCAGGTCGAGTTGATCAAGCCGTTCCAGGCCGCCGCCGCCGTTCATGCCGCCGCCGCCGCCAAGGGGCAGCACGGCAATCCGCTGGACCTCCTGGCCATCACCGCAGGGCTGAAGCCGTTTCCGCCCGGCGGGCTCGCCGCCGTCCAGCTGATCGCGACCGCCCCGCTTGAGCAGCTGTTCACCAAGATGAAGATCGCCGGCTTTGGCGCGATCGTCCTGGCCTTCCCGATCCTCGCCTACCAGCTCTACGCCTTCGTCGCGCCGGGACTGTATCGCAATGAAAAGGGGGCCTTCCTGCCCTTCCTGCTCGCCACGCCCGTCATGTTCTGCCTCGGCGGCGCGCTGGTGTATTTCGTCATGCTGCCGTTCGTCATGCTGTTCTCATTGAGCCAGCAGATTTCAAGCGAAGGGATCACGGTCCTGCTGACGACCAAGATCTCCGACTATCTCAACCTCGTCACCTCGCTGATCCTGGCGTTCGGCCTGTGCTTCCAGTTGCCCGTCGTGACGACACTCCTGGGGATGGCAGGAATCATCTCGTCGAAGGTCATGGCTGAAGGCCGCCGTTACGCCATCGTCGCCGTCGTGGTGCTTGCCGCCATAGTGACCCCGCCCGATCCCATCAGCCAGCTGATGCTCGCCGTGCCGCTGGTGCTGCTGTACGAGGTCTCGATCTGGTGCGTCCGGATCATAGAATTCCGCCGCAAGACGGCCGACGCCGCGGCCTGATCGCCGACCGACAGGGGACGGGACCCGGCCAGGGAACGACGTGGGCGGGAACCGGGTACCGACATCTGCACGCCGATCGGGCCCGGCCCGGACAGCCTCACCGGAACCGGCGCGGGCCGCCGGTGTTTGAACGGGACCGCCCATCAGGAGACCGGTCCATGTCAGTCCTTCGCTTCGTCGCCCTCGCCGCCGTCACCGTAGCCGCCACGGCCTGTACGCAGCAGCAACCCGCGTCGGCCGCCCCGGCACCCGCTCCTGAAACACGGACCATCGTCCAGACCCGCGAAGTCGCCGTGCCCGTGCCGGTCGCTCCCCCGACCATTGTGGTCGAGCGGGATGGCCGTCCCGCCGACAGCACCACGGTCCGCGCCGGTGAGAACGGCATTCAGGTCGAGACCACCCGCCGAAACTGAATGTCAGAACGAGGCGCGAAAAAGGGTGCCGGAGTGGCCTCCGGCACCCTTTGATCGTCCAGCCTCAGCCGCTGATCAGCAGCTGTAGTACATGTCGAATTCGACGGGGTGCGGGTGCAGTTGCAGGCGCATCACCTCTTCCATCTTCAGCTCGATATAGCTGTCGATGAAGTCGTCATCCATGACGCCGCCCTTCTTGAGGAAGGCGCGGTCCGAATCGAGGGCGTCCAGCGCCTCCTTCAGCGAGCCGCAGACCTCAGGGATCGAACCGCGCTCTTCCGGCGGCAGGTCGTAGAGGTTCTTGTCGGCCGGCGCGCCCGGGTCGATGCGGTTCTCGATGCCGTCCAGGCCGGCCATCAGCAGGGCCACGAAGGTCAGATAGGGGTTGCCCATCGGATCGGGGAAGCGGGCTTCGATACGCTTGGCCTTGGGCGAGTTGACCCACGGAATCCGGATCGAGGCGGAGCGGTTGCGCGACGAATAGGCCAGTTTCACCGGTGCTTCATAGCCGGGAACCAGCCGCTTGTAGGAGTTGGTGGTCGAGTTGGCGAAGGCGTTGATGGCCTTGGCGTGTTTGATGATGCCGCCGATGTACCAGAGACAGAGGTCCGACAGGCCGGCGTATTTGTCGCCGGCGAACAGGGGCTTGCCGTCGCGCCAGATCGACTGGTGGACGTGCATGCCCGAGCCGTTGTCGCCGAAGGTCGGCTTGGCCATGAAGGTGGCCGACTTGCCGTAGGCGGCGGCGACGTTGTGGATCACATATTTGTAGAGCTGAAGCCGGTCGGCCATGGTCAGCAGGTCGCTGAACTTCAGACCCAGTTCGTGCTGGGCCGGGGCGACCTCATGGTGGTGCTTCTCGGGCTGCATGCCCAGGTCACGCATCACGCCCAGCATCTCGCCGCGCAGGTCCTGGGCGCTGTCGGTCGGATTGACCGGGAAATAGCCGCCCTTGGGCCCGGGGCGGTGCCCCATGTTGCCTTCGGAGTATTCCGCGCCCGTATTGGCCGGCAGCTCAATCGAATCGTAGGTGTAGCCCGTGTCGTGCGGGGCCGTGCTCCAGCGGACGTCGTCGAAGATGAAGAACTCGGCTTCCGGGCCGAAGAAGACGGTATCGCCCACGCCCGACGACTGGACATAGGCCAGGGCCTTCTTGGCCATGGACCGGCTGTCGCGGTTGTAGGGCTCGCCGGTGTCGGGGTTCAGGACGTCGCAGAACAGGAACAGGGTCGTCTGCTGGTAGAAGGGATCGATCCAGGACGTGGCCAGGTCCGGCTTGAGCAGCATGTCGGACTCATTGATCGCCTTCCAGCCGGCGATCGAGGAACCGTCAAACATCGTCCCCTCTTCGAGGAACTCTTCATCGACCAGGTCGATGTCAAAGGTGACGTGCTGCATCCGACCCTTGGTGTCGGTGAAACGGAGATCGACGTATTTCACGTCCTTCTCCTTGATCTCCTTGAGAATCTTTCCGGCGCTCATGTCTTGTGGATCCTGTCTGGCGGGGGAGGAAGGAAAACGGCCGCTCCCTGCGGAACGGCCGGTGAGGACTGCGGCTAGACGGCCTGCGCGCCGGATTCGCCGGTGCGGATGCGAATGACGTCGAGGACGTCGGAGATGAAGATCTTGCCGTCACCGATCTTGCCGGTGCGTGCAGCGGCCTGGATGGCATCGACGACTGAATCCACCATGTCATCGGGAACCACCACCTCGATCTTGATCTTGGGGAGGAAGTCGATGACGTATTCGGCGCCACGGTAGAGTTCGGAATGACCCTTCTGGCGACCATATCCCTTGGCCTCCAGCACGGTCATGCCTTGCACACCCGCGTCCTGCAGCGCTTCTTTTACTTCATCCAGCTTGAAGGGCTTGATGACGGCTTCGATCTTTTTCATCGGCGATCCCAGGCGGGCTATTTCGTGCCGCACACTTGGACCGCAAGGGGACATTGCATTGCACAATAAGGCAAGTGTTTTTCGTCCGGAGTCGCCATCCGTGAACGGACGCAAGTCAGGATGACCCGCCTCGCCCTGCCCGACTGGCGCGCGTCCCTGCCCTGGCCCGGGGTCGATGCGCACAAGCACGCGCGCGGACGACTCGGGGTGGTGTCCGGCAAAGCGAGCCAGACCGGGGCGGCGCGACTGGCGGCGCGGGCCGGTCTGCGGATCGGTGCCGGCGTGGTGCGTATCCTTTGCCCGCCGGATGCGACCGCCGTCATCGCCCCGGCCATCGAGGCGATCATGCTGACCCCGTTCGGCTCCGACGAGGCCCTGGCCGAAGCCGCCGCGTCTCTGGACGCCGTGGTCATCGGGCCGGCCGCCGGGGTCAACGACGCCACCCAGGCCAATGTCCGCGCGCTTGCGGCGACAGGTGCCGCGCTGGTCGTGGACGCTGACGGTCTGACCGTTTTCGAGGGCTGGCCCCAGGACCTGTTCGACGTGCTGGACCGCGATGACGTGCTGACGCCGCATGAGGGCGAGTTCCGGCGACTGTTTCCCGGCCTGCTGGAGCAGGACCGCGAGGCGGCGGCGGCCGAGGCGGCGACGCGGGCCGGCGCTGTCGTGGTGTTGAAGGGCACCGCTACGGTGATCGCCGCGCCGGACGGGCGGCTGGCCGTCAACGAGAATGGCGTGCCCTGGCTGGCGACGGCGGGCAGCGGCGATGTGCTGGCGGGCATGATCGCCGGGCTGATGGCCCAGCGGATGGACAGTTTCGACGCCGCCCGGGCGGCCGTCTGGATGCACGCGGAGGCGGCCCGGGGTTTCGGTCCCGGTTTGATCGCGGAAGACCTGCCGGACCGGATTCCGGCGGTGCTGGCGGCGCTTTATTCACAGGCCGGCTGACCGTAACGCACCGCCCGGTTCAATTCGTCACCGAAGCGGCCTATTCCGGCGCAACGCCGCCGGAGCTCCGCCTTGTTGATCGTCCTGTCCCCGGCCAAGCGGCTGGATTTCACCGAAGCCGATCCCGGCCTGCCCGCCACGGAGCGGCGTTTCCTCGAGGATACGGCGTCGCTGGCGCGGACCGCGCGCGCCCGCTCCGTGTCCGAGCTGCGCCAGCTGATGGGCATCTCCGACGACCTGGCACGGTTGAACCGCGAACGGTTCCAGGCCTTCGACCCGGACTCCCTGGACGGCGTGCAGGCGGTGTTCGCCTTTGCGGGCGACGTCTATGAGGGGCTGAGGGCGCGCGAGCTGGACGCGCCGTCGCTGGGGTGGGCCCAGGACCATGTGCGGATCCTGTCGGGTCTGTACGGCCTGCTCCGGCCGCTGGATCGTATCCAGCCCTACCGGCTGGAGATGGGCACGCGGCTGAAGACCCGGCGCGGGTCCAGCCTCTACGACTTCTGGGGCGACCGCATCTCGGCCTGCCTGAACGCCGACGCCCTTGGACAGGGCCGGCGCACGGTGGTGAACCTGGCAAGCCAGGAATATTTCGGCGCCGTCGACGCCCGGGCGCTGAAGCTGCCGGTGGTGACCCCGCAATTCCGCGAGTCGAAGGACGGCGAGAGCCGGATCATCTCCTTCTTTGCCAAGAAGGCGCGCGGCGGCATGACCCGGTTCGCCATCGACGAGCGGATCGAACGGGCCGAAGACCTCAAGGCCTTTGATCGCGACGGCTATCGCTTTGACAAGGCGGCCTCGAGCGAGACAGATTGGATATTCATCAGGTCGGGAAATTAATCCCGACTGTCGCCTTCGCAAGAGCGAACGGCTAGGCTGACGACGAAGACTGACGGACGGACGAGACCCCTATGTTCCAATGGCCCAAACGCGGTGACGGCACCGAGACGGCGAGCGAGCCCTTCCGCGACATCGGCGACCTGAAGGGCCAGGTCGCGGTGATCTCGGGCTCGACCTCCGGCATCGGCCTGGCCTTCGCCCGCGCCATTGCCTCGCGCGGCGGCGATGTGGTGCTGAATGGCCTCGGCGACCCGTCCGAGATCGAACGCACGCGCTCGGAGCTGGAAGCCAGCTGTGGCGTGCAGGTGCGCTATCACGCCGCCAATATGCTGCGCGGCGACGAGGTCGCCGACATGGTGGCCTATGGCAAGCATCAGCTTGGCCGCGTCGACATCCTGATCAACAACGCCGGCATCCAGCATGTCGAGGCGGTGGAAAAGTTTCCGTCCGACAAGTGGGAACAGATCATCGCCATCAACCTGTCCTCGGCCTTCTACGCCACCCGGGCGGCGATCCCGATCATGAAGGCGCAGGGGCGCGGACGGATCATCAATATCGCCTCGGCCCACGGTCTCGTCGCCAGCCCGTTCAAGTCAGCCTATGTCGCGGCCAAGCACGGCGTGATCGGCTTCACCAAGACGGTGGCGCTGGAAGTCGCGCAGGACAACATCACCTGCAACGCCATCTGCCCCGGCTTCGTCGAGACCCCGATCGTTGAAAAACAGGTCGCCGACCAGGCCCGCACGCGCGGCATGTCGAAGGAGGCGGTGCTCAGGGACGTCATCCTCGGCTCGCAGCCGACCAAGCGGTTCGTCACGACCGATGAGCTGACGGGGATGATGCTGTATCTGGTGAGCGATCTGGGGGCGTCGGCGAATGGGGCCAGCTTCTCGATCGATGGCGGGTGGACGGCGCAGTAGGGGCGGGCCGCAAGAGTGACCCGGCTCCGGAAGCATGGTGCCTGGCCATGGGTCGCGCTGGTGATTATGGCCGGGCTATTGGTTTTTGCAGGCCCTTTGGATATCGGCGTCCGGCTTCTGAACTATTCGACACTAACCAAGGCCGAGCTTGTTGGAGATGCCCGCACATACCTTGAGGAGCGCGCCGACCACGGACAGGCCGCCTGCCTTTATGTGGTGACATGCGATGAAGGCAGGGCCCGGCTGACCTTGGTTCCTATCCTTACCGACGACATCCTGGAGCAGGTCAGGGAAGACGTCTGGCGTCGGCGGACCAGCGGGTTCTGCCCGGGCCGCACGACGAACATCGGATTGGAACTAATCCCCAACGATGGGGGAGAGCCGCTGGGCAGTTCGCAAGGACTCGCGCGCTGGTCATTTTTCAACGACCGGTTCGTATCCCGCTCCAGTCGGTTTCAGAGCGGCAGCTTCAGTGACAAGCCTTGGGAACCGTGCATCTTGGAGAAGGCCTTCATCAGGAGCACGCCTGCGCCTACCCCACAAACCCCGCCGCCCGCCTCAGCCGGTCGTTGATCGCCTCGCCGAGCCCTTGCGCCGAGATGGGCGACACGGCGATGCCCGCCGGCTTCTCCCGGTCCGCCTCGCGCAGGCGTCGGAAAAGGTTCGCCGCCGCCTCACGCAGGTCGCCGGTCGGGCTCAGGCTCCAGCGCGGGTCACCGACGCCGGGGCCGAAGCCGAGCAGGATTTCGCCGTCCGCCACTCCGACCGCATTGATCCGCACCGGCGCGTCCGGGGCGTAGTGCGACGCCATCCGGCCGGGTGAGCGATGGCCCTCCCCGTCCCGGTCCAGCGGGCCGACGAGGGCCTCGATCTCCTCGCGGGTGACCGAGCCGGGTCGCAGCAGGGCCACGCGACCGTCCAGCACCGAGACCACGGTGCTCTCCACGCCGACGGCGCAATCCCCGCCGTCCAGCGCCGCCGCAGCGAAGGCGCCCGTCTCCTCGACCGCATCGGCGAAGGTGGTGGGGCTGGGGCGTCCCGAACGGTTGGCCGAGGGGGCGACGACAGGGCGACCGAAGGCGGCGATCACAGCGCGGGCGCGGGCATGGCCGGGCACACGGACGGCGACGCTGTCCAGACCCGCGCGGGCCAGATCGCAGACGCGGTCGCGATCCCGGACCGGGGCCACAAGGGTCAGGGGTCCGGGCCAGAAGGCCTCGGCCAGCGCCCGCGCACGGGCGTCGAACACGGCGATGGCCTCGGCCTGGACGGCGTCGGCGACATGGGCGATCAGGGGGTTGAAGCGCGGCCGGCCCTTGGCCTCGAAGATGGCGGCGACGGCGACGGCGTTTCCGGCGTCGGCGGCGAGGCCATAGACGGTCTCGGTCGGAAGAATGACGAGGCGGCCATCCGCCAGCGCGCGAGCGGCCTCGGCGTCGGACACGGTCAGCCGCGTTGCGCCTGAAGCATCACCCGCACCGTCACCTGTCGTCCGACCAGCCTGTTCCAAGGCCCTGATGTCCCTATGCCGAAATCCGCGCGATTCAGGACGAATGCGCCCGCCAGATGCGCCTGGTCGCCGGTCACGCGCAAGTCCACGGGAAAGGCGACCGGCCGCGTCACGCCCTTCATCGTCACCCTTGCGCGCGCCGTGTAGCGGTCGCCGCCGAGGGGCTCCATCGACTGCAGATCGAAGCGGATCTGCGGGTAGCGCGCGGCGTCGAGGAAGGCGGGGCTGGTGGCGCGTGCCGAGGCGACCGCCGGCGACATCGCAAGCGAGGCTGACTGCACGACCACTGTGGCCCGGGTCCGGTCCGGATCGGCCGGATCGAAGACGATGTCGCCCTGCCAGTCGCCGAACCGGCCGCTGTGCGAGCCACCGAAGGCCCGGACCGACAGCTCGATGCGCGAGGCGTCCCGGTCCACCGTCCAGGGAACGGTCGCCGCCCCGGTGAGGGTCAGCACGGCCAGACCAGCCACAAGCAGGGCGGCGAGGCGCCTCACGGCCGACGCGGAATCCACGGGATCATCCGGTGCAGGACATTGTCGCGGTCCACGAACTGATGCTTCAGCGCGGCCAGGACATGCAGGGCGATCAGGACATAGAGCCCCTTCATCAGCAACTCATGGATGTCGATGATGGAACGGAATGCGTCCCGGCCGCCGCTGATCGGCAGCAGCGGCCAGTTGAACAGGCCGAACCAGCTGAGATCACGCCCGGTCGCCGACACCGCCGCCCAGCCGGTCAACGGCATGGCGATCAGCAGGACGTAAAACAGGACGTGCGTCGCCCGGGCCAGCATCCTCTCCCAACGCTTCATGCCGTCCGGCATAGGCAGGGCCGGATTGACGAAGCGCCAGCCGATCCGCGCCAGCGTCAGGACCAGGACGGTCAGCCCCAACGCCTTGTGAATCTGCACGAATTCGCGGGAGATGCTCTGCCCCTCGGTCGCCTCATGGGCGGTGATAAGGAGCACCTGGGCAAGAATCATCGCCGCGATCACCCAGTGGAGGATCAGCGAGACAGTGGAATAGCGGTTGCGTGGTTCGGCCATGGGTCCTCGGCATATTGAACGACCCAGACTGGACCAGCCGGACGCCAACGCCAAGGCCGCTTGCATACCGTCGCGGCAAGGCGGCATGAACATGGAGAACTCCGACAGCAAGGCCCGCCGCCTATGACCTACCATGCCCCCGTCCGCGATCTCGCCTTCACCCTGCAGGCCGTGGCCGGTATCGACCGGGTCGCGGCCACCGGTGCCTTTCCCGACTATGACGCCGATCTGATGGGTGCCGTGCTCGAGGCGGCGGCGCAGTTCTCCGAAGGTGTGCTGGCACCCCTGAACCGGATCGGCGACCAGAAGGGCTCGATCTTCGCCAACGGAACCGTGACCGCCGCGCCGGGCTTTGCCGACGCCTATCGACAGTTCGCCGAGGGCGGCTGGACCGGCCTGTCCGCCCCCGTTCACGCCGGCGGTCAGCAACTGCCCAAGGCGCTGGAGCTGGCGGCCTATGAGACCGTCCACGCCGCCAACATGGCCTTCGGCCTGTGCCCCATGCTGTCGCTGGCCGCGATCGAGGCGCTGGAAGCCCACGGCACGCCGTCGCAGAAAGAGATCTACCTGTCGAAACTGGTCAGCGGCGAATGGACCGGGGCCATGGTCCTGACCGAGCCGCAGGCCGGTTCGGACCTCGGGGCCCTGACCACCACGGCGACGCCGAACGGCGACGGGACCTGGGCCCTGAACGGCCAGAAGATCTACATCACCTGGGGCGATCACGACGCCACCGACAACATTGTCCACCTGGTGCTGGCCCGCCTGCCCGATGCGCCGCCCGGGCCCAAGGGCATCAGCCTGTTCCTGGCCTCGAAATACCTTGTGAAGGCAGACGGCACGCTGGGCGAGCGCAACGGTTTCCGCCCTGTCGGGGTCGAGCACAAGCTCGGCATCCATGCCTCACCGACCTGTGTCATGGCCTTTGAGGGCGCGATCGCCGAACTGGTCGGCCAGCCCAACCAGGGCCTGGCCCATATGTTCATCATGATGAACGCCGCCCGCCTCGCCGTCGGGGTCCAGGGCGTCGGTATCGCCGAGCGGGCCTATCAGCACGCCCTCGCCTATGCCCGCGACCGGCGACAGGGCCGCTCGGCCTGGACCGGCGAGGCCAATGCTCCGATCGTCGACCATCCCGACGTGCGCCGCATGCTGGCGGTGATGAAGGCGAAGATCGCCGCCGCCCGCGCCATCTGCCTGTCGACCGGCGTCGCCGCCGACCTTGCGAAGCACGCGGCGACCGAAGAGGACCGCCGCCGCTGGAAGGGCCGCGAGGACCTGTTCACCCCCATCGCCAAGGCGTGGTCGACCGACATCGGCTGCGAGGTCGCCTCACAGGGCGTGCAGATTCACGGCGGCATGGGCTTCATCGAGGAGACCGGTGCGGCCCAGCATTACCGCGACGCCCGCATCGCCCCGATCTATGAGGGCACCAACGGCATCCAGGCCATGGATCTGGTCGGCCGCAAGCTGTCGCAGGACGGCGGCCAGTCGGCGCACGACCTGATCGCCGACATGAAGGCGACGCTGGCCGCCCTGCCGCGGCTGTTTACCGGCAAGCCGGTCGAGGCCTTCGCCGAAGGCTTACAGGCCGTCGAGGCGGCCACCGCCTGGCTGCTGGAGCGCAAGGGCACTGCCGACGGTGCCGCGGACGTGCTGGCGGCCGCCGACGCCTATCTGAAACTGGTCGGCGACGTCGCCGGGGGCTGGATGCTGGCGCTCGGCGCGGTCCATGCCCGCGACCAGCTGGACGGCGGCCAGGGCGATCCGGCCTGGCTTGAGGGCAAGATCACCCTGTACGAGATCTACGCCGCCAATGTTCTGTCCGGCGCCGCGGGCCGGATGGCTGCCGTCCATCAGGGCGGGGCCTTGCTGGAGCGGATGAGCGCGGACGTGCTGGCGGGCTAGCCGGGCCTCAAGCCGCCCCGCCACAGGGCGACGGACGCCAGACCGACGGGCCCCAACAGCGCCAGGGCGACGGGCCGCTGAACAGCTCCCTCCCAACGGATCAGGTCGATGCCGGTCTGGCCCGTCATCACCGCGGCAGAGGCGGCGACGGCCAGCAGCGCGAAGAGGAAGACGAGCCGCCAGAAGGGTGAGCGCCGGAAGGCGACCAGGAGCAGCACGGGATAGACCACACCGGCCAGCATGAAGGGGCCGCTGGCCCCGTGTGCGGGGTCAGGCAGCGGCACCAGTCCGGCCCACAGGGTCGCACCGCCCACGCTGATCACGCAGAGGCCCGCCATGACGGCGATCAGGATGTTGACGCCGAGTTCTTGCAGCCGGACGACCTGCCCGACGCCGGCGACCATCCCCATGGCGCCGATCAGAACAACCCCGACGTTGAACACACCGGCCATGGACGAGTCGGGAGACCCCAGCCGGCTGGCCACGTCACGGGTGAAATCATACCCCGGTACGAAGGGAAACAGCACGATCTGCATGGCGAAATAGAGGATCGGGAAGGCAATCCCGGCGAACAGAGCGATCGTGACCCAGGAGATTGTTCCCGTCGAATGCTCGGGCATGTCCATTGCCCCCTCAGATGTGGATCACCCGTCCATAGGCATCCAGCGCCGCCTCATGCATCGCCTCCGACATGGTCGGGTGCGGATAGACGATGCCGTGGATGTCCTCTTCCGTGGCCTCCATGGCGATGGCGGTGACATAGCCCTGGATCATCTCGGTCACCTCGGCGCCGATCATATGGGCACCGATCAGGGCGCCGGTCTTGGCGTCGAAGATCGTTTTCACGAAGCCATCGGTGTCGCCCGAGGCGATGGCCTTGCCGTTCACCTTGAAGGGGAAGCGGCCGATCTTCACGTCCAGCTTCGCCTCGCGCGCGCCCTGCTCCGTGATACCGACCGAGGCGACCTGCGGCTGGGCATAGGTGCAGCCGGCGATGGGCGAGTTCACATTGGGGGTCTTGAAGCCGGCGATATGTTCGGCGGCATGGATGCCTTCGTGGCTGGCCTTGTGCGCCAGCCAGGGCGCGCCGGCGCAGTCGCCGATGGCGTAGAGCCCCTTCACATTGGTCTGGCAGTGGCTGTCGATGGTTATGTGGCCGCGGTCCATGTTGACGCCCAGCGCCTCCAGACCGATGCCGTCAGTGTTGGCCGTGATGCCGACCGCCGAGATGCAGACCTCGGCCTCCAGCGTCTCGGCCTTGCCGCCGGCCTCGATGGCCACCTGCACGCCCTTGCCGCCCTTCGACACCCGGGTGACCTTGCAGCCGGTGCGGAATTTCATGCCGCGCTTCTCGAAGGACTTCTGGGCGGCCTTCGAGACCTCCTCATCCTCAACCGGCATGATGCGGTCGACGGCCTCGACCACGGTCACCTCGGCCCCGAGGGCGCGATAGAAGCTGCCGAACTCGATGCCGATGGCACCCGAGCCGATGACGACGATCGAGGCGGGCATGGCCTTGGGGGCCATGGCCTCGCGATAGGCCCAGATGCGGTCGCCGTCGGCCTCAAGCCCGATCTGCGGAATGGCCTTGGCGCGGGCACCGACGGCCAGCATCACCGCCTTCGCCTCGACCGTGCGCGAGCCGCCGGCCTTGAGGGCGATGACGACCTTCGGAGCAGCCGCGCCCTTCTCCAGCTTCGCCGAGCCTTCGATGACCTCGATCTTGTTCTTCTTCATCAGATAGCCGACGCCCGAGTTCAGCTGTTTCGCCACGCCGCGCGAGCGGGCGATGATGGCGGCGAAGTCGAAGCCGACCTTGTCCGCGGACAGGCCGTAATCCTTCAGGTGTGAAAGACTTTCGTATTTCTCGCCCGACTTCAGCAGCGCCTTGGTCGGGATACAGCCCCAGTTCAGGCAGATGCCGCCCAGGCTCTCGCGCTCGACGATGGCGACCTTCAGGCCCAGCTGGCTGGCGCGAATGGCGGCGACATAGCCGCCGGGGCCCGAACCGATGACGATGAGGTCGAATTCAGCAGCCATGTCAGATCAGCTTCTCGATATCGGCCTTGATGGCCTCGGGTTCGACCTGGGGGGCGTAACGCGCGACGACGCGTCCCCCACGGTCGGTCAGGAATTTGGTGAAGTTCCACTTGATGTCGCGGCTGCCGAGGAAGCCCTTCTTCTGGCTGGTCAGCCAGGCGTACAGCGGATGGCGGCCGGGGCCGTTGACCTCGACCTTGTCGAACATCGGGAAGTCGACGCCATAGGTCATGGAGCAGAAACTGGCGATCTCGGCGGCCTTGCCCGGTTCCTGCGCGCCGAACTGGTTGCAGGGGAAGCCCAGCACCTGGAACGGCTTGTCCGCATATTGGCGGTGTAGCGCCTCAAGACCGGCATACTGGCCGGTGAAGCCGCATTTCGAGGCCGTGTTGACGATCAGGAGGGCCTGACCGCGATACTGCTCCAGCGCCGTCTCGGCGCCGTCGATGGCCGTGGCGCTGAAGTCATAGACCGAGGTCACACCGCGTCTCCGATCAGGCCAGCATCGTCACGGGATCTTCGATCATCGCCTTGAAGACCTGCAGGAATTTGGCGCCGATGGCACCGTCCACCACGCGGTGGTCGCAGGTCAGGGTGACCGTCATCACCGTTGCGACCGACAGCTGGCCATTGACCACGACCGGGCGTTGCTCGCCGGTGCCGACACTCATGATCGCGCCTTGCGGCTCGTTGATGATCGAGGCGAACGACTTGATGCCGAACATGCCCAGGTTGGAGACCGAGAAGGTGCCGCCCTGGAATTCCTCGGGCTTCAGCTTGCGGTCACGGGCGCGTTTGGCCAGGTCCTTCGACTCCGTCGCGATCTGCGACAGGGTCTTGGTCTCGGCCTTGCGGATGATCGGCGTGATCAGGCCGCCGTCGATCGCCACCGCCATCGCCACATCGGCGTGGTGGTGCATGGCGATACCTTCGGGCGAATAGCTGGCGTTGGCCTCGGGCACGGCCTTCAGGGCCATGGCGCTGGCCTTGATGACGAAGTCATTGACCGAGACCTTGACCCCGTCCTTCTCGAGCAGGGCGTTGACCTTGACGCGGGCGGCCAGCAGGCCGTCGATGCGGCAGTCGATGGTCAGCGGGAAATGCGGCACGTCGCGGAAGCTGTCGGTCAGGCGCCGCGCGATGGCCTTGCGCATGCCGTCCAGCGGGACGAGGTCATAGCTGCCGTCCGGAATCCCCATCTGGGCCAGCGACTGGACCTTGCGGGTTTCGCCGGCCGCGGCCGGGGCCGAGGCGGCCGCGGGTTTGGCCGCGCCCGTCGGAGCGCCTTCGAGGTCGCGTTTGACGATCCGGCCGTGCGGGCCGGTACCCTTGATCGAGGACAGGTCGATATTGCCCTGGGCCGCCAGACGGCGGGCCAGCGGCGAGGCGAAGACGCGGGCGCCGTCGACCCTGGCCGGTGCGGCGGGCACCTTTGCGGGAACCGGGGCGGTCTGCGCCGGCGCGGCCTGCGCGGGTTCGGCGCTCGCAGCGGCCTTCGGCGCCGGGGCCGCGGCACCGCCCTCGTCCTTCAGGCGCGCGATCGGCGTGTTGACCTTCACGCCCTCGGTCCCTTCGGCCACGAGGATGTCAGTGACCTCGCCCTCGTCGACGGCCTCGACCTCCATGGTCGCCTTGTCGGTCTCGATCTCGGCGATGACATCGCCGGCCTTGACCGTGTCGCCGACCTTGACGTGCCATTTGGCCAGGACGCCCTCTTCCATCGTGGGCGACAGGGCGGGCATCAGGATGTCGGTCATTGCGCGCTCCCCGTCGGTTCCTCGACCACGGTCGCTACGCCCGGGCCGTTCAGCACATCGGAAATGCCGGCGAGAATCTTGTTGTAGGCCTGCTTCTCATCATGGCCGTGCCGGACATTGTAGCCGTGGGCCATGTGCTGGGCGGCCATGGCCAGGACCTGACCGAACTGGCGCGGGTCGTTGAAGGCGGGCTTGATCGACATGACCGGCTCGCCCTTCGACCACCAGATGCGGAGGATTTCGACCGCCTCGGCGTCGGCGGCGACACTGGCAGGCGTCTTCAGTTGGAATTCCGAGGACTCGCTCATGCCATCACCGTCCGGACGGCCTTGATGATCTTGTCCACGCCCGGAAGCGACAGGATTTCCAGATTGGCGGCGTAGGGCAGCGGCACATCCTCCTGGTGAACGCGCAACGGCGGGGCGTCGAGGTAGTCGAAGGCGTGTTCGATCACCCGGGCCACGACCTCGGCACCGACGCCCATCGGGCCCCAGCCTTCCTCGGCCGAGACCAGTCGGCTGGTCTTCTTCACGCTCTCGACGATGGTCTCATGGTCCAGCGGGCGAAGGGTGCGCAGGTCGACGACCTCGCAGGAGATGCCCTCTGCGGCCAGCTGTTCGGCGGCCTGCAAGGCGAAACCGACCATGCGGCTGTGCGCCGTGATGGTGACGTCGGTCCCCTCGCGGCGGACCTTCGCCTTGCCAATGGGCAGGACGTAGTCGCCCTCGGGCACGTCGAACTCCAGCCCGTACATCATCTCGTGCTCGAGGAAGACGACGGGGTTGGGATCGCGGATGGCGGCCTTCATCAGCCCCTTGGCATCAGCCGCGTCATAGGGCGCGATGACCTTCAGGCCGGGCACCTGGGCATACCAGGCGGAATAGTCCTGGCTGTGCTGGGCGCCGACGCGGCTGGCCGCGCCGTTGGGTCCGCGGAAGACGATGCTGGCGCGGATCTGGCCGCCCGACATGTAGAGCGTCTTGGCCGCCGAGTTGATGATGTGGTCGATGGCCTGCATGGCGAAGTTGAACGTCATGAACTCGACGATCGGCTTCAGCCCGGCCATGGCCGCGCCGACGCCCAGGCCGGCGAAGCCGTGCTCGGTGATCGGGGTGTCGACGACGCGCTTGTCGCCGAACTCCTGCAGCAGTTCGCGACTGACCTTGTAGGCACCCTGGTACTGGGCGACTTCCTCGCCGATCAGGAAGACCTTGTCGTCCCGGCGCATCTCCTCGGCCATGGCGTCGCGCAGGGCGTCGCGGATGGTCGTCTTGACCATGGGGGTGCCGGCGGGGATTTCGGGGTCGCGGAGTTCGACCATCGGCGTCGGTGCAGCGGCGGCTACCGGTTCGGCGGCGGCGGGGGCGGCCTCAGCCTTCGGCGCGGGCGCGGCGGCACCGGTCTCGCCGGCCAGACGCGCGATCGGCGTGTTGACCTTCACATTCTCGGAGCCCTCGGCCACGAGAATCTCGGCGACTTCGCCCTCGTCGACGGCCTCGACTTCCATCGTGGCCTTGTCGGTCTCGATCTCGGCGATGACGTCGCCGGCCTTGACCGTGTCACCCGCCTTGATGTGCCATTTGGTCAGCGTGCCCTCTTCCATCGTGGGGGACAGCGCCGGCATCAGAATGTCGGTCACGCTGAGGCCTCCACATAGACGTCGGTATAGAGCTCGGACGGGTCCGGCTCGGGGCTTTCCTGGGCGAATTGGACGGCTTCGGCGACGATGGTCTTGATCTCGGCGTCGATGGCCTTGAGGTCGTCCTCGGTCGCGCCGGCCTGATCCAGCAGCATCTTGACGTGGTCGATCGGGTCGCGGGTCTTCTTGACCTCGTCGACCTCTTCCTTGGCGCGGTATTTGGCCGGATCGGACATGGAGTGGCCACGGTAGCGGTAGGTCTTCATCTCGAGAATGTAGGGACCGCCGCCTTCACGGGCGCGCTTGACGGCGCGGGCAGTCGCCTCGCGAACGGCCAGCACGTCCATGCCGTCGACCTGTTCGCCGGGGATGCCGAAGCTGGCACCACGCTCGCTCAGCTGCGTCGTCGACGACGAGCGTTCGATGCTCGTGCCCATGGCGTACTGGTTGTTCTCGATGATGTAGATGGCCGGCAGCTTCCACAGCTGGGCCATGTTGAAGCTCTCATAGACCTGGCCCTGGTTGGCCGCGCCGTCGCCGAAATAGATGAAGGCCACGCTGTCGTCGCCGCGGTAACGGCCGGCGAAGGCCAGGCCGGTGCCGAGCGCCACCTGCGCCCCCACGATACCGTGGCCGCCGTAGAAGCCCGTGGCGGTGTCGAACATGTGCATCGACCCGCCCTTGCCCTTGGACGAGCCGCCGATGCGGCCGGTCAGCTCGGCCATGACCTGTTTCGGATCCATGCCGGCGCACAGCATGTGGCCGTGGTCGCGATAGCCGGTGATGATCTTGTCGTGGCCCTGTTTGACGCTCTCCTGAACGCCGACCGCCACGGCCTCCTGGCCGATGTAGAGGTGACAGAAGCCGCCGATCAGCCCCATGCCGTAAAGCTGCCCCGCCCGCTCCTCGAAACGGCGGATGAGGACCATCTCGCGATAGAAGCGGAGCAGGTCCTCTTTTGACGCCGACGGCGCATTGGGAATCTTCTTGGACGCAGTCTTTGCGGCGGGGGCTTTCGCCATCCGTCATCTCCCGGCTGGGCCCACACGGCAGGGCCTCTTGTCGTTACGGAAAGGGGCTTTAGCAGCCTTCGTTCCCGAAAGGCAAAGCGCTCAAGCCAGGCTGTAACGAAAGTTCACGCACGAACGAAACCGGTTCGGATGCCTCGCATCCGAACTCAGGTCTTCGTTCGAGAGTACGGGCAGAGCCTGATCTCTGATCAGGCCCGGGGCGCGGAGCCGTTTGTCGCGACCGGGGCGGAGACGTGGATGACGTAGTCGCGGGGATCAGCGAAGCCGAGGACGGCGCGGGCCCGCTCTTCCAGCAGATCGCGCGACAGGCTGTCGGTGCGCAGATAGCGGACCCTGACCTCAAGGTCGCGTCGCTGGTCCATGATTCCGGCCAGCTGCGCCTCGCGCCGCACCAACAGGGTATCCCGCTCATGGCCGCTCAGCAGGCCACGCTGGCCCGTCAGCGCCTGAACGCCCAGATAGACGACAAGCAGCAACAGGACTGCGGAAGGGAAATACGGCTTCATCCGTTCGGGCACTTCGGACGCTCCTTCTGAGCGTGGACTCAAGATTGAAAGAGTCTGACCGAAAATGCCTAACAAACCGTAGCTTGGCCGTGGGCCTTGGCGCCGCAGCCGGACTTTTCCGGCCTACCGGTTCAGCAGCATGCCGTCGCCGAAATAGGCGCCCTGGTCGCCCAGCATCTCTTCAATGCGGAGCAACTGATTGTATTTGGCCGTCCGATCCGAGCGGGCCAGCGAGCCGGTCTTGATCTGTCCGCAGTTGGTGGCGACGGCCAGGTCGGCGATGGTCGCGTCCTCGGTCTCACCCGAACGGTGGCTCATCACGGCGGTGTAGCCGGCGCGGTGCGCCATATCCACGGCGTCCAGAGTTTCCGACAAGGTCCCGATCTGGTTGACCTTCACCAGGATGGAGTTGGCCAGACCTTCGCCGATGCCGGCGGCCAGGCGGGCCGGATTGGTGACGAACAGGTCGTCGCCGACGATCTGGCAGCGGTCGCCCAGACGCTCGGTCAGCAGGCGCCAGCCGTCGAAATCATCCTCGGCGCAGCCGTCCTCTATCGAGACGATGGGGAAGCGTTCGCACAGGTCGGCCAGATAGTTGACCATGGCCTCGGCCTCGAGCGTCTTGCCCTCGCCGGCCATGACGTATTTGCCGTCCTTGAAGAATTCGGTCGCGGCGACGTCGAGACCGAGGTGGAAATCCTCGCCGGCCAGATAGCCGGCGGCCTGACCGGCGCGGGTGATGAAGCTCAGGGCTTCCTCCGCCGAGGCCAGGTTGGGGGCGAAGCCGCCCTCGTCTCCGACATTGGTATTGTGTCCGGCGTCCTTCAGCTGCTTGCGCAGGGCGTGGAAGATTTCCGAGCCCATGCGCAGGGCTTCGGAAAAGCTCTCGGCCCCGGTCGGCAGGATCATGAACTCCTGGATGTCGATCGGATTGTCGGCATGGGCCCCGCCGTTGATGATGTTCATCATCGGGGTCGGCAGGATGCGGGCCGAGACGCCGCCCAGATAGCGGTGCAAAGGCAGACCCGAGGAGATGGCGCTGGCCTTGGCCACGGCCAGGGAGACGCCGAGAATGGCGTTGGCACCCAGCCGGCCCTTGTTCTCGGTGCCGTCGAGAGCGATCAGGGCTTCGTCGATGCGGCGCTGGTCCTCGGCGTCCATGCCGGACAGGGCGTCGAAGATCTCGCCATTGACGTTGTCGACGGCCTTGCCGACGCCCTTGCCGCCCCACAGGTCCTTGTCGCCGTCGCGCAGCTCGACAGCCTCATGGGCCCCGGTCGAGGCGCCCGAGGGCACGGCGGCGCGGCCGAAGCTGCCGTCATCGAGGATCACATCCACCTCGACCGTCGGATTGCCGCGGCTGTCGAGGATCTGGCGGGCGACGATGTCGGCGATGTCGGTCATGAGGCGGGGGTCCGGCTGTAAGGGCTATGCCGCCGGTTTAGCCCGCACGTCGACAAACGCCAACCAACGGAACATCGAAGTTGGCCGTTGCTACCGAAGGAATTGTCGGACACCTTCGTTCTATCAGATGGATGACCCGGCAACCCGCCCGGTCCTGGATGTGGATTTGCGCATGAAACGCCTTCTCCTGGCCTCGGCCCTGCTGTCCTCGCTGGCTGTTCCGGCCGTCGCCGCGCCGCCGCCGCCGCCGGAAACCCGCCAGCAGTGCATCGCAGCGGTCCTTCGTGAGACCGAGAATCTGCGCCCCGTGGTTCGCCATATCGTGCGCGAGCGACTGCTGCCGCGCTGCCTGCGCCTGCCCGACGGCCGCGCCGGGTAACCGACCGGCCCGCCGCTCGGGTCAATGCCAACACGCAAGCGAAAACGGCGCGCGGTGAACCGCGCGCCGTCATTCTTTCTGACACGGTTCGGCCGGCGCGTCTTGAAAGACCGCCGGACCGCCTGAATCCCCGGGTTCTAGTCTTCCTTGGGCGTCAGGACCTGGCGGCCGCGATAGGTGCCGGTCTTCAGGTCGATGTGGTGCGAGCGGCGCAGCTCGCCCGTGTCCTTGTCCTCGACGTGCGGGTTGGAGCCCAGCGAGTCGTGCGAGCGGCGCATGTTGCGACGCGAGGGCGATACTTTGCGCTTCGGAACGGCCATGTCCGTCTCAATCTTCTCAAGGGTGGCGCCGGCGGAGGCGCGAAAACAACAGCGGCGGCCCGAAAGAGCCGCCTGCGAGGGCGGGCTTATGCCTCAACCCGGCCCGGAGTTCAAGCGGGAGCTTGTCCGGCCACCCCGGCGGCCCGATCCGCCCGCGACAGGGCGTAGAAGACGCTGTCCTTCCAGACGCCGCCGACGTTCCAGGTGCGCTCGCCGAAGCCGGTCCGGACGAACCCCAGCCGCTCCAGCAGCCGAATCGAGGCGGCGTTGTCCGGGTCAACGTCGGCGGTCAGGGTTTCGATGTCCCGGGTCCGGAAGACATGGTCGACCGCCGCCCCGACGGCCTCGGACGCCAGCCCCTGCCCCCAGCAGTCCGGATGGAGGATGTAGCCGACGTCGGGCAATCTCCAGAATCCCGCCTTGCCGATCACCCGGCCGTTCAGTTCGACCACGAAATCCGGATGCCCGGGACCATTGGCGATCATGGCGTCGAGCCACTCGCGGGTCTGGTCCAGCGTCTCGTGCGGCGGGGTCGACCACCACAGCGTGGCGCGCGGGTCCGACAGGACAGCATGCATCGCCTCCAGATCGTCCGGGCGGGCGGAGCGCAGGATCAATCGGGGTGTGCAGATTTCCACTGGCTCAGGCCAGTTCGCGTTCCATGACGACGAAATACAGGTCGTCACGTCTGGGCAGTCCGAAGCGGGGATTGCCGTAGGGAAACGGCAGGGTCTCGCCGGTCCGTTGATATCCGAGCCGCTCGTACCAGGCGATGAGGGTCTCGCGCTGCGGGAGCACAGAGATGCGCACCCGACGGGCACCGAACCGTTCGGCCATCGCCTGATGGGCGGCTTCGACCAACGAGCGCCCCAGGCCGCCGCCCTGCAAGGTCGGGCGGATCGACAGCATGCCGAAATAGCCCATGCCTTCGCCGCGGTCTGCGATCAGGATGCAGCCGACCAGCTCATCGTCGCGCCAGGCCGTCAGCAGCGCCTGTGCCGGATCGGCCAGAATGTCGGCGAGGTCATCGGGATCGGTGCGCTGGCCGTCCAGCAAGTCCGCCTCGGTGGTCCAGCCGGCGCGCGAGGACTCGCCGCGGTAGGCGCTCTCGATGAGGGCATGCAGGGCCGGAATATCCGCCGGAGCGGCGTCTCGGATCGTGATCTCAGTCATGGGCCAGCATTTCGCTGACCGCCTCGCCGATCGCAAGGGAGCTGGTCAGGCCGGGGCTTTCGATGCCGAACAGGGCGACCAGGCCGTCGAGGCCGTGAACGTCGCGGCCGTGCAGCTGGAAGTCCGGCTGCGGCTCGCCCGGTCCGTGCAGCTTGGGCCGGATGCCGGCGTAGTCGGGGGTCAGGGCACCGTCGGGCAGGCCGGGCCAGAAGCGACGGATATAGCTCTCGAACTCGGCGGCCTTGGCGGCGTCGACCGCATAGTCTTCGGTGCCGACATAGACGAGGTCGGGACCGAACACGGCCTGTCCGCCCAGGTCCTTGCGGTAGTGGGTGCCGAGCGCGCCGGGGATCGGCGGCGGATAGATCAGCCGCTCGAAGGGTGCCTTGCCGGTCAGGCGGAAATAGACACCCTTGCCGAAATGGCCGGCCGGGATGCGGTCGGCGGGATAGCCCTCGATCCCGGCCGCCACGGCCTGCGCGGCGAGGCCGGGTGCCGTGACCAGCAGGCGGGTGGTCAGGGTCGCCCCGCCCTCCCCGCCCGCCGTGATCCTGAACCCCCCACCGGGTAGCGGCTCGGCCCGCTCGAACGGGGTGGAGACGACCACCGAACCGCCCGCGTCCTCGATCTCGCCCTGCAGGGCCAGCATATAGCCGTGGCTGTCGAACACCCCGCTCTCGGGCGACAGGATCGCCGCATGAGCGTTCAGGCCCGGCTCCAGTGCCCGCGCCCGGGCACCGGTCAGGTGCTCCAGTCCCTCGACGCCATTGGCCGTCGCCTGAACGAAGATGGCCTCGATCCGCTCGACCTCGGTCTCGTCCGTGGCCACGACCAGCTTGCCGCATTTTCGGTGGTCGACCTTGTGGCTGTCGAGGAAGGCGTAGAGCGCCCGCCGCCCCTCGACGCAGAAGCGCGCCTTCAGCGAACCGGTCGGATAGTAGAGGCCGCCGTGGATGACCTCGGAATTGCGCGAGGACACGCCCTGACCGATGTGGGGCTCCTTCTCCAGCACCAGCACCGACAGGCCGCGCCTGGCCAGCGCCCGTCCGCAGGCCAGACCGACCGCGCCGGCCCCCACCACCGTCGCGTCGAAGTCGAAGCTCACGCCTTGCGGCCGTAGAGGCTGGCGGCCCGCGCCTCAAAACAGCTCATCAGCTTGCTGACGGCACGGTCGAAATTGGCGTGCAGCATGCCGTCGAGCAGCCGCGACTTGAAGGCGAAGTCGATCATGAACTCGACCCGTGTCCCGGCCGGATCGGGGAAGAATTCCCAGCGGTTCTTCAGGTGCCGGAACGGCCCCCGGATCAGGCCGACCTCGACCATGTCGCGGTTCCGGTCATGCCGCACCCAGGTCGAGAACCGCTCCCTGAGGAACGAAAAACCCACCGCCGCCTCGGCGTCGACCAGGCTGACGCCGGCCCCCTCCTCGCGCGGGCTCCAGGTGCGCATGGCGGTGACCCAGGGCACGAACTCGGGATAGGCGCGCACGTCGGCGACCAGATCGGCCAGCTGGGCGGGCGTATACGGCAGGACCCTGGTGACGCGGTGGACGGCCAAGCGCGGCTCAGCGTCCCGTCTGTGCCAGCCGCGCCGCCCTCAGCCGCGCGAAATCGTCGCCGGCGTGGTGCGAGCTGCGGGTCAGGGGCGAGGACGAGACCATCAGGAAGCCCTTGGCCCGGGCGATGGCCTCATAGGCCTTGAACTCGTCCGGGGTGACGAACCGGTCGATGGCGGCGTGTTTGCGGGTCGGCTGGAGGTACTGGCCGATGGTGATGAAGTCGACGCCGGCGGAGCGCATGTCGTCCATCACCTGCATGACCTCTTCGCGGGTCTCGCCCAGACCGACCATGATGCCCGACTTGGTGAACTGGTTGGGGTCGCGCTCCTTGACCATCTGCAGCAGGCGCAGGCTGTGGAAGTAGCGGGCCCCGGGGCGGATCTTCAGATACAGCCGCGGCACGGTCTCGAGGTTGTGGTTGAACACGTCGGGCGTGGCGTCGATCATCACCTCGGCCGCCCCATCCTTGCGCAGGAAGTCGGGCGTGAGGATCTCGATGGTGGTGCTCGGGGCCTGCAGACGGATCTGGCGCACGACCTCGGCGAAATGGGCGGCACCGCCGTCGGAGAGGTCGTCCCGGTCCACGCTGGTGATGACGACATGGTTCAGACCCAGCTGGGCCACCGCCAGACCGACCTTGGCCGGCTCTTCCGGATCCAGCGCCTGCGGCAGACCCGTCTTGACGTTGCAGAACGCGCAGGCCCGGGTGCAGGTGTCGCCCATGATCATCAGGGTGGCGTGCTTCTGGCTCCAGCACTCGCCGATGTTCGGGCAGGCCGCCTCCTCGCAAACGGTGACCAGCCCCTTGTCCTTCACGATGGCCTTGGTCGCATTGTACTGGCCCGAGCCGGGTGCCTTGACGCGCAGCCAGTCAGGCTTCTTCAGCACCGCCGTTTCCGGGCGATTCTGCTTTTCGGGGTGACGCAGTTCGGCCGGCGTCTTCGTCAGGGTGTCGATCAGCGTGACCAAGGCGTCGCGGGCTCCGGGCTGTGCGGAACCGCTATGTCGTCCTTCCCCGCGGCGAAGGCAAGGCAGGCGCGGCGCTCACGCCAGGTAACGTACCTTTTCAACGCGGCGCGGCGCCCCTAGTCTGACCTCAGAAGAGATAAGGACGCGGGACAACCGCATCCGCACGGAGGATGGACTTGCGCGAACCCCTGGACCCCCGACACGTTGAGGAAACGGTATTTGACGCCCTCATCTCCGCCCGGGAAAAATTCGGCGACAAGGAGATTCTCGAGGACCTCGACCGGAAGCCGCTGACCTACACCGGGCTGATCCGCTCCGCTTTTGTGCTGGGTCGCAAGATCGCTGCGATGACCGAAGTGGGTGAACGGGTCGGCATATTGCTGCCCTCCAGCTCTGGCGTCGTCGTCACCTATTTCGGCCTGCATGCGCATGGCCGGGTGCCGGTGATGCTCAATTTCACGTCCGGCCAGGCCAACATCAAGGCAGCGATCAAGGCCGCCGGCCTGAAGAAGGTGCTCTCCGCCAAACGGTTCATCAACCAGGCCAAGCTCGAGGACCTGATGGAGGAACTGGGCAAGGTCGCGGAAATTGTCTGGCTGGACGATATCCGGAAGACCATCGGACTGCAGGACAAGGCCTATGGCTTGCTGGCCGGCATGCTGCCCAGACAATTCAGGGTCAGGACCGAGCCATCCTCGACGGGCGTCATCCTGTTCACCTCCGGGAGCTTCGGTGCGCCCAAGGGCGTGGTGCTCAGCCAGTGGAACCTGGTCGCCAACTGTCGGCAGGCCTCCCAGTACATTGACCTCAAGCCGGAGTGGGTGATGTTCAACCCGCTGCCGACATTCCATTGTTTCGGACTGACGGGCGGCGTCATGTTGCCGCTGCTGAACGGCATGAAGGCGTTCCAGTATCCGTCGCCGCTGCACGCCAAACAGATCGTTGAACTTCTGCCCGAGGTGAAGGCCTCGATCCTGTTCGCGACCGATACCTTCCTGAACCAGTATGCGCGGGTCGCGTCGCCCGATGATTTCGACACCCTGGAGTTTGTGGTGGCCGGCGCAGAGCGGGTCAGGCCGGAAACCCACCACCTGTTCAACACCCGCTTCCACGGTCTCAAGCTGCTCGAAGGCTACGGGGCGACCGAGGCAGCCCCCGTTGTGGCGATCAACCACCCGGACCGGAACCGGCCGGGGACGGTCGGGCAGATGATTCCCGGAATGGAATGGCGACTCGATCCGGTCGAGGGCATTCCGGACGGGGGGCGGCTTTTCCTGCGCGGGCCGAACGTGATGCAGGGCTATCTGTCGCCGGACGACCCCAAGGTCGTCGAGCCTGTGGCCGGCGGCTGGCACGACACGGGCGACATCGTCGACATCGACAAGGACGGCTATGTCTCGATCCTCGGCCGGATCAAGCGGTTCGCGAAGATCGGCGGCGAGATGGTGTCGCTGACCGCCGTGGAAGGTCTTGCGAGTGCGGTCTGGCCCGAGGCGCGGCACGCCGTGGTCTCCATCCCGGACGCGCGCAAGGGCGAAAAGCTGGTGCTGGTCACCGACCGCCGGGACGCGGACGTGGCCCGTCTGGCCGAATGGGCGCGCAGCCACGGTGCCCCCGAACTGGCCGTTCCCAAGAAGATCCTGCGCGTCGCCGAGGTGCCCGTGCTGGGAACCGGCAAGACCGACTATGTCCGGATCCAGCAGATGGCCGAGCTGGAAAAGGCGGCCTGAACTTCCCCGTTGAACTGAAACAGACTCTGTTTCAGTATCGCCGGACACAAGAAGGAGGGTTCCATGTTCGACAGGCTATCCGCTTACCGGCCGCAGCTGCTCAGCATCCTGCGCATCATCGCCGGTCTGATGTTCATGCAGCACGGGCTGCAGAAGATTTTCGGCTTCCCCGCCCCGGCCATGATGCCTTTCGACATCCTCAGTCAGATGGGAATCGGCGGCGTTCTTGAACTGGTCGGCGGTGCCATGCTGGCGCTGGGGCTGTTCACCCGCTGCGTTGCCTTCGTCCTCTCGGGCATGATGGCGGTGGCCTATTTCCAGTTTCACTGGAAGTTCGGTGCCGCCTCGCCCTTCCCGATGGTGAACCAGGGCGAACTGGCCGCCCTGTACTGTTTCACCTTCCTCTACCTGGCCGCGGCCGGCGGCGGGGCCTGGTCCGTAGACAACCTGCTCAAGCGAAAAGACTGAGCTAGCCGATCCGCACACCCGTCATCGAGATCGAACCGCCCTCGATGACGTCGTTGAAGAAGCTGACGTCGTCGCCCGGCCCGCGCTGGGCGGCGACGTAGAGCAGCGGCAGATAGTGTTCGTCGGTCGGGACGCTGAGTTCAGCATCCTCCGCCAGACCGACCCAGTCGATCAGGGCGTCGTCGTCGCCGCGCAGCAAGGCCGCCTTGACCGCCTCATTGAAGCCGGACGCCCACGGATAGGCCTCGCCCCCGGCCCGTTTCCAGGTGCGCAGATTGTGCACAAAGTCGCCGGAGCCGGCGATGATGATCCCCTCCTCCCGCAGCGCCGCGAGACGTTTCGCCAGCGCATGATGGCCGCGCGGGTCGAGGCCGCGATCCAGCGACAACTGCACCAACGGCACATCGGCGTCGGGCCAGACATGGGCCAGCACCGACCAGGTCCCGTGATCGAGGCCCCACTGCGTGGTCGGCGTCGCTCCGGTCAGGCCAGCGACCCGTTCAGCCAGTTCAGGAGAGCCCGGCGCGGGATACTGCATCGCATGCAGTTCATCCGGGAAGCCGCCGAAATCATGGATGGTTTCAGGGTTCGACTGGGCCGTGACGGCCAGACCGTTCGTCTCCCAGTGCGCGGAGACCATGACCACGCCCTTCGGCTTGCCCACGGCCTCGCCCAGCGCACGCCATGCGTCGGCGTACGGCCCGCCGAGGGCGTTCATCGGGGAGCCGTGGCCGAAGAAGATCGCGGGCTGGCGCATCAGGGTTCGCTTCACTCTATCAGAAACAGTGTATGTTTCTGATATGGGCGGCGCGACAGGCGTCGCAAGGCTCAGGGGCCGATCCGGGGGCCGATCGGGCAGACACGATCATAGAAGGCGGGGTCCGCCGGTACCGGCTGGCCGCGCGTCAGGCGGAACCGGTGCTCGACCACCATGGCCTGCTGTTCGATGTTGAGCCTGCCCCAGTCGCAGTCCACGCCAACGGGATATTCATAGGAGGCCGGCCGGTCGCCCGCCCGGATCTTGCCGGTCAGCAGATTGACCCCCTGCTGCGCCTGCCAGACGTGGGTCAGTTCGTGCACCAGCACGGCCTGAAGGCTGAGCGGAGCGGCCGAGATGTCCGGGAGCGGGACCCGCACCGGCCAGACGATCCAGTCCCGTCCGAACCAGCGGCCCGGCACAAAGGCCCTGCGAAATGGCCAGGGCACAGGCAGGAAGCGGATGAGGTCGAGATCGAGCGTATCGCCGAAGGCCTCGGCCGCCAGGGCGCGTTCGCCGTCGGTCAGGGCCCGGATCACGAAGGCGGCGGTGGCCCGACGTAGCCGTTCGCCGGACTCACCCACTCCCAGTGCCAGGGCTCGAACGCATAGGGGACGAAGCCGAACCGGCCCGCGTTCTTCACCAGCCAGCGATAGGTCGCACCCCGGCTCATATGCAGGCGGCTGGGTGGGGAGGTGTTGTCGACGCCGAGGCCGACGACCTGGCCGACAAAGAGGTCGACCGCCGTACCGGTGCGGTGGGGCGAACAGACGGCGCGGCGCACGCCGTCGCAGTTGCCGGCGGCCGCGCACCGCGCCGCATCGGCCTCGGGATCGCGGAAGCCGGAAAAGATCTGCAGCAGTTCGGGGTCGTTGGCGATCTCGGGGACCTCGGCGCGGGCGGCGGCGACCATCCGGCGATAGGCGTCCAGCACGTCGCGGCGAAGCAGGCGGGTCAGACGGTCGGCATGTTCCTCGGACGCCACCAGATAGCCGAGCTGATACAGCGGCGGCGGGTCGGGACAGGGCTCTTCGCGCACCCGCGCCATGATGAAGGGCCGGCGCTCCTGCCACAGGCCACGGAAGGTCTGGAACGTCGCCGGGTCGAAGATGCCGGTCGAGGGCAGCTGATGGGCGGTCTGGAAATCCGCCAGCCGACGCGCGAAGACCGGTGAGCTGGCACCGCACGACGTCCCGAGTTCCTGCTGGATCAACGGGACATAGGTCTCCCAACCCCATTCGGTCGAACCGAACGGGCTCCATTCCAGCGAAGACAGCGAGATACCGTTGGCCAGGGCGGGACCGCCCCAGTCCTCGATCTGGCGGTCGCAGAGCTCGGCCTCAGCTTTCGCCGGCCCGGCGACCAGAACGGTCGCAAGGGCGCTGATCAGCAGCAGGAGCAGGCGCATCGGCATGATGGAAGCTGAGCCTGTCTCTGTGTCCGCCGCAAGGCCCTTCACGCGGGACCCGAACGTGCGGCGGACCGCTCGCGCAGGGCGCGCAAAGGCGGCATGGTGAAGGCACGGCCGACTCAGGGCCGACCGCCGGACGCACCCATGACCGACGCCGCCCCGACCGCTCCCGCCGCCGCTCCGGCGCGCCGATCCAACGCCATCCTCGCCGCCTTCTCCGGCCCCTGCCTGCCGCTGGCGGCCTTCGGCGTCGCCCTGCCGGTGACCCTGCCGGAGTTCTACGCCACCCATGTGGGGCTGGAGCTGGGGGTGGTCGCGGCGGTCTTCATGGCCGTTCGGCTGATCGACATCGTCTTCGACCCCTTCATCGGCTGGGGCATGGACAGGACGAAGACCCGGTGGGGCCGCTACCGGCCGTGGATGGCCATCTCGACCCCGATCCTGATGTTGTCAGCCCTGATGATGTTCGTGCTCGTCCAGCCGGGGGCGGGCGCGGCCTATCTCTTCGGCTGGCTGCTGGTCCTCTATCTCGGTTTCTCGATCGGCACCCTGGGCCAGCTGGGCTGGGCGTCCGTGCTCGCGCCGCAATATGACCAGCGCAGCCGGGTCTACGGCTGGTGGCAGGTGTTCAACATCGTCGGCGTGATCCTGATCCTGATCCTGCCGACGGTGGTGGTGAAGACCGGCATCGGCGACTATGCCGCCGGGGTGCGGATCATGGGCTGGGCCATCATGATCGCCCTGCCCGTCACCATCGGCCTGGCCATGTTCGTGGTGCCCGAGCCGGTCAACGCCGGGGCCGCACCGCACGGCGGCCCCAAGGCCTATCTCGGCCTGTTCGGCAAGAAGACGGTGCGCAAGCTGCTGTTCGCCGACCTGCTGCTGGGCGTGGCTCCGGGGATCACCGGCTCGCTGCTGTTCTTCTTCTTCGGCCAGATCAAGGGCTACGACCACACCCAGGCCTCGCTGTTCATGCTGTTCTATTTCGTCGCCGGGCTGGTCGGGGCACCCTTCTGGGCCTGGCTGGCGACCCGCATCGGCAAGGACAAGGCGCTGGCGACGGCCAGCCTGGTCTTCGCGGTCTTCTACATCGGCGCGACCCTGGTCCCGGGCGGCAATTTCGCCCTGACGGCGGCGGCCATGTTCATCGCCGGCCTGCCCTATGCCGCCGGCCTGTTCCTGCTCAGGGCCATGATGGCCGATGCGGGCGACGAGGTGCGGCTGGACACGGGCGTCGACCGCACGGGCCTGATGTTTTCCATCCTGTCGGCCACGACCAAGATCGGCCACGTCGTGGCCCTGATCCCCTATCTGGTCCTGCAGGCCGTGGGCTTCCGCGCCCTTCCGGGGCCTGAGGGCAACAGCGAGGGCTCGCTGCTGACGCTGCAGATCCTGTTCATCCTCGTCCCCGGCCTGTTGCTGGCGGCGGCGGCGCTGGTCCTCAAGGGCTATCCCCTGACGCCCGCCCGCCATGACGAGATCCGCAAGGCGCTGGAAGAACGCGACGGCGAGGCCGCCGCATGACGCCCATCGACCGCCTGAACAGCATCATGGTCCGGCTGCGCGACCCGGTCGGCGGCTGTCCGTGGGACGTGGAGCAGACCTTCGCCACCATCGCCCCCTATACCATCGAGGAGGCCTATGAGGTCGCCGACGCCATCGAGCGCGGCGACATGGATGAGCTGAAGTCCGAGCTGGGCGACCTGCTGTTCCAGACCGTCTTCCACGCCCGCATGGCCGAGGAACAAGGGCTGTTCGCCTTCGACGACGTGGCCAACGCCATCGCCGACAAGCTGGAGCGCCGCCATCCGCACGTCTTCGGAGACGAAGCCGCCAAACCGGACGGCGTGGCCCAGAAGGCGCGCTGGGAAGACATCAAGGCCGCCGAACGGGCGGACAAGGCCCAGCACGGCGTGCTGGACGACGTCCCCGTCGGCCTGCCCGCCCTCGCCCGCGCCGCCAAACTGACCAAACGCGCCGCCCGCGTCGGCTTCGACTGGCCCTCGACCGACGAGGTCTTCGACAAACTGCACGAGGAGGTGGCGGAACTTCGGGTCGAGATTGCCGCGGGGGACCTGGAAAAGGCCCGCGACGAGGTCGGCGACCTGCTGTTCGTGGTGGCCAATCTGGCGCGGAAGCTGGGCGTGGAGCCGGAGGACGCCCTGCGCGGGGCGAACGCCAAATTCGTGCGGCGGTTCGGGTTTATCGAGGCGGCACTGGCCAAGGATGGGCGGGGGCCGGAGCAGTCCGATCTGGCCGAGATGGACGGGCTGTGGGACGCGGCGAAGGCGGCGGAGCGGGCTTGACCCCTCCACCACCCTTCGGATCGAAGATGGGGCGGAGGCAAACAAATCGCACAGGTTGCAAGATGTAAACTCGGCAGGCGTGCGCGCCTAGCGTCTCCTCCCTGTGGCGAAGCCATGGGGAGGAGACACTCTAACCGAACTGCCGCTCGAACCGCCCCAGCGCCGCCGGGTGCAGGCGAACCACCACATGCGTCCGGCCCTCGTCGTCCGTCTCCCGCCCGGTGACGCGGCCGTTCTGATAAAGCCAGGCCAGCGCCTCGCCCTGTGAGGGCGACAGCACCAGCACCGTCTCCGGGTCGTCGTCGATCAGGCCGGCGATGGTGTCGCGCAGGGGTTCGATCCCCTCCCCCGTCCAGGCCGAGACCGCGACCGCCTTGCCGTCGCGGGACAGGCGTTCGGCGAGGCCGAGGACCGTCTCTCGCTCTTCCTCATCCAGCAGGTCGATCTTGTTCCAGACCTCCAGAACGCGGCGGGTCTTGCCCTCCGGCGTCTCGATCTGTTTCAGCACCGCCTCGACGTCCTTCGACTGGGCCTCGCTGTCGGGTGACGCGATATCCCGGACGTGCAGGATCAGATCGGCCTCGCCCACCTCCTCCAGCGTCGCCCGGAAGCTCTCGACCAGTTCGTGCGGCAGGTCGGAGATGAAGCCGACGGTGTCGGCCACGATCGCCGGTCGGCCCTGCGGCAGGCGGATGGTGCGCTGGGTGGTGTCGAGGGTGGCGAACAGCAGGTCCTTGGCCACCACGTCCGAGCCGGTCAGCCGGTTGAACAGGGTCGACTTGCCGGCATTGGTGTAGCCGACCAGGGCGATGGTCGGGAACGGCACCTTCTGGCGCTGTTTGCGGTGCAGGCCGCGCGTGCGGCGCACCTCGTCCAGCTCGACCTTCAGCTTGACGATGCGGTCGGCGATCAGGCGGCGGTCGAGCTCGATCTGGGTCTCGCCGGGGCCGCCGGTCGAGCCGGTGCCGCCACGTTGCCGCTCGAGGTGGGTCCAGGTGCGGACCAGCCGCGACTTCTCATAGTCCAGCCGCGCCAGCTCGACCTGCAGCCGGCCTTCCTTGGTCCGCGCGCGGCGGCCGAAGATTTCGAGGATCAGGCCGGTGCGGTCGATGACCTTGCAGTCCCAGGCCTTTTCCAGATTGCGCTGCTGCACCGGCGACAACTGGTCGTCGATGACGACGGCCTCGGCCTCGGCGGCGCGGACCAGGGCGGCCAGCTCATCCACCTTGCCCGAGCCGAACAGGGTGGCGGGCGTGACCTTGCGGATGCGCACGATCTCTTCCCCGCGCACGTCGAGGTCCAGCGCGCGGGCGAGGCCCACGGCCTCTTCCAGACGCTCGACCGACTGGCGCGAGCTTTCACCCGCGCCGGAGTCGGAGCGTTCGGGGTGGATGACGACGGCCCGGATCAGGGGGACGGCATGGTCGATATGTTTGGTGGTCAGGTCTCGGGCTTTCGTTACGCCGTCATCCTCGGGCTTGACCCGAGGACCGGATGCTTTGGTGCTGATCGACAGATAGGAAGTCGCCGGCCGCCGGGCCATCCCTCACACACAGCCGCACCACGTCCGGCCCTCGGGTCAAGCCCGGGGGTGACGGCCGAAGGAACCTGGCCGTCAGTCCTCGTCCGCGTCCGGCTCGTAGAGCTGCACGGGCGCCGAGGGCATGATCGTCGAGATGGCGTGTTTGTAGACCAGCTGGGACTGGCCATCGCGGCGCAGCAGCACACAGAAGTTGTCGAACCAGGTCACGATGCCCTGCAGCTTGACCCCGTTGACCAGGAAGATGGTCAGCGGCGTCTTGGTCTTGCGGACGCTGTTGAGGAAGGTGTCCTGAAGGTTCTTGGACTTGTCTTGCGACATGGCAGGTTCAGCCTGTTCTTGCTTGTTCTCCGGCCGAGGGAGCGGCGCGGGGCTGGATCGAATGTCCGGCTATCCAGCTTAGACGGGCCGCACCGGGGGCGGCAACCAAATCTGTTGCGCCTCCGCCTCGCTTGGTGAGCGTCAACATTCGTTCACGGCAAGAGATAGACTTCAGATTGTATCATTGACCACCTATAGGAGTGTCTGGCAGCCTTGGTTGAACATCCAAAATCTGGTCAGGAGGCCAACATGCCAGAGCCAACCACCAACGACTTCGTCGTCACATCGTACGTGAATCAAAACTATAGTGGCAGCTATCAGACCCATCACGTAAGCGGCTACACATATCGGGAATATGACAACGCGCGCGGAACGTTCTGGTACGATAACGACCGAGACGGATGGTTCGAGTATGGCCGAAGAGATGACGGCTACGGAGACTGGAGCACCTTCGAAGGATACTATTGGGATGATGTAGCGCCGCCGCCTCCTAGATTTCCAACAGAAATCCCGGAAGAAATCGAACAGAATGGTTTTGCCATGGAGCCTGAGTTGGCACTTGAATCAGCAACTGAGCTCTTTTCAACTTGCCCCGCCCCCCTCCAGGCCGAAAGCGAATTTTCCCAGCCCGCTTCCATGAGCATCGATGATGGATGGTTCCTGTAGCTATGACTAGTTCAGCACTCATGAGGGCGCTTGGCGGGTGCGCTCTTGGTCTATTCCTCGCGGGCGCGAGCGGGCAGTCCCCGCAGATATCAAGCGGTGCCCAGATGAGCGCATTCGAGCGCGCTCGTTGGCCTTCCGTCGTGGCGCCGGAAGGCAGGGTAGGTATTCCTGTCCGAGCCTCTAGAGCCTTGGCCGAATCGGCCCAGCTCCGCGTCTGCACCTACCAGGGGGGAAGGCCGCGGACTTGGGACGTGCTTCGGCGGAGTTGCTCGGACCGAGCCGACTACTGCACGGTGTTCGTGGCCGCCGCCATCCATGATGAAATGCTCTACATTGAGTATGACATCGACAACCCGCCGGTCGCGGTGGCGTCAGACGAACCCTGTACGCTGCCCAATCGCCCGTTTGCCATCCGTACCGAGGTGCTACCGGCCGGCTGAACGGAGCCGGCAGCAATATGGCAGGTACATTGTTCAGACCGCGTCCCGCCTCGCCTGATCGAGATACAGCGTCCGCAGCCGCGTGGTGATCGGCCCGGGCTTGCCGTTGCCGATCTTCACCCCGTCGATCGACACCGCCGGCATGACGAAGGCGCCGGCGGCGGTGAAGAAGGCTTCCTTCGCGCGCCTGGCCTCGTCGACGCTGAACGGCCGCTCGTCCAGTTCGACGCCCTCTTCCGCGATCAGGGCCATCAGGGCCGTCCGGGTGATGCCTTTCAGGATATTGGCCTGGGTGTCGCGGGTGCGCAGCTTGCCGTTCTCGTCGACAATCCAGGCGTTGGTCGAGGAACCCTCGGTGACCAGACCCATCTCATCGACCATCCAGGCCTCATAGGCGCCGCGCTCGCGGGCCTGCTGCTTGGCGAGAACATTGGCGAGGAGGCCAACCGTCTTGATGTCGCAGCGACCCCAGCGGATGTCGGGCACGGTGACGACGGCGACGCCCTTCTTCGCGGTGGCCTCGCTCTTGTCGGCGCTGATCGATTTGGCGGTGACGATGACGCTGGGCGGCGTGCCCTCGGCGGGGAAGGGATGGTCGCGCCGGGCCGTGCCGCGCGTGATCTGCAGATAGACGATGCCGTTGCTGACCCGGTTGCGGCGGATGGTCTCCTTGAGCACCCGGGTCAGGGACTCGCGCGTCATCGGGATGTCGATACGCAGCTCGTTCAGGCTGCGGTGCAGGCGGGTCATATGGCCGTCGAAATCGGCCATGCGGCCGTCGAACACCGACCAGACTTCATAGACGCCGTCGGCGAACTGGAAGCCGCGATCCTCGACATGGATCACGGCCTGACCATGCGGCTGGTACTGGCCATTCACATAGGCGACGCGGCTCATTCTTCGATCGCCTCTTCGATATCGTCATCGCCGCCGCGCGACGGGGACACGCCCAGCGACTTGAGTTTGCGGTGCAGGGCCGAGCGCTCCATGCCGATGAAGGCCGCGGTGCGCGAGATATTGCCGCCGAAGCGCATGATCTGGGCCGCCAGATATTCGCGCTCGAACACCTCGCGGGCCTCGCGCAGCGGCAGGGCGATGATGCGTTCGCCGCCCAGCGTGCCGGTCGAATTGGCGTTGGTCGCCTCCTGCGGCAGCATGTCGGCGCTGATCGGCTCATCGGGGTCGCCGGTGGCCATGATCAGCAGCCGCTCGACGTTGTTGCGCAGCTGCCGAACGTTGCCGGGCCAGGGATGGACCTGAAGCACCGCGATGGCGTCGTCGCCCAGCCGCCGCTTGGGCAGGCCCTGGGACGCTGACAGGGTGTCGATGAAATAGTCGATCAGTTCCTGGATGTCCTCGCGCCGCTCGGACAGGGCCGGCACCCGGATCGGCACGACGTTCAGGCGGTGGAACAGGTCCTCGCGGAAGCGGCCCTCGGCGATCTCGACCTTGAGGTCGCGCGAGGTCGAGGTGACCACGCGGATGTCGACCTGGACGTCCTGTTCGCCCCCGACGCGGCGGAAGCGCTGCTCGACCAGCACACGCAGAACCCGGCTCTGGCTTTCGCGCGGCATGTCGCCGACGTCGTCCAGATAGAGGGTGCCGTTGTGGGCGCGTTCAAAGACGCCGATCTTGCGCGGGCGGCCGTCGTGGCCCTCCTCGCCGAACAGTTCGATGTCCAGCCGTTCGGGCGTCATGCCGGCAGCGGCGATGGCGACGAACTCGCCCTTGGACCGGGCGCTGGCCTCGTGAATCTGGCGCGCCACCAGCTCCTTGCCCGATCCCGGCGGGCCCGAGATCAGGACCCGGCTGTTGGCGGGCGCAACCTTGGCGACGGTGCTGCGCAGGGTCTGGGCCGCCGCGGACCGGCCGATGAAGCCCGACGGCGCCGCGACCTGGGCGCGCAGGCGCCTGTTCTCGCGCTTGAGCGACGATGCCTCGAGTGCCCGCTGAACAACGACTACCAGGCGATCGGATTTGAAGGGCTTTTCGATGAAGTCATAGGCACCGCGCTGGAGCGCCGTGACAGCCGTCTCGATGTTGCCGTGACCCGAGATCATCACCACCGGCAGGTCGGGATCCAGCTCCTTGATGACGTCCAGCAGTTCCAGCCCGTCCAGCCCGCCGCCCTGCATCCAGATGTCGAGCAGGGCCAGCGACGGCCGCCGCGCCCGGATCGCGGCCAGGGCCTCGTCGGAGTTGGAGGCGACGCGGACGCCATGGCCCTCGTCCTCGAGCAGGCCGGAGACCAGTTCGCGGATGTCGGCCTCGTCGTCGACGACCAGAATGTCGGCTCCCGTGGATCGCATGACGCCTCGCTATTCGGCGGCCGGAACCGTGCGGGACCGGGAGGCTTTCGCCTCCTTCGTCCCGGCGGCGCCGGTCGGTTTCGGGGGGGATTTCAGGGGGGATTTCAGGGGGAAGATCAGGCAGACGCGTGCGCCGGCCAGGGTCTCTGCGTCGGCCAGTTTCAGCTCGCCGCCGTGTTCCTCGCAGATGCGTTTGACGATGGCCAGGCCGAGGCCCGTGCCCTTCTCGCGCGTGGTCACATAGGGCTCGGTCAGCCGGTCGCGGTCCTTGGCGGGCAGACCCATGCCGTCGTCCTCGATGATGAAGACCGCGGTCTCGTCCTCGACCAGCAGCTGCGCCGAAATGCCCGGCCGGTCGCCGTCGCCCTCGCGCGGGGCGATGGCCCGTCGCGCCGACACGGCCTCGCCGGCGTTCTTGAGGATGTTGGTCAGGGCCTGGCCGACCATGGGCCGGTCCGCGTGCAGCACGATGCTGGGCAGGGGCTCGATCAGTTCAACGCCGACCGCGGCCGCCGCCACGCGCTGGGCAAACACCGCCTCGCGCAGCAGTTCGGACGGATCGCAAGCGGTGAAGCGCGGCGCGGGCATGCGAGCGAAGGACGAGAACTCGTCCACCATCCGGCCGATGTCGCCGACCTGACGGATGATGGTTTCGGTGCAGCGGTCGAAGACCTCGACATCCTCACCGACCTGGCTCCGATAGCGCCGCCGCAGCCGTTCGGCCGACAGCTGGATCGGGGTCAGGGGGTTCTTGATCTCGTGGGCGATGCGGCGGGCCACGTCGCGCCAGGCGGCATTGCGCTGGGCCGTGACCAGTCGGGTGATGTCGTCGAAGGTCAGCACCATCTCGCCGCCGACCCCGCCCTCGATCCGCACGCGCAGCCGCCGGGTCTCGCCCTCGAGGCTGACGTCGATCTCTTCCTCGATATGCGCCTCGGCGCGGGCGGCCAGTTCGCTGAGTTCGGGCGAGACCTCGCCCAGCGGGCGGCCGATGATGGCCGGATCGCGGATGGCCAGAAGTTCGACGGCGCTGTCATTGATGGCCGAGACGCGTCGCCGGCGGTCAAGGCCGATCACGCCGGCCGACACGCCGGACAGCACGGTCTCGATGAACCGGCTCCGGCCCGTCGCCTCCTCGCTGGCGGCCCTCAACGCGGCCTGCTGGGCCTCGAGGTCGCCGGTCATCCGGTTGAAGGCGGCCGACAGCGTCTTGATCTCGCCGGGTCCGTCCTCGCCGTCGACGCGGGCCGTCAGGTCGCCCGAGGCGACACGGTCCGCCGCCTCGACGAGCCGGCCGATGGGTGCCGAAATCGAGCTGGCGGCCCCCATGCCCAGCCAAATCGCACCGACGAGCACCAGCAGGGCGGTTTCGAAATAGCTCAGCGCGAATGCGGCCTGAATCCGCGCGCGATTCTCCCCGGCCTCCCGATAGGCGACGATCGATTCCTCGCCATTGCGCATCTGGGCCAGCAACCCAGGCTTGAGCGGCCGAACCATATACAGAAAGGCGTCGCCATAGGCCGGCAGGGCCATGACCGAACGCACCGCGTCCGGCGCCTCGGTCACCTGCTGGGCCGGCCTCGCCCCTTCCAGGGCCGCCTCTTCCAGCGCCGCCATGGGCGGAGCGACATAGGGCGGAGCCCCCGGTGTTTCACCGCTCGCCAGAACCTGCCCGTCCGGGCCGAGAATGTAGGCGGCAGGATAGCCGAATAGCTGCGCGACCTGGGAGAGCGCGTTGGAAAACTGGATCGGGTTGCCGAAGAGCGGCCGGACGCTCGTCAATTGCTCGGCGACGACCAGCATGTCGGCGTCCATCTGGCCTGAGACATCGTCCCGATAGGCCCTGCCGATCGTGGCGCCATTTCTGACTGCCGACTGCACATTATCGCTGAACCACTGATCCACACCGCGATTGACCAGCACCCCAAATACCAGGGCGACCAGGACCGCGGGGATCAGGGCCACCATGGAGAACAGGGTCACGAACCGCAGGTGCAGCCGGGCGCCCGCGTCCGTCCGCCGGCGGAACAGCATCAGGGCCCGGCGGCCGACCACCGCAGCCAGCCCGCCGATCAACAGCAGATTGATCACCAGAACGGCCAGAACCGCCTGGCTGGCCGCCGCCCGCGCACCCTCCCCGCCACCTCCGGGTGCAACGGCCACCAGCCAGATGGCGGCGGCAGTGACCAGGAAAGCAACAGCGTAGACGATCAGGAAGATGTTCCGACGGCGCTCCTCCGGCCAGCCGGAGAACCAGCGAACCGCGCCGCGTCGATCAGCGGGCGGAGCGGGCTCTGTCTCGGCGGCGGGCGTATCCGTCATGCAACAGCAGTGTCGACCACCTGTGGCGGAATATCAACACCCTGGTTGCCGGAATGCGTCACCCCGTCCCACAGAGCCGTCAGCGCCTGTTCGACCGCGTCCGGTGACTCCAGCCGGCACAGCTGACCCTTGGCCAGCCGCCGCTCCAGCGGGTCCGCCGGCCAGGGTGCCTGTTCGACGTACCAGCCGAGATGTTTGCGGAACATCTTCAGCCCCAGCGGCAGGCCGTAGAACGCGACCGAGGCGCGCAGGTGTTCGATGACGATGCCGAGCCGCTCTTCCCGGTCGGGCTCCAGCAGCACCGTCCCGTCGGCCAGGGCCCGCTCCATATGCGCCGCCAGCCAGGGCCGGCCATAGACGCCGCGGCCGAGCATCAGGGCGTCGGCACCCGACTGTTTCAGGGCTTCGCGCGCATCGTCGGCGGTCAGGATGTCGCCATTGACGATAACGGGAATGCCCACCGCCGCCTTGACCTCGCCGACAGCGGTCCAGTCCGCCACACCGGTATAGAACTGCTGGCGGGTGCGCCCGTGGACCGTCACGGCGCGGACCCCGATCTCCTCGGCCCGCTTCGCCAGCAGGGGCGCGTTGCGGTGGGCGTCGTCCCAGCCCAGCCGCATCTTGACCGTCACCGGTCGACTGGTGGCCTCGACCGCCGCCTGCATCAGACGGCAAGCCAGATCGGGCGTCCGCATCAGGGCCGAACCGCAGGCAGAGCCGGTGACTTCCTTGGCCGGGCAGCCGAAATTCAGGTCGACGATGTCGGCACCCGCCTGTTCGGCCATCCGTGCGCCCTCGGCCATGGCGGCGGGGTCGCGGCCGACCAGCTGGATCACCGTCAGGGGCAGGCCCTCGCCCACCGCCGCCCGTCGCACGACATCGGGGCGCGCACGCGCCAGCTCGGCGGCCGCCACCATCTCGGTCGCGACATAGGCCGCGCCCAGCCGCGAGGCGAGTCGCCGGAACGGCAGATCGGTGATGCCGGTCATGGGCGCGGTCAGCACCCGGCCGGGCACCCATACGTCGCCGATCTGCAGCCCGCTTTGCATGGGCGGGCAGATAGGGGGTTTCCCGCCTCGGGTCCAACCCGGACTCAGACCTGGAAGACAGCCATCGCGGTGCGGACGGCGAGAACGAGCAGAACGGCGCTCGCGATCATGAAGACGGTGAACCGTACAATGATGACATTGACCAGCGCCTGGATCAGGCTGTGCGCCACCCGCAGCACCACATAGGCCCATGCCAGTCCGAGGTTGAGCGCGTCGCCCTGTTCCAGCAATGCCAGCGTCAGCACGGTCGCATAAAACAGCGTCGGCTGTTCCATCAGGTGGTTGTAGTTGTCCGCCTTCCACCGCACCCGCGGCGGCAGACCGCCCAGCATGACGTCGCGCGGCAAGTTCGGATCCAGTTTCGTCCGCGCCCCGATCATGGCCGGCACACGGGTGGCGTAGAGCCAGGCCCACATCACCATCGACCAGAGCACCAGGGCGATGACCGGCTGCAGCAACGAATGCGTCATCGAAAGTCCTCCCGTCGACAGGCTGACTCCACCCCAGTCCGTTGTCAAACAGGATGGACCCGTGCATGGAGCCCTCGTCAGGCTCGCACCGGGTCGGTAGAAGCGGCCGCATGAGCTTCTCCGCCATCATCGTCGCCGCCGGTACCGGGTCCCGAGCCGGCGAAGCCAAACAGTGGCGCAATCTCGGCGGGCGGCCGGTTCTGCGCTGGTCCGTCGAAGCCCTGTTGTCCGCGGGCGCCTCCGAACTGGTCGTGGTCGTCGCCCCCGGCGCTGAGGCGCTGGCCGCCGGAGCGCTGACCGGTCTGGAAGGCTGGTTTGCGGTGGCCGGCGGCGCGACCCGCGCGGCCTCGGTTTGCGCGGGTCTGGATGCCTTGACGGCGCCGGCGGACACACGGGTTCTGATCCATGACGCCGCCCGGCCCTTCCTCGACGCGGCGACGATCGGCCGGGTTCTGGGGGCGCTCGAACAGCATGAGGCCGCCCTGCCCGTCCTGCCCGTCGCCGACAGTCTGCGTCGCGGCGCCGACGGCGTGCTGGGTGAGTCGATAGACCGGGACGGGCTCTGGCGGGCGCAGACGCCACAGGGCTTCCGGCTGGAGACGATCCGGCACGCCTATTCTGTCTGGCCCGACGGCCCGCCCCCGACCGACGACGTCGAGGTGGCCCGCGCCGCCGGACAATCCGTCGCCATGGTGGCCGGCGATTCCCGGCTGATGAAACTGACCTACCCCGAGGATTTCGCCATGGCCGAAGCGCTCATCCCCCGCCAGACGCGCGTCGGTCAGGGCTTTGACGCCCACCGCTGGGGGCCGGGATCATCGGTCTGGCTGTGCGGGGTCGAGATTCCGCACGACCAGACCCTGATCGGCCACTCCGACGCCGACGCGGGTCTGCACGCCCTCACCGACGCCATCCTCGGGGCCATGGGCGACGGCGACATCGGCGACCATTTTCCGCCCACGGACCCGCAATGGAAGGGCGCATCGTCCGACCGCTTCCTGATCCACGCCGTGAAGCGGCTGACCGCCCGCGGCGGGCGGCTGGTCAATGTCGACGTCACCCTGATCTGCGAGAAGCCCAAGGTGAAGCCGCACCGTCAGGCCATGCGCGAGCGGCTGGCGGACCTGCTTTCCCTTCCGCTCGACGCCGTCAGCGTCAAGGCGACAACGACCGAAGCCATGGGCTTTACCGGCCGTGGCGAAGGCCTGGCCGCCCAGGCCATCGCCACCATCGAGCTTACTGGCTCCTGAGCGCCTGAAGCTCGGGCGTGTCGAACATGCTGCGCTGGAGCGACCCGAACAGATTGACGTAGTCGTCGGTCCACGGTCGCACGGCAGTCCGGGCCGGCGTGTTCCAGCGGCCGTCAGCCATGAAGTCGGTAAGACCCTGGGGCGTCGGCGAAATGATCAGCGCCTCCGTCGAGGCCTCGGCCATTTCCGGCGAGTCGTCCCGCTCATAGTAGAGCTGGTGCAGGCTCGGCCGCCCCAGCGCCTGGGCGGCGGCGACGGCAGGCATGGTGATGTCGAGGTTGCGGTTCGACAGATGGAGCAGCACCACGCCATTGGGCTTGAGCATCGTCAGATAACCTTCGATGGCCTCGACCGTCAGCAGGTGGGTCGGCACGGCGTCCGACGAGAAGGCGTCGATGATCAACAGGTCGTAGGAGCCCGGCGTCTCCTTCGCGAGGGTCAGCCGGGCATCGCCCAGCACGGTATTGATCGGGCCGGACGCGCAGTTGGAGATGTAGCTGAACCACTTCGGATCGCGTGACAGACGATTCACCATCGGATCGATCTCGAAGAAGGTCATAGTGTCTTCGGTGCGCTTGTAGGTCGCCATGGCGCCGGAGCCCTGGCCGACCACGCCGATCCGGGCGGGACCGCGCCGCTCGACCATGGTCGCCGCCTGGCCGATCGGTGTGGCCGCCGCATAGTAGAGGGTCGGAACGCAGTCGAAGCGGCTGTCGCGCGCCTGCGCCCCGTGCAGGGTCGTGCCATGCATCAGCACATGGACGTCGCCGCCCAGCCGCGGGTCAGGCGCGTTGGCGACCCGCATCACGCCGAAGAAGCTGCGCTCCGAATAGCTCCAGTCATAGCCGCGCGCGATCCACTGGGCGGAGAGGGTGATCATCAGCAGGATGGCGGTGAAGACCAGCGCCCGGTCCCGCATCAGGAAGGCGCAGATGGCGGCCGGCATCAGCATGACCATGGCCAGCTGGTCCATCCCCAGCGGGAAGTTGGCGTAGAACCAGCTGCGCGCGTCGTCGTTGGCGTTGAGCCAGATCGACAGCAGCACGGGCGAAGCGGCCACTACGGCGGCGGCCACCAGGGTTCCGGTTTGGGTTCCGGTCAGTCGTCCCTTGCCCCAGGGCCGGGCCAGGCCGACGAGTACAAGAACCAGCGGATACTCCCACACCATGTTGAAAATCACAGGGGCCAGCAGGGCCGTAAAGGCACCGCCGACGACGCCGCCCAGCGACATCAGCAGATAGAACTCCGTCAGCCGGTCCGGCGCCGGACGCCGCGACGCCAGCAGCTGGTGACACATCAGGGCGGCGAAGAAGAAGGCGGTCAGGTGCAGGCCGAAGGCCAACGACCAGTTGGCGGACCGGAAGGCCACGATCAGGACGACGATCGCACCGGTCGCGCCCTGGATGATCAGGGTGATGTTGAGCGGGATCCACGGCCGGTTCTGGAAGGCGATGACGAAGGTCAGCAGGTACAGCGCCAGCGGCAGCACCCACAGGAAGGGCGCGGAGGCGACATCGGTCGAGAGGTGGGAGGTCACACCCAGCATCAGGCTGGACGGCGCTGCTGCCAGCAGGACGAGGATCCCCTTCTCACGCCATGAGATCGGGGCGCTGGCCTCGAGTGGCGCGGGCTCGGCGGTCTGGTCCAGACGCCGGCGCCAGACGGTGAAGGCGAGGGCCACGACCATCAGCATGAAGGCGACATAGCCCCCGCTCCAGCCCCACCGCTGACCCGACAGGGTGGCCAGGGGCTCGATCAGGATCGGATAGGACAGCAGGGCGAGGAAGCTGCCGAGGTTGGACGCGGCGTAGAGCACATAGGGGTTCTGACCGTCGGCATGGCCCGCGCGGACCCGGGCGTACCAGGCCTGCAACAGCGGCGCGGTCGCCGACAGGATGGCGAAGGGCGCGCCGACCGACAGGGTCAGGGTGGCCAGCAGCCACATGATGGGTGCCGAGGGGTCGGGGTCGCCCAGCAGGCCATTGACCCTGAGCGGCAGCAACAGGGCGGCGACCAGCAGCAGCGCCAGATGGATCCCCACCTGCAGCTTGATCGATCCGACCCTCTGCAACAGGTGGGCGTAGCCGTAGCCGGCCAGAAGCGCGGTCTGGAAGAAGACCATGGCGGTATTCCACACCGCCGGCGAACCGCCCAGCATGGGCAGGACCAGCTTGGTCACCATGGGCTGGACCACGAACACCAGCGCCGCCGAGGTGAAGATGGCGACCGCGAACAGAATGGGCGTGAGCCGGTCGGGCGTGCCCGTTTGAGTGATCGAGTCCCCGGTGGTGTCGCTCATGCCCGCCCCGTATGCTGGCGCCGTCCCGGGCGCATTCCGCCACCCTGAACCGACTCGCCGCGCTTTCGGAAGGCCCAGAACGCATGTTCCCCGATGACATCCAGACCCTGGCCCGTCGGGTCGTCGAAGCCGCCGCCCCGCGCGGTCTGATGATCGCCACGGCCGAGAGCTGCACCGGCGGACTGGTCTCCGGCGCGCTGACGGCGATCGCAGGCTCCTCGGCCGTCGTCGAGCGCGGCTTTGTGACCTACAGCAACGCCGCAAAGACGGATCTTCTGGGTGTGCCGGCGGGCCTGATCGAGACCTGCGGTGCCGTGTCCGAAGCCGTCGCCCGCGCCATGGCCGACGGCGCGCTGGCAAAGTCGCGGGCGCAGGTCTCGGTCGCGGTGACCGGCGTCGCGGGACCGGGTGGCGGCACAGCGGACAAGCCGGTGGGCCTCGTTCATTTCGGGGCCGTCGGGCCCGCGGGAGCGATCCACGCCGAGCACCGGTTCGGCGACCTCGGCCGCGAAGAGGTCCGTCTGGCCGCCGTTCGCATGGCACTCGGCTTGCTGATGGACCGGATCAACGCATGATCGTCGACGCCCGTGGCCACCGCTGTCCGACGCCCAGCCTGAAGCTTCAGAAGGCCATGCGGGAGGCGGTGCCCGGCATGCGCCTGACCCTGCTGGCAACGGATCCCATGGCGCGAATCGACGTGCCCCATCTGATGGCCGGACTGGGCGGAGACGTCGTCTCGATCGAGGAGGCGGACGGCGTCCTGACTATCGTGGTCGCGACGCCCGCCGGTCCGACAGGCTGACCACCGAGTCTGGCAGGGGTTCGTCGGGCTCGACCTCGGGCGCGCCCATGGAACGCGCCTCGATCTCCATCTCGGTGGCGAAGGCGCCGCCGTAGAAGATGGCGTTGACGTTCCACGACAGCCAGATCAGCAGAACCACAACCGCACCGACCGAGCCATAGGTCGCGCCCAGCGGTGCGATCTGTTCGACGTAGATGGCACAGAGCCAGGACGAGACGGTCGACATCACCGTGGCCACCACCCCGCCCGCGATGGACGGCCCCCAGGCGACCGGCGTGCGGTGGGACATGGCGTAGCGGTAGAGCATGGTCAGGCCGATCGCGAGCCCGAGCGCGGGCCACAGGCCGTCCAGCAGCAGTCCGCCGCCGGCCGGCGTCGCCCCCTCCGGGCCGGCGTGTTCCAGCAGACGCGAAGTCACCACCGCGCCGGAGACGACGGTGAACAGCAGGAAGGCCGCCAGGGCGACGAAGAAGGCCAGCAGATTGAACTTGAAAAAGCCGTGCGGCTCCTTCTCGTCGTGGATCAGGTTCAGTCCGGCCAGCAGGGCCTTGAACCCCCGGTGCGCGGCGTAGCCGCCGATGACCAGGGCGAAGAAGCTCTGGGCCGAAACGGTCCGCGCCGAGGCATTGGCCAGCCGCTCTATCTCCAGCCGGAAGATGGCGCGCGCCGCCGTCGGCATGACGTCCGCGAGGGCCGCGGCCTGTTCGCTGACCTGGGTTATGGACAGGACCGCCTTGTAGAAGCCGATCAGGATGGCGATGGCCGGGAACACCGCCAGCAGGGCGAAGAAGGACACCCCGCCCGTATAGAGCATCACGTCGCGGCCCCAGCTGCGCGTGAACGCCTTGACCGACAGCCGGCCCCAAAGCATGGGTGCCGCCCAGCGCGCCGCCGCCTCGATATCCGGTTTCGCCTGCAATGCGGTCCCCAAGCCCTGCAAGCGCCCACTAGTACCGCAATTCGGTCGGCGGGAAACCCGCCGTGGATAGAGACGATCATCCGTTGCCTGAGGGGGCCTGCCCTCGCTATGGTCCGCGGCCATGAGACCGCACCCCGGGCCGGGGGCGGCTGGAGATTTCGCCCTTGGCTTCCGATCCGCGCATACTGGTCGTCGCCCCCGACGACGGCCTGATCGGTCCGCTGTGTCAGGGCCTGGACGCACTTGGCTGGCGGACTGTGACCGCCCGCTCGCTGGCCGGGGCCATCCAGGTCTTGATCGACTGGCCGTTGGAGACCGTGATTCTCGACGCCAGCCTTCCCGACGCCGCCGAGGGCATCGGTGCCCTGAGGCAGACCGTGAGCCCGCGCCGCCTGCCGATTCTCGCGATCGGACGTCAGGCGGCGTCATGGGAGCCCGGCCTTGCCGATATCGTCATGTCGAGTCCGCCGCATGCCGCCCAGGCGGCGTTGCGGCTGGAAAGCCTGGTCCGGTCCGCCATCGCCGAGGAAGAGGTGTCGCTGCGTGAGGCGACCTTCGCCGCGCGGGGCCAGCCGCTCCCCATCGCCGACGTCGACGCCACCCCGTTGCGCGTCCTCGCTGCGGGCAAGCCGGACCGGCATTTCCTGGCGCTGTCCAATGCCCTGACCGCCCGCGGCTGCGAGGTCGTGGCCGCGCCGACGCCCTATACGGCCTTCGACTATCTGCATGAGCGACCGTTCGACGCCGCCGTCCTCTGGGGTGCCGAGGACCATACCCCTGCCCTCTCCATCGCCTCGGGCATGAAGCGGAACACCCGGCTCTATCATATCCCGGCGGTGCTCTATCTGCGCGGCTCCGGCGAGATCAATCTGTCAGAGCTGTACAACCGCGGCTTCGCCGACGTCGCCGCCGCCGATACGCCGGAAGACGAGACCGCCGAACGGATCACAACACTCGCCCGCGCGCATCGCCGCCACGTCGCCATCCGCAAGGCGCTTGAGAGCGCCCGGGGCTCCGGCCTGACCGATCCCACGACCGGACTGTTCACGCCGGAATTGTTCGCCAGCCACCTCGCGCGCGTGGCCGAGGGCGCCCGCCTTCGTCGTCGCCCGCTGTCGGTCGCCGTGCTCCGCGTCTCGGAGACAGAGGCCGTGGCGGAGGCGCGCAAGGGCGGTTGGCTGGACCGGGCCCTGCCCCAGATCGGCGCCATGGTCTCGCGCCTGATCCGCACCGAAGACACCGCCGCGCGGCTTTCGCCCGACGTCTTCGCCCTCGCCCTGCCGGCGACCCAGGGCCCGGCCGCGCGGATCGCCGCCGACCGGATCGCCGCCGTCATCGGCTGCACGGCGTTCGACGCCGGCCCTGACCGCTCGCCCTTCGTGGTCGAGTTCGAGGTCGGGGTCGCCGAGGTGGCCTCGGGGGAATCGCCGGCGGCCGTGCTGGAACGGGCCTCAAGGGATGTCCGGACGTCCGCCTGAGCGCCATTTGACAAACTATTTTGTCTAATGCAGGTTGAGGTCATGACGCCCCGACCGTCCGCCCTGCTCGACAATCTGGACACAGCCCTGCTGGCGCTGGCGCCCATTCGCCGCCGTATCCTGACGGCCCTGACCGAGCCCGCCTCGGCGGCGGGTCTTGCGGAGCAGCTGGGCCTGCCGCGTCAAAACATCGGCTATCACCTCAATGCGCTGGAGGCCGCGGGTCTCGTCCAGCTGGCCGGAGAACGTCGCAAGCGCGGCTTCACCGAGCGTCTGTTCGTCGCGGCGCAGAACTATGTCTTCGACCCCGGCATGATGCAGACGCCACCCGACCCGGACGCGGTCGAGGCCCAGGACCGTCACGCCGCAGACCATCTGATCTCGACCGCCTCCGCCATGGTTCGCGATGTCGCCCGCATGCGCCAGGAGGCGGCCGCCGAGGGCTCGCGCCTGCTCACCCTGACGGTCGAGGCCGACGTGACCTTCGCCGCGCCCGCCGATTTCGACGCCTTCACCGAAGAGGTCAGCGCCGCCGTGGCCGCCCTCGCCCGCAAATATGCCGCGCCGTCCGGGCGGCGCTACCGGCTCACCGCCGCCGCCCATCCCGCCGTCGCCAAATCCACTCCAGCCAGGAACTGACCGCCATGACCGAAGCCGCTCAGCCCATGGAAGACCACGTCCTCGTCGAGGTCACCGTCCCCGCCCCCGCCGACGCGGTCTGGGCGGCCTTGCGTGATCCGCAGAAGATCCACCAGTGGTTCGGCTGGGAGACCGAGGGCCTCAGGGACGAGATCGACTTCATCTTCGTCACCCACGCCAACGCCGACGACGAGAAGCGGGTCGTCACCTTCGTGGGCGTCAACGACCGCTATGAGGTTGAGGCCCGGGGTGACGCCAGCATCGTCCGGGTCGTGCGCTCGGCACCGGCCGGCGACTGGTCCGATGTCTTCGACGGCATGATCGAGGGCTGGATTTCCTTCACCTGGCAGCTGGCCTTCGCCTTCGCCCGCCACCCCGGTCAGACCCGCCGGACGCTGTTCTTCTCGGGCCCGCCGCGGGAGGACCGGCTCGCGAGGTCGCTTCTGGGCCTCGACGCCGCCCCCGCGCCGGGCGAGCGCTGGTCCATGCCGCTGGGGCCGGATGCCGACGCCGCAGGCGAGGTCTGGTTCCTTGCGCGCCACCAGACGGGCGTCACCGTCGATGCCTGGGGCGACGGCCTGCTGGTGGTCGTGGACCAGCCGCCGACCGAAAAACGCCCCCTGGGCACAACCATGATGACCCTGACCACCTACGGCCTCAGCGAGGCGGCCCTCGCCGATCTGCAGACCCGCTGGCAGGGTTGGTGGGACGCGCGGTTCGAGACCGTGGCACCGGGCTGCGACTGACCGGAGCCGCCCGCCGATGTGCAACACCTACCGGTTCAAGCCCTTCGCCGAACAGCCATTCGAAGAACTCCGCGAGATCGGCATCCCGCTCGAATTCCCGGACGGCCGGCCGAACATCGAGCCGCGCGACGATATCCGCATCGGCGATACGGCGCCGGTGGTCTCGCGCACGGACAGTGGCGTCGCCGTCCGCATGACGAAATGGGCCTGGACCTCGCCCCAGGGGCGGCCGGTGTTCAATTTCCGCTCGGACGACCGGTCGTTCGCCAACAGCCTGAGGTGCGCCATTCCGGCGGACGGCTTCTATGAGTTCACCGACGCCCTGCCCGGCCAGAAGCGCAAGACCAAATGGCTGTTCACCTTGGTCGACGCCCCGGCGTTCTGGATCGCCGGCATCATCCGCGACGGTGCCTTCACCATGCTGACCACAACGCCGGGCCCCGACATCGCGCCGTACCATGATCGGCAGATCGTGCTGCTGGAGCCGGGCCGCGCCATGGACTGGCTGGACCTGACGACGCCCGAGGCGGACCTGCTCCGGCCCCTGTCCGCGGGCCGCCTGGCGGTTGAGCAGGTGTTCCCGCCCGTTGAGACCGGTCAGCTCTTCAGCTGAACCGCCTCACTCCCACTCGATTGTGCGACAGCAGCATAACTTACTGATTTCCTTTGTAAAAATATTTTTTATGTTTTGAGATGCCGCTGCGTGTGCCGTCAAAAAATCGAGCTGTTGATTTCATTGGGGAATTTCGGCCCTCCGCGGAACCAGCATTTCCAGATCAATCGCCATCTTTCGCCCGGTCGGTCGCATTTGGGTTTTGGCTCGCTCCCGCCACCTTCCAAAGAAGGACGCCGAAAATACCGTCAAAGCGGACCTGTGCCGTCACAAGTCCTTCGAAAAGCGCGGTCGTCAGACACATGACACACCCCGAAATCCCCAGCAATACGGGCTCTGACGCTCCGTCATTGCGTCCTTCAATCCACAAAAATTGACGTCATGGTGATCTCGATCTGGGCTTGGGATTTCGGAACAATCAAATGCCTGAGCATCTCGACATCGTTCTGCAGCTCGATTGGATCGAGCCCGTCTGCCGTTCGAAGCGCCTGTTTCAGCCAATCACTCATGTGTGGGTGCTCCAGCACCCATGCGATTCTGGCGTCCGCTATCGCCAGCATGATTTCAGGCTCCTGCCTCACCTCTCTCATCCGCTCCTCCCGGCTCATGGATTGCACTCCCCGCAGTGCGCGGGCTCAGCAGCTGCGGCCTCGACGGCATGCTCAACACGCCAACCGCAACCGACGCATGTCTGCACGCTTGCTCTGATGAGCAGCGTCGGCTCGCCGCACCACGAACATGGCAGGCCTGGAAGGCGTTCGGTCTCGGCATATCCAGGCCGGCCGCAGGCAGGACACGGACTTCTTGCGCGCCGGACCAACTCGATCGTCGCGCGCTTGATCGCGCGCATACGCCTGGGATTACGGTGCGCACGCATGTCCGTTTCTACAAAGGCGGTACCCACCTTGGAGATGACCCGGTCAAGCGCCAATGTCAGGTCGTCCCGGGTTCCCGCATCTTTGATCAGCCCGAGATCATGTGCCGGCTGACCTTCTCGGCAGCCCATCACGACGACCCCGTGATCCGGAAACCCCACCCTTTCAGCGAAAGCGAGGCCTCCAGCGATGTCGGGTACGACCGCGTGCGCGAAGTTCGTGTCGAGCGTTGCATGGTGCCCGACAAGTTCCAGCCCGGCCGTTCGATCGACCAGGACGACAATTTCGCGCTCGAGCGGGCAGAAAGGAATATAGGGGTGCGGCCCAAAGCTACCTTCGCTAGCCAATCCGATCTGAAGGTCGGGCATTCCCTCGAAAGCCGCCTCAATCTTGGCGCGTGCTGCATCGAGCTGCGATCCGGTCCGCTCAATATCCCGGCTAAAGGTGCCGAAGGCGTCTGTGTCCAGCCCAGCCGCGACTTCCAGCCGCAAGCCCAGAAAACGCTCGACGATCGGCGCCACGACCTTTTCCTTGGCATGCATCGTCGCCAGGAACGCGCGGTCGCCGCGATAGAGGAGTCCCCCCGCTGCCTCCATCAGAAATAGCCTTCGCGCTTTTTCTGTTCGAGCGAACCGCCATCTTCGCTGTCGCCGATGCGACCTTGCCGCTCGGAGTTCGCTGCGCCGAGTGTTTCGCGAACGATTGAAAAAAGGTCGGCGGCTTGTGACTCGACCGCAGCCGTTACGGGCCAACACCCAAGCGTTCGGAAACGAACCGAGCGTTCGCGCATGGCCTCTCCCGCCTTGAAGCGCATACGGGCCGGATCATCGACCACCAGCCATGCGCCATCGCGCTCGATGACTGGCCGAACTTGGGCGAAATAAAGCGGCGCCAGCGGAATGCGGTGGAGCAGCGCGTAACTCCAGATGTCCGCCTCGGTCCAGTTTGATAGCGGGAACACGCGCGCTGATTGGCCAGAGGCGAGGCGTGTGTTGTAGAGGTGCCAAAGCTCTGGGCGCTGCTGCCTTGGATCCCAGCCATGGCCAGCACTGCGAATGGAGAATATGCGCTCCTTGGCGCGGGATTTCTCCTCATCGCGCCGGGCACCTCCGAAAATTACGTCATAGCCACCCTGATCGAGCGCGACCTTGAGCGGTTCGGTGCGCATGGCTGACGTATAGCGTTCGCCATGATCGAAGGGGTTGAGGCCTGCGGCACGCCCTTCCTCATTGGCCCGCACGATCAGATCAAACCCGTGATCGCGCGCGAAGGAATCGCGAAACGCCAGGAGCGATCCGAACTCCCAGGTCGAGTCGATATGCAACAAGGGTAAGGGCGGCTTGCCGGGATAGAACGCCCGCAAGGCCAAGTGGGCCATCACAGTGCTGTCCTTGCCTGCCGAGAACAGCATCACCGGATTACGCGCCTCGGCGACCGCCTCGCGCAGAATATGGATGGCTTCGGACTCCAGTCGCTCGAGGTGCGACATGCGAGGTAGCTGCGCCCCGTTGCTTTCCGTCGGCTTCATCGGTCAGGCCGCCAACTCAGGCACCGCCGTTGCAGGCCCTGACTCGATGACCGCCACCCATTCCAGATCGCCGATGTATTGCCAAGCCATCCGCCCTGCATCGTCGAGCGCGAACAGATAGAGCCAGCGATTGTCGAAAAGCGCTCGCACGTCGGGGTGGCGTTCGAGGATTGCGGTCATCGCCTCGCGCGGCGCTTCGATGCAAACCGATAGCCTGAGGGGCTCATGAACGAGACGGTCACCGTCATGGACAGACTGCCATGGGAGGCCGGCACGCAGGGCGCCGCCATTGCCCTCCACGACCCCGATGCCCCCAACGACGTTGTGCAGGAGCTTGTTGCCGCCCCCGAAGACCGCGGGTGCCACCGTCGAGCCATAATATTGCAGGCTGATCCAGCTTGCCACGACCACGGGCGCCGTCAGGATCAGTTCCAGGACGCCAAAGTCACTGTCACCCTGCCAGTCATAGTCATGCAGGAAAGCCCGACCCTCGAGACTCTTTCCCATCGTGCGCCGACGTGGCGCCGCGATGAAGGCCTTGCAGCCTGCCAACGCCCATTCTGGCCTGACCTCGGCCCAGTCGCGGCTGCGCATTGCGAGACTGTCCTCACCTGCTCCTCGCGGCAGACGCAACGCCCGCTCGCCCCGAGCGATCTTGCCCGCTGCGGCGAGCCAGACCCTGGCTTCGTTCAGGTCGGTAGCGTGCGCTGCGGAAATGCAGTCTTCGGAATAGAGCATGACAGCGTCAGTCGTCGTGTCGTGCAAAGCAGCGACGAACAGCGTGTCAGAGGGTATGACGATCCCCTTTGGAACAAGGCTACTGCGGACTTCGCCATCATTCAGCATGGCGGCGAGAAGGCGCGCATTCACCTCGCCCGAATAGCCTCCGCACGCGCCGCAATGCAGCCCGCTGGCGTGAGGATTGTTGACGACATTTGCGCCGTGCCCCGCCAGGACCACGAGCTTTGCGAAGTCAGTCGTCAACGACATGGCCCGCAGCACGGTCTCCGCTGCCGCTGTCCGAGCTCCGAGATCAAGCGCCGGATCAGGACGCGGCGCGGGATCGTTCGGCAATGGTGTTTCGCGCAGGCCCAATGCATCGATGACAAGCTTGCTGATGTAAAGCGGTCCCGTTGCCTCGACGAAAGCGAAGGACGATACGGCGGCCAGTTTGAAACGGCCCCACGCACGCTTCGCACGTGCCTTCAAGCGAGCGCTCTGATCAGCACCGGCCTCGTCCGGGCCGCCCGAGCGCGTCGTCAGGCCAGGATTAAGCAGCACGGGCAGACGGTGTTCGCTCACGTCCGAAGCAAAGCGGCGATGCGACGCGGTCAGGCCGAAAAAGCCCGCGAACCCCAGGGTCTGGATCGCCGGGTTTACGGTTTCGAGCGCACGCCGGAATACCTCCGAGCGCACATCGATACAGAAGGCGGCCTGCAATACGGGGCGGCCTTTGATCGTCTCGGTCCCCGGCATCGCAAAGGTTTCAGCCAACTTGCGTTGCGCCGCGCGTTCCGACGCTTCCTGGAGGATAGCGTCGATGACATGATCGACGTTGGGTGTGACAGGCAAAGCGTGCTTGGCAACGACCGACGCCCAGCGCGGGCCGATCTCCTTTTCATAACGATCGAACAGCGCCGCCTCCCAGATGAGGCGTATCGCCAGAAAGTCGCTCATGGTCGCGTCGGTGCTACCGGCGAGTTCGGCCTGCCACAGGCGATAGCGGGCATATTGCGCCCAGCCGCCGAGTGTCATGAGCATCTGATGGAAATAGGTGTACGCCGCCGCCGCCGGGATGCCGGTGCGCTTAACGACGCTCGCTACCGCATCTGCTGCGGCTTCCGGAGCCTGCGATACATGAGTCGCAAACCCCGACAGACCGGCAATCTCCGGCGTCAGGTCATGGGTCGCGACCGCTCGCCAGGCTGCATAGGCACCCCGGCCGCGTGGCGCAGCCCAGAGCGCCTGTCCCTCGTCGAAATATCCAGCCGCCCATGCACCGAAGCGCTCGGCGATCAGGCCCGGCCAGTCGATCCCTGAAGCTTCCGCCGCGAGGTCCGCTACCGTCGGCAGGGCGCTGACCTCCGGACCCGATCGCAGCACGGCTGACTTCAGCGCCCCAAGATTCGTCGGGCGCAGCGCCAGCGGCGCATTATCCAGCGCATCCAAAAGATCGGGATCGGTGATGTCGCCACCGGCGATCCGGTCCTGATACCAGTTTCGCGGCATGGTGACAGGAGCCCCCGCCACCCTAGCGAGCCGGGCGGCGACCGTGGCGAGGTCCTCATGGGTCTGGCCCAGGAAAGGATTGACCGCGACGCTCGACGCCAATGGCCAGACGGGCGGGATAGCCCGACAGGCTTGATCGACGGCGGTCTCGAGATCCAACGTTTCACGCACAAGTGAAGCTTTTGGGATGGTCATGGTCTTGTCTCCGGAAAATCAGGAGGCGTCGCGCAGCCGCCAGCCGCCAAGCAGCCGATCGAACACCGCGTTGGCGTAGAAGCCGTTGGAGAGATGCACGCGCAGCCCAGCGGCCGCGGGGTGGTAGGCCCAGAGCGGAAACATCGCCTGGACAACCGCCACCAGGCCGAAACTGACGACCGCAAGGACGATAAGCGCCCATTCCAATGGGCCTGGTGACGGTGTAGCCGGCAGCACCCCTGAGGTCAGCCAGATCGCGAAGACCTGGAGTGCGAAATAGCTGACTGACGTGGCGACGGCGTAGACGACGGTACGCCCGGTCAATGCGCGCGGCGCGGCGTCCGCCAAACCTTGTGCGAGCATATAGGCGACGCCGAAGATCAGGATCGCGCCCAGCGCGATGGCCTGCGGTGACTTGTGCTGAAACGCGAAGCCAAACCCGACGACGGCATAGATCACCAGCGCGAGGAGGAAGGCACGCCCGACGGCACCGGCCTTGGGAATGGCCACCGGACCAGGCCGGCGGTTGGCGGCGATCAGTTCGACAGCGCCGCCGGAAGCGAGGAATGAATGGGCTTTGTAGAGCGAATGGGCGACGATGTGGAGCAAGGCGAGCGGGAACAGCGCCAGGCCGCATTCCAGGATCATGAAGCCCATCTGGGCGACCGTCGACCACGCGAGCGAAGTCTTTACGGCAGGCTGGGTCAGCATAACCAGCCCGGCGAAAAGTGCGGTGAAGCCCCCGATCAGGACCAGCCCGGCCAGCACGCTCGGCGCCAGCAGCATAACGTCCGCAAAACGGATGAGCAGAAACCCGCCAGCGTTGATTACACCGGCATGCAGCAGCGCCGAAACCGGGGTTGGGGCCTCCATCACTTCGGTCAGCCAGCCGTGCATAGGAAACTGGGCCGACTTCAAAAGCGCGGCGAGCGCCAAAAATCCCGCTGCGGCAATCGCCAGGTCGCCGCCGGTCCCCGCGCGGGCAGCGCTCAGAATCTGAGCGATATCCGTGGTGCCATAGGCAAATGTTAGCAACATGACCGAGATTATCAGCGCCATGTCGCCGATCCGCGCGGTGATGAACTTCTTGGCAGCGGCCCTCTTTGCCGCGATCCGTTCCGGATAGAACAACAGTAGCCGGTGCAGGAACAGGCTCGTCGCGATCCACGCGAGGACGAGCTGAACCACATTGCCCGAGAGCACGAGCAGCAGAACTGCGGCTAGCGTCAGCGACAGCCAGCCGATAAACGCGCCTTGGCGTGGCTCACCGTCCAAATACGTCGCTGTGTAGCGCACCACGACCCAGCCGATGAATGACACCAACAGAAGCATCACGCCGCTGATCGCGTCGAGGTGGATCGAGAACCCTATTCCCCGCGTGCCGATTAGACCGCTATCCCACGCCCCGTGCACAAAGAGCATTGCAGCGGAAACGCCCGCGACCCCTAGCGCAAATAAGGCTGAAACTTCAGCCACTCGCTTAGCAATACTGGACCTGCGGCCCGGGCGTAGAAATCCGACAGCCGCGCTCAGCAAGAGCGCCAAGGGAGCAGCATAGGGCAACAGATCAATCGGCAAAGGTCTTCCCCCCAACGCATCATGAGCGTCGGAGAATGGATAACTGGCAACGCACGATCGGAAAAATTCATTGTCTACGTCATATCGTTCTGTTTTATAGAACGGTATGAAAAGCCTGAACTTCAACCACCTGCGCTATTTCTGGGCGGTCGCGCATGAGGGCAGCCTCACGCGGGCGGCGGAGCGGCTAAACCTGTCGCAGTCGGCGCTGTCTGTTCAGATCCAGAAACTCGAACATCAGATGGGGCACCCGCTGTTCGACCGCGTGGGCAAAAGGCTCGTCCTAACCGAAGCGGGGCAGATCACGCTCGACTATGCGGACACCGTCTTCAAAGCTGGCGATGAGCTGATGAGTACACTCGACGGACGCCCCCTGGCGAGCCGTCAGGTCTTGAGGGTCGGCGCGCTGACGACCTTGTCGCGCAACTTCCAGCTTGAGTTTCTGAACCCTTTGGTCGGCCGCGCCGACGTGGAGTTGATCGTGCGCTCCGGCACCATCCGCGACCTGCTGGCACAGCTCGAAGCGCATGCGATTGACGTGGTTCTATCCAACAGCGCCGCCCCGAGGGACGCCCGGGCTCCCTTTCGCAACCATCTCCTGAATGAACAGCCGGTCAGTCTGGTGGGACGGCCGAGGCCGGGCCATGTGCCGTTCCGCTTCCCAGAGGATTTGCGCAGCGAGCCTGTGTTGCTTCCCAGCCTAGACAGCGACATCCGGTTGGGGTTCGACCGACTGCTAGATCTGGCGGGAATCCGCCCGATCATCCTTGCCGAAGTCGATGACATGGCGATGCTGCGTCTATTGGCCCGTGAACGCGACGGCCTGACGCTGGTCCCGCCCATTGTTGTGCGCGATGAGCTCGAATCCGGCGTGCTAGTCGAGCACTGCCGCATCCCGCAACTCACCGAAAGCTTCTATGCAATCATCCTGAGCCGGCGCTTCCCCAACCAGCTCTTGGGCGAACTGTTGCCGGACATAAATTCCATGGCGCGGCTTGAGGACCCAACTGAAACTCAGCCGAATCTGTGAAGGAGCATGGGCGTGACACACTCGAACGGTCCGATAAACGAGGCCCAGGAAGCGCCCGCCTCCGGCCGCCTAGTCCTGCGACGACCCGACGACTGGCATGTCCATCTTCGCGACGGCACGATGCTGGCGGCTGTCGTCAACTACACCGCCAGGCAGTTCGGCAGGGCCATTGTCATGCCCAATCTTCGTCCGCCCGTCACAACGATTGCGACCGCGCGGGCCTACCGTGACCGCATCCTCGCCGCGGTCGAGCCCGGACTGGTCTTCGAGCCACTCATGACGTGCTATCTAACCCATACCATTGAGGCTGACGAAGTGGAGCGCGGTTTCAGCGAAGGCGTTTTCACCGCCTGTAAACTCTATCCCGCCCATGCCACCACCAACTCAGATCATGGTATCACGGATGTTCGGAACATCTATCCGACGCTCGAGGCGATGCAGCGAATTGGCATGCCGCTGCTGGTTCATGGCGAGGTCACGGACCGCCATATCGACATCTTCGACCGAGAGGCCGTCTTCATCGAGCGGATCCTCTCAACGCTGATCAAGGATTTTCCGGCGCTGAAGGTCGTGTTCGAACACATCACCACGGCCGACGCCGTCGCTTTCATTGAGGCCAGCGGCCCCAATCTGGCGGCGACCATCACGCCTCATCACCTAGCAATTAATCGCAACGCCATGTTCGAGGGCGGCATCCGCCCGCATTTTTATTGTCTCCCGGTCGCAAAGCGAGAGGTGCATCGACTGGCCCTGCGCCGGGCGGCGACATCCGGGTCTCACAAATTCTTCCTCGGCACTGACTCAGCGCCCCATGCTGTGGAGGACAAGGAATCCGCCTGCGGCTGCGCCGGCATCTTCAACGCCCCGTTCGCACTCGAAAGCTACGCCACCGTTTTCGAAGAGGAAGGCGCCCTCGAGCATTTGGAGGCCTTCGCCTCGGAGAATGGTCCCCGCTTCTACGGCCTGCCGCTCAACGAAGAACGCATTATTCTGGAGCGGCGCAAAATCCTGGTCCCCGGCGTCCTAAAGCTTGAAGGATCGAACGTCGTCCCGTTTCACGCCGGTGAAGCGCTCCAGTGGTCTGCCACCCCGGACCGCACGTAACATGGTGATCATGGGCTACGCGGGTCTGGAGCCAGACATAAGCCTTCGTCACACCGTTTGCCCGGTCGTCCCATACCGCTAGTTGAGCGTTAGAAGATCAGCGCGCCGCGACAGACTTGCGTTGCCAATGGAGGACGGTCTTTTGAAGAATGCTTTATTGGCCCTGGGCACGGCATTGATGACCACGGCGTGTTCGACGGTCGGGATCCGAACCGGCACAGAAGAGCCTTCTTACGAAGAGGTTGAGCGTGTCGGGGAGCTTGAAATTCGACTCTATGGCGAACGGATTGCCGCTCAGACCATCGTGACTGGCAATAGCGATGCAGCTCGAAGTGAGGGATTCCGACGATTGGCCGGATACATCTTCGGTGCCAACTCCAAACGTACGTCGATTTCAATGACGTCGCCGGTTTCTCAGTCCGGTACGAGCGGCTCGCCACCAGGCTCCCAGACCATCTCAATGACAGCACCCGTGGCGCAGACGGCATCAGGCACCGACCGCTGGACGATCCAGTTCTTCATGCCTGCAGCCTATGATATGGCAGACCTGCCAGTTCCAAGAGACCCGACTGTTCAATTGGCGATCGTTCCGGCTGAGACCTATGCGGTTCTTCGGTTCAGCGGCATCGGTTCGGCTCGCGCCATCGAGGAACGAAAAGCACAACTGGTGGCGGGGCTGACAGCCAGCGGGTGGAGTCCGCGCTCGAAACCCGTCGTGTGGTTCTATGATCCGCCATGGACCTTCCCACCCCTGCGCCGCAATGAGGTTGCGGTTCTGGTCGTGCGCAATTGACACGCAAGTTCGAAGGCCATGAGCTGAGTATCCACCGCGCCCTGGTTCGTATCGTCGATATGCTGAAGTCCGATTATGGCCTGACGATACCCGGAGCCGAGGATTCCGCATGATTGCGGTGCGCCGCGCACTGAGCCCAATCGCGTTCGCCCTCTGCGCCTTTGCCTTCTCGGTGATGGCGACGCCCGCCCGGGCGGACCCCTGCGAAGGTCGCCTGCCCTCTCAGCCGGGGCAGCAGTTTTCGGGAACGGTCCGCTATGTCGGTGACGGCGACGGGCTGTGCGTTGGCAATTCCAGCGATCCAAACACCTGGATCGAAGTGCGCTTGGCGGACTTTGACGCGCCGGAACTCCACGCCCCTGATGGCCGCATGTCCAAATCGCTCCTCGAGCAGGTTGCGTTCGGTCAGAATGTAGCTTGCGAGGCGCGGCGCGGGCGGCGTGGCCGCGTTATCGTTTTCGACCGGGTGATCGCCGTCTGCCGCGTCCATGGACGCTCGATCGGCGACCTACTCCGCGCGCGGCACGCGCCCGAAGGCGGCAACTGATCGTCGAGCCTCGATCCAAAAGGGTCTAAGTCCTGGAGGGGAATGCCTTCCCCTGCGGTCGAGCCGACACGTCTCGCCCGACCCCTTCTGCGGGGAGCGCCCCGCAACGCCCCCGGCGGTGACAACCAATCCTGCAGGCGGAATCCATTCGCAGCGACGTGCGTTGTCTCTGACCGTCCGCATGAGACTCACGCGATGAAACCTACGCTTCAGGCACATCTGCTCGAACGGGCAGCGAGCTTCCTCGTCATGGCCGATCACGTCGCCGAACCTGAAGCCCGGCATTGCGGAGAACCGCTTTTACAGAATGTCGGCTATGCGCTCGAACTCGGGCTCAAAGCGCTCCTTGTTGAGCGGGGATGGGACGACGATCGCTGCCGCACCGAGGTGCGGCATGACATCGCCAAAGCCCTCGGCGAAGCCGCGAAGGTCGGATTTGTACCAGCGCATCCCGACCTTGCCGCCCTGATCGCCACTATCAGCCCCTACTATAAGCGGCACGGACTGTCCGCATTGGTGGCCACTGGCGGCTTGGCGATGTCGCCCGATCAGGCCTTGGCCGTGACGCGGAGCCTGCTTGATCAGGTCCGCGTGTCGGTCACTAAGTAGCTGACGGATCCGCCGGCACACATGAGAGGGAGAGGGCTGCGGCTGTCGCCGTGACGGGTTTTGAAGGTCGAGAGAGGTTCTCTGGCCGGCCCGTCGCGGAGATACGCGATGACACGCCCAGCTTCCAAAGGCCATGCCCGAACCCAGCGCCCGAACATCTACGACGAGATCACCACCAAGATTATTGCCGAGCTGGAGGCGGGCCGCCTCCCCTGGGTCCAGCCCTGGGGCTCGAGCACGGTATCGGCGCCACTTGCCATGCCGCGGAACGCCGCGACCGATCGTGGCTATTCCGGCATCAACGTGCTGATCCTCTGGGGCGCGGTCGTCCAACATGGCTTCGCCTCGCAAGGCTGGCTCACCTTCCGCCAGGCTTTGGGGCTGGGCGGCAATGTCCGCAAAGGCGAACACGGCACCACCGTCGTCTATGCCGATCGCTTCATCCCCGATGACGAGCGTCGCCGGGCACAGGACAATGGTGACGATCCAGCCGCCATTCCCTTCCTCAAGCGCTTTACCGTGTTCAATGTCGCCCAATGTGAGGGCTTGCCCGACGGGCTATCGGCGCCGCCCCCGCCCATTCCAGAAGGTCTGATCATACCAGAGGTCGAGGCGCTCATTCGTGCCAGCGGCGCCGACCTGCGCCTGGGCGGAGACAAGGCCTTCTATGCACCGGGTCCCGATTTTATTCAGATCCCCAGGCCCGAGGCCTATTTCGAACCGATCAACTGGCATCGCACGGCTCTGCATGAGCTGGGGCATTGGTCGGGCCATCCCGGACGCCTTGCGCGCGACCTGAGCGGTGGCTTTGGGTCGAAGGCCTATTCGCGCGAGGAGCTCGTCGCCGAAATGACGTCGGCCTTCTGCTGCGCGAGCCTCGGCATCGCGCCGACCGTGCGCCATGCCGATTACATCGGCGCCTGGCTCGACGTCCTGCGCGAGGACAATCGCGCCATCGTGCGCGCCGCGAGCGCGGCCTCCAAAGCGGCGGACTACCTCCTGGCCTTCGTGCCCAGTGCGACGGCACGGGAGGAGGATCGGGAAGCGGCGTGACCTCGCCCGCTGCGCGCCAGCTCGGCCGGAGTCCAGGAGAGTAAGAGGGTCGAGACGGACTTCGTGACGGGTCAGGGTCGAGAGAGAGGCTCCCGGCCGCCCGTCACGGAGAATATCCCATGACCCAGGCTTCCCAGAAGATCGTCCTGTCCCCCTCGCGGGACATCCCCTTCAACAAGCTAGTGCTGAGCCAGTCCAATGTTCGCCGGATCAAGTCCGGCGTCTCGATCGAAGATCTTGCCGAGGACATTGCACGACGGACCTTGCTTCAAAGCCTCAACGTCCGCGCGGTCGTCGACGCCGAAGGCAATGGAACCGGCATGTTCGAAGTGCCGGCCGGAGGTCGGCGCTATCGTGCGCTCGAACGGCTCGTGAAACAAAAGCGCCTGTCGCGGACAGCACCCGTGCCCTGTGTCATCCGCGAGAGCGCGGACATCTCGGCCGAGGAGGATTCGCTCGCCGAAAACAGTCAACGTGAGCCGCTGCATCCGCTCGACCAATTTCGTGCCTTCCAGACCTTGCGCGAACAGGGTCAAGGCGACGAGGCAATCGCGGCGCGCTTCTTCGTCACGCCGGCCATCGTTCGCCAGCGCCTCAAGTTGGCGTCCGTATCCGACCGGCTGCTCGCCCTCTACGCCGAGGACGAATTGACCCTGGACCAGCTGATGGCCTTCACCGTCACAAGCGACCATGCGCGCCAGGAACAGGTCTGGGAGGCGCTCGCGCGCAACCCCTACAAGGAAGCCTATCAGATCCGGCGCATGTTGACCGAAGGCGCCGTGCGCGCTTCCGATCGACGCGCACGTTTCATCGGCGCGGAAGCCTATGAAGCTGCAGGCGGCGACATCTCACGTGACCTCTTCCAGACCGATGACGGTGGGTGGTTCCAGGATCCGGCGCTTCTCGACCGTCTGGTCTCAGACAAACTCGCGGCGGCTGCGGAGACGGTCGCCGCCGAAGGCTGGAAGTGGATCAGCGCCGACATCGGTTTCGATTACGGACACACACGCGGACTCCGCGCCCTGTCCTCCACCAGCTCGTTGACCGATGAAGAACACGCGACCTACGAGGCGCTCAGCCAGGAGTATGCGGCGCTCGAGGAGACCTACGCCGAGGCCGAGGAGCTGCCCGACGAGGCCGACCAGCGCCTGGGCGAAATCGAGGCCGCGCTCGAAGATCTCCAGAACCGACCGGCGCTGTTCGATCCGGCTGACATCACGCGGGCGGGCGCCTTTGTCAGCCTCGACAGCTCTGGCAGCCTCAAGATCGAACGCGGGTTTGTGCGACCGGAGGACGAGGCAGAAGCCGAGCCGGATGCCACCCGTGGCGATACGGATGAGGCCGTCGAGCCTTCCGAGCCCGATGCCGGCATCCAGCGCGCCGTCATCACGATCGGCGGCGCAGCCCAGCCCGGCGGCGAACCCGATGAGGATGACGACAGCATCAAGCCGCTGCCCGAGCGGCTGATGACCGAACTGACTGCGCATCGGACGCTGGCCTTGCGCAACGCAGTGGGTGCCGACCCCGACACGGCCTATCTCGCCGTCCTTCATGCCCTCGCACTGAAGACGTTCTACCGCTTCAGCACCGCGACGTGCCTGGAGATCGAAGCCAAGCACTCCGCCTTTGGTCACCAGGTGCCTGGCCTCAACGACACAGCGTCGGCGCAGGCGATCACCGCGCGCCATGCGAGCTGGTCGGATCAACTGCCTCAGGACCCCGGTGCGTTGTGGCAGACGTTGACCACCTTCGATACGGATCGACGCGGGGCACTGTTCGCCCACTGCGTCAGCTTCAGCATCAACGCCGTCCACCAGTCCTGGAACCAGGGCGACAGGATGAAACATGCTGACGCGTTGGCGCAGGTCGTCGATCTCGACATGGTCGCCGCAGGCTGGACCCCGACGGTCGAATCCTACCTCGGCCGCGTGACCAAGCCGCGCATTCTGGAGGCTGTTCGCGACGGCAAGGGTGATCGCGAGGCCCAGCTCATCGAGCACCTCAAGAAGGGCGATATGGCCAAGGAGGCCGAACGGCTGCTGGCCGGTTCAGGCTGGCTGCCGGAGCCGTTGCGCACCGCAACCGATCAACCCGTCTTGCTCGAACCGGACGGATCGGAGCCCGAAGCGCTGCCGGCTTTCCTGACCGCAGATGAGGATGACGAGGCCGGAGCCTCCGATCCCGAGCCGGATTCGGGGTTCGAGCACGCCATCGCCGCCGAGTGACAATCGCGGGGGCGGCGTCAGGCCGCCCCGCACCTTTTCACCTTCGCCAAGGAGATTTTCAATGTCCGACACAACCCCGTCCGTCGGCCTCCGCCCGGACTTTGAGCACTATCTCGCCGAGCACGCTGCGCGGACGAGATTGGAGGCCGAGTGCCGGCCCGCCAACAAAGCCACAGTCTTCGATGCACTTGCCCTTGCCGGTGTCGCCACGGTCGTCGTCATTTTCGACGGTTATGGGGACTCTGGTCAGATCGAATCCGTTGAAGCGCGCACCGCAGATGCTGAAGCGACACTTCCCGAAGTGTCCGTCACCCTTGTCGATCCCCGATGGGATGGATCAGGGACCGAACCGCTGACCCTGAGCGTCGCCGATGCGATCGAGCGCCTGTCCTACGACTTCCTGCAACAGATCGCGTCGGGATGGGAAAACAATGACGGTGCTTTTGGTGAGTTCATTTTCGACGTCGCCGCCCGGACAATCTCGCTCGATTACAACGAGCGGATGACCACGTCTGAATCTCATGCCTACGAATTCTGAGGAGGACGCAATGGGCCATTGTTATCATCATGCGCTTTCGTCGGTGAAGCGGTGGGGCGGCACCCCGGAAGACTATCTGCCGCTGCACCAATGGTTCGACGAATCCAAAGCGATCGTCGCCGACTTCCGACACCGCGCGCTCCGCCATCATGCCGAGGGCATCTTCATGCTCGAACGCTTCTTCGGCCCGACGATTACGGTCTCCACTGGGCGGGTCGTGCCGGTCCGGCTGATCGGCGAGCAACACGTCCGCGAAGATCTCGGCTTCATCCCGAGCTTTGCGGACTGGGTCCGCTCAATCCGACCCGAACCCTGGATGGGTCGAGCGCAGCCGATCCATCGCGAGGTTGACCCGTTCGCGGTCACCGCCGAGGCAGCCTGATCGCATCCTCCTCGCCATCCTCGGCCCGCCAGCTCTGGCGGGCCTTTTCATTTCAGGAGCTTGCCATGCCGATCCCCGGCCATGCCTCGCGAAATTTTCAGACCCTCCTCCAGGCCGCCCGCAATGATGATCTGGCCTTGATGGAATGCCTAGACGCCGAGACGCGCGAGCTGCGCTACGTCCTTTGCGCCGTCGGCCGAGACGGCGAAGACTTTGTCTTCACGCCGTTCGGCCATCTCGCGCCCGGCAATCCGTTCGACGCCTACCTGCCTCCGGCCGATGGCGGCGGCTTTGCAGAAACAGAGTGAGAGCGGGGCCGGGAGGGGGCGAGCCGGTGCGGTCGAGAGAGAGCGCCGATCGGCTTGCCCTCCTCCTGCTCTCCCGGATGACCCGCCATGACATCAACCGCACTCGCGTCCCCAACCCTCACCGTGACAAGCCGCGCGCCTGCCATTCGCGCCCTGGCGCTTCACCGCGCCGCTCTGGATCTCCTTCCCACCCTGATCGCGGGCACGGCGCTCGATGCCCGCGCCCTTCGCACCACTATGGAAGCAGCGTTTGGCGGATCGGACGCCGAAGGGCTGTGGACCTGGAAAGACGCTTATGAGGCATGCGAAGCAGCGCAGATCGCATTCCTGCGCCGATTTGGACCGGCGCTGTGCGGCCGTCCGGCCAGTTCGCAGCTTGCCGTGGTCAGCAAGATTGCCGGCCTGCTCCCCACCCACACCCGACGCTCGATAGAAAGCGAGGCGCTCCAGCAATTCTCGACGCCGTTGCCCCTTGCCTGGATCGCGGCACGCGCAGCCATGATCACGCCAGGTGATCTTGTTCTGGAGCCATCGGCCGGGACCGGATTGCTTGCCATCTTCGCTGAGCTTGCTGGCGCCGAATTGGCGCTCAATGAATTGGGCGAAACCCGCGCCGACCTTCTCGGTCATCTCTTTTCGACCTCGGTCGCGACCCGGTTTGACGCCGCCCACATCCATGATCATCTCGACGCCGGGCTGGTTCCTAGCGTCGTCCTCATGAATCCGCCCTTCTCGGTCGCCGCGCAGGTTGAAGGCCGCGTCGCCGACGCGGCCCTGCGGCACATCAACTCCGCCCTGGCCCGTCTTGCCGAAGGCGGTCGCCTGGTCACCATCACTGGGGCGAGCCTGTCCCCCTACGATGCAGCATGGCGCGATGCGTTCATCGACCTCCAGGCGCGGGGCCGAATCGTCTTCTCCGCCGCGATCGACGGCCGTGTCTATGCTCGGCATGGTACAACGACCGAAACGCGCCTGACCGTGATCGACCGTCTCCCGGCCGATGACCCGTCATGCTTCCCCGTCACACCCGGCATGGCGTCCAGTACGACCGAGCTTCTGGCTTGGGTCGACAATGCGATTCCCGCGCGCCTGCCCATCAGCGCCGCTTTGACGCCGTGCCGCGTCTCCGCAAAGCCGCCTTTGCGGAAATCCGTTGCGTCGCCTGCACGATCTGCGTCGCAATCGATCGACCCCGCAGCCGTGCCGCTCCGCTATTCCCTGGTGGACTGGTCCCAACCCGCAGCCGATCGGATCACTGAGGCTCTCTATGAAGGCTACGGACTGCAATCAGTGGCCATCGATGGAGCTCGCCCCCATCCGACGCCGCTTGTGCAGTCCGCGTCCATGGCTTCTGTGTGCCCACCAAAGCCGAGCTATGTTCCGCTCCTGCCGGAGGGATTGATCGAAGCCGGCCTTCTCTCCGATGCCCAGCTTGAAACCGTCATCTATGCGGGCGAAGCCCATGATGGCCAGTTGGCAGGCGCCTGGACAGTCGATGCGACCTTCGACCAGATCAGTGCCGCGCCTGAAGATGCCGACGGCATGGTCCGATTTCGCCGAGGCTTCATGCTCGGCGATGGGACGGGCGCGGGCAAGGGCCGCCAAGTCGCCGGCGTCCTTCTCGACAATTGGCTGAAGGGCCGTCGACGCGCGCTGTGGGTCTCGAAATCCGACGCGCTCATTGAGGACGCCCAGCGCGACTGGTCGGCCCTCGGCCAGGAGCGGCTGTTGGTGACGCCGCTCTCCCGCTTTCGCCAAGGGGCGCCCATCCGACTGGAGGAAGGCATCCTTTTTACCACCTATGCCACGCTACGGTCCGACGAACGCGAGGGGAAGGTTTCACGCGTCCGACAAATCGTCGACTGGTTGGGCTCCGACTTCGACGGGGTCATCGTGTTCGACGAATCCCACGCCATGCAGAATGCCGCAGGCGGCAAGGGCGAACGCGGCGATCAGGCCGCGTCGCAGCAGGGCAAGGCTGGCTTACGCCTGCAACATGCGCTTCCCGATGCCCGCATACTCTACGTCTCGGCGACCGGCGCGACGACGGTTCACAACCTCGCTTATGCCCAACGGCTCGGCCTGTGGGGTGGCGAAGACTTCCCGTTCGCCAACCGCGCCGAGTTCGTGCAGGCAATCGAGGCCGGTGGCGTCGCCGCGATGGAAGTGCTCGCCCGCGACCTCAAAGCGCTCGGCCTCTATGCCGCTCGCTCGCTGTCCTACGAAGGGGTCGAATATGAGATCGTCGAACACCGGCTGACAGCCGAGCAGACCGGCATCTATGACGCCTATGCCGGCGCGTTCGAGATCATTCACAACAATCTGTCAGCCGCGCTTGAAGCCGCCAACATCACTGGTGCCGGGCCGGATGGCGGAACCAAGACGCTGAACGCTCAGGCCAAGTCCGCGGCGCGGTCGGCCTTTGAGAGCGCCAAGCAGCGCTTCTTCAATCATCTGATCACCGCCATGAAGACCCCGACGCTGATCGCGGCGATCGACCGTGACCTTGCCGAAGGTCACGCCTGCGTCGTCCAGATCGTCTCCACAGGCGAAGCCTTGCTCGAGCGGAGACTCGCCGACATTCCCACCGAAGAATGGGGCGATATCGCCGTCGACATCACCCCGCGCGAATATGTCCTGGACTATCTGGCGCACTCGTTCCCAACCCAGCTCTTCGAACCCTATACCGATGGCGAGGGTAACCTGTGCTCGCGGCCGGTGATGCGGGATGGCCAGCCCGTGCAATGCCGCGATGCGCTCGAACGCCGCGATCGTCTCATCGAGCATCTCGGCGCACTGGCCCCGGTGCAAGGCGCCCTCGATCAGATCGTCCAGCGGTTCGGCACCGAGCAGGTCGCCGAAGTCACCGGACGGTCCCGCCGCGTCGTCGCCCGCATCGGCGCGGACGGCGAACGGCGTCTGTGTGTGGAAAATCGCGCGGGCAGCGCCAACCTGGCGGAGACCGCTGCCTTTCAGGACGATGACAAGCGCGTCCTCGTGTTCTCCGACGCGGGTGGCACGGGCCGGAGCTATCATGCCGACCTTGGCGCCAGGAACAGGCGGCTGCGCATTCACTATTTGCTCGAGGCAGGCTGGAAGGCGGATACGGCCATCCAGGGGCTCGGGCGCACCAATCGCACCCACCAGGTTCAGCCGCCCATCTTCAGGCCGATCTCGACCGACGTGAAAGCGGAAAAGCGGTTTCTATCGACTATTGCGCGGCGGCTCGACACGTTGGGCGCGATTACGAAAGGACAGCGGCAGACCGGCGGACAGGGTCTCTTCCGTGCCGAAGACAACCTCGAAAGCGCCTATGCCAAAGCGGCACTGCGCCAGCTCTACACACTGCTCCTGCTCGGCAAGGTGCCGGGCTGTACGCTGCAACGGTTCGAGGACGCCACGGCCCTCAAACTGACCGATCGCGACGGCACCCTGCGCGAGGAACTGCCGCCAATCACGCAATTCCTCAACCGGATGCTGGCGCTGACCATCGACCTGCAAGGCACGATCTTTGAGGTATTCGAAGGTTTGCTTCGCGCCAAGATCGAAGGCGCGGTCGCCGCCGGCGTCTATGATCGCGGCGTAGAGACCATCACGGGGCACTCGCTACGCGTCACCGAGCGCCGCACACTCTATACCCACCCCGCGACGGGCGCCAAGACCCAGGTCTTTACGGTCGTCGAGCGAAACCCGACCCGGCCGATTTCACTTGCCGAAGCGGTTGAGCGCGGTGCCGACCGCGACTGCCGCTTATTGATCAATCACCGTTCGAAGCGGGCAGCGGTACAAATTCCGGCCGCCAGTCTGACGCTCGATGACGGCGAGGTGGAGCGCCGCGTCCGGCTGCTCCGCCCAGTCGAGCGAATGGCCATGGCGCAAAGCGCTCTTGAGGAATCGGCCTGGGAAAAGGTCGACGCGGAGCGCTTTGCCCACGCGTGGAGTGCGGAAATCGCCGAATTGCCGGCGTTTACCGAAGTCACCTCGCACATCGTCACCGGGCTGCTGTTGCCCATCTGGCGACGCCTTCCCGGAGAAGGATGTCGGGTTTACCGGCTTCAGACTGACGATGGCGAGCGCGTGATCGGCCGGCAGGTCGCGGCAGCATGGGTGGCTCAGGCCTTCGGAGAAGCGCCCGTAAGCATAGCTGCAGGTGATGCGTTTGCCGCCGTGCTGACCAAGGGGGATACACTTCACCTTACCGATGCGATGTCCCTGCGGCGTTCGCTCGTCATGGGCGTTCAACGGATCGAATTGGTGGGTTTCACCAGCGCGATGGTCGCGCGGCTGAAAGCCATCGGCTTAACCTCCGAAATCATCGCCTGGAAGCTGCGCCTGTTCATCCCGACGGGCAGCAACGGTCGTTCGATTACAGCGGGTTTGCTCAGTCGGCACCCTATCGAACGGATCGCCCCTCGGGCGGCAACCCGCCATGCCGCAGCGTGACCGGAGACCGGCAATGCACGGCGCTGCTGCTGAGCTGGCCGACCGTCTCGCGCGTAACGCCGAGGCGGTCTGCCGACACTATTTGTCCAATGGACGCCGCGAAGGCCGATACTGGCTTGTCGGCGACATCAACAACAACCCAGGCCGCAGTCTCTATGTCCGGCTGCGCGGCGTCGAAACCGGCAGCGGCGCGGCCGGCAAATGGACCGACGCCGCGACGGGCGATCATGGCGATTTGCTCGACCTGATTGCCGCCTGCCGAAATCTGCAAAGCCTGCGCGACACCTTGGACGAGGCTCGCCTGTTCCTCAGCCTGCCACGAACCGAGTCTCATGCCGACAGGCGACCGGCCGCGCCGGTGCCAACAGGGTCGCCCGAAGCGGCGCGTCGCCTATTTGCGATGTCGAAGCCGATCACGGGCACCGTCGCACAATCGTATTTGCGCCGACGCGGCATTGCGGATGTGCGGCATGGCGACCCCCTGCGCTTTCATCCTCGCTGCTGGTATCGCGGTGATGACGAAGACCCGCGTGATCGCCTGCGCGACGCCTGGCCAGCCATTATTGCAGCGGTCACCGATCTCGACGGCACGATCACTGGAGCCCATCGGACCTGGCTCGATCCTTCAGGCTCGCACAAGGCCGACATCTCCACCCCCAGACGGGCCATGGGGCAGCTCTTGGGCAATGCAGTGCGGTTCGGTCATGCTATGGATGTGCTCGTTGCCGGTGAGGGCATCGAAACAATGCTTTCGGTTCGTCAGATCCTGCCAACCCTACCGATGGCCGCCGCCCTGTCGGCCAACCACCTCGCGGCGTTGATCCTGCCCCCCACGCTCCGTCGGCTCTATATCGCTCACGATGCCGATCCGGCCGGTGATCGGGCGCAGGAAACGCTGGCCGAACGCGCGATCGCCCTGGGGATCCAAGTCATTCCCCTGAAACCCAACCTCGGCGACTTCAACGACGATCTGCAGCGGCTTGGGCGCGATGCGGTCACGCGTGGGCTCCGCGATCAGCTCATGCCCGACGATATTGTCCGATTTCCTTGATCGATGATGATCGGCAGGAAGACGCTTGTTGTCCGTAAAGCGGGAGGAACGCTCGGTCTGGCCTTGTGTTTGAGGCGCGGCGCCCACGGCCTTCTGAGAGGGCGATCGGACCGGAGGCGGTTCGGGTCGGCAACGGCTGCGGCGGGCTATTTTCCGCCGGTCCTGCGGACCTTTGCATCGCGAGCCAAAATAGCCCGCCTTCGCCGTCCTACGCTGCGCTGCGGCCGCTCGGTCCTTCGGACCGGCGGTGCAGGCCCGCTCCGCCGCCGCTCTTCGTCGCCTGCGAAGGCCGCGATGGGCGCGGCCGGCAAACGGACAGGCAGGACACCATGAGCACCGATCCCGATTTCGAAGCGCTGCACGAGCAATCCCCCACTTCCAGCCTCCTCGATGAGCTGCAACTCTTTGGACACAGGCCCTTCGAGGATGAACCCGATCCGAGGCCGTTGCCCGAAGAACGCCACGTCCGTGGCGCGATCGCCGACATCTTCGACGCCTTGGCCTCCACGTTCCAAGACACACGTCTTGAACCCGACCTCGACGACCTGCTGTGGTCGACCGTGAACCTCTTCCACCGCGCCGCCGAACGGATCGAACGCGAACTCGATGATAACGAGCAAGCCCAAAAGCGCGGACAGCGCGAGCAGGACGGCTCGGAGGTCAAATCCGTCGAGCTGGAACGTAAGATCGCCGAAGGCATGACGCTCATTGAACGCCGCAACGCCTTTGAATTTATGCGTGATCAGGCAGCCGACCAGTTCGAGACCCACCTCCGGTCAACCTGGCGCCCGCGCTCAGGCTCGATGGTCAATCGCAAGGCGCTGACCTCGGCAATGATCGACAGCCGCGACTTCATTGCCGCCCGCAAGCGCGCCGAGAACGAGGTGATGCTCCCCGCCGGTGCCAAGGTCGCCTTTACGGGTGGCTCCGACTTCAACGATCATCAGGCGGTCTGGGCAGCACTTGATCGAGTCCGCGCCAAACACCCAGACATGGTGCTGTTGCACGGCGGCTCCCCCAAGGGGGCGGAGCGCATCGCGGCCTGCTGGGCTGACAATCGCCACGTCGCACAGGTCGCTTTCAAACCAGACTGGACCCGCCACGCCAAAGCCGCGCCCTTCAAGCGCAATGACCAACTCCTCGACATCCTGCCGATCGGGGTCATCGTGTTCCCAGGATCGGGCATTTCCGACAACCTTGCGGACAAAGCTCGCAAACTCGGCATCCCGCTGTTCGATTTCCGGAAAGGCGGCGGCGCGTGAGCGCCGCCGATCCAGCCAACGCTAGCGCCCGTTGTTGGGCGCCAGACCGAGAAAGGCCTCGATACTGCGTTCGGCAATCACCCATTTGCCGTCGAGAAATTCGGCGCTGTCGCTGACAATCGCAAATGACCACTTCCCAATCTGGCCCGTTGTCTTGTTCACGCGGTGTCCGCTCGCCGCCCAAAGGGTCGGGGCGCCCACAACAGGACCAAGTAGCTCTTCAGCAGACATGGCGGGACCGACATGCTCGACCACACCCTCGTAGGTCTTGCCGCCATCAACGATCGTAACCGTGTCCCCGATCTGTATTGGGCACTGAGCCACCGCGATCTTTTGTCGGAGGATGTCGACGTCTTGCTGAGCGTCGAGGAAGCGCTGCTTTGCTTCGGAGAGAAGATCTTCGTCTGACATTCTTCCCTACCCCGTCGTTGCCCACCCCGCTCTCATAGCCGCTATCCTTGGTCCAGGCCCGGCCTTTCACGGTCAACCCGTAAAGGGTCCGCTAAGCGAAGCTTGCGGCCGCTGGGCTGACGCCTGGCGCGGTGACCGCGGCCGTGTCCCGGACACTTCGGGCGCCTGTCGAGCGGGGATGGTCCCCGCCTCCAGACAGGAGCCGGAACGATGTCGCTTTCTCTCGCCCAACGTAGCGCCTGGAACCTCGCAAAGACCCTCATGGTCTGCGTCACCCTTTTCAAGGCAGGATCTGAGTTCGGCGTCATGCCCTCGGCCGAGTTTGACGGCGACCCCGACAGCGTCGTTCATGAATATGACCCCTGGTCGTGAGCCACCGCAGTTGGGCGGAAGCGCAAAAACGCGCTCCCGCCCAGCCGACTTTTGGGCTATAATCAACGCTGCGCCGTGGTGGTGGTGGAGGCGCGACCGTTCCTGTTTGCAACGGAGTACACCGCCATGATCATTCTGGGCATCATCATGCTGATCATCGTACTGGGTGCGATGTGTTGGTTGCTGTTCAACCTCGCCGTTTTCGCTCTTCCGCTGTTCGCCGCTGTGTCCGTGGGGCTCGCGACGACCGATACCGGTGCCGGTCCAATCGGCGCTATTTTTCTCGGCCTTCTAGCTGGCATCGCCACGCTTACCGCAGGCCAAATGGTCTTTACGCTCGTCCCGTCTACGTTGGTCCGCGTCGCAGTCGCAGGTCTCTTCGCGATCCCCGCCGCGATTGCGGGCTATCATGCCACGCACGGGCTCGCCGCGCTGGCGATCCCGGCCGAGGGATGGCGCCAAGCCTTTGCCCTTTTCGGCGCTGGAGCGATCAGCCTCACTGCCCTGGCTCGGCTTGCTTTGCCCCGCGGGGCAGGCTTTCGAGCCACTCCTTCAGACGCGCGTCTATCAGGGCAATAACGTCTAGCCAGAATGATTCCCCGCCCGGACCGACCCGAGCAGGTGCAGCAGCTCAGGTCATCACCATGACGCACCGGGCGCGAACGGGGCTGGAGAGTATGGCCCCCTTCTTGTCTGAGATTGGCGATTAAGCGCGGTTGCCGGTTAAACGAGCCTGCCCATTGCCGCTTTCGTTCAGGGAGCCTCCCACGGCGACTCGGCGAAGATCGACAACCCCCATGAGCATTTCACTCCTCTACTGCCATCCCGACAATCGGGCCGTGCGCGCCGTTTTGTACGCTGGACTATCCGACAATGCGCCGTCTGCGTTTTTGCCTTGCTTGGAGCCAAGGACATTCGCCAGGTCTCCGGTTGGATCGGCTATCAATGCACACACCCAAGCGGTCTCTTGATGGACTGATCTGGCCGAAGGCCGGCTTCGCCTCGATCGCCTCAGCCGCAACGCCTGTCGTCCGACTTTCTTCCCCGGCCCGGCGGGCCTCCTCGCGGGACAAGAAAGTCTCCCGACCGACATCCTCCGCTGCGCTGCGGCCCTGAAGGGTGCGGCGTCGATCGCCTCCGGCCCCTTGATCACCATCGAGGCCGCGATGGGCGCGGTGCTCGAAATAGCATCCAAGGAGACTTAACATGGCGACCATCGGCACCTTCAAGAAGAGCGGCAACGAGTTCAGCGGCGAAATCGTGACGCTCAGCGTCCAGGCCAAGGGCGTCCGCATCGTCCCCGAGGCGAACCGCAGTGGCGACAACGCGCCGAGCCATCGGGTTTACGTCGGCCGTGCCGAGATCGGCGCCGCCTGGAGCAAGACCTCGAACGAGGGCCGCGAATATCTGGGCCTCAAGCTTGATGATCCCAGCTTCACCGCTCCGATCTACGCCAATCTCTTCGACGACGAAGAGGGCGACACCTTCAGCCTGATCTGGTCGCGCGCCGCCAAGCGTAACGGCGACTGAGTCTCTCACCCCGCCCGGGCCAGCCCGGGCGGGGACTCGCCCCACCGCGTATTCTTACCGGTCCTGGTTAGGTCTCAGAAGCCGGCGCGGGTTCCGCCTCGGGGTCGGGCCGACGCAACAGATCGGCCGCTTCGACACCTAAAACGTGCGCCAACCGATCCAACACATCGATGCTGGCGGCATAAACGCACCGTTCCAATGAACTGATATACGTCCGGTCTATCTCGGCACGGTGCGCGAGCTCTTCCTGCGAAAGCTCTTGAGCCTGCCGGTAATTCCGCAGGTTAAGCGCGAGTACCTCTCGTATCTCCATGAACGAGACAGCACTGGCTTGTAGAGTATTTCACCACGGAGTATTCTCTACAGACCATTGGTTTGAAGGCTGTGAGCGTGCCACCGCGTCCCATTTCCAGCAGTGCCGTAGTGCAAAAAACTGCTTGTGCGGCAACGCTTGGCGGTTTCATTAACCTCGTGACTCAGCCCCCTCTCAGCCGCGCTCGCCCGTGATGGCCAACTCGCCGATTTCAGATCTCGCCCCAGACGGTCCCGATCTCACCGCCTATGATCGTGACCAGATGCCCACCTATTTGCGTCTGATTGATGCCGCCGACGACGGCGCTGATTGGCGCGAGGCGGTGGAAATCATCTTTGGCGTCGATCCGAACGCCGACCTTGAGCGGGCGCGTGCCACCTACGACAGCCACTTGGCACGGGCGCGGTGGATCAGCGCGCAGGGGTATCAATCGCTTGTTTGGCCCAAAGCCTGACGTCCGTGCTGCCCGCCATCACGCGATAGAATATCCATTTTGGCGTGATCGGTTTTCACGAACACCATGCCTAGCTCACCGGGGTTCAATCCCAAGAAGGCCATCCCGAATCCTATAGCGGCGCGCAACCGTGGCGCGTCCTGTGCAAGGAGTTCGCGATGTCGAGTAAGCGTAACTGGCGAGATTCTGGGCCTTATCTTCGGGCGAAGGAGCTTCCGGCAGCCGATCTGGCCTGGGAATTTCTGCGTCGCAATCCAGCGTATCAAAGGGCCTATGCGTCGGTGATGCGCTCCTCGGCAGATGCCGCTGACCTGGTGGCGCAGCGCTGGGGCCTGCGATTTCGCGGTGGATCCTCGCCGGGCGGCGGAAGAGACCGAAGTCTATTGGCTTGCCAATTATGATCCCCGCCTGATCCAGCTCGTCGCCGATACTACCGGGCTGGGCGACGTGACGGCTGGGCAGCTCCCGCTGCGCCACGATATCGCCAGCGATGATGGCGCTTACGCAAAGATCGGTGCCTCCAAGGCCTCGGGCACGGCAAAGCTCGCGCCCGGCCTGCCGCTTGACGCGCCGCTGATGGCGATCGTTCCGCTCGATGCCAACATCCCGACGCGGATCGAGGCGATGGCTCGCCTATGGCGTGCGCTGACGGGCCAACAGAGCCTTCCCTATGCACGCGAGATCCCAGCGTCACGCCGAGAACGTCTGGCGATGAGCCTGCGCGCCGTCGACGCCCGCCATGCCGGGGCCACACGTCGTGACATCGCAGAGACCATATTTGGCCCGGAACAGGTGCCAGAGGGCGTCGCATTCGACGACCATCATCTGCGCAGCCGAACCGCCCGCCTGATCCGGGACGGCCTGGCCCTCATAGCCGGCGGATACCGCAAGCTCCTGAAATTCTGACACGGCGCCCGGCTGGGCCGCGAAAATGTCCGGCCGACGGGTCGGAAACAGGGGGCGTCGCTTGCGACCCGCCTCGGCCTTTTCCTACTTCGCCACATTCGCCTTCGACCGTCGGCAGCTCGCCAGAGCCGCCGCAAGCTTTCGGAGGTTCGATCATGTCCTCATCCGCGACCGCGACATTACCACCCCGCTGCCTTCGTACACCCGAGGCCGCGCGCTTCCTCGGCCTTTCAGGCCGCACGCTCGAAAAGCACCGGACCTACGGAACTGGCCCGCGATACTCCAAGATCGGCGGCCGCGTGGTTTATCGCGTCGAAGACCTCCAGATCTGGGTTGATCGCGGCGCGAAGTCTTCCACGACAGACGAGACCGGAAGCGTCGTCCTTCCCGCCAAACGGCACACGGAAGAAACATCCTTCGAGCGCCGTCGATGAGCTCGCGACCGAGCGCCCAGCCGGGGCGTCGCCACCCGACGCCCGAGCGCGACCAGCTTGAGCTTTTCCGCGCCATCCCTGGCGATCTGGCGCCGCGTGATGCCCAGGACTTGATGGCCTACCCATTCTTCAGCCTGGCGAAATCAAAGCGGCTCAAGCCGATCGACTTTCAGGCAGGCTCCGTCGCGATCCGCGTCGAGGCCGTGCCCGAGCATGGTATGGCGACGATCTGGGACGCCGATGTACTGATCTGGGCAGCCAGTCAGTTGGTCGAAGCGCGCGACCACGGCTTTCGGACATCGAGGCTGGTTGCGGCGACGCCCTATGAGATCTTGACCTTCGTAGGCCGTGGCACGTCAGCGCGAGACTATGATCGCCTGAAGGCCGGCCTCGACCGTCTTCAGGCAACGACCGTCGCCACAACCATCCGCCAGCCCAGTGAACGTCGTCGGCACCGCTTCTCCTGGATCAACGAGTGGAAGGAAACGTCCGACAGCAAAGGCCGCCCCTACGGGGTCGAACTTATCCTGCCCGACTGGTTCTACTCGGCCGTCCTCGACGATGCTCTGATCCTGACGATCGACCGCGCCTATTTCGATCTGACCGGCGGGCTGGAGCGCTGGCTCTATCGGATCGTCCGCAAGCATGGCGGGCGCCAGCCAGGTGGCTGGAGTTTCGACCTCACCCATCTGCACGCAAAATCCGGCTCGCTGAGCCCGCTCAAGCACTTCGCTTATGACCTGCGCGACATCGTCCGCCGCCAGCCCCTGCCGGGTTATAAGCTGACGCTTGAACGTCCCTATGGCTTTGATCGCCTGGTCTTCGTCCCCACCACCGACCCGCTGGATTTTGCGATCCCACGCCGGCTGCGCGGCGCTTTCGCTGGGGATAAGCTGTGAATTGCATCGTGCTATCAAGGACCGGCGCTATCGTGCCATCGGGGACCGCCGCCTCGTGCTATCGAGGACCGGAATCGCCGATATTTTTTGCGATTTCAACGCGATACTCCGCCCTTAACGTCTCTAACCTAGAATCCTTCGGATTCTTTCTAACGCAGTTGGCGGCTCCGCACGGCCTGCAGCGCGCGGATCGGAGCGCGCGATGATCGTCGCCTTCCTCAACCAGAAGGGCGGCGTTGGAAAGACGACGCTCGCCTTGCATCTGGCGGGCGCCTGGAGCGCCCGTGGCCGGCGTGTTCTGGTCGTCGATGCGGACCCGCAAGCGTCGGCGCTCGACTGGGCAGATCAGCGGCTGCGCGAGGGTCTGCCTCGACTTTTCGGCGTCCTCGGGCTTGCGCGCGAAACACTCCACAAGGAGCTTCCCGACCTTGCCCGCGAGACCGACCATCTGATCATTGATGGCCCACCGCGAGTCGCCGGCATCGCGCGTTCCGCACTCCTCGCAGCCGATCTGGTGCTCATTCCGGCTCAGCCTTCGCCATTCGATGGCTGGGCTTCCAGCGAGATGCTCAGGCTGCTCGACGAAGCCCGTATCTTCCGACCGGAACTGCGCGCCCGGATGCTCCTCAATCGCTGCGCGGCGCGCACCGTCATTGCCCGCGAAACCGCAGAGGCACTGGCTGACCAGGATCCGCCGATGCTCGCGAGCCGTGTCGGCCAGCGGGTCGCATTCGCCGACGCGGCACGCACCGGCCGCCTCGCGTCGGAGAGCGACACCGGACAAATGGCGACACGCGACATCGAGGCGCTGGCCGATGAACTCGATGGATTGGCGCAATGACCGATCCTCGCAAGCCGGCCTTCGTCCGTCGTCCCAGCGACCCAGACGCCTGGGTGCGCGCGCCTGATCGACCGTCATCCGGGCTGCGTGACAGCTATACGGCGCGCCTCACCATCGACGTGACGCCGGCGATGCGCGGCCGACTCAAGATTATCGCCTTTCGGAACGGCCAAACCGTCGCCGATATGTTGCGCGCGCTGCTCGATCGCGAATTTCCGGACGACGAAAGTTCGCCCGGATGACCGATACCGTCCTCAGAACACGCGTTGAACTGCTCCATCTTGAGGGCAAGATCGAACGCTGGATCCGCTTCGGCCATGTCGCGGACGAAGAGATTCTCGATCGTCGGCGTCGGGCCTTTTGGTTCAGGCCCGACAGCGTGTTCGCCTTCATCCGGTGGGCCGCCGGGGACCACGGAACCCTCGTCTCCCGCATCGATATTCTGCGCGCCTGCCATGCGAACGAAGCCTACACGACCATCCCCGGCGTCGCGCCAGGGGGTGAGGTTCTGCTGCGCGCAAACGGTTGGGCCAAAGTCGAGCGCGTCCTGCAACTGATCGATCAGGTCGAGGCGCTTGGCGTGCAGCCCGCCGATGCCTGTCCTGACCACTGGCGACACATCCACAACCGCCTTGCCGCTGCCGAGGAGCCGCGTCCCTACACGGTTCGACGGCACGCGGCCTGGCTTTCACGGCGGAGTCTGAACCGATGAAATTGCCATGGAAACCTCTCGCCGCAGCGACGGCGGCGATCGGCATTCTTGCCATAACCACCGTCATCCACCCGCTCCCGCGCGTGATCTGGAATGCCAGCGCAAGCGTGCCGATCGGTCTGTATGCGGTTGATCCGCGCCGCTCACCCGAGCGCATGGATATCGCCGTCGTTCATCCGCCAGAACCACTCGCGCGATTTCTGTCGGAGGGCGGCTATCTGCCTGAAGGGGTGCCGCTTCTCAAGCATGTCGCGGCCCTTCCAGGGCAACGCGTCTGCCGGCGTGATCGCACCATCACCGTCGACGGCGTCATGTTGGGTGAGGCCCTCAGTCGGGATCGACGGGGTCGCCCGCTGCCCGTCTGGCGCGGCTGCCAAACACTCGCCGCCGATCAGGTTTTTCTGCTCAATCCTGACAGCACCGGATCGCTGGACGGTCGGTACTTCGGGCCACTTCCTGCCAGTGCCATCCTCGGGGTCGCTCGACCGCTCTGGACCGCGGAGGATCGGCAATCATGACATTCCCTCGCGCCAGCAGACTCGGTTTGACGACGGTCGCGCTGCTCTTGAGCGTGACAGTCGGCGCTAACGCAACGACCGCGAAGGAGCCGGTAGCAGCACATAATGCGGGAGATCCGATCGCGACGGCCATTGACGAAGCCTCCCGGCGGTTCGGCATTCCCGAAGCTTGGATCCGCGCCGTCATGCGCGTTGAAAGCAATGGCGATCGCCGCGCGGTATCGCGCGCCGGCGCGATCGGGCTGATGCAAGTCATGCCCGCCACCTACGCCGAATTGCGCCAGCAACTCGGGATTGGCATGGACCCTTTCGACGTCCGCAACAACATTCTCGCGGGCACGGCCTATCTGCGCCAGATGTACGATCGCTACGGAGCGCCCGGCTTTTTGGCTGCCTACAATGCTGGGCCAGGGCGCTGGGAAAGCCACCTCGACGGAAGCCGTCCCCTACCTGCAGAGACCGTCAATTATCTGTCGAGGCTGGCCCCGGCGCTCGGATTCGCCGCGGTGGATAGCGCCAGCGAACCTGCTGCCAGGCGCCCACTTTCCCCCTTCGAGGCCCCATTGTTCGTGCGCGCTAATGGTGTTTCGGCCGCGCAGTCTGCGCCCAGCGACTCAAATCGAATTCTTGAAATTCTTGTCGCCAATCCAACGCGCGTGGGGCGTGACCAAGCGCAATCGCCTACTGCTTCCAATGCACCGCCGATGTTTCGAGACGATCCATCTGTCGCCACCGGGGCTGCACAGACGTCGTCTTCGGCAGAGCCTTCCCGTCGGTCGCTCCGCCCGGCCGAAAGCCCCCTTTTCGTTGCGCGCAACGAGGCCCGGTCCGCGCAATGAAGCACCGCCTGCGAAATCGTGTGCTGGGCGGCCATCGGCGGCAATGGCGTATTGTCGGCGGTGACGAGCAAGTTGGTCGGCGTAGAAACTGTCGGAAACAGAGCAGAGGGCAAGATAAAAGCCCTGCCTGCGGCTTGGGTCTATGCGGTTGGTATTCTTGGATATTTTTGTCTGGCACCCGCCGATACCCTGCCAGACATTCTCGGATTTTTCGATTTCATTTCATTTGCTTAGACGCCAGCAAGCGCTTGTCGCAGGACATGAACCAATGAAGCGCGGCGACGACGACCTGCGTATCCGGCCCGGTCGAAGCCGTGACGGTGGAACACCTGGGGGCAAAGCCAAAAGCTTCGTGGCCAAAGTCATGCGAGCGGCCAGCCGGGCCGGACATGGCGGACGACGGTTTTCCAGCGTCAGCGTCCGGCAATCTTCGTTCGGCCGTGGCCGCGCTGCGACCGCGCGTGCGGCGCTACGCAGTCCCTCACGCCGGGTGCTGATCAAGACGCGCGTCGCACGTCACCGTGGCAGTCACTTTCGCGCCGCCCCGCTTTCCACTCACCTGACCTACCTTCAACGCGACGGGACAAACCGAGACGGTCGTCCCGGTCAACTGTTCGATCGCGCAAGCGACCATGCTGATGGCCGAGCCTTTGCCGATCGGTGCGAAGAGGATCGCCACCATTTTCGGTTCATCGTCTCACCCGAGGACGCGGCGCAGATGAGCGACCTCCGAGAATTCACGCGCGACCTCATGGCGCAGGCCGAAGCAGATCTGGCAACCAGGCTCGATTGGGTCGCGGTCACACATCACAACACCGACAACCCTCATGTCCATCTCCTGGTACGCGGGCGTGATCAGGATGGCGCCGACCTCGTTATCAGCCGGGACTATATCAGTCGCGGTCTGCGGGGTCAGGCTGAGCGGCTCGTGTCACTGGAGCTTGGGCCGCGAAGCGACCAAGAGGTCAGCGTGACCCTGCGGCGTGAGGTCAGTGCGGAGCGGTGGACCCGCCTGGATCGAACCTTGCGCGACTATGCGGACGACACCGACGGCGTCATCGATCTCCGTCCTGGTGGGCACGCTCACGGCGACAAAGACCTGCACGATCTATTGGTCGGCCGTGCCCAGCATCTGCAGCGCCTCGGCATCACCGATCAGATTGGCCCCGCGCAATGGACCATCGCACCCGACGCCGAGACGACTCTTCGGGCGTTAGGCGAACGCGGAGACATCATCAAAACGATGCATCGGGCGCTCGATCGGCAAGGTCAATCGCGCGGCGTCGCCGACTTCGCAATTCACGGCGAGGGCTCGCCGAACGTCCTCGGCCGCCTCGTTGATCGCGGCCTCCAAGATGAACTGGCAGGAACCGGCTATGTCGTCATCGATGGGATCGATGGCCGAACCCATCACGTCCGGCTACCGAGCATCGAAGCCACAGGTGATGCCAAGATCGGTGCAATCGTGGAGGTGCGTCCCTTCACCGGCGCGGACAATCAGCAGCGTCTCACCCTCTCGGTGCGATCGGATTACGATCTGGCCGAACAGGTGTCCGCCACCGGTGCGACCTGGCTCGATCGTCATCTCGTCGGCCGAGATCCGCCGCCAGTCGCCAGCACAGGGTTCGGCGCCGAAGTTCGCGAGGCGCTCGATCAGCGCACAGACACACTCGCCGCAGTGGGTCTGGCCAATCGACGCCTCCAAGGCGCGGTCTTCGCACGCGACCTGATTGATACGCTGAGACAAAGCGAGCTGGCCAATGCCTCAGGTCATCTGGCAAGCGAGACCGGCCTTCCCTATCGGCCCTCGGAGCCGGGCAATCATGTCGCCGGCCTCTACCGCCAGCGCGTCAACCTCGCCTCAGGCCGCTTCGCCATGATCGACAACGGCCTGGGCTTTGAGCTCGTGCCCTGGAAGCCTGCCCTCGATCAGCATCTCGGCCGCCAAGTCACAGGCGTGATGCTTCCTGGCGGGGGCGTCGATTGGTCGATGGGTCGCAAGCGAGGGCTCGGCATCGGCTGACCCCGCCGTTCTGCACGACAGCCTAGCCGATCCTACGACGCGACTGACAATGCCCTTGCAACGCCAGACGCTCACCCCACCGTCAGCGCCTGCGCTGCGGGAGTTTCCTTATGTCCGCGACCAAAATCCTCTGGGGCCAGGTTCTGATTGTCGCCCTCATTGTGCTGGCTTCGGTCTGGGGGGCCACGCAATGGACCGCATGGCAGTTGGGTTATCAGCCCGAACTGGGACGACCATGGTTTGTCCTTATGGGGCATCCGATCTACGCGCCGCCCGCGTTCTTCTGGTGGTGGTATTTTTTCGACGCCTACGCTCCCAAGATCTTTTATCAAGGCGCTGTCATCGCCTCCGCAGGCGGATTTGCATCGATCGCGGTCGCGGTCGGCATGTCTGTATGGCGTGCCCGTGAGGCGAAGAATGTCACGACCTACGGGTCGGCGCGCTGGGCGACGCCTGGCGAATTGCGAACCGCCAAATTGCTTGGCGACGATGGCGTCATTCTCGGTCGCTTTCACCAGCGGTATCTGCGCCATGATGGTCCCGAGCATGTGCTGTGTTTTGCGCCGACGCGGTCCGGTAAGGGGGTTGGCCTCGTCATCCCGACCCTACTTACCTGGCCGGGCGCCTGTATTGTTCACGACATCAAGGGCGAAAATTTCGGACTGACGGCGGGGTGGCGCAACCGGTTCAGCCACGTCCTGCGCTTCGACCCCACCGATATCAGCTCGGATGCGTATAACCCTCTGCTCGAAGTCCGGCGCGGCCCCTCCGAAGTGCGCGACGTGCAGAACATCGCCGATATTCTGGTTGATCCCGAGGGCGCACTCGAGAAACGCAACCACTGGGAAAAAACCAGTCACGCCCTGCTCGTGGGCGCGATCCTGCACGTCCTCTATGCCGAAGCCGACAAGACGTTGGCGGGCGTTGCCAACTTCCTTTCGGATCCCAGGCGTCCCATCGATACGACGCTGCGCGCCATGATGACGACTCCGCATCTCGGTGATGACGGCGTTCATCCCGTCGTTGCGTCGGCCGCGCGCGAACTGTTGAACAAAAGCGAAAACGAGCGATCGGGCGTGCTGTCGACCGCGATGTCGTTCCTCGGCCTCTACCGCGACCCGGTCGTCGCGCGCGTGACGCGCCGATGCGATTGGCGGATTTCTGATCTTGTTGATCGGCGAGACCCGGTTACGCTCTATCTGATTGTCCCGCCATCCGACATATCGCGCACCAAGCCCCTGATCCGGCTGATCCTCAATCAGGTCGGGCGACGCTTGACCGAGGACCTTGCCGCCAAGGGACGGCGCCACCGCCTGCTGCTGATGCTCGACGAGTTCCCCGCGCTCGGTCGCCTGGACTTTTTCGAGTCGGCGCTTGCCTTCATGGCTGGCTACGGCATCCGCAGCTTCCTCATCGCTCAAAGCCTCAACCAGATCGAAAAGGCTTACGGGCCGAACAATGCGATCCTCGACAACTGCCATGTGCGAGTGAGTTTCGCGACCAACGACGAGCGCACCGCCAAACGTGTAAGCGATGCCTTGGGAACCGCGACCGAGATCCGCGATGCCCGCAACTATGCCGGCCATCGTCTGTCGCCCTGGCTCGGCCATTTGATGGTTTCGCGTCAGGAAACAGCGCGGCCGCTGCTCACCCCGGGCGAAATCATGCAGCTCCCGCCGAGCGACGCGATCGTGCTCGTTTCAGGACTCTTCCCGGTCCGTGCGACGAAGGCGCGCTACTATCAGGACCGCCAACTCAAGGCGCGACTACTGCCTCCTCCCACCGAACCGACCCAGCGCGAGGAGGTTGGCGCGCAGAGCGATGATTGGAGCGCGCTGGCGCCGCTGCCATTTGCGCCGACAGCGGCAAGGACTTCAGGGGATGATGCCATCGATGGCGACGCCGACGATTCTGCCAATGCCGGCATCCGGCGGGAGCCGGAAATTCCCGCGCATGAGGCAATAGCGCCGGAGACACCGCTGCCCGTGCGCGAGTTCGACGCGCTGGACGACGAGCCTGACGACGACGCCCTTCGCGCTCAGACGCTGCAGGCGCGAATGCGTGGCATGGCGCGCCAGGCCGCACTCGATCCTGATGATGGGATCGTATTGTGAAGCCGCCTCCCAGGATCAAACAGACCTTCCGCATTCCCGCTGAGTTGAGCCGGGATTTGGCTGACTATGCCCGGCGCCGGCGGGTCGCCCAGGGCGACGTGGTGCAAGCCGCATTGTCATCCCACTTATCACCAGACGGCGCCGACCGCCTGGAGGCGGCGCTGGCGAGACGGCTCGATCGCATGACCCGCCAGATCGACCGGCTTGAGCGCCACATCATGATCAGCAACGAAACATTGGCTCTTTTTGTGCGCTTCTGGCTGACGGCCGTGCCGCCGCTCCCCGACTCAGCCCAAGCGGCAGCTCAGGCAAAGGGCCGCGAACGCTTCGAGGGCTTTGTTGAAACCCTGGGGCGACGCCTCGCCAAGGGGCGCAGCTTCGCCGACGAGATCGTTCAGGACGTTCCGGCAACCACGAGCGCAGATCCCGACGAGGAGTGAACCGCCGTTTCCCTGCCATTGTACGCTACAGCCCTACTACGCCCTCAAGCCTATTGAATCATTACGATATCGCCGCTTCTTGCTCGACCCGTTGACTGTCTCGCCTCCGGCGAGACGCGAAAACGGGACGACGTTCGTGACCACAGTTGCTTTCCGGTCCGAGAGTTTCGCACGCGGCGCACGGATGTTGCGGACCGCGCTGGGTGCCGACATCGCCGGGTATCTCGATGACCCGGGCGTCGTCGAAGTCATGCTCAACCCTGATGGCCGTCTGTGGATCGACCGGCTCGCGGGCGGCTTGGAGGATACCGGCGCGCGCATCAACGCGGCAGACGGCGAGCGCATCGTCAGGCTGGTGGCCCACCACGTCGGAGCCGAGGTCCATGGCGGCAACCCGCGGGTCTCCGCCGAACTCCCCGAAACCGGTGAGCGCTTTGAGGGCCTGCTGCCTCCCGTCGTCGCCGCGCCCAGCTTCGCCATCCGTAAGCCCGCCGTCGCCGTCTTCACCCTGACCGATTATGTCGAGGCGGGGATCATGACCGCCGACCAGGCCGAGAGTCTCCGCGCTGGCGTTTACGCCCGCAAGAACATCCTCGTGGTTGGCGGCACGTCCACCGGCAAAACGACACTTGTCAACGCCTTGCTCGCCGAGGTCGCCCGAACCGGCGACCGGGTGGTGCTCATCGAAGACACCCGCGAATTGCAATGCGCGGCGCCGAATCTGGTCGCGCTACGGACCAAGGACGGCGCAGCAAGCTTGACCGACCTGGTTCGCTCGGCGCTCCGCCTGCGTCCTGACCGGATCCCGATTGGTGAGGTGCGCGGCGGCGAAGCGCTCGACCTGATCAAAGCATGGGGCACAGGCCACCCCGGCGGTGTCGGCACCTTACACGCCGGCTCCGCGCTTGGCGCTCTGCGGCGTCTCGAACAGCTCATCCAGGAAGCGGTGATCACAGTGCCGCGCGCGCTGATCGCCGAGACCATTGATCTGATCGCTGTTCTCTCTGGCCGCGGCACCACCCGCCGGCTCGCCGAGCTCATGCGCGTCGAAGGGCTGACCCCGGAGGGCGACTACCGGCTCATCCACCACCTCCAACCTTCGCCAGGAGACCTGCCATGACCATGTTCCATCGCTGCTTGACCGGCGCAGCAACCTTCGCGCTGTTCGCGATCACAACCGCACCTGCCTACGCCGCCGGCTCCAACATGCCGTGGGAGGCGCCACTCCAGTCGATCCTGGAGTCAATTCAGGGACCGGTCGCCAAGATCATCGCGGTGATGATCATCATCGTCACCGGGCTGACGCTTGCTTTTGGCGACACCTCGGGCGGTGCTCGCAAGATGGTCCAGATCGTCTTCGGGCTTTCGATCGCCTTCGCGGCCAGCTCGTTTTTCCTGTCCTTCTTCTCGTTCGGCGGCGGGGCGCTGGTCTGATGCTTGGCGCAGATGAACCCGCCGTCGGCTTCTATGCCCCGGTTCGGCGCAGCCTAACCGAACCAATCCTTCTCGGTGGCGCTCCGCGCTCGCTGGCCATCATCAATGGCACGCTCGCCGCAGCTCTGGGGCTGGGGTTGCGGCTTTGGCTGGCTGGCCTGCTGATCTGGCTCGTCGGGCACATGGCCGCCGTATGGGCAGCGCGGCGCGACCCCGCCTTCGTCGACGTGGTGCGCCGCCACCTTCGCTACCCAACCCATTTCGGCGCGTGAGACCGGTCGTGCTGAATCTCTCCGAGTATCGCGGGAAATCCCAAGCTCTCTCCGATTTTCTGCCGTGGGCGGCATTGGTTGCCGAAGGCGTCATCCTCAACAAGGACGGCAGCTTTCAGCGCACTGCCCGGTTCCGCGGTCCGGATCTCGATAGCGCAACACCCGCCGAGTTGGTCTCCACGACCTCACGGCTCAACAATGCCTTGCGGCGTCTTGGCTCCGGATGGGCGATCTTCGTCGAGGCGCAGCGCCATCCGGCCAGTGCCTATCCGCCTGGCACGTTTCCGGACGGCGTCTCCAATCTCGTCGATTTCGAGCGCAGAGCGCAGTTCGACGAAGCCGGCGCGCACTATGAATCGTCCTATTTCCTGTCACTGGTCTGGTTGCCGCCGGCCGAGGACGCCGCCCGCGCCGAGGCCTGGCTGTACGAGGGCCGCGAGCAATCCGGTATCAACGGTCACGAGCAACTCGCCACCTTCATCGATCGCACCGACCGCGTCCTCAACCTCGTTGACGGGTTCATGCCCGAAACCGCGTGGCTCAGCGACATTGAGACCCTGACCTATCTGCACGCGACGGTCTCGACCCACCGGCATCAAGTCCGGGTGCCCGAAACACCCATGCACCTCGACGCCATCCTGGCAGATCAAGTGCTCACTGGCGGGCTAGAACCTCGCCTGGGTCAGGCTCACCTACGCACCCTGACCATCATGGGCTTTCCGTCGCAAACCTGGCCGGGCCTGCTGGACGACCTCAACCGCCTTGCCTTCGATTATCGGTGGGTCACCCGGGCGATCTGCCTCGACAAGACCGACGCGGCGAGAGTCCTGGGCCGTATTCGCCGCCAATGGTTCGCCAAGCGCAAATCCATCGCCGCGATGCTCAAGGAAATCATGACGAACGAGGCCTCAGCCCTCATGGACAGCGACGCCGCCAACAAGGCCGCGGACGCCGACATGGCGCTTCAGGAGCTCGGCTCTGATCTGGTGGGAGCGGCCTATGTCACCGCAACCGTGACCATCTGGAACGATGACCCTCGCATCGCCGATGAGCGGCTGAGGCTCGTCGAAAAGGTGATCCAGGGCCGCGACTTCACCTGCATGGTCGAGCGCGTCAACGCCGTCGAGGCCTGGCTCGGCAGCCTGCCGGGGCACGTTTATGCCAATGTCCGCCAGCCGCCGGTCTCGACCCTGAACCTCGCGCATATGATGCCGTTCTCCGCAGTCTGGGCGGGACCGGAACGCGACGAGCATTTTGATGCTCCGCCACTCTTTCTGGCCAAGACCGAAGGGTCGACGCCATTCCGCTTTTCGCTCCACGTCGGCGACGTCGGACACACACTGGTTGTCGGCCCAACGGGCGCCGGCAAGTCGGTGCTATTGGCGCTGATGGCGCTCCAGTTTCGCCGCTATGCCCGGTCGCAGATCTTTGCCTTCGACTTCGGCGGCTCAATCCGGGCAGCCGCGCTGGCGATGAGTGGTGACTGGCACGACCTTGGCGGCTCACTCGCCGAAGACGCGAGCGAACCGGTCGCCTTGCAGCCGCTGGCCGGGATCGATGCCGAAGAGGAACGCGCATGGGCGGCCGAGTGGGTTGCCGCCATCCTGGCCCGCGAGAAGGTCGAGATCACGCCCGACGTAAAGGAGCATGTCTGGTCGGCGCTCAACAATCTGGCGTCGGCCCCCAAGTCCGAACGCACCCTCACGGGCCTGTCGGTCTTGCTCCAGAGTCAAGCGCTCAAACAAGCGCTCAAGCCCTATTGCGTCGGCGGGCCTTGGGGTCGTCTACTCGATGCCGAGATCGAGCGTGTCGGGTCAGCCGACGTGCTCGCCTTCGAAACCGAAGGCCTGATCGGCACGGGCGCCGCCGCAGCCGTGCTTGCCTACCTTTTTCACCGGATCGAACATCGTCTGGATGGTCGTCCGACGCTGTTGATCGTCGACGAAGGCTGGCTTGCCCTCGATGACGAAGGCTTTGCCAGCCAGCTCCGCGAGTGGCTGAAGACGCTGCGGAAAAAGAACGCGAGCGTGATTTTCGCCACCCAATCGCTCGCCGACATCGACGGTTCGGCGATTGCGCCGGCCATTATCGAGAGCTGCCCGACGCGGCTCTTCCTGCCTAACGAGCGCGCGCTCGAACCCCAGATCGCGACAATCTACGAACGCTTCGGGCTCAACGATCGTCAGATCGAGATCCTCAGCCGCGCCACCCCGAAGCGCGACTATTACTGCCAGTCACGCCGCGGCAATCGTCTGTTCGAGCTGGGCCTGGGCGAGGTGGCGCTCGCCTTCACAGCGGCCTCCAGCAAGGGCGATCAAATCCTCATTGCTCGGCTGATGGCCGAACATGGCCCGACCGGCTTTGCCAAGGCCTGGCTTGAGGCCCGCGGCGTCGCTTGGGCGACCGATCTCATCATCACCCCACAAGAGGAGAAACTGCCATGAAGCTCCGATTCCGTCCGGCATGGACTGCCGGTCTCGCCGCCCTGACATTGGCCACGCTGCCGATGCCATCTCAGGCCCAGATCACGGTCTGGGACCCGACCAACTATACCCAAAACGTCCTGCAGGCCGCGCGCTCGCTCCAGCAGGTCACCAACCAGATCACCTCGCTGCAAAACGAGGCGCAAAGCCTCATCAATCAGGCTCGCAATCTGGCGAGCCTGCCCTACTCCTCGTTGCAAGAACTCCAGCAGTCGGTCGCTAGGACCCAGCAACTGCTGGGGCAGGCGCAGAGCATTGCCTATGACGTGCAGCAGATCGATCGCGCCTTCCAGACGAGCTACGCGCCAGCCAGCGCCTCCAGTTCCGATCAAGCGCTCTTCGCATCGGCCCGCCAGCGTTGGCAGACATCGGTCAGCGCACTTCAGGATGCGATGCGTGTTCAGGCCGGCGTCGTGGGCAATATCGAAACCAACCGCACGCAAATGGCGGCATTGGTAGGTTCCAGCCAGTCCGCCACCGGCGCGCTGCAGGCGACCCAAGCCGGCAATCAGCTTCTGGCGCTCCAGGCCCAGCAACTGTCCGATCTGACTGCCGCCGTCGCGGCGCAGGGGCGTGCGCAAAACCTCGAAGCGGCGCAGCGCGCGGCGGCTGCGGACCAAGGTCGCGAGCAGCTTCGCCGTTTTCTGACTCCGGGTCAGGGCTACCAGCCCACCGAGGTCACCATGTTCCACGATCGCTGAGCGGGCCGATGCGCTGGCCTGCATTGCTCGCCGACAGGCTCCAGCGTCCAAAGCCTGGTCGGATCCTCGTCGTCGGCACTGTCGCGGCGCTGATCGTCGCGATCGCGGTATGGTTCACGACGGCGGCACGCTCCGACAGGCCGGCCGAAAGAAGCCCCGCCACGACGATCGCGCGCGATCCGCTCGAAGCCGAACTGGTCCGCTGCAACGACCTGGGTTTGCCCGCGATCGATGATCCAGGCTGCAAACGGGCGTGGTCTGAGAATCGCCGCCGGTTTCTCGGCGCCCCCAACACGCAGGCGCCAGCCGTCAACGAACATGCCGGCGTTCCGATTAGCCGACAGGAGCAACGCTGATGCAGGGCACCGGGGTCATCGACCGCTTTCTGGAAGTCTTTACCCGCTATATCGATAGCGGCTTTGGCTTGCTTCAGGGCGAAGTCGCGTGGTTGGCCTCAACCCTTATCGTCATCGACGTAACGCTCGCTGCGCTGTTTTGGGCCTGGGGTGCAGACGAGGATATCCTCGCTCGCCTGGTCAAGAAGACCCTTTTCGTGGGTGCGTTCGCCTTCATTATCGGCAACTGGAACACGCTGGCCCGCATCGTCTTTGAAAGCTTTGCGGGGCTCGGGCTGAAGGCATCGGGCACAGGGCTGACGGCTGCGGAGTTTCTTCGCCCCGGTCGCGTTGCCCAAGTCGGCTTCGATGCCGGCAGGCCCATCCTGGAGTCCATCTCCGGGCTGATGGGCTACATCAGCTTCTTCGAGAATTTCATCCAGATCGTCGTCCTGCTGCTGGCCTGGGCGATCGTGCTGCTGTCTTTCTTCATCCTCGCCATCCAGCTCTTCATCAGCTTGATCGAGTTCAAGCTCGCGACCTTATGCGGCTTCGTGCTCGTGCCCTTTGGCCTGTTCAACAAGACCGCGTTCATGGCTGAACGAGTGCTTGGTCTCGTGATCAGTTCAGGCGTGAAGGTGCTGGTGCTCGCCGTTGTGGTCGGCATCGGATCGACGTTGTTCGGCGAGTTCACGCAAGGTTTTCAGGCCCAGCCCACAATCGAAGACGCGATGGCGCTGGTGCTTGCTGCGCTGTCGCTGCTCGGCCTTGGCATTTTTGGCCCCTCGATCGCCAATGGCATCGTCTCGGGCGGCCCGCAGCTTGGCGCCGGGGCAGCCGTTGGCACTGGACTGGCTGCCGGCGGCGCGCTCCTTGCTGGCGCAGCCGGCGCGCGCATGGCGGGCGGTGCGGCGATGGCGGCCGTGCGGGGCGGAGCCAGTGTCGCTGGCGGCGCTTCGACGGCCTATCAACTTGGAAGCGCCGCCAAAGGTGGCAGCGTTGCGGGCGGACTATCCGGCGTCGCGCAAGCCGGGGCTTCCGCAGCGGCCTCGCCGCTCCGCAGAGCAGCCGCTGAGATGGGGCAGCGCTACCAAGCCGGTGGCCGGGCGGCGTTCGAAGCCATGGGCGGCAAAGTCACCGGAGGGACCGACGCCAGCCCGGCCAACGATGCGGGCTCCGCCTCCGGGGAGCCCGCCTGGGCCAAATCGATGCGTCGACGCCAATCAGCCGCGCACGGCATCCAGACCGCCATCCATGCCGTCCGTGCCGGCGATGGAGGCGGCGCAGGCTCTTCTGTCAGCATTCGAGAGGGTGAATGATGTTCTTCAAACGACCGTCCAGCCGTTACGGCCGGACGCCCGAACCCGAGACCCCTTATCAACGTGCCGCTCAGGCTTGGGATGACCGCATCGGGTCTGCGCGCATCCAGGCTCGCAACTGGCGACTGATGGCGTTCGGCTCGCTATTCCTGTCTGCCGGCCTGTCCGCTGCCGTCGTTTGGCAAGCCATGTCTGGAACGGTCGTGCCGTGGGTCGTGCAGGTTGACCGGCTCGGGCAAGCCCAAGCGATCTCGCCAGCAGAGACCGGCTATCGGCCGACCGATCCTCAGATCGCTTGGCATCTCGCCCGCTTTATCGAGGAAACCCGCTCAATCCCGGCGGACCCGATCGTGCTGCGCCAGAACTGGCTACGCGCCTACGACTATACGACCGACCAAGGCGCGCTGGCGCTTAACGACTATGCCCGGGTCAACGACCCGTTTGCCAAGGTCGGCAGGGAACAGGTCGCGGTCGATGTCTCCAGTGTCATCCGAGCGTCACCGGGGAGCTTTCGCGTTGCTTGGGTCGAGCGGCGATACGTCGATGGGGCGCTCGCGGCCACCGAGCGCTGGACGGCCATCCTGACCATCACAATCCAAACCCCTCGTGACGTCGAGCGCCTGCGCAAGAATCCGCTCGGTGTGTACGTCCATGCCCTCAATTGGTCGAAGGAGCTCGGCTGATGCGACTGATCCCCGTTACAACCATCATGCTTGCGTCGGTATCGCTCGCGGCCTGTTCGCATACCTGGAAGCCGCCGGAGATCACCTATGATCCTGTCGCGGCCCCGCAGCCGGCGACGCCCGAGGTCGAGCCGCCCAAGCCGGTCGAAATCGTGCAGATTCCGACGCCCTTGCCTCTGCCAGGCCAACTCCAACGCATTCCACCGCCCCCCTCGCAGACACCGGAGCCGGCCGACCCGCGCGCACGGGTGGAAGCCGCCAATGGCGCGGCCCGCATTCAGCCAAGCCGGTCCGGCTATTTCAACGCGGTTCAGGTCTATCCCTATTCGGATGGCGCGCTGTACCAAGTGTACACAGCGCCGGGCCAGGTGACCGACATCGCCCTCGAAGCGGGTGAGCAACTAGTCGGCACAGGACCTGTGGCCGCCGGCGACACGGTGCGCTGGATCATCGGTGATACGGAAAGCGGCAGCGGGCCGACCCGAAGGATCCATATCCTCGTCAAGCCGACGCGCGCCGATCTTCAGACCAACTTGGTGATCAATACCGATCGCCGGACGTATCATCTCGAACTGCGGGCGGCCGAGCGCACCTACATGGCCAGTGTTTCCTGGTCTTATCCGCAAGACCAGCTCATCGCCCTACGCCGCCAGAACTCACAAGCGCAGGCCGCGGAGACGGCAGCGACCTCGCCGTTGCCGGCGCTGGAGTCGCTGAACTTTCGCTACCGGATCGAAGGCGACAATCCGGCCTGGCGACCGGTTAGAGCCTTCGACGACGGGCGGCAGGTCTTCATCGAGTTTCCGACCGGCATTGCGCAGGGCGAGATGCCCCCGCTCTGGATCATCGGCGCACAGGGCAATGCCGAACTGGTGAACTACCGTGTGCGCGGCCGCTACATGGTCATTGACCGTCTCTTTGGCGGCGCTGAGCTTCGCCTGGGCGGAGACCGCCAACGGCGCGTCCGTATCGTTCGCATTGACGCGAGGCCGGCATCGTGACCGGCCCCGTTCCTGAGCAAACGCCGGACGATCCCCCTCGGCCAGAGCGCGAAATCGCCGCTGAGCTGCGTCTTCGGCCCGACCGGCCCAAGGTCGTCCGCCTGTCGCGAAAAGTGCTCGGCCTCATCGCGGGCGTTTCGGCCGTCGCCATCGGCGGATCGTTGATATGGGCGCTGCAATCCAGCCGACCGACAACGACCGCCGAGCTTTATAACACCGACAACAGGACCACCGCCGACGGCCTGTCGCGGCTGCCTACATCCTATGCCGGGGTGCCTCGTGAAGTGCCGCCGCTCGGGCCGCCGCTCCCCGGCGATCTCGGACGCCCCATGCTCAACAACGGCATCCAGCCCGGTCCTATCCCGGGCGCTCCGGCACCCGCGACCGCGCCGGATCCGGAAGCCCAGCGCGTTGCGCAGGAGCGTCAGCGGATCGCTCAGGAACGCGAGGCCGCTCGCGCCAGTCGACTGTTCGCGGGGGAATCCCGCACGACCGGCAGCGGTCCCTCAGCCGCTGGGCTCGAGATGCCGGGAGCGGCGTCGCCGCAACTCGGCGCCCTCGCGGCCGGAAGCGGTCAACCGACACCGCCGCCGAGCGAAGGCGATCGGAGGTCGGCATTCTTGAGCGGTCCCGCTGACCGGCGCACGATCAGTACCGAAACGCTTCAGGCCCCGGCGAGTCCCTATACCGTGCAAGCGGGCGCTGTGATTGCCGCAGCGATGGTGACGGGCCTGCGCTCGGACCTGCCCGGCCAGATCACCGCACAAGTCACCGAGAATGTCTATGATGGCCCCACCGGGCGCATCTTGCTCATCCCCCAGGGTGCCCGACTGATTGGACAGTACGACGCACAGGTCAGTTTCGGCCAATCCCGGGCGCTTCTGGTCTGGAGCCGCCTGATCCTCCCCAACGGCCGCTCGATCATCCTGGAGCGTCAGCCCGGTGCCGACGCCTCCGGCTATGCCGGACTTGAAGACAAGGTAGACAACCATTGGGGGCAACTATTCCGGGCCGCGATGCTGTCCACCCTGCTGAGCGTCGGGTCGGAAGCAGGCACATCCTCGGATGAAAGCGACCTGCTTCAGGCGATACGGCGTGGCGGATCCGACAGCATCAGCCAGACAGGACGGCAGATTGTCGGCCGCTCGCTGAGTATCCAGCCCACCATCACCATCCGCCCTGGCTTCCCGGTCCGCGTGATCGTCACCCGCGATCTCGTCCTCGAACCTTATAGAGGCTGAACCGATGACAATGCTCAAACTCGGCGCGCTGGTTGATGACCGCCCGGTTCGTCTGACGATCGAACTGCCCGCTGCAATTCACCGTGACCTGGCCGCCTATGCCGACGTCTTGGCGCGGGAGACCGGCACGAAGACCGAGCCGACCAAGTTGATCGCGCCAATGCTAGCGCGGTTCATGGCTTCGGATCGCGCTTTCGCCAAAGCCCGTCGGGCTAAGGCTCAGCCCTCGGGCGACGGCGACGGCTCGACATAGCCGCTCTTGAGCAACGACCAGAACCGCCGCAGTGGCGGGTTATCGTTTCCCGGATCACGATACGCCGTCAGCGGCACCAGGGCGTCGTCCGCCTCGCTGGCGAGCGGCACCGCCACCACACCTTCAGGCAGCCGCCCCAGATCGGATTCGATCATCAAGGTGATGCCGAGGCCCATGCCCACCATGGATAGCGCCGTCTCCCTGCTGATAAAATGAGACCGGGTAGCGAGACTCCGACCTGGGCCAGCAAGCCTCGCCGCCAATAGCTGAAGGGCCTCGGGTCCGGCCCCCCGCGCAGACACAAGAAAATCCTCGCCTTCGACATCAGCCCACGCAATGTCAGCGTTCGTGGCCAAGGGGTGATCCGCGATCAGGACGACGTGGAGACGCTCGCGCCATAGCGGCATTGGTTCACCGAGTTTGAAGTCGGGAGCGCCCAGCAGCACGGCCATGTCGATCGCCCGCGAACTTATGCCCTCAACCATCTGCGATCGATCCCCCTCCACGATCTGGAGATCGACCTCGGGATGTTCCGCTGTGTAGGCGGCAAGCGCGTTGCGCAGGCGGCCCGTCGAGAGCGAAGTATAGAGGCCGAGCGTCAACCGGCCGGCGACACCGCGGCTGATTGCTCCGGCATTGGCGACCGCGAGATCCAGCACGCGCAGCGCCTCACGGGCCTGGTCGAAAAAGATCAGGCCCGCTTGGGTCGGCTCCACACCCTCCGAAGAGCGGTGGAACAACGACACGGTGAGAACGTCTTCGAGTGTGCGCAGCCGGTGGCTCAGTGCCGACTCGCTGATGCCGATCACGGAGGCGGCGCGGCGAAGACTTCGATGTTCGGCAATGGAAAGCGCCAAGCGAATGGACGCCAGATCGAGGCCAAGGCGGCGACTGGGTTTTACGCCAGCCGTCATTTGATACCCAAGATCGACATCGCCAGTTTACTCAAACACGCTAATTATCAGCACGATAATTTTGCGATGCTTAAGGGTTGATGACCTTTACTCGATACTTTTGTCGATGAACCCCAAAGTGTTAGCGTTCTCGATGAGCGTGCGGACTTTTGCCCGATCGAGGCCTCCCGGCACCTCCGCATCAATCTCCAGCTTCAGCGTCACTTCGCTGCCCGGGATCGTCGTGAGTTGCTCCACGATCGCTTCAACGATCTGATGGATTTCGCGCGCCGGTCGCTCGGCCGAGATCATGACGGTCCCGAAAAACCGGGTCGGCTTACGCTCCGGTGCCGGCGCATCCGGCGTTCCGTCCGAAGGACCAGCGGCCGGGGGCACACCTTCTGGACTGGCGGGAGCGCCTGCAACGGGGGGCTGGCCGGGCTGCACCGGCGCCGGACGATGCGCTTCAGCGATGTCAGGTTTGATGATGACACTGTCGCTGTCGATCACAACGGCGGCGTTGGTGGCGCGCTCGATCGCCAGGCCCAGATAGGTGTCGGTCTTGTCGTCCCACCGCTCCGCATAGCCAAACGGCCCTGGCAGCATTCCCGTAATGGCGGCCTGCACCGTCTTCACCAGCACAGCCTGGTTCTTAAGCCGGGGCAGGTAGGTGTAGCGGTTCAGATATTCCCACAGATCTTTGAGCGAGAGATGCGGCTTGCCGTTCCAGATGTATTTCTGGAGGTCCCGGTCAAGGCGAGTGGGGCCAAGCTCGGGGAGCAGCCCCTCCTCCGCCACCAACTTCTTGCTTGCTCGCGCCAACAGGCCGTCCTGGGCCGGCACCTTGCCCGAAACCCACTCGACCTCGGCCTGGGCGCTCTCCTGAACCGGATAATGAAGGTAGCACCACGCCTCCTTCAGCCGGGTCTTCACGGTTTCATTGGCCTCGGTTAGCTTCGCTTTGGCCAGCGCGCTGTCGCTCTGGGTCAGGTTGAGCCGATCCGTATCGCGAACGATCTCGCCCCATGCCAAGGCCGAGCGGACGGCGTCCTTGAGGTTGTCGAGCTGCCGTGCCTCGGCCGCGATGAAGACCAGCATATTGCGATAAACGCGCGGCGTGCTGCCGCGCTGGATCAAGATCTCTTTAGCCTCGGTCAGCGCCTCGGATCCGTCGCGTCCGGTATGGGGATGGGCGACACCCAGCACGACAGCGCGAACACCGCCCGCCTCATCGGGCACCTCCGCCGATGTCGAAGGCGCCACCTGCACGGCGTCGAAATGGCCACGGTCAGCGATGCCGTTTATGTATTTCGTCAACTCATTGTCGATGGTCATCAAGACCAGCGCGCTCTCAAGCTGCGCGGCACGATCCGCCGCGATGCGGTTGAGGCTGGCTGACATCGAGTACCAGTACCGACCGAGGTCGGCGTGCATAAACTTGGCTTGGTTGGTCAACCGTCGCAGCGCATCACCGAAAATGGCCGGCCGCTCGCCGGGCTGGACGACGCCCAGATTGATCTGCTTGTCGTCGAGGCCCGTATTCTGCTGCTGATGCGTCGGCGCCGTACCCATGAAGATCGCCCGGGCCACGCGCCGCGTCGCTGAGTAGCGATTGAGGTTCGGCGCGGACTGATCGACTTTGTATGGCGTAGCGGCCGTGCCATCGACGTCAGCCGCGATGATCGACTGCCAACTCACATCGAGGTAGTGCAGCAGTTCAGGTTCGACCCGCGGCGAGCTGACCGAGACGCTGCCGGGCATGATCATCACCGACGGGTCACCGTTCATCCACAATTCGTGGATGACCTGCGCCATAAGCCGCAGAACGCCTCGCGTGCGCTGAAATTTTTCCAGCGAGCCCCAGCTCGTGTAGAGCTGATCGAACAGCTCCGGATGGATGGGATAGGCCTTCTCCAGCTTTCGACGATAATCTTCGTCGGCGCAGCCTTGCGGGAAGTCGTTCGAGTTCTCGCGATAAAGCTTGGCGAACTGCTTGAGCGTATTGTCGCGGTGATGGAATTTATCGCCGGGGATCTGCTTGAACAGCCGACGTCGAACGATCTCGTAGCTCTCCTCCTGCGAAGCCGGACGCCATGACGATTCCACGCGACTGAAGGTCTGCTTCAGCCGAGCCAGAGCTTCCTGGCCGCCTTCGCCGCCGACCTCGATCTGCGATGCGGGCAGCGACGCTACCAGCAATGTGCCCGGGCTCGCCTTCACGGCTTCGGTCAGCGATTGGACGAACGAGAGGTTCGCATCAAACGAGCCGGACGGGAGACCCTCGACCCGGTAGATTTGGCGCAGATAGGCGACCCATTCGTCGATCAGGATCAGGCACGGCGAGTATTTGTTGAAGATTTCCTCGAGGAGGTTCGACCCAGGCGCGATGCCCTTCGCGTCATTCTCCGCGATCATGTCGAAGGCTTCTTCACCCCCGAGCTGCCATGCCAGCTCGCCCCAGGTCGTGCGGATTTTCCGATCGCCAGTGGCGCTGAGAACGTCCTGCGGCCCGCGCGACGTTCCGACTAGAACGGCGCGATTGATCTTGGCCGGGACCGCCAGACCATGCTCATCGAGCAGTTGATCGAGACCCGACAGATCCTGCGCCGGCGTACCGCCAGCCATATGATAGAGCGCCAGCATCGAGTGGGTCTTGCCGCCGCCAAAGTTGGTTTGCAGCTCGACCACCGGATCACCGCCGCCGCCCGACAGGCGTTTGGCGGCGCCGACAAGCAGCGTACTTAGGCCTTCGGTCAGATAGGTCCGGCTGAAGAATTGCTGTGGATCACGGTATTCTGCCGGAGCGCTGCCTGTATGAACCTTGCCGAGGTCGGCCGCGAATTCGGCCTGCTGGAATTCACCTGTCGCAACGTCCTGGTGAGGCTCGACCACCTCACGCCATGGGAACAGGCCGGCGACAGTTTCGACAGAGATGTCCAGCCGCTGCGTCTTGCGACGCTCTTCATTCCGCTGAAGCTCGGTAAACTTCGTGCGGAGGATCGTATCGCGCATCTTGGAAAGCTGTTCAGCCGTCTCGCCGGCGCTGATCGCCTCCATCAGCCGGCGCATGGAGTCCAGCGCGCGCTCGGCGTCATCGTAGGTGAAGGTCTCGTTATGCGAGAGCTTGTTGCGGACGTCGACCAACTCGTTGACCAGTGACCGCTCAGCTCGACCAAGCACGGCCTTGAACGCGTCCATCCAGAAGCGGTCCATGGCATTGAAGAGCGCGGCCTGATCCCAGCCCACTTCGCCTTTACCGTTGGGTCGCAGGCCGGGGAGCTTCTCCAGCACCTGGACCTGCCAATGACCCTTAAGCGAGCTCTCCAGACGCTTCTCCACAAAGGGGATCAGCGCCTCGGGCAGCAGCTCCATACCCTCAAACACTTGCTGGCGCGTACTTTTGGCCATCTACTCGTACCCCTCAGAGATCCAACCGGGTCTGGCGATCGCCACCCGTGTCGTGGATTGCCGCTGCCTGCCGAGTAAGCTCGGTCCAAACGGCAATCAACGCGTTGTAAGATGTAGCTTCCTTGGCATCGGCTCGCTTCTCGCAAATGCCGTACAAGCAATAAGCCAGATCCTTGACGGCCTCCGCCATCTCCGATCCCAGCTTCTTCAAAAGCAACGCTGCGCTGGCTTCACCGTCATTCTCGAGAGCGCGAACGAGATGCTGGCACGCCTCCCAGACTGTCAGATGACCGTCTGCGGCAGGATCCCACTTGTCGTCCAACTCGTCGCGCGCGAGAATGCGAACCTTGCCAGCTTGGCCTTCAACGATCCCAGCATGGCGGACACTTTCCACCGACACGCCTCGTGCTTGAGCAATGGAGTTCGCGGTGCCGTAATCACCTGCCTTCAAACCGTTTTGCTCAAACCATGTGATCGCGAAGCGGGTGTCGGGATCAAATTCACCTTGGATGCCGCCAAGGTATTCATCGAGCTCGCGATTGATGAGCTGCAAGGCGGCTTTGACGGTCATTGGCGTGTCATCCGATTCCAGGACGGCACCATAACGAGAGAAAATCCCCATGCCGGGGCCGATGGCCGATTGCGGCATGTCTGCAGGCGCGATGCTCACGGATTGCAATTCTGATATTGCCGGCGGTAGCTCCCGCTTTAACGCGCGGATGAACTCGGCTCGCGTGATCGCCTCCGCAGCAATGTCTCGCTTACGGCAGACTAGCACCACCGAGTTGGCGAGCGCGTTGGTGCCGACGGCGATCATCCGCCCAGGCTTCTCGGTGCGAAGCGGCCACGTTCCCACCACTGCGTAGCCAGCCTCGACGATAGACTGGATGAACGTGGCCCAACCGGTCGAACTTATGCCCTCCTGCTCCACCTCACTCTGCTTGAAGGCGTAATAGATGGTCGTAGGAAAATCAGCCGAGGTCTGCTGAGCCATAGTCGTGATTGCCCGACGCATTCCCTGCAAAAAGAACGCGTCAGCGGCCTCGCGACCGCCATGACGGTACGGGGTGGCAACAAGCTCATCAGCTTTCGGCGTCACAAGAAGCCCAAAAAGGTCGGGATATACTTCCTTCAGAGAGGGCTTCATCCAACAGAAGAAGAAGTCCGAAAGGTCTGCATATGCGATATTGTCGTAATAGGGCGGATCGGTGGAGACGACCGTTCCAGAGTTGTAGGACAAGCTCTGCGCATCTGCCTGCGTTACAGATGCTTGCTGCACGCCAGCACCTATGGCCTCAAAACCCTTCACCATGCGACTGAAGAGGCTATGATAGCTGCCGCTTGAGGTGCTGAAGACATTCACTTCGGCAAAATCCCAGGTCATCGGGATAGCCTGGCGAGCAAAGGTCGAGCGCATCTGCTGATTGGGCGCGTTCCATCCGCAAATGGTTGAACAATGATTGGCGAGTTGGCCGGTAAGGAAGCCTAGGTAAACGGCTACCGCCTCTGCATACGCCTTTGCGCCTTTTCCGCTGTCGGCGAGACGTGCATGGTCATCTAGCATTCCAGAAACCAAAGCATCCTTCTCGATGATTGCACGCACATCGTGGACCAGATCGCTGAATGTCGTCAGGGCAACGAGCTGGCGATCGGTGAACAGATCGCCGAACGTCGTAAGGCCGTAATCGACCGTCCAGAAATTCCGTGGATCATTGGGTAGATTGGTAGTTGGCTTCCAGTCTGGTTTGGCCGCAAAGGCGGCATTTACCTGCTCAGGCGTCGGCGCTGCGTAAGCGCGACCGCTCTTGCCTTCCGCAACGATCGCCATCAACACTTGGCCCATACGTCCAGCGCGTCCGATGCTTTTCACATAATCGGGTGTGATTGCTGTATCGGAAAGCAAGCACCGGAAATTGGCACCTCGTCCGGCCTTTGTGCCTTCCTTGGCTTTGGCCAGCTCCGCCTTGGTTCCACCGCGCCTGATCTCATAGGCGATGGTCATCGATGCCTTATCGACGACAGGCTGGATCCAGACTTCCTTCCCCGGCTTTGCACTAAGAAGAAACGAGGAAGCGATAGGAACCGGCGCACCGGAGAAGGCGGGGTCAGGACTTGGCACGGTTCGCGACCATATCCAGGCGATCGGAATTGCCTCGCCACCCCCGTATGAAGCCGGCAACGGGACGTTCGGATAGAGATGCCCGATCCGCTGAAAAGCGAGATCCCGCAGGCGTTCACCGTAATATCGCACGTCCTCCGCCAAGCCCTCAGCATTGCGGTAATGGATGCGGTCCTGTGGTCCAGGGTGAATGGGCCCTTTACCCTGGAAGAGCGAGGGCAGCTCAACCAGCGCTTTCCCGATCATCACCGCGACCGGATTGAGGTCAGAACCCTGTGCCGGCAAACCGAGCCGCTGAGCCTCAAGCGTGATCGAGCCACCGCCTGAGAAGGGATCATAGATTTGCGGCAGCCGGCCACCACAGCTTCGCCGAATCTCGATCCTGGCCCGTTCAAGCACCTCTTCGTTGGCGGAGTTTTCCCACACAACGAGATCCTCGATGATCCGGAATAGGCGCGCGCGCTCCGCATCGACTGCGGCTTCCGTCGTGAACACCTCAGGGTGGCTGGATGGATCGTCGACCAACTGTGCGAATAGCACCGCCCGACAAGCCGCTAGCGGGCGCCGCGCCCACCAAAGGTGGAGGGTCGAGGGATGACCATGGCGGATCGATTTCTCGCGCGCCGACGCAGCATTAATTGCTTCGAGGGGCAACGCCACCTCGATGAGCTTTTTTACGGTCAACGCCCCATCTCCACTAACATTTTCTCATCTTCTGCGCTTAGATTCTGGAAGTTCTGAGGTGGCGAAAAGACCATCCGGCTCGAAATATCGTCCGCGCTAACTGGACGATTAAAAAACTCGAAGCATTCCATATAGATCGCACCAACAGAGTCTCTGTCAGCGAGATATCTAGCGAGTTCGTCTTCGGGTATGCAGCCGCGGGGCGCGAGGCTGAGCGCCTGACTTGCGCTCACACGCTCAATTTTCGTTACCTTCGCACTGCCTACGACCGACATGACGGGCGCGCCAATGTAGAAGTAGACTCGGTCAGGTAGCTTCGAGGGAAAGCGTTTTCGAAAGAAGAGATGGACTTTCCCCGATTTTAACGGCGCTTCCCACTTGTTGAAAAAGGAATACACGACAGAACGGCCGCGAGGCTCTTGGGTCAAATTCTCTTCAGTCATACGGGCAGTCCTGATCGGGCGATTAGCTTTGCGAGGTCGAACTGTATTGCAGTCGCCTCAAACGAAGGCTCATGGTCCGACAACGGGCCATGTAGGTAGCGCGGCGCTTGCGCAAATCCATTCTCAACCTGAACAATAGCGAGGATATATTTTTCCGGCTCATGGAGCGAGGTGATGACCTCCTGCCGGGTGATCATCACGCTATCGGCACCGTGGATACGACCCTTAACCTCGATGAAGCGCAGATGCTTAGTGCGTGGATCGTACGACGCGATATCGTACCCGATTTTCTGCGCCGACACGTCGCTGGGCACATTGCCGAGTGCCCGCTCCGTCGCAATGACCGCGTCCATTGCAGCCAGCTCGATAACGCGGCGCGCGTCAGCGTCAGCCGAGAACGGGGGTGGCGCTCCCTCGGCAGGAGCGGCACCCGGAATGCCGCGCGCGTCGAGAAGGCCGCGCGGGACGACAACCATCCCGCCCCGAACCCTCGGAGGCTGCGATGAAATGAACCGCTCTTGTTCGAGCTGATCCATGCGCCGCTTCTGGCGCTCGGCTAAGTCTTCAGCGCGCCGCTGGGCGTTTTGCCAGCTCAAGCGAGTCTTCTTACCCGCCTTCTCTTCTTCCTTCAGTTCAAACGCGCGCGAGTCCCAGTAGTTGATCTCCTTCTTGAGGCGGGCGCGCACCTCGCGCTCGACCTTCTCGATCTCGGGCAAGCGGCGCGCCTTGATCTCGGCCACATGCGCCTGCGCCAGCTCGACAGTAGCGAACCGCACGGCCGTCTTTTCCAGCTCAGTCGTCAGCCAGTCCTCATGGAGGACGTCCTGCACGATGGCGATCTCCTCAGGAGTGGCAGGGCGCAGGTTGAGGTGCGGCGCGATACCGGCGTTGGCGGCCTCCCCCGCCTTGTTGATCGAGGCGAATTGAAGCTTCTGCGACACCACATGCGGCTTGCCCGCGCTTGTCGCCAGGCCATCCTGAATGCTGTGCTCAAGAAGGAAGACCGCAGACAGGTCAGTCCCCGCATCAAGGTCGTCGACCAAGATCGCGCCCTGACGCATGATCTGCTCATATTGCTCGCGCACGATGCTGATCACCGCTTCTAGCAACGGATGACCCGGGCACACGAATGTCGCTACCGGTTGCTGGTTGATCCGGCCCTTTTCGAAACAGATGCGCTCATACTTCTTCTGGATCGGCGCGCCGGTGCCGATCTGGCGATCCCGCTCGCGGATCCGGACCGGGACATGAGTGATCTCCCAACGCCCCTCTTCCCGGCGCTTCATCTTGCCGCCCAAATGCTGGAAAGCTTCAACGAAGAAGCTTTGGACATGGTGCGGTTGCAGCCGCTGAGCCTCGGCGCGCTCCATCTCCAGGCGCAACTCCTCGACCTTGGCCTCGGGCATGGTGTCGTTCGTCAGCGCACGCCGCTGGAGCAACTCAAGCAGGTGCCCTTGATCGACCGCGCCATCGACCTGGCGGAATAGCCTGGCTTTAACGTCCTCCTGCTCGCCATACTGGATGGCCTGAAACAGGAGATCCTTGAGCGCGACACCCTCGAAAAGTTCGCCCAGGACATCATAGACCCGGCCGCCCAAGGCTTCCCGCGCCGCCTCGAGCTTCTCGAGAAGCCGAGCGTATACCTCGCCTTCGCGGGTATCGGCCGCGACGAGGTTCCACAGATGGCAGACTTCGGTCTGCCCGATCCGGTGGATGCGGCCGAAACGCTGTTCGATCTTGTTGGGATTCCAGGGCAGGTCGTAGTTGACCATCAGGTGGCCGCGCTGAAGGTTCACACCTTCGCCGGCTGCGTCGTTGGCAATCAGCACCAGCATGTCGCGGTCCTGCATGAACCGCTCGATGACCTTGCGCCGCTCTTCCCGCGACACGCCGCCATGGATCACATCGACCGCATCAGGATTGCCGAGCCGAGCGCGGACCTTGTCGACCAAGTAATGGAGCGTGTCCTTCGGCTCGGTGAAGATGATCAGCTTGCGACGATTGCCGTCGGCATCGACCATGAGGTCATCGTCGAGAATACGATTGAGCTGCGTCCACTTGGCGTCGAGGCCAGAACGCAGGACCCCTAGCGCCATGGTCTCCAGGCCCTTGAGCGTCTCAACTTCGAGCGCGAGCTGCTCGACCGTCTCCGCGGTCGTCGCGCCAGTCGCGATCAGGTCTTCGAGGTCGTCGATCTCGTCCTGGCCATATTCCTCGATATTCTTGAGGATGTCGGCATTGACGTCCGGCGCGGCAAAGCCCGCACGGCGGCCCTTGGCGGCAAGCCGAGCCTCCCCGAGTTCGTTTTCAAGCCGCTCGCGCCGGCGCTTGAGCGACTGGTAGATCGCCGCTGGTGATGAGGCGAGGCGCCGCTGGAGAATCTGCAAGGCGAAGCCGACATTGTTGCGCTTCTTTCCGTCTCCTTCGGCGAAGCGCTGCACCCGATTCATCTCGGTACGCACATACTCGGTGACGGCGGTGTAGAGCGCCGCCTCCAGCTCGGAGAGCTGATATTTGACAGTGTACGCCCGGCGTTCCGGAAACAACGGTCGACCGTCGAAGCGGAGCAATTCCTCCTTGGTGAGGCGGCGCATCATGTCGGCGGTGTCGGCGTAGTGAACGCCGTCGCGGAAGCGTCCCTCAAAACGGTCCCCGTCGAGGAGCGCCATGAAAAGCTGAAAATCCTCCTCCTTGCCGTTGTGCGGCGTGGCCGACATCAGCAGTAGGTGGCGACACGCTTCGCCGAGCTTCTGACCAACCTGATAGCGTTTGGTGTATTTAACGTCGCCGCCGAAATAGGTCGCCGACATGCGATGCGCTTCATCGCAGATGATAAGGTCCCACTCGCGGGCGCTCGCCAGCTTTTCCTGCAACTCCTCGTTCCGCGCCAGGACATCGAGGCGAACGATCAGCCGGTTGCGGTCCTCGAACGGATTACCTGACCGTGACGTCTCGATCATGTCCCGGGTCAGGATGTCGAATTCGAGATTGAACTTCTGACCCAGCTCGTCCTGCCATTGCTCCACCAAGCTGCCCGGCGCCACCACAAGACAGCGCTCGAGATCACTGCGCGCGATCAACTCCTTGATCAGCAGGCCGGCCATGATCGTCTTGCCCGCCCCGGGATCGTCGGCCAGCAGGAAGCGTAGTGGCTGGCGCGGCAGCATCTCGCCATAGACGGCCGAGATCTGGTGCGGCAGCGGATCGACCAGACTCGTGTGGATGGCCAGATAGGGGTCAAAAAAATGGGCGAGCTTGATCCGGTTGGCCTCGGTCACCAGTCGAAGCAGCGCACCATCGCCGTCGAAAGACCAAGGCCGCCCGTTGACCTCGACTTCGAGCCGGTACTCGTCGTCGCGATAGAGCACGGCTTCCGCAACGGCGCCGTTCAGATCGCGGTAGACGACGTTGATCGCCTGATCGCCGATCCAGTCGACAGACAGGATCTGGGCCGCCTGGGGTGAGGCGATGCCGCGCACCGACGCGCCATTCCGAATCTCTTCAAGCCTTGCCATATCTACCCTTACTGACCCCAAACGCCCTGATGCTCACGCCGCAAAATCGGCTTTCTCCAAAGCCGCCTCAGTCTCGGCCTGATTGACGACAACGATGTGCTGACTCCGGGCCGGCAGCTTGGCGGCGTCGCCCAAGAGGCCGAGCCGCTTAAGAACATAGAACAGCATGGCGTAGCGCACGGTGAGGACCGCTGAGCCTTTCTCCATGCCATAGTCTTTGGCGACGACGGCCTTCTGACTTGTGGTCAGATCAGGGTGAGGGCCAATCTCGACACCGAACCGCTCTTGCCAAAGCGCATCATGCTCTGCGGGTGCCCCAGGTTCGTCGAGGCTCCCGATCCCGAGAACGCGCGGCAGCAGGAAATCCTTGAACTTGTCGGTGACGTGACAATAGCCGCGAACGTGCCAGCGGAAGCCGTCATAGCCGAAGGCGTGGGGCGTGATCCGGCGCCAGATCGGATCGGGCCGATCCTTACTCATCGACTGATAGTGAATGTCCACAGACCGGTGATCGCGCACGGCGCTGAGGACCGTGCGCAACACGGACGCGTCGATATCCCTCCGGGGTGTCAAGGCGATGTCAGTGTCAGGAACCTGGGTGATCCAGGATTCCGATAGATCGATCAGTCCTTCAGCAACCGACCGCAGGCGCGACAGATAGCCGTCGGGATCGGGCTTGAGGAAATGAGGTTCGAAATGCTCGCTCGCGACGTACCGCTTGGCGCTCTTGTCGTAGAGGGCGTTATTAGGCGCTCGCTCCTGGTAGAGCGTCAGATCCTTCGACGCTTGCGGCACCGAGACATCGAACATCTCGATGATGTCCGAGCGATTGACCCCGCCCTCCCAGAACAGGCGGAACTCGATGAACTCGAGCCGACGCTCAACGCCCCACTTCAATGTCGTCAGGCTTTCCGCCATCCGAATCTTCCTCCAAAACGGATGCAGATAAAAACTATATGGACACATCTGCACGACGTGTGTAGTTTCTATTCCCATCACGGAGTCGCGTCAAGCGAAACCGTGCCGGGCAACAGGAGGACCACATGGCCAAGACCCCCTCGAAGAATGAAGTAACGAGCAAAAAAGCCGCGACTGCGGCATCGCAGGTGCTGCGCGACCCCAAGTCGAGCGCAGCGGCAAAATCGGCGGCAGCTTCGGCGCTGACGCAGCGCCCGAACAAGAAGTAAGTCAGGGAGAACGACGATGACCACCCTTTCCAACCGGCGGACCATCGTCGCCCATGGCCGTTTGGCGATGCGCGAGTTGCGCCTCGACGCGGCGCGGCAGCGCCGACACGGCGTGCAGATCATGTCATTTGAACAACTCGCGGTCCGTCTGGCCGGCGGCTTCGCCCGTCCGATCGATGACGAGTGTTTGCGAACCGCGATCCAGGCCGTGCTGCCGGACACGACCCTCGGAGAGCTGGAAAGCATCAAGTTGCTTCCTGGCATGGTCGATGCGGCGGCCGACACCCTCCACAAGGCGTGGCGGGCCGGTATCGACTTGGCCGCTCGCGCCGGGGATCATCCTCGGCTCGACTCGATCGCTCGCCTGGAAGCTGCGGTTCTAGCCCAGTTGCCGCCCGGTATGATGCGTCCTACCGATCTCGTGGCCCGCGCATTGGAGCGCGTCGCTCATGCTCATGCGGTTTTGGGTCCGCTCGAGATCGTCGGTATCACCGAGCTTTCGCCGTGCTGGCGTCCGCTCCTGCAGGAGCTCACCGCGCATACTTCGGTGAGCTGGACAGCCGGCCCTCGGCCGACTCCGCCGTGGCTGGACGCGTTCGACGTCACGATCAACCGGGCAGACCCAACCGCTCCGGCAATCAGGACGGTCAGCGCCGCGACTGCCTATCACGAGGCGATCGAGGCCATTCGATGGGCGCGGGGCCTGATGGCTTCAGGCGAAGCGGAGCCCGCCGACATCGCGATCGCGGCCGCATCGACCGGTGACTATGACGATCACCTCCTCGCCCTGCGCGCAGATGCGAATCTGGATCTTCATTTCGTCCACGGCATCAAGGTCACGACAACCCGGGATGGTCAGGCGGCTGCGGCGCTCGCGGATCTCCTCATTCGCGGCTTCTCGCAGACCCGGATGCGTCGGCTCGCAGCGTTGTGCGGTTCGGAAACCGGCCCGTTTGCCGGCTTGCCGCAGGGCTGGCTGCGCGTCCTGCCGACCGACGCGCCGCTGGCTTCACCAGCATCTTGGCGCCGCTTGCTGGACCGGCTGACCGCCGACGACTGGCCCGACGCGACGGATCACACGCCGACCTTGCGTGGCATCATTGATTTGTTGGCGAAGGGACATCCGACAGCCGACGAGATCGGCGCAGCCTTTCTGTCCGGACGCGCCCTGGCGATCTGGCGCAAGGCACTGCTGGCTGGACCATCGGGGTCGCTTGATGCGACCCTGGACAGCCTGAAACAAGATGACGGGCTTGAGGCCTGCGTTTCCGTGGCCTGGATGCCCGCAAGCGCCTTGGCGGCTTCACCGCGCCGTTTCGTTCGGCTCATCGGCATGAATTCATCGCGCTGGCCGCGCGGCATTTCCGAAGATCGTCTGATTTCCGATCACATCATTCCTACCGCTGAGCTGGACCCGCTGCCGGTCGGCGCGGCGGATCGGCGAGATTTTGAAACCATCCTCGCCACGACGAGCGGTCAGATCGTCATGTCGCGCGCTCGCCGCGACAGCGAAGGCCGCTTGCTGGGGCGCAGCGCGCTGCTCGGTCCGGCATCTGAGGAGATCTACATCCGGCGCAATGCGGTTCCGGCTCACGCATTCAGCGAGACCGATCGATTGATGGCACGACCCGATGAGTTCGCGCGGGACAGCCAGGCCATCAGCGCCACCACGGCTTGGCGCAACTGGCATCGCAAGGAGATTACACCGCACGATGGACTGGTTCGCGCTGACCATCCTCTCCTGCAGGCCATTCTCGGCCGGACTCAATCGGCCAGTTCGCTTCGTCTGCTGCTCCGCAGCCCGCTCGGCTTTGTATGGCGCTACGGGATGCGCCTGCGCACCCCAGAGAGCGGCGCGGACCCGCTTGTCCTTGATGCATTGGCCATGGGCGACCTGGTTCACATGACACTCGATCTGGCGCTTGAGACGCTTGAAAAGGGCGGCGGCCTCGCCGCGGCTGACGAAGCGCAGATCGCTGGCGCCGTGCAGGATGCTGCTGCCAGGATCGCGGTCGTGTGGGAAAGCGAACGAGCGGTCCCACCGGCGCTCATCTGGCGACGGACGCTCGACGACGCCCGGATTCTTACCACGCGCGCCCTGACTTACGGCGATGAGCACCTACCCGACGCCCGCTCTTTTGGCGAAGTCGCCTTCGGCGGCGCGACGCCCAAGGCGGACGCCGCCAGCCCGTGGGATTCGCAAACACCCGTCGAAATCCCCGCAACCGGCTTTCGCATCGCCGGCTATATTGATCGCCTGGACATTGCCGGCGACGGCAAGCGCGCGCTCGTTCGCGATTATAAGACCGGACGGCCGCCCAAGGACGATATTAGTCTCGATGGTGGCCGCGAGTTGCAACGCTGCCTCTATGCCTTCGCCGTCAAGGCGCTCCTTGGCGACGACGTGTCGATCAGTGCATCGCTGCTCTTTCCGCGCGATCAGGTCGACTTCCAACTCGGCGACCCGGAAGCGACGCTCACCGAGATCACCGGCTATTTGCAAGCCGCCCGGGCGAACCTTCAATCCGGTCAGGCCCTCATCGGTCCCGACACCGGCGGCGCCTACGACGATCTGGCGTTCGCCCTGCCGGCCAATGCGGGCGCCACCTACTGTAAACGAAAACTGCCCGCCGCTACCGAAGCTTTCGGCGATGCCGCGCTGGTCTGGGAGGCACAGTAATGACCGCTGCTACCAAAACACTGCGCGATGACGCCGCCCGCCGCACCGCCATCGGCGTCCATGATCGCTCGATCCTGGTCGAAGCCGGCGCAGGCTCCGGCAAGACAGCCGTGATGGCCGGCCGCATCGCCGCCATGCTCGCCGAGGGCATCGCGCCCAAGTCGATCGCAGCCGTCACCTTTACGGAATTGGCAGCCAGCGAGCTGCTGATCCGCGTTCGCGACTTCGTCGCCGACCTCGCGGCCGGCACAGTTCCGACCGAATTGCGCATCGCATTTCCCGACGGCTTGTCAGCCAACCACAGCGCGAACCTTGCGGCCGCCGCATCGGTCATCGACGAGATCACCTGCTCGACGATCCATGGCTTCTGTCAGCGGCTGATCAAACCCTACCCGGTCGAGGCGGACATCGATCCCGGCGCGAGCGTGATGGACCGCAATCAAGCCGATCTCGCCTTCATCGAAATCGTCGAGACGTGGCTGCGCGAACAGCTCTCGGGCGGTGAAGGCGGCATCATCGCGGAAATGGTGCTGCACAATCCCGGCGAAACCGTGGGCTTGATCCACAAGATCGTCGCCAACCTACGCAAACGCAGGACCGTCTCCGCGCCGCCGGTCAGCGGCCTGGCCCCGCACCTTGGCGCTTTCCATCACGCCGTCGATGGTTTGATGGAGTTCATCCGCACCGCACCAGCGGTGGAGGAAGAAACCGCCATGCTCGCCGAGCGCTTCGCCGGAATGGCCGCAGGACTCGACAGCGGGCCGGTCATCGAAACGCCAGTCGGCTTGGTGCGATTGCTGGTTACACAGCCGCATCCCGACCTCTGCACCAAAACCGGCTCGTTCCTTGCCTACAAGAAGAAAGGCAAATGGGTCGAAGCCGCCAAGCGCGAAGGCTTGGCCAAGACCGAAGGCGAACGGCTGAACATCGCGGCGGATGCGCATTACGCCGCGTGCTGCCAAGCCTGGCAGGATCTGGTCCAGAACGTCGCCAGTCGCGTCCTGTGCGACCTCATCGCTCAGGTTCAGCCCGTGCTGGCCCGCTTCCGGGACTATAAGCGTTCGGCCGCTCAGCTCGACTTCGACGATCTGATCTTCGCGGCGCGCGATCTTTTGCGCGATCACGACGATGTCCGACGGTCCCTCGCCGCCCGCTTCGCGCACGTCCTTGTCGATGAATTTCAGGATACAGACCCGCTTCAGACGGAAATCTTCTGGCGCCTCTGCGGCGAGCCGCCGGCCGGGGTCGCGAGCGCAGACTGGAGCACCTTCACGATCCGTCCCGGCGCGCTCTTCCTCGTCGGTGATCCCAAGCAGGCGATCTATCGCTTCCGCGGCGCCGATGTCAGCGCCTATGTCCGGGCGCGCGATGCCTATCTCGCGCAGGACCCTGACAGCGTCCTGGCGATCTCTACCAATTTCCGTTCCTGCGCGCCGATCCTGACCTATGTGAACGACCGCTTCGAGGCGCTGCTTTCGAGCGAGGGTCAACCCGGCTTCACGGCGCTCGATCCCTTTCACGCCGATCGCGGCGAGGCCCTTTGCGTTGCGGCTCTCGACGTCGCCGTTGCCGATGAGAACGGCAAGGCCTCAGCCGAGCAACAGCGCGACGGTGAAGCCGACGCGATCGCCCAAATGTGCGCCCGGCTGATTGGCAGTGAGATGATCCTCGATCGTCGCTCCGGCGCTAGTCGACCTTGCCGGCCAGGCGACATCGCGTTGCTTGCGCCCACCGGCAGTGATCTTTGGCGATACGAGGAGGCGCTCGAACGTCACGGCATCCCGGTAGCCACGCAGGCAGGCAAAGGCCTGTTCCGCCGCCAGGAGATCCAGGATCTGATCGCGCTGACGCGTGTTCTCGCCGACCGCCGTGACACGCTCGCCCTCGGGGCATTGCTGCGCGGCCCGCTCGTCGGTCTGACCGAAGAAGAACTGCTCGACATCATCTGGGCGCTTCCTCGTGCCGAAGACGATCCCGAAAGGCTGCCCCGCCTCGACCTCGGCGTTGAGCTCGAGCATATCGCGCATCCGCTGGCCCGATCGACCATCGAGACGCTACAGGCGCTCTATCGACAAACCAACAGCACCACACCGCACGACCTTTTGTCGCAAGCGATCGACGCGCTGCGGGTCCGTCCCATCCTGCTGGAGCGCCATCGCGGCCAAGCAGAGCGCGCGCTTGCAAACGTCGATCTCTATCTCAGCCTGACGACGTCCTTTGCTGTTCGCGGTCTGCGCGCTTTCGCCGAGACGATGACAGCGGCGTGGACCGATGAGGCCCGGGCGGTCGAGGGACGGCCCGATGCTCAGGAAGAGGCCGTGGCGCTCTACACGATGCACGCGGCCAAGGGCCTTGAATGGCCGATCGTCGTCCCGATCAACACGATGACCGGCATCATGGCGCCCGAAAGCGCCGTGACCGACCGCGACAGCGACACCTTCTATTGCCCGGTGTTTGGGGTGAAGCCTGTTGGCTATGACGCTGCGCGAGACGCCGAGAAGGCCGAACTCGACCGCGAGCGCATCCGGTTGTGGTATGTCGCAGCAACGCGCGCCCGCGAGCTTCTAGTGCTTCCGCGCCTCGATGCGGCGCAATCGAAATCGGCATGGATTTCGCTTCTGGATCTTTCGCTTGCCGAACTGCCGGCGCTCGATCTGTCGCATTTGCCGCCCGAGCTCGACCTTGCGGCAGGCGGCGAGGCCAACGACCAGACCAGGGATGATTTTGCCGCTGAAGCGGCATCGATCGTAGCGCGACAGCGTCGCCTGATCTGGCTTGCGCCAAGCCGCGACGAAAGCGCCGATGGACCGGTTTTGACCCCGGAAGCGGTAGAAATCTGGGCAGCGTCGGAGGCCGGTCAGCCCGATGACGAGGCGGTGCGCCCCAATGTTCAGGGCGGCCGAGAAAGGGGCCTGATCCTGCACAAGCTGCTGGAAGAGGTCCTGACCGGCGAGACGCCGGACGATGCTGGAGCCCTTAGCGAGCGCGCACGAGCGCTCATCGGGGAGATCGGCAGGCCCGTCATGGCAGACCCTTCTCGGGGCCTTTCTCCAGACGAGCTTGCCGGTTGCGTGGTCCGCACATTGGCGCTCCCCGAGATCGCGGAGTTGCGTCCGACGTTGGTGCCCGAGCTGGCGGTCTATGCAGCGGTGGACGTTGACGGCGTCGAACAGGCGACTGTGGGAATCGCTGACGCCACCAGCTTCGACATCGCGGGTAAGCCAACCGTTGTGATCGACTGGAAAAGCGATGTGCAGCCGACAGCCGAAACCCTCAATCACTATCGCGCGCAGGTGCGAGCCTATCTTGACATGACGGGGACTGACCGCGGCCTGATTGTCCTCGTCACGACAGGGCAGGTCATCGCCGTCACGCCCACAACCGCGCCCTTGGCCGCCTGAAGAGAAGGGAACGGACGCCATGCTGACGCGAGCGACCGCCAAGGCGCCCGAACAAGATGATCTGTTCAGCGAGGAGGTAACGCTTCTGTTCCCGGCTCTGCTGGCGCTGGAAGGCAGGCTTCTGGGCAGCGCTGTGCGTCAGCAGGCGGTTCCCTCCGCTCTAACCCCATGCCGCCTGAAGCCGTTCACGGTTCGGCGGGTAAGCGGCTTTGAGACGAACCTGAAAAGCGGCGAGACGCTCAAAATCATTAGCGCCAAAACGGCAGCCTCGCTCGATGCCGACCTCGTCCTGCTTGTCCCCGGCGCGACAACGGCCCAATCCATCCGTGAGGCGCTGGAACGTGGTGAAGGGCGTTGGCTGCATCCAAAGCCGATCGATCCGGCAGCATTGGGTGCCCAGGCTATGCTGCAGCGGCTGACCGGGGTTACGGCATCCTGGGAGGATGCGTTTCATCTGCGCGAAGGTCGTGCGGCCACAGATGACAAGCCGCTCTATCCGGGATTACGGCGTCCGCAGATCGGTGCCCTTCACGCCGCGCTTGCTCATGCGACGCGCTCGACGGACCCCGCCACGATCGTCATGCCGACCGGCACGGGCAAGACAGAGACCATGCTTGCGCTCAATGCGCGTCAGGGGTTTGATCGCTTGCTCGTCGTGGTTCCGACGGATGCGCTGCGCGAGCAGATCGCTGCGAAGTTCGAGACGTTTGGCGTCCTGAAGGCACAGTCGTGTCTCGACGTCTCTGCGCTATTTCCCGTGGTCACCCGGCTCACCCGCATCCCGACCTCGATCGCCGAAGTCGATCAGATCTTCGACAGCGCCAATGTCATCGTCACCACCATGCATATTGCCGGCCGCGCCGAACCGCCGGTTCAGGAGCATATGGCGACCCGAGCCTCGGCGCTCTTCATCGATGAGGCACACCACATCGGGGCTCGCACCTGGGCATCCTTTCGCGGACTGTTCGCCGAACGCACGCCGCCCATTCCGGTCGTACAGTTCACTGCCACACCGTTCCGCGAAGATGGCCGCCGCGTCGACGGGGAGTTCATCTATACATATCCGCTGAAGAAGGCGCAGCAGGAGGGGTATTTCAAGCCGATCCGGTTCGAGGCGGTGTTCGGACTCGATCAGCTCGACGCGGACCAGGCGATCATCGATAAGCTGGGTGACGTGCTCGCCGCCGATCTGGATGCCGGCCTCAATCATTTGGCGATGGCCCGGTGCAGCACCATTGAGCGCGCCAAGCATCTCCATCGCCTCTACACGCTTGCCTACCCGGACTACCGACCCGTCATCGTTCACAGCCAGCAGTCGCTTAAGGAGCGTCGCGAAAATCTTGCCGCTTTGCGACGGTTCGACAGCCGGATCATCGTCTGCGTCGACATGCTCGGTGAGGGCTTCGACCTACCGGAGTTGAAAATCGCGGCGCTGCACGATCATCACAAGAGCGTCGCAGTCACGATCCAGTTCGTCGGCCGCTTTACACGCCAAGATCCCAGGTTGGGAGACGCCACGGTCATTGCCAACACCGGCGTCGATGACGTGGATCGTTCGCTCGCCAAGCTCTATGCAGAAGACGCAGACTGGAACGCGCTGGTGGAGGCCCTCAGTTCGGCAAAGATCGAACGTCAAGTACGTCGCGCCGAGATGTTCAAGGGGTTCTCCGGCGATCTGAGCGACATCCCGCTCCAGACGCTTGAGCCAAAGATGAATGCCGTGGTCTACCGCACGGCCTGCGACGCTTGGGACCCGTTCCAGGCCGAAGAGCTCTACGACGCCGGGGTCTATCTCGGCATGAAGCTCAACGCTCACAAACGCGTGGCGATCTTCGTGACGCGCGCCGAAGAACAGGCCCGTTGGACCACGGCGCAGCAAGCGGTCAACGTGACCTGGGACCTGCACATGATGCACTGGGATCAGGCTAGCGGACTGCTTTACGTCAGCAGTTCCGCAAAGGGGCCTTTTGACCGTCTCGCCAAAGCGGTGTGCGGCGAGACCGCCCGCCGCGTCGAAGGCGAAGAAGTGTTCCGCAGCCTCCATGGGTTCAAGCGGCTCATTCTGCGCAATCTCGGACTTACCCATCATCAGGGCCGAGGGGTTCGCTATTCCATGTACATGGGCGTTGACGTCGCCGACGGTCTCGACAGCGCAAAGTCCCAATCGAGGATCAAGAACAACATCTTCGCCACGGGCTTTCTTGACGGGATGCCCGCCTCGCGCGGCTGCTCCGCCAAAGGCAAGTTCTGGTCGAGCGCGAAGGTTCGCGACCTCACCGATTGGGTTGATTGGTGTCAGGATGTCGGCCGCACGGTCAACGACCCGAGCATCACGACCGACGGGGTCTTCAAGAGCGCGATGCGCCCCCGCCAAATCAACGAGCGCCCGACCGTACCACCCGTCGCGATTCACTGGCCTGAATCGTTGATCATGCAGATCGAAGAACGCATCGAGATCTCGTTCGGAGATCAACCGGTCTCGTTCACCGAATGCGATATAGAGCTGCTCGACAATGCCCGCACGGGACCGCTGCGTTTTGCGGTCCGTAGCGACGATCATTCGGCTGAGTTCGAGATCGTGTTCAGCGATGGCGGCGCCCGCTATCCGCAGCGCAGTGGTCCCAAGGCCGCGATCAAGATCGGCAGCAAGATCCAGTCGCTTTCGGAATCCTTTGCCGACGACTCGCCTCAGATTGATTTCGGCGATGGCTCGCTGCTCATCTACAGCCACCTCTACAGCCTGCCGGAAGGCGAGACGGTCGAGCCCTACCCGTTAGCCAAGATCGAAGCCTGGGACTGGTCGAAAGCCAATATCCGCGTCGAATCACAGGGCACGGCCAAGCGCGCCGACTCCGTCCAGCGCACGGTGATCGAGGCCCTGCTAACGGACCCCGATCCCTATGACGTGATCTTCGACGATGACGGCAAGGGTGAGATCGCAGACGTCGTCGCCCTGCGGATTACCGACAGCGTCGTTTCAGCCACCCTGTTCCACTGCAAATATTCCGGGGCCGATACGCCGGGCGCGCGGCTCAGCGACCTGTACGAGGTTTGTGGACAGGCCCAGAAATCGGCGCGTTGGCGCGACCGCCCCAACCGAATGCTGCAGCATATGCTCAAGCGTGAGCAGAAGCGTCGTGACAGAGGTCTCAGCTCGCGGATCGAAACGGGCTCCGCGGCCGCGATCAAGAAACTGAAGGCGGGGTGGCAGGATTATCGCTTCGAATATGACGTTCGGATCGTGCAACCTGGCCTATCGCGCAAAGCCATCGGGGAAGAGGGCCTCCACCTGTTGGCCGGCGTCGAAACCTACCTCCTCGAAACTCGCGGAATGCGCCTTCGTGTCATAGGCAGCGACTGACAGTCGATCACTAGGGACGCCAGTCGTCCATTGAATAAGCCACGGGGGGCCAATGTCTTCACTTGCCTGGATTGATTTCGATGAAGCCGAGCGCCAGCGCGCGCAGCGGATCATGGCGCTATTCCAGGAGCGGGAAACCCGCGACGAACTGGGTCTGGGCGGCATCCGCGATTCGATCGCGGATCACCTTTTCCCGGGCACCAGCACGATCCAAACCCGGCTGCGCTACATGCTGTTCATCCCTTGGCTGTTCCAGATGCTCGAAGGATCATCGGCCGGGGCGGATCAGCTCGCGAGCGAAGCGCGCGCCCTCGAAAACCGGCTCGCCAACGCGCTCAAAGCCGGCGGCGAGTCCAATGGCATCATTGGCAGGGATGCCGGTGCGGACCTCCAGAGACTGCCCAGTTCGGTCTACTGGGCCGGGCTCGGCACATGGGGCATCCGTCTCTTCCCAGGCTCAACCGACAACCTCTTTTCGTCCATGCGCCATCTCCAACGCGCGCGGCCTCGTGTCCGCGAAAGCGAGGATTCAGCGTCCGAGGCCCAAGCCCTTCAGATCTGGACCCCGACGCTGCCCGCGCGTCCCACCGACCTGCTCGACCATACGCAATTCAAGCTCTCGCTCGACGAGGCCCAGTTCATCATCGATCGGCTCATCGCCCACCAACCGCACAGCCTCTTGGCTTTTTTAGCGCGAAGCGGGTCCAGCCAAGCTGAATGCGATAACATCTGGGAGCACCCCCATCTTGCCGATTTCCCTGACGACGCCCGCACATTGGTCGGCCATGGCGCGATATTCTCCAGCGTGATGCACGGCGCCTCGCTGCTCTACAACTTGCTGCTCAGCCGGCTCCGTGAGCGGGCCGAATGGATCGAGAAATACGAGGTGCGGTTTGCCGAATGGCAATCCAGCCTGGACATGGCCGCAATTCGGGCTTGGTCACTCGATGCCTTCTGGGCGGCGATCGATCATCCCGCACACAGCATCCGGCCCGCCGCTAAACGCTTCGTCGCCGAATGGCTTGGCCTTTTGACCGCGGGCAGCGTCCTAGACGGTGCTCTGACACCGGCCGCCCGTCTTGTGCAGGATCGCGAGCGGCGACTGAAAACAAGCCAGTCCCGATTTGCCAATCGAGCCGTGCGAGACCGTTGGACAGGCGCTTCTGGTGTCGAGCCGCTGACCTTCCGATGGGCGCAAGCCAAGTCGCACCTGCGGGATCTTGCCAGTGCAGAATAGAACGACGCTCGATCCGGAAACCCGCGTTCTCTACGGCGACAGCCTTCAGCCTCCTCCGGGCTATGTCTTCGACGCTGCGATCGCGACGACTTTCTCGCTCGATTTCGAAACCGCGCTCGCCGCACCCGTCAGCCTCGCCCTGTTCGCGGCTGAAAATCGCGACGACATTCTCACCCACCCGCTGGCGCTGCTCGAAGGCGCCGAGCGGATCGCTGGACGCCTCGTCATCTATGCCGATGCAGGGCATCTTCATGCTCAAAGCCGCCCTCATTCACGGCTCTGCTCTCTGCTCGAACGCATCATCGTCGAAGTCGCCGCACCGCGCGAAGGTGCGTTCCATCCCAAGCTCTGGGCTCTCCGCTATCGGCCGACGCGCGCCGAAGATCCGACGCTCCTGCGGTTGCTGGTGCTCTCGCGCAACCTTACGCGAGATCGGTCCTGGGACATCTCGCTACGCCTCGATGGCGAGCTGACGCGCCGTCCCGATGCGAACAACCGGCCGCTCTTCGATCTTCTGAGCCGACTGCCAAACCTCGCTGTCGCCGGCATCTCCGACGATGCGCGCACACTGACCGCCGAGGTTGCCGAAGATATTCGGCGCGCCCGGTGGAGCGTGCCCGACCGGTTCGACGAGGTCAGCTTCGCGGTCAACGGGTTTGGCGGGAAAATCTGGCAGCCTGCGTCCTGCGCGCGACTGGGCGTCATCTCGCCCTTTTGCGATACCAATGCGCTCAACCTGCTCAGCGGGCTGCCGACAGCAGAAAAGCCCGTCATCATCAGCCGGCCGGATCAATTGGCTTGCGTCGATAGCGCCACACTGGACGCTTTTGAACGCGTTTCCGTCCTCGACGAAATGGCCGCAAGCGAAGACGGCGAGGAGGTCTCCACCAGCGCGCTTCAGGGACTACACGCAAAGGCATTCATCGCCGAGACGGGCTGGGACACGATCCTGACGATCGGGTCCGGCAACGCGACGCGTCCTGCCCTTCTGTCGGGCAACAATGTGGAGCTCTTCGCTTCGCTCAGAGGCAAGCGATCTAAGGTCGGCAGCGTCGAGCAGATCATGGGCGAGAAGGGCTTTGGGCGCCTCACCCGCACCTTCGTTGCCAGCGAGCTTGAACCCATTGATCCCGCCACCATCGCCGCAGAGGCCCGGCTCGACGACGCACGCCGCGCCTTGTGCCGCGGTGGATTGCGCCTGCGCTGTGAGCGGATCGAAAGCATTGACGGCGATGCGCACCCGTGGCGCGTCTGGCTCATTCCCACGGAGCCGTTGCCGCTTGTCGGCGTCACCTCGCTGCAGGTTTGGCCCATCACCCGAGGAGATGGCCATGCCAGCGATGTGCTGGATGCCCTTCGCGCAGGAACGGCCGTCGATCTCGGTGCCATGCCGATCGTCGACCTCACCCGCTTTCTGGCCTTTCGGTTGACCGCAGACGGTGCCCAGGTGTCAGCCCTGTTCAGCACCAGTCTGGTGATGGAAGGCCTTCCACCTGAACGCCATGCCGCCATTCTTCGCTGGGTGATCGACAGCCGAGATGCGTTCTTTCGCTATCTGCGGCTCCTCTTGTCAGAGCTCGGCGATCCATTCGGCGCGGCCTTGGCGGCGCAGGAAGGTTCCGGCAGCATGGCTTGGGCCAGTGCCGCCGACGACGCACCGCTCCTGGAAGATATGGTTCGCGCCTTGTGTCGTGGAGGCGAAAGACTTCATGCAATCGAACGCCTGATGACGCGATTGGAGGCTGGCAACGATACCGGCGCCGATCCGATACCCAGCGATTTCCGAACCCTTTGGGATGCTTTCCGCATTGCCCTCCAGGATCAGGGCCTCAGCCATGACGGATAACCGGTTTGAAGCCGAAGCTGCCCTCGCTCCGCTGAAAGCCTTTCAGCGTCGTACCGTAGATTATGTGTTTGACCGGCTTTACGGCGATCAGGATCCCGTGAGGCAATTTCTCGTCGCGGACGAAGTGGGCCTTGGCAAAACCATGGTCGCGCGCGGCGTCATCGCCCGCACTATCGAGAAGCTTTGGTGCAGCACCGACCGGATCGATATCCTTTATATCTGTTCCAATCAGGCGATTGCGGCTCAGAACATCAATCGGCTCAATGTGCTTGGCCGACGCGAGCTGGCGTTACCGACCCGCATGACCCTTATACCGCTCCAGGTCCGGGGCGATCAGGGGCTCGACGCCAACAAGGTCAACTTCATCAGCCTGACACCAGGCACGACCTTTGACCTGCGCTCGACCACAGGCGTCACGCAGGAACGCGCCCTGCTGCTGCGGATGCTCGAAGACCGGGTGTCGCGGCCGCGCGGCCTGCACAATCTGCTTCAGGTGTCCGCCGGTGTTGATGGCTGGAATACCGCCGTCCGCGAACTGTCTCTGGATGGTGTTGATCAACGGATCATCGATCGCTTCCGCCGCGACGTCGAAAAAGATGACGAACTGTTCACGGAACTGGAGGCGGTCTGCGACCTCTTCCCGCGTCGCCGTGAAGCCTATCCTTATGAGCTGAACCAGCGGCGCAATGCCTTGGTCGGTCGTCTTCGCGGCAAACTCTCGCACGCCTGCATCGACGCCCTGAAACCCGACCTGATCATCATGGATGAGTTTCAGCGGTTCCGCGACTTGCTCCACGGCGAAACCCCGGCTGCTGATCTGGCGCGCGAGCTGTTCGACTACTCGGACGGCAAGAGTCATGCCGCGCGCACGCTTCTGCTTTCCGCCACACCCTACCGGATGCTGACATTGTCGGGTGACGAACCCGATGACGGCGAACATTACCGTGATTTTCTGGAGACCTTGTCCTTCCTCTACGGTCGGACCAACGGTCCCGACGTGGCTAAAGCGCTGGAACGCGAAATGCGCGAGTTTCGCGGCTTCCTTCATGCCCTGCCCGGCGCGCGCAACGAGGCCATCGGCGCGCGCCACGTCGTCGAGGACCGGCTGCGCAAGGTAATGGCGCGCACCGAACGCGTGGCCAGCACCATCGAGCGCGACTCAATGGTGAGCGAGCCGCCGATGGCCATCACGATCCTGCCATCTGACCTACGCCAGGCCGCAGCAGTGTCGGACGTTGCGCGCGCCCTCGATGCGCCGGAGATCACTGAATACTGGAAGTCCGCGCCCTACCTCCTCAACTTCATGCGCGACTATGCGCTCAAACGGCTTCTGAAAGATCAGCTCGACAAGCCGGCGCCCAATCTGTGCGCTGCGCTCGAACGCGCACGGCCTGCCATGCTCGATCGCGACCGGCTTGACGCCTACGAGCCGCTCGAACCCGCTAACGGTCGGATGCGCGGCGTCATGGATGACGTGTTCGGCGATGGTCTCGATCAACATCTGTGGATCCCACCATCCCTACCCTATTACGGTCCCGAGCGATCCGGGCCGCCGCTGACCAAGGCGCTGATCTTCTCATCCTGGTCGATGGTGCCCGATGCGATCGCGTCAATCCTGTCCTACGAGGCCGAACGCCGCATGGGCGTCGGCGCTTCGGGGCAGCGATATTTCGGTCATGTTCGCCCACGCCCCATCCAGTTCCGGCAAAATCAAGGGCGGCTAGTCGCCATGCGCGCAATGCACCTGGTCTATCCGTCGCCGACCTTGGCGCGCCTTGCCGACCCTCTTGCGATCTTTGGAGCGTCAAACGAAACCCTGTCGGTCGAAGCCATGCGTAAAGCCGTCGCCGACCGCTTGCGCGAGAGCGTCGCCGCGCTCGCCGAGCGGTCAGGCGACACCGCAGATGGCCGCGATTGGGAATGGGCTGCCCCGGCCGTCATCGACGCCATGGCGAAAGCCAGCTCCGTCGCCTGGGTCAACTCGCCTTACGGCTTCGCGCTGCTTGGCAACGAAGAGGGTTTCAAGGAGCATGTCGCCGAACTGCGGACTGTGACGACCGAACGCACCTTTGGACCCGTACCGGACACGCTGATTGACCTTCTGGTCGATGTTGCTCTCGGTAGCCCCGCAGTCTGTGCGCTGCGCGCCCTGCACCGGATCGCGCCCGATCTCGCTTGGGACGATCATCGACTGCTGAAGGCAGCGAACCAGATCTCCTGGGGTTTCCGCACGCTTTTCAACCAGCACGACGCCGTCGCCCTCCTCCGCAAGGACGACGATGACCGCTATTGGCGCCAGGTGCTCACCTACGGCGTTGAGCATAACCTTCAGGCCGTTCTCGACGAGTACGTCCACTATCTGCTCGACGCCGAGGGCTTGGGCGCCAAGCCAGCCGTCGATCGTATCGCTGGGATCAGCAAGGCGATCTCGGAGGCGTTGGCCATTCGCCCCTCGCAGATCGATGTCGAGGATCCAACGGTCGACGGTAAGAAGCTGGTGATCAACAAGTTCCAGATGCGCGGGCGCTTCGCCATGCGCCTGGCCGACTACAAAGACGAGGAAGGCGGGGCCGCACGCCTCTCCAGCGTTCGCGATGCCTTCAACTCACCGTTCCGACCCTTCGCGCTGGCCACGACCTCCGTCGGACAGGAAGGCCTCGACTTTCACCCTTATTGCTATCGGCTCTATCACTGGAACTTGCCCGGAAATCCCGTCGATCTCGAGCAGCGCGAGGGGCGTGTCCACCGCTTCAAGGGTCACGCTATCCGCCTAAATCTGGCGCATCGGCAGGTCGAAGTGGTGCGTGGGCGCGAGAGAGATCACGATGATCCCTGGCAGATCATGTTCGACGCAGCTCGCGCCGAGACCGAGAATGACTCTGACCTCATTCCCTACTGGATTTACGAAGGGCCGGTGAAGGTCGAACGCCGCGTGCCCATGCTCCCGTTCAGCCGCGAGGTCCGACGACTCGAGTGGCTCAAACGAAGCCTGACCGTCTATCGCCTCGCGTTCGGGCAACCGCGTCAGGAAGACCTGCTGGAGTATCTTCACAGCCTCATGGGAACCGCCATGGCGGCAGAAGATCTCGCCGACCTGCAAATCCGGCTCCAGCCGTGACGTCGCGCCGCTCAGTCGCCTTCAACGGCAAGTGCCTTGCAGCGCTCCCCGACCAAGGCGATCACCTTGTCCTGCGCTGTTTTGGCGGCCTCAGCCTCGGCCGCGAAGGCAGGTAGCTGAAGTCCCTGCGCCCGGTCGGCCACACGAGCGGTCAAGTCCGCAATCGCAGTCTCGGCATCTCCGGCGGATAGGCCGATTGTCCGCGCCAGCGCGAGGAAGTCCTGGCGCGTCAGACGGTCATCCTTGCCGTTGAGCTTGAGCGCCATGCGATCGCCCCCCAAACCCGGGAAGACGCGCGTAGTGACGGCGTCGTAGAGCGGCGCGAAGCGCACGTTCGTGAAGGCCTTGGCATCCACCTCGGCGACTTTGAGCACAGCGAGGTTCTTGAGATGCATATCGCCATCGGCGATGAGCCAGGCGAACACGGCCCGGCGGAACAGGATATCGAGATCGCTGGCCGGATCGGTCGACAGCGGTCGTAGGCCGCGCGCCATCCGCTCGATCGTTCCGTCGTATTTGGCGGATGCTGGAAGGTCCAAAATGGAGCAAAAGTCCTCCATCGCCAGACGCCGCTGATCCGCTGGCCCGCGACGAATATCGAACCGCTCGACGACCAGTGCAGGCGACATGCCGTCGGGCATCTCCAGCAGCGCGGCGTCGGGCACATCGAACCCGGCCGAGCGTCCAAGCTCCAGGCAAAGCCACTCGACGACCGGTAACGTCTCGAAGCCCGCCGTGCCGGCGGGCTTGAGGATATGGGTGAACGGCTGATCGATGGCCGGAACGAGGGCGCCATCAGGCATCAGGCTCATCGGCGCCTTGATCTGGACGCCCGACAGGCGCGGCGTTTCCGCGCGCGCGAAGATGCGCGCCAGGTTCTGCTCGAAGGTCTCCTCGATCTCGCCCCGCGCCGGACCGGCGTAGCGGCCCGTGAAGCGACCGGTGTCGATGTATCCAGCCAGTGTGGTCGTGAGAATGTCAGCAGGCAGCGCCGCCAGTTCCTCTCGACCCTCGACGATGACGATGTTCGACATATATCGCCGTCCGCGCCGGAGCGCCTCGCGTTCATCGCGTTCGTGGAGAACCTGCGCCAGCCAGCCCTCGGGAAGCAGCGATTCAATGAAGGCCGGCAGCTTGCCCGGCGTGGTTTCGCGCACGAGGGCCGGTCCCGCTCGACGCCCCGGCTTCCAGCGCCATTCAAATCCATCGTGGGTCAGCCGGCCAAGCGGCTCACCGTGCCATTCGACGAGGAGATCGAGCGCTGCCTTGTTGACCGGCGCCTTAGCAACGCCCGGCTGTGCCAGCAGGAAGCGTTCGGCGCCTTCACCTTCGCGATACCATTCGTTCTCGCGCGCCAGCACCCAGACGGCGTCGGCCGCGGCTTGAGGCGTCCCATGTTCCTCCACCAGGCGCGCCGCCATCTGCGCACGCATTTCGGCGGTAACCGCGCTCGCATGTTCGCTGCGCAGGCGGAACGCTTCGAGAAAGCGCTGGCGTGGCGATGAGGCATCGACGCGCAATTCGCCCAGGTCGTCGCCGATGACCGCGATCGCGGTCGATGGATGCTTCGGCGCTTCGTTCTGGATGATCTCGAGCGTCCGCAACCGCGTGCGCTGGTTGCGGCGGCCGCTGATAAACAACCGTCCGTCCGGCGTCGGCGCGAGCAGCGCCGCGCTTGCCGACGACAGATAGGCGTTGGGATAGAGATAGTGCGCAATACGCACCGCATGACCGAGGATCGTCGCCTCGATGTCACCTTGGTCATCGACGTAAACCCCGCGCACGAGCTGGATCAACTCACCGGCTTGCGCGCGCTGATGCGCGCGTTTGGCGTCAATTGTCTCACCGACTAGATGAAGAGCCATAGGATTATCTCGCATCTCAGATGCGCGTCAATCCCACCATCCGGCTCCGCGTGCAAGAATTATCGCGCATCTGAGATGCGCGATAATTCCAGCGCTTAAAGAGATTGGAGCGCGCCGACCCGGAATGATCGGCGCGCTCCAGAACAATCATGCCGCGAACGGCACGCAGCCAGCCCTATGGCGACTGGCCTAGCGGGCTCCGAGCGGGTTCGCCGCCATCCCCGCCACCGCCCTTGATCCGCCCCTCGCGGCGGCTTCTCCGACGGTCCCGGCGCTTCTGGGTCCCGGTCCCCAAGCTTGAACGGTCAGGGCGTCGTCGATTGATCGAGCGAGGTGGCCTGCACGATGGCGCGGAAATTCTCCAGAAACTCGGGGTGCCGCCCCGCGAGAAATCCCTCGATCTCGGGCTTCGCCAGCAGGCGCTCGATAAAGCCGGACGCCACGACCAGGACCAGCATGTCGTCGCCATAGGAGACCTCAAGCTCCTTATAATCCTCGCTCACGGACGCCATCTCCCGTTCGAGACGCCCCATCTGCTCGGCCGACAACCCCGTCGCCTTCTTGAGTTCGTCAGGCTTGTGCAGATCCGACGGCTTCGAGGTCGCCAGGAGCGCCTTGGCATAACTGACCGTATAATTGTTCGCCGACACCATCAGTTCGGCCACCTCAAGCTGACGGATCGGCTTCATCTTGCGCAGCTTCTGGAAGGCGTGGTGCCCTACCGGCTTGTCCTTCAGCAGCTCGGCGACATCCCCGCTGATCCCTGCCAGAAGATGCCGGCGCTGGCGGATCACCTTCACGTCGACATTGAGCGCGCGCGCCAGCTTTTCCTCCGACACCCCACGATCGAGCGCGCGCACGATCATGTAGTGTTCCTGGATCGTCGCCAGCCGGTTGACCCGCTTGTTGTAGGTGAAGGACTCGTCGTCATCGGCGACAACGCAAGGAGCCTCGGTCGCACCAAGAAACCGCAGGGCATCCAGGCGCATGTGTCCGTCGAGAAGAAGGTAGCTGCCGCCCTTCTGGCGCGCGATCGACAGCGGCTCGATCAGCCCGACTTCCGCAACAGATGCCGCGATCCGGCGATACTTGACGGACTCACGCACCCCTGCCGGCAGCGCCTTGGTCGCCAATAGGTCGGCGATCGGGAGGGCTAGGATCTTGCGCTCGAAGGCGATTTTGACCGTATCGGACATCTTACGCCTTCGTCGGTCCGATCCGCTCGGCCAGTGCGCGCGGCAAGGTGCTCAGCCCCTCCGCCCGCAGCAGCGTCACGAAATGATCGTCGGCCAGCAGACGCCGCATGGCGTTGGCGACGAACAGTAACCGGCTGCGCGCCAAGGAGGCGCGCTTGATCAGCAGCTTCTGCCGTTCCGTCTCGCGTTGATAGGCGCGGATCAGGCTCTCCGATGTGACCGGCTTTTGGGTGCGACCAACCCGCGATCCCCGCTTGTGAAGCTGCTTGCCGCTGGTGTTGCGCTGTTCGATGATCTGCCGGATCGCGAGCACCTGATTGCCCGGGATCGACTTCTCCTCATAGGCCTGCGCCAGCGCCTGCTGAACCTCGCCTTCCTTAGCGCGGGCGATTTCCATCGCGATCGAATGCGGGATGACGCCGCGCTCGACCGCCGCGATCAGCTTCTCCTCGCCATTGTCGAGCAACAGGCAGATCGCACTGACATACTCGACGGAGAAATCGACCTTGGCGGCGATCTCCGGGTGCGAATAGCCCCGGGCGCTCAGCGCGCCGATGGCGTGAACCAGTTCCAATGGGCTGTGCTGGCGCCGCGCAAGGTTCTCGACCAAGCTCATGACGTAACAATCTTCCTCGGCCGCATCGATCACGATGGCCGGGATTTCGGTCTGGCCGAGCGCGATGAAGGCCTCGAGGCGACCCTGACCGCACACCAGGTCAAACCGCGTCTTTCCGGGTCGCTGGCTGACCGTGATCGGCTTCTTCAGCCCGAGATGGGCAATGCTATTCACCAGCTCCTGGAAGATCCGCTTGTTGCGGACCCGCGGGTTGAGAATGGTGATCAGATCGACCGGCACCGAGCGGATTTCGGAGGGCGGCGCGCTCATGCGGCAACCTTCAGCGGCACGCGGCGCGTCAAATCGAAAAACGCCTCCAGCGTATCGAAGCGGTAGGCATCGAGCAGGATGCCGTTCTCTGGTGCGAGCCGCAGATTCGGCGTGGCGCCGACGTCCAGCCATGGCAGCAAGTAGTAGTCGTGAATGGCGGCGTTATCTTCCTGCATCCGCGCCACGATGGTGATGCTGGGCCTCAACCCGCTGTCGAAGCGCACCTTCCAGCGCAGCCCGCCGGCGGGGCTGATGTGGCACCGAGAGATCACCAGCGAGGCCGTGAACTCGTCGTTGATATGCAGGAGGTCCGTGATGGGGTCGCGGCGCACCGTGCCGCCGGCCGCGCCAATATCGGCGATGACCTGCGCCACGACATCGGGATGCAGTGTCCGCAGCGTTCGATTGGTCTCGATATAGCGATAGTCCCGCGACGGGGCGTACCCGACAAGCTGATAGGCGCGCACCAGGCTTCCGAAACGGTGTCGGAACGTCGAGCTGGACGGCATGTCCTCGACCTCGTCGATCACGAGGCCCGACAACCAACCTTTCTCAACGAGCAAGGCTGACAGCCGACCAAGAAGCTCCTCGTCAGTGAAGCGGCGACTGCGCTCTTGAATAATCCGCTGGGCCGCTTCGAAGAAATCACGCTCGACGATCGCCTCGAAAGCCCCATCGCCCCGGACCCACATATCGGGCGTGTTCACCACCCGCTTCGCCTTCAGCTTGAAGGACGCCCGATTGTAGACGTTGTTGCCGATGTACTTTTCATTGGTCAGCACCTGGTGAACGGTTCCGCGCGTCCATGGCCGACCAAGATCGGTGAGGATGCCCTCATCATTGAGGGCTGCGGCGATCTCCGTTTCGGTGCGGCGCTGGACGACGAACATCCGGTAGAGACGCCGGACCACCTCGATCTCTTCAGGTGGCCCCGGCCTGAGGACGACCCGGTCCGTTTGCAGGCTCTTCTGCTCTCCATGATTGAGGACCGCTTTGGGCTGGCGATGCTCATCGACGAGATAGCGGCGTAGGCCAAAGCCCGCGGCACCGCCTTGACGGAAACCGAGGCGGATCAACCGGCATTGGCCAGTAAAAACCTTCACCGACAGCTCACGGCTATATTCGCCAGCCATCGCCCGCTTCATGCTCTTGATGATCGTCGCGCTCAGGCTGCCATCATTCTCGAACTGCTCAGCACAGTATTGAACGGCGATCCCCGCTTCCCGGCAGATAAACTCGTAATAGGCGCTCTCATCAGCGTCCTGGAACCTGCCCCAGCGGCTCACGTCATAGACTAGGATCGCCTTGAAGTCGGTCTGACCGCCTCGCACGTCGGCGATGAGCTGCTGAAGCGATAGCCGACCATCGAGCCGAAGGCCGCTCTTGCCCGAGTCCTCGTAGGTCTTCACAATCTCGAAGCCACGCCGAGCGGCGTATTGGGCGATGATTTCGGCCTGGTTCTCGGTCGAATATTTCTGATGCTCCGTCGACATACGGACATACTGCGCAGCGCGCACCGGAGGCCGCGGCGATGCTTCAGCAGTGACCGTCTCCGATAGGTTCATCACACCGGCTGCTTTCGTTTAGGCTCCGAGCGGACAGGTTCGACTTCCCACCAAATCTATTGGGAGTCAGGACGAATGTCGTTCTCCGAGAAAGACCGAAAACTTCAGTCGAAAACTGGAAATTCTTTTCCGTCGCCTCAGTCAGTCGAGCCGCTCGCGACAGCGATCGCCACGGCGCTGAAAGCGGAATTCGGCAATACGCCCTCCGCCCACAAGACCGTGGCGCAGCTCACGCGCTCAAACGAGCGCGCGGTTCGCAACTGGTTCGAGGGGAAGAATAGCCCGAGCGGCGAAAACCTGGTTATCCTGATGCGCCACTCCGATCTCGTGCTACGCACAATGCTCGGCCTGGCGGATCGGCAAGATCTCGTCCTGGCGATCGGTCTGGCAAGTCTGCGCCGACAGCTCGTTGATGCGGTCGCCGCGATCGATGGCCTGCCGTCAGGATGAAAGACGCCGGTCAATCGGGCGCGCCGGCTGACAACGTCGACTGGAGGAATTTGGGTATGCTCGCGGAGGAAATTGTCTCGGACCTTTTAACCCGAGAAGTCCTCGCGCCTTCTGCCGCCCGGCCTCCGTCATCGCCAGGGTTTTATGCTTGGTGGTGTCGCGAGGAGCAACTCAACGACGCGTTTCCTAGCATCCCCAAGGAAAATAGACCGCCAGTGCCTACGGCTTGGTCGCTACTCTATGTTGGCATTTCGCCAAGCGGTCCGACTAGCTCACGGAATATCGCGATACGCCTCGCAAAGGATCATGCTGGTGGGAATATTGGCGGATCGACATTTCGGCAAAGCCTTGCGGCGCTCCTGACGGGAAGCCTGGGACTTGAACCGCGACGTGGATCGGACCGTTCTCGGCTCGCTTCTGAAGTGCCGCTTTCACGCTGGATTGAGAGCGCATGTGGCGTGACTTTCGCTACCGCTGAGCGTCCATGGGAATTCGAGACGGACGTCATCGCTATTCTCAACCCCCCACTGAATATTGACTGCGGCACCCATCCGTTTCGCCTTGAGGTCAAAGCGCGCCGCGCTGCGCTACGTCAGGCGTGCGGTTTAGGTGCCTGACCCTAAGGTCAATGCGAATATTTTCCCCTGCGGCCGCGATCCATTCGGCCGTGGACCCGCCGATTTGTACGCCATTGCCGCCGCGAGCCCTACGCCGGTGCGTTCGCTCTTTTCATGTCGGGTCTATCGGCTCCAATCGGCAGCAGACGCTAATCTCGTTGGAGTAGAGTTATGTCGACGAAATCTGAGGCCCTCAAAAAGCGGATGATCCGCCGCCATGAGCTTCGGCAGATCGTACCGCTGGCCGACACCACCATCTATGAGATGGAACAGCGCGGCGAATTCCCTCGTCGCTTTGCGCTCACCCCACGCTGTGTGGTGTGGGATCTGGCCGAGGTCGAGGCCTGGCTGACCGATCGCCTGGCGACAGCCCGGCGATCGCCAATCGACCGGGCGCCGCATCCCGATGTGCGCAAGCGTAAGGCGCGTCCCGTCAAAGCGCCGGATCAGGCGCGAGCATAGGCATCGAGGGCGGAATCAGGACCGGCACGCGCTTCTGCCCTGCCACCCAGGCGTCGATGATATCAGACCATTCCTGCATCATATGCCGCCGCTGGTGCTCGTACTCCGCCTTGTTGTAGACGCCGCGCGAGGACCGCCCATCTTCATGGGCCAGGCACTTTTCGATCCAGTCACTGTTGAACCCCAGTTCGTTGAGCAGGGTCGATCCAGTCCGGCGCAAGTCATGTACCGTGAACGGCTCCAGCGGTAAGCCATCCTTCTGCGCGCGCTCCACGACGGCGTAGGTGACGCGATTGAAGGTCGCCCGGGACATCGGCGCATCCGCATCATACCGAGACGGCAGAAGGTAGCGCGAGTTGCCCGCGCAAGTCTTCAACGCGATCATGATGTCGAGGCATTGCTGCGAGAGATAGACGTTATGCGCCTTGGATCGCTTCATGCGCTCCTTGGGGATCGTCCACACGGCGTTCTCGAAGTCCACCTCGTCCCAGACCGCATCCTGCAGCTCGCTCTTGCGCACCATTGTCAGCAGGAATAGGCGCATCCCGAGTCGGATCGTTGGCAGCGTCGCCACATGGTCGAGCTGCTTGAGCATCACGCGAATTTCCGTCGGCGACAGCGACCGGTCCTTTGGAACGAACGTCGCGATCGAGGCGGGGCCGACATCGTCGGCCGGATTGGCAACCTTCTCCCCGTGCAAGATCGCAAACCCGTAGATCTGCTTGAGGATGTCGCGGACATGGATCGCAGTCGCCGGTGCGCCGCGATCAACGATCTTGCCGCAGTGGGCGCGCAGGTCATCCGGCGTGATTTCTGTCAACAGCCGGTTCTTCCAGACTGGCAGAAGCTCTCGTTCGAAGATCGAACGCCGCATCGCGCGGGTGCTGTCGGCCATCGGCGCCTTCACCAACCAGCGCTCTCCAAACTCACCGAAGCTCTTGGCCTCCTTGATCCGGCGTTTGTCGCGTTGTTTTTCCTGGGCCGGAGACCTGCCTTCGAAGACTGCACGTTTAGCGTCGATCGTCGCTTCACGGGCTCGAGCAAGGGACAAACCGGAGGGACCGTATTTCCCAAGCGTTAGCGTCTCGCGCCGCCCATGCAGCCGGTAGTCCAGCCGAAACGTCAGCGTCCCGGAGGTTGAGACCTGGACATAAAGGCCGTCACGGTCCGTGACCTTGTAGGCTTTCTCGCGTGGTTTCAGGTTCTTAAGGGCAACATCGGTGAGCATACCGACCTCCTCTACGCAAAATACCGTCAGGCGATTTTCGGCCATTTTCGCCAACATTATCGCTTGATTTACAATGGTTTAGTGCGGAAAAAATACCGTCACTGGCTTCAATACCTCTGACGGTATCGCTGGATTGGGCCAAGTGCAAGTTTGCCGGATACCGTCACGCATGACGCCAGAGCCAACCGCTGCTCCGCGATTGATCCCGATAGATAACGTGAGATAATCTTTTTATTTCAATGTTTTGATGGTTAAACGCCGATTGATCGCGATAGCCAAAAATGGCCCCGAATCATTCCCACTCGATCGTCCCCGGCGGCTTGGACGTCACGTCATAGACCACCCGGTTCACGCCCCGGACCTCGTTGACGATGCGCGTGGCGCAGCGGCCGAGGACGTCCCACGGGAATTCGAAGAAGTCCGCAGTCATGCCGTCGGTCGAGGTCACCGCGCGCAGGGCCAGCACCTTCTCATAGGTGCGGGCGTCGCCCATCACGCCGACCGTCTTGACCGGCAGCAGAACCGCGAACGCCTGCCAGATGCTGTCGTAGAGACCCGCCTTGCGGATTTCGTCGAGATAGATGGCGTCGGCCTGTTGCAGGGTCTCGACGGCCTCCGGCGTGATCTCGCCGGGAATCCGGATCGCAAGGCCCGGCCCCGGGAAGGGATGGCGGCCCACGAAGGCGTCCGTCAGGCCCAGCTCGCGGCCCAGGGCTCGGACCTCATCCTTGAACAGTTCGCGCAGCGGCTCGACCAGCTTCAGCTTCATGAAGTCCGGCAGGCCGCCGACATTATGGTGGCTCTTGATGACGTGGGCCTTGCCGCTGGACGATGAGACGCTCTCGATCACATCGGGATAGAGGGTGCCCTGGGCGAGGAATTCCGCGCCCTCGATCTTGCCGGCCTCGCGGTCGAAGATCTCGATGAAGACGCGGCCGATGGTCTTGCGCTTGGTCTCGGGGTCCGACTGGCCCGCCAGCGCGCCGAGGAATTCCTTCGATGCATCAACGTGGATCAGGGGAATGTTGTAGTGCTCGCGGAAGAGCGTCGTGACCTGGGTCGCCTCGTCCTTGCGCAGCAGGCCGGTGTCCACGAACACGCAGGTCAGCTGGTCGCCGATCGCCTCGTGGATCAGGACCGCGGCCACCGATGAGTCGACCCCGCCGGAGAGGCCGCAGACGACCTTCGCCGAGCCGACCTGCTCGCGGATCTTCGCGATCTGCTCGTCGCGATAGGCGGCCATGGTCCAGTCGCCCTTCAGCCCGGCGATTCCGTGGGTGAAGTTCTTCAGCATGGTCGCGCCGCGCGGGGTGTGCATCACCTCCGGATGGAACTGGACGCCGTAGAAGCGGCGCGTCTCGTCGGCGATGACCGCATAGGGTGAACCGGCCGAGGTCGCGACGACATCGAAGCCTTCAGGGATGGCGACGATCTTGTCGCCGTGGCTCATCCAGACCGTCTCATCCTCGCCGACCGCGGCCAGGCCGGCCAGCAGGGGTGAGGCCTTCTCGACGGTGATCCCGGCCCGGCCGAACTCACGGGTGTGGCCCCCCTCGACCTTTCCGCCCAGTTGCTCGCACATCGTCATCTCGCCGTAGCAGATGCCCAGCACGGGAACGCCGGCCTCGAACACGGCCTGCGGGGCGCGCGGGCTGCCTTCCTCGTGAACGCTTTCCGGCCCTCCGGACAGGATGATCGCCTGAGGCCGCATGGCGGCGAGCGCGGCCTCGGCCCTGGCGTAGGGATGGATTTCGCAATAGACCCGCGCCTCGCGCAGACGCCGGGCGATCAACTGGGTGACCTGGCTGCCGAAGTCGACGATCAGGACCTTCTGGTGATCAGCGGGGGCGGTCATGCGGGCTCCGTGAGAACAGGCGTGAAATGGTCATGCAACAGGTCGAGGGCCTCGGCCAGCCGGAGATCGATCTCGGCGAGGGCGTCGGTCCAGTGTTCGAGGCGCGAGAGGTCGGTGCGGCCGTCCGAGACACCGCGCAGGCCGATCACCGGCACGCCGAAACGGGCGGCGGCGCGGACGACGGCGAAGGTTTCCATGTCGACCATGTCAGCGTCGACGGCGTCATAGCCCGCGCCGGAGACGACGCTCCCGCCGGTGGCCAGTCGGGCAGTCGGCAGTGCCGCGGGGCCGTCCGAAAGCGACAGGAAGGCGGGTAGCCGCGGATACGGCGTCTCCCCCTTGGGAAAGCCCAGCACGCTGGCGTCCATGTCGCGGTAGCTGACCTCGGTCACCCGATAGACGCGGGCGTGCTCAAGGGTGCGCGAGCCCGCCGATCCGAGCGAGACGACCACGTCCGGCAAGGCGTTCCCGGCCTGCAAGGTCGCCAGAGCCTCGGCGACCCCGGCCGCCGCCTCGACCGGGCCGACGCCGGTGATCAGCGGCTGGATACGACTGCGCAAGGCCGGGCCGTATTCAGGCTCGGCGGCCATGACGCAGAGGACGGTCTTCGGACCGAAATTGGAAAGGGTCCAGTCCCGACTCACGCCCGCCGCTCGTAAAGGGCCACGAAGAAGCCGTCGGTGCCGGTCGAGGCCGGCGACAGGCGCAGGCGTCCGCCTGTCGCAGCCCCCGCCAGACGCGTGCGCGCCGCGTCGGTGAGCGTCCGGGCGGCCAGAACATCGGCCACCGGCAGCGGCTGGAAGCCCTTGTGGGCCGCCTCGAAGGCGTCAGCGACGGCCTCGTTCTCTCGCGCCAGCACCGAACAGGTCACATAGACCAACCGCCCGCCCGGCTTCACCAGCGCGGCGGCCTGACCGAGGATGCGCAGTTGCAGGGCATGCAGCCGCTCGATCTCGTCGGCCTTGAGCCGCCAGGCGTCCTCGGGCCGGCGGCGCCAGGCGCCGGAACCGCTGCAGGGGGCGTCGACGAAGACCAGGTCAGCCTTGCCGTTGAATTCCTCGACCCCGCCGCCATTCTGGCCGATCAGCCGCAGGTCGGCGGCGACGCCGGCGCGCGAAAGACGCGGGCGGATGTTGTCGAGCCGCTTCTGCACCACGTCGCAGGCGATCAGGCGCATGGGCGCGGCCGCCGGGGCGGACTTCGCCGCCGCCAGTTCATCAGCGCCGGTCGGCGACCATCCCGCCGGGCTGGGCGCGGCGACCCGGGTCGGGTCGGCGGCGGGCAGACCCTGCACCGCCAGCGCCAGCGTCTTGCCGCCGCCGCCCGCGCAATAGTCGACGACAATGGTGTCCGGCGTGAACGACAGACCGGCGCCCGCGACCCAGGCGGTCAGCTGGCTGCCCTCGTCCTGGATCTCGATGCGGCCGGCGTTGAAGGCGTCCAGCGCCTGGACGTTCGGCGCGGGCTCCGACGGCAGCCGCAATCCGACGGCGGACCATGGCGTCGCTTCGGGCGTCAGGCCGGTGGCCTTCAGCTCGGCCCGGGCGGCCTCGACGGTCGTTTTTGCGGTGTTGACGCGCAGATCGACCGGCGCCCGGGCCATGAGCCCCGCGGCCTCCTCGCTCCAGCGATCGCCGAAGGTCGCCTTCAGGTCCTCGATCACGAAGGCCGGCAGGTCCGTTGCGGTTGCGGGCAGGTCGCCCTCCCCCGCCGCGATCCGGGCCCGCTCCTGCTTCGACAGCGGCCGCGGGCCATAGCCCTCGCCCGAGTGCAGCGCCTCGATCTCTTCCAGCGACAGTTTGTCGAGGAAGGCCAGCGCGCCGACGACCAGCGCCCGGCCGTCTTCACGGCCGCCCATGGCCGCAACCAGCCGGCCCCGGGCGCGCAGCACCTGATAGACGCGCTCGGCCACGGCGCGGCGGTCGCCGGACCCCGCATAGCGGTTGGCGGCACCCCAGGCCTTGATCACCACCTCGGCGGGGGCGCGGCCCTGGGCGATGCTGTCCAGAACGGAGGCGGCGGCGGCGAGACGGGCGGCTGGGGTCAATGCGGGCTTTCAGACGAAAAGGGCGGCCAGCACCATCAGCAGACCGGCCAGGGCGACAAGCCAGACCAGCGAACGGATGAAGGGAAGGCCGAGGGCATAGAGCGGCAGATAGATCAGCCGCCCGAAAAGATAGAGGTGCGTGCCCCAGAGCGTCAGGGGGCCGCCGTCCTTGCCCGCCACATGCGCCATAATCACGGCGGCGGCGAAGATCGGCAGGGTTTCGAACAGATTGGCCTGGGCGCGGTCCAGCCGTCCGGCCAATTTGCCTGGCGGCGCAACGACCTCATCGCGCGCTCCGGCATTCCATTTGAGGCCCCGTTCGGCGGTCCGGGCACTGGCAGCCCAGAAAATCTGGACGATAGCCAGGACCAGCACGGCAGCGAGCGCGATGAACTCAGGTGTCATATCCATGGCGTGAGCCTCCCCGCTCATCCCTGTCGATAGTTGGGTGCCTCGCGCGTGATCATCACGTCGTGGACGTGGCTCTCACGCAGGCCGGCACCGGTGATGCGCACGAAGCGGGCGCGTTCCTGAAGATCGGTGATGGTCGCGGCCCCGACATAGCCCATGGCGGCGCGCAGGCCGCCGACCATCTGGTGCAGCACCGGGGCGATCGGCCCCTTGTACGGCGTCTGGCCCTCGATGCCCTCGGGCACCAGCTTCTGGGTGTCCTCGACTTCCTTCTGGAAATAGCGGTCGGCCGAGCCGGCACCCATGGCCCCAACCGAGCCCATGCCGCGGTACGACTTGTAGGACCGGCCCTGGTACAGGAAGACCTCGCCCGGACTTTCGTCCGTGCCGGCGAACATCGAACCCATCATGGCGCAGGACGCACCGGCCGCGATGGCCTTGGCCAGATCGCCCGAATATTTGATGCCGCCGTCGGCGATCACCGGTGCGCCGGATTCCTTCGCCGCGCGGGCGGCTTCCATGATGGCCGTCAGCTGCGGCACACCGACGCCCGCGACGATGCGGGTGGTGCAGATGCTGCCCGGGCCGATACCGACCTTGACGGCGTCGGCGCCCGCATCGATCAGGGCCCGCGCCGCATCATGGGTGGCGACATTGCCGGCGATGATCTGGATGCGGTTGGATTCGCGCTTGATGCGCTCGACCACGCGCGAGACCTGGATCGAATGGCCGTGGGCGGTGTCGATGACGACCACGTCCACACCGGCCTCGGCCAGGGCCATGGCCCGCTCATAGCCGGCGTCGCCGACGGTCGATGCGGCGCCGACCAGCAGCCGGCCCTGATCGTCCTTGGCGGCGTGCGGATGGGCCTGGGCCTTCTCGATGTCCTTCATCGTGATCAGGCCGGTAGCGCGATAGGCCTCGTCCACGACGATGACGCGTTCGATCTTGCGGTCCCGAAGCAGGGCCCGCGCCTCGTCGCGCCCGGCCCCCTCGCGCACGGTGACCAGATCCCCCGTGGTCATCAGTTCGATGGCCTTGCGATTCGGGTCGGTGTCGAACCGCATGTCGCGGTTGGTCAGGATGCCGACCAGTTTGCCGGTCTTCGGATCGACGACCGGGAAGCCCGAGATCTTCCGCTTGGCCACGATGGCGCGGATTTCGCCGAGCGTGGTCTGCGGCGTGATGGTCACCGGATTGATGACCATGCCGCTTTCATAGCGTTTGACCTCGCGGACCATGTCCGCCTGTTCCTCGACCGTCATATTGCGGTGGAGGATGCCCAGACCGCCGGCCTGGGCCATGGCGATGGCCAGCCGGCTTTCCGTGACCGTGTCCATGGCGGACGAGGTCAGCGGGATGTTCAGCCTGATGTCGCGGGTGAGCTTCGTCGAGACGTCCGCGTCTGCGGGCATGATCTCTGACGGGCCGGGTTCCAGCAAAACATCGTCGAAGGTGAGCCCTTCGCGTATCTCCATGAGGAGTCTCCGTTTTGCGGGCCGCGTATAACGTGTTGCAGCGCGGAACGGCAAGGCCCGCGCCGCCTTATCCTCACGATAAGAACAATTGGCTTGCCGGATGCGGCACCTGACCCACATCTGGGTGTCCTATGGTCCATATGCTCATCAGCACCGCCCGCCGCCTCGCGCTCAAGATCGCGAGCTATGGCGTGATGCACCTGGCGGTCGCCATCCTGGTGGCCTTCGCCATCACCCGCGACTGGCGGGTGGCCCTGGCGGTCGGGGTGGTAGAGCCTTTCTTCCAGACCATCGCCTATTCCATCCACGACCGGGTCTGGCACCGGATCGAGCATCGGCGGATGCTGTCCGGACTGGAAGAGGCTTCGGAAGCCTTCACCGCCCGCCTTCAGATCATGGCCCCCGAGGAACAGACGCGCGCCCACGGCCACCACGGCCACAGCCACGCCCTGCCCCGCTCGCTCAGCCAGATCGCGCTCAAGTCCGTCACCTACGGCCTGATGCATTTCGTGGTCGCCGTGACCGTCGCCTTCGCCCTGACCCGCGACTGGCGCGTGTCGCTGGCCATCGGCATCATCGAACCGCTGGTGCAGACGGTGTTCTTCACCGCCCACGACAGGATCTGGACCCGGATCGAGGCGAAGAAGGCGGCGCGGGCGGCGGAGATGGCCTCGGCCTGAGACTCAGGGACGGTAGCCATAGTCCGAACAGCCGGGCCGCACGTCGTCCAGCAGCCCCCCGGCGTTTAGACACAGGGCGTCGGAGAGGCCGAGCCGTTCCGTTGCGCCGGCCCCCGCGATCCAGATCACGCGCCGCTCGCGGACGCCGACCAGCGCCAGACCCGGCGAGCTTCCGCGACGGCCCAGCTTGATGGCGACGATGGCGTAGGCCGGATCAGCGCGATCCCGGAACACCCGCACCCCCCGCTGGCCGCGCGCCAGCGCTTCCGGCGTCAGGGGCAGCTCCGCCCCGGCCCGGAACTGACCCAGCAGCGCTCCGCCCTCGCGTTCGGCCCGCGCATCCTCGGCCTCCTCGGCGGGCCGGGTCGCGACGTAGATCGGCCACAAGGTGATCGCTCCGGCCAGGGCGAGGGCCCAGTCGCCGCTGTTCGACGACGTAGCAGAGGGCTCTGACACCGGCCTGCAATCACTCCGCATGACGGCATCCGCGCCGACCGCCGGGCCGAGGCGCGAGACCGCGCCGGCCTCATCGCTCACCGGCAGCCGGCCCGGCGAGGCCGGCCAGGGCGAGCCCTGGGCCCGACTCCGGCTGAACGCCCGCCCCTCCCTCGCGTTGCGCGGCGTGGGCCGGCTGTCGCTACGGGGCGGCGTGACGTGCACGGAGCGGAGACGACCGTCGACGAACACGAACTGCCCCCGGCTCCCGGCGAGCGGCCAGGGACCGGCCCCCTCTGCAGGCTCGCCGGCCGACGGCACGACCCCGGACAGGCAGACTACGCGCTCGGGTCGAACGCCGAGATCGCCATGCATGGCGGGCTCGCGCCAGAATCGCTGGATCGGGTGGATTTCGACGACCCGGTCGCCCTCCACAATCCGGAGGGCCTCATCACCGGTGGGGTCGGGCGTGGCCCCGAGTCGCGCCGCGACCTCGGCGGGTGACAGGCCGATCAGGTCCGCGACCGGCGTGGAGGTCACGCCGCCGGGCGTCTGCAAGGCGACGGCCAGGGCCAGCGCCGTCAGGCTCATCTGCGGTTCATCGCCACGAGAAACACCTCGGCGCTGTCCTTCCGGCTGGATTCCGGCTTGACGTATTTGACCGTCTCGAACTCGGCCCGCAAGCGCGCCAGCACGCCGCCGGCGTCGCCGCCCTGGAAATTCTTCGACACGAAATGCCCGCCCGGTTTCAGTGTGCGGATGGCGAAATCGGCGGCGATCTCGATCAGGGCGATGATCTTCAGGTGGTCTGTCTGGCGATGGCCGACGGTGTTGTGGGCCATGTCGGACAGGACCAGGTCGGGCGCGCCGCCCAGCAGGTCCATCATCTGCTGATCGACCCCCGGATGTGTGAAGTCGGCCTGGATCATGATCGCGCCCGGCACCGGTTCGACCGGCAACAGGTCGACGCCCACCACGGCGATCGCCCCGCGCTTGACCGCCACCTGGGCCCAACCGCCCGGCGCGGCCCCCAGGTCGATGACCCGGCAACCCTGTTTGATCAGATGGAACCGGTCATCGATCTCCAGCAGTTTGAACGCCGCGCGGCTGCGCCAGCCCTCGGCGCGCGCGCGCTCGGACCATTTGTCGGACAGCTGGCGCTTGATCCATTGCTGGCTGGACATCGACTTGGTGTCAGCCGTCTTCATCTTCGTGCCCATGCCGCGGCCGGCGGCGGTGCCGCCCGAGGGCGGGCGCACCATCCGTCTGCGCCCAGGTTCTTTGGCGGCGGGCTTTTCTTCGTCAGTCATCGCATCCACATAGCCGTCAGCGGGTTTGCGGGCTATGGACCCGCGACAATTCACAAGGAGCGCGCCGATGGCCGATCAAACCCTGACCTTCACCCTCGACACCGGCGACGTCGTGATCAAGCTTCGCCCCGACCTGGCCCCCGGCCACGTCGCCCGCATCACCGAGCTGGCGAGCGAAGGCTTCTATGACGGCGTGGTCTTCCACCGCGTCATCGCCGGCTTCATGGCCCAGGGCGGCGACCCGACCGGCACCGGCACCTCGGGCTCGAAGAAGCCCAATCTGAAGGCCGAGTTCTCGAAAGAACGTCACGCTCGCGGCGTCTGCTCCATGGCCCGCACGTCTGACCCCAACAGCGCCAACAGCCAGTTCTTCATCTGCCTGGACGACGCCTCCTTCCTCGACGGCCAGTACACCGTCTGGGGCGAGGTCATCGAAGGCATGGACCACGTCGACGCCCTGCCCAAGGGCGAGCCGCCGCGCTCGCCGGGCAAGATCGTCAAGGCGACGGTGGGCTGAGGGATTAGGGATTAGGGACTAGGGATTAGGAACTGGACATCGGGGAAATGGAACCTTGCAGGCGACTGCCGGCCAAAGGTTCTTCCTAGTCCCTAATCCCTAGTCCCTCGCCCCTACTCGATCTCCACCACCTCGACCCGGGCACCGTTCAGCACGAGCGCGATCTCGCCGCGTTTGAGCTTCAGGGCGTCCTCGCCGAACAACTGACGGCGCCAGCCCTTCAGGGCGTCGATGTCGGCGTCGTCGTCGAGAGCGATCTTCTCGAGATCGGCGACATTGGCGATCAGCTTGGTCGCAACACCGGCGTTGTCGCTCTTGGCCTTGAGCAGCACCTTCAGCAGTTCAACCACCGACGGCGGCGCCGGCTGGTTGTGGGCCGGGCGGTCCAGCTTGGGCGCATGGGCCTCCGGATCGACCAGTACCCGCTTCAACTCGGCCGACAACTCCAGCCCGAGGCGCGAGGCGCCGAATCCCTTGGGCACCGAGCGCAGGCGATTGAAGGCGTCCGGATCGGTCGGGGCCTGGGCTGCGATCTCGTCGATGGCCTCGTCCTTGAGGATGCGGCCGCGCGGCTGGTCGCGATCCTGCGCCGTCCGCTCGCGCCAGACGGCGGTGGCCACGAAGGCGGCGAGATATTTGGCCGACCATTTCTTGGGCTTGAGCCGCTTCCAGGCCTTTTCCGGATCGGTGTCATAGAGGGCCGGATCGGTCAGATCCTCCATCTCGGCCATGACCCAGTCGAGGCGTCCTTCCTTCTGCAGCCGGTCACGCAGCTTGGGATACAGGGCGGCCAGATGGGTCACGTCCCCGAGCGCATAGACCAGCTGGGCCTCGGACAGCGGGCGGCGAGCCCAGTCGGTGAACCGGCTGCCCTTGTCGACTTCCTGGCGCAGCATCTGGCGGACCAGCGCCTCATAGGAGACCTGGTCGCCGAAGCCGGCGGCCATGGCCGCGACCTGGGTGTCGAACATCGGCCTGGGCATGGCACCCAGCTTGACGAAGATTTCGGTGTCCTGACGGGCGGCGTGGAAGACCTTGATGATCTTCGGGTCGCGCAGCAGGTCGAGGAAGGGCTCGAGGTCCAGTCCCTCGGCCATCGGGTCAATGATGGCGGCGTCCGTGGCCGACGCCGCCTGGATCAGGCACAGGCGCGGCCAATAGGTCGTCTCCCGCATGAACTCGGTGTCGACGGTGATGAAGGGCTGGTCGGCCAGACGTTCGCAGAATGCGCGAAGCGCCTCGGTGGTGGTGATCGGCGTCATTCGGATGCTATAGCCCCGCGCGATGTGGTTGTGGCAAGAGCCGCCGCAGAAATCCGCCCACTGATTCAGGCCCGTGACCGATGAGCGACACCCCCGATCCGCTGCGTACCGGCCTGACCTATGCCGATGCCGGCGTGGATATCGACGCCGGCGAGATGCTGGTGGACGCCATCAAGCCGCTGGCGAAATCGACCCGCCGCCCCGGCGCAGAGGCCTCGCTGGGGGGATTCGGTGCCCTGTTCGACCTGAAGGCGGCCGGATTCGAGGACCCGCTGATCGTCGCCACCACCGACGGCGTCGGCACCAAGCTGAAGATCGCCATCGAGACCGGACGGCATGACGGCGTCGGAATCGATCTGGTCGCCATGTGCGTCAACGACCTGCTCGCCCAGGGCGCCGAGCCCCTGCTGTTCCTCGACTACTACGCCACCGGCAAGCTCGAGATCGACGCCGCCAAGCGCGTCGTGGCCGGTATCGCCGAAGGTTGCCGTCAGGCCGGCTGTGCCCTTGTCGGCGGCGAGACCGCGGAAATGCCCGGCATGTACGCCGGCGGCGACTATGATCTCGCGGGCTTCTCGCTGGGCGCGGTCGAACGCGGCCACGCCCTGCCCTACCTCGACCGTCAGGCCGCCGGCGACATCATCATCGGCCTCGGCTCGTCGGGCCCGCACTCGAACGGCTATTCGCTGATCCGCAAGGTGGTCGAGAAATCGGGCCTGGCCTGGGGCGACGACGCGCCCTTCGCCCGCGACCGGACCCTCGCCCAGGCGCTGATGGAGCCGACCCGCATCTATGTGAAGCCGGTACTGCCCCTGATGAAGGCCGGCCTGATCAAGGGCGCTGCCCACATCACTGGCGGCGGCCTGATCGAGAACCCGCCGCGCTGCATCGCCGAGGGTCTTCAGGCGTCATTCGACTGGAACGCCTGGCCGATGCCGCACGTCTTCCAGTGGCTGGGTGAGACCGGCGGGATTTCGGATCACGAACTGCGCCGCACCTTCAACTGCGGAATCGGCTTCATCCTGATCGTGTCGCCCGAGAACGCCGAGCCGGTGCTGGAAGGCCTGCTGAACGCCGGCGAGGTCGCCTTCGTCTGCGGCCAGCTTGAGGCCGTCTAGGAGCCTTCGGCGTCGAGGCTGCTGAACGTCACCCGGACAAGGGCGGCCGCCCCGGGATTGTGCCGCAACGACACCGTGACCCCGCCCTTCGTCCAGATGGGTCGGTTCGCCGGCAGCCCGGGCTCCGGCGTGAAGCCCCCGTCACGCAGGACAGGCAGTATGGACGCCTGCGCACCGTCAAAGCCGCCGCGACGTGCCTGAATCACACAGACCCGGTTGAGATTGCCGTCGGCGGCGCTGCCTTCGGTCGTCAGACGCAGCAGGTGGGCCTCATCCTCGCTCTGGAAGGTTCGGGTGTCGGCTTCCGGCGCGGGCGTCTCGACGAAGCCCAGGAATTCCAGTGCGGCCGTGTCGCTGGTCTCTCCGGTCACATAGGGCAGGCAGACGTCCACCAGGATGCTGCGCGTCATGTCGGTGGGCGGCACCGGGGCCGTGAACAGCGAGGCGGCGAGGACGAGCGCAAGCATGGGCGAAACTCCGGGGCGACGGCCGTACTGTTTCCGAGGGCACCGCCAAGCGCAAGCGTCACCTGTGCCGGCGGGCGTTGACCCGGCCCGACCCGCCCGGCAAGGTCCGCGCCTTCCGTGGTCCGTGAGGTTGCCGATGCGCGCGCTGTCTATCGCCCTGGCTGGAGCGTTCCTGGCTTCGGTCCCCGCCGCGGCCCAGACGGTTGAGGAACAGGCCCTGCTGCATCAACTGGCCGCCGACGTCCGGCCCGAGAGGATGCGCGCCGACATTGAGGCGCTTGTCGGCTTCGGCACCCGCCACACCATGTCCGAAACCGCCTCGGACACCCGCGGCATCGGCGCCGCCCGGCGCTGGGCCCAGCGTGAGTTCGAAGGGATCAGCCGTGACTGCGGCGGCTGTCTGACGGTCGTCACCCCCTCCGACACCGTCACCGCCGCCCGGGTACCGACTCCGACCGAGGTGGTGAACATCGTCGCCATCCAGCGTGGCACGGGCGACCCCAACCGCGTCATAATCATCTCGGGCCATATCGATTCCCGCGTCACCGATGTGATGAATTTCACTGACGACGCTCCCGGGGCCAACGACGACGGCTCGGGCGTGGCCGCCGTGCTGGAGGCGGCCCGCGTGCTGTCGAAGCACCGCTTCGAGGCGACCCTGGTGTTTGCCGCCCTGTCCGGTGAGGAACAGGGATTGCTGGGTGGCAAGATCCTGGCCGACTACGCCCAGGCCCGGGGCTGGCGGGTCGAGGCCAATCTGAACAACGACATCGTCGGCAATTCCGAAGGCCAGTCGGGCGTCCGCGACACCACCCGCGTCCGCGTCTTCTCGGAAGGCACCAAGACGGTCGAGACCGAGGCGCAGGAAGAGCGCCGGCGCTACAACGGCGGCGAGGTCGATTCCTCGTCGCGCAACCTGGCCCGGTTCGTGGACGGACTGGCCGACCGCTATCTGGCCAATTTCGACGTCGAGATGATCTATCGCACCGATCGCTACGGCCGCGGCGGCGACCAGGTCGAGATGCTGCGCCACGGCTTCCCCGCCGTCCGGATCTCCGAAGGTGCCGAAAACTACGACCGCCAGCACCAGGACCTGCGCACCGAGAACGGCGTGGAGTATGGCGACACCATCGAAGGCGTCGACTTCGACTATCTGGGTCAGGTGGCGCGGCTGAACATCGTCGCCATGGCGGCCCTGGCCAACGCCCCCGCCAGCCCGCTCGGCGTGACCATCGAAGGGGCGGTCAAGCCCGACACCACGGTCAAATGGCAGGCCGTGCCCGGTGCCGCCGGCTATCGCGTCTGGTGGCGCTCCACCACCGCCCCGCAATGGACCCACAGTCGCTGGGCGGGATCGGCGACCGAATTCGTCCTGCCGGGCATCGTCATCGACGACTTCTTCTTCGGCGTCTCCGCCGTGTCGGACGACGGCTATGAGAGCCCGGTGGTCTTCCCGGGCCCGGCGGGCTCGTTCGTTTCGGTCGGCGACCCGGCCCCCCGCCCGGCGCAATGACGGCACGCAAACGGGTCGCTGTCCTGATCTCCGGTGCGGGCTCGAACATGGCCGCCCTGATCGACGCAGCCGGTCAGGCAGACACGCCCTTCGACGTGGTTCTGGTGCTGTCCAACAAGCCCGATGCCGGCGGTCTGGCCATCGCTGACGCCAAGGGAGTCCCGACCGCCGTCATCGATCACGCCGCCTTCGGCAAGGATCGGACGGCGCACGAACAGGCGATCCAGGCCGTGCTGGAAGCCCAGGGCGTCGAGGTCGTCGCCCTGGCCGGCTATATGCGCCTGCTGACGCCCTTCCTCGTCGGGCGCTGGGCCGGGCGTATGCTGAACATCCACCCCAGCCTGCTGCCGAACTATCCCGGACTGGACACCCATGCGCGCGCCATCGCGGCGGGCGACACCGAGGCAGGTTGCACCGTGCATCTGGTCACCGAGGGCGTAGATGAGGGTCCGGTGCTGGGCCAGGCCGTAGTGCCGATCCAGCCCGACGACACCCCCGCCGCACTGGCGCAGCGTGTTTTGGCCAGCGAGCACCGCCTTTATCCGCAAGCCCTCGCCGACTTCTGCCGGACGCCAGATTAGAAGTTCGTAATCTCACGCCTTTTCCGGCGACAGCCGCTCAAGGCTGGGGCAGCGTGCCGCCGAAATTCAAACGGGGGCTCTTATGCTCAAATCAAAACTCATGGCCTGCGCCGCCGGCGTCGCCCTCCTGTTCGCCGCCGGCGCGGTCCAGGCCCAGACGGCACCGCCGATCGTGGAGATCCCGGCGACTGACCAGGCCCAGATCGGTGCCTTCGGCCTCGACACCGCCGGCATGGACACCTCGATCCGCCCCGGCACCGACTTCAACCGCTACGCCAGCGGCGTCTATCTGGCCAACACTCCGATCCCGGCGGACAAGACCTCGTTCGGCGTCTTCGACATGCTGTACGACCGCTCGCAGGACAATCTGAAGGCCCTGATCGAGGAGAGCGCCGCCAATCCGACCTCCAGCCCCGAAGCCGCCCGCATCGGCGCCTTCTACGGCAGCTTCATGGACGAGGCGACGGTCGAGCGACTCGGTGCCAGCCCGCTGCAGGCAGATCTGGCCGAGGTCCGCGCCGCCGACACCCGCGAGGAAATCGCCGCCCTGATGGGCCGTACCCAGGGCGGCTTCGGCTCCAGCCTGTTCGGCATCGGCACCTTCGAGGACCTGAAGGCACCTGACCGTACCGCCGCCTATGTCAGCCAGGGCGGGCTCGGCCTGCCGGACCGCGACTACTATCTCGAGGACAGTTTCGCCGAGCAGAAGGCCGCCTACCGGACCTATGTCGTCACCGCCCTGACCCTGGCCGGCTGGCCAGAGCCCGAGGCCGCGGCCGACGCCATCCTGGCCTTCGAGACCCGGATCGCGGAACAGCACTGGACCCAGGTCCAGAACCGCCAGATCGACAAGATCTACAACCCCATGACGGTCGCCGAACTGGCCGCCGCCGCGCCGGGCTTTGACTGGGCCGCCTGGGCCGAGGGCGCGGGCGTGGCCCAGGTCCCGACCCTGATCGCCACAAACAACACGGCCTTCCCGGGCATGGCCCGCGTCTTCGCCGAGACCCCGATCGAGACCCTGCAATCCTGGCAGGCATTCCACGTCATCGACCAGGCCGCACCCTATCTGTCGCAGGCCTTTGTCGACGCCAATTTCAACTTCTACGGCCGCGTCCTCAACGGCCAGCCGGACAACCGGCCTCGCTGGAAGCGGGGCGTGCAACTGGTCGACAGCTCGCTCGGCGAGTCGCTGGGCCAGGAATATGTCGCCCGTCACTTCCCCGCCGAGTCCAAGGCCCTGATGGAGGAACTGGTCGCCAACCTGCGGCGCGCCATGACCACCCGGATCGAGAACCTGGAGTGGATGAGCCCCGAGACCAAACAGCAGGCGCTCTACAAAATGAGCCGGTTCGGGGTGAAGATCGGCTATCCGGAACAATGGCGCAGCTATGAGGGCCTGCGTCTGGTCGAGGGTGACCTGTACGGCAATGTCGAGCGGACCTCGGCGTTCAACTGGGCCTGGAACCTCGGCAAGCTGACCCGGCCGGTCGATCCGCTGGAGTGGGGCATGACCCCCCAGACGGTGAACGCCTACTACAACCCGCCGCGCAACGAGATCGTCTTCCCGGCCGCCATCCTGCAGGCCCCCTTCTTCGACCCCAACGCCGATCCGGCCATCAACTACGGCGGTATCGGCGCGGTCATCGGTCACGAGATCACCCACGGCTTCGACGACCAGGGCCGCAAGTCTGACGGCGACGGCGTGCTGCGTGACTGGTGGACGGCCGAGGACGCGGCCAAGTTCGAGGAGCGCGCCCGTGTGCTGGGGGCGCAGTATTCGGCCCTCAGCCCGTTCGAGGGGACCAATGTCAACGGCGACCTGACCATGGGCGAGAACATCGCCGACCTGGGCGGCCTGCTGCTGGCGCTGGACGCCTACCATCTGTCGCTGAACGGGGCCGAGCCGCCGGTGATCAACGGCCTGACCGGCGACCAGCGGGTCTTCCTCGGCTGGGCCCAGGTCTGGCGCGAAAACTCGCGTGACGAGGCCCTGCGCCAGCAGGTCACGGTCGATCCGCACTCGCCGGCGCAATACCGGGCGGCCGTGCCGCCGCGCAATATCGACGCCTGGTATACCGCGTTCGGCGTCCAGCCGGGCGACGAACAGTACCTTGCGCCCGAGGCCCGCGCCCGCATCTGGTAGGCGGAGACCCCAGGGACGACGATGGCCCCGGCGAGCGATCGCCGGGGCCGTCTCATTTTCAGGGCTCGGCCCGGGGAAGCTGCCGCTCATCCAGCAGGCTCAACAGCGCCAGCCCGGCCACGATCGCCGCCGCGACCCACAGGGCGGTGACGCCGAGCCTCAGGAACATCAGTGCACCCAGGGCCCCGCCCGCCGCCAGTCCGACCCACAGCAACAGGAACGGGACCCAGTCCCAGCGCGCACCGCCATGCAGGGCCGTCGCGATCCGCTGCCCCACCCTGACCAGGGTGCCGGTCATATAGGTCAGGCCCACCCGCACATCCCCGCCCTTCTGGAACACCGCATTCTCGACCCCCATGGCCAGCACCACGGGGATCATGCCCGCCATCGGCCGGCCTGCCGACAGCAGACCCGCGCCCATCGCCAGCAACACGGCCTCAAGCGCGAGAACGACCGACTTTCGTCCTTCCCCCGCCCGACGCGCCGCCGTCGAACCCAGCACCACGCCCACCACGAACAGGCCGATCAGCCCCAGCGCCCTCGCGGCCAGGTCCCAGTGCCCCGTGGCCACCGCCACGCCGAACCGCGTGGAGTTTCCGCTCATGAACGAGACGAAGAAGCCGCCCAGGGTCAGGAAACCGATCGCATCCACATAACCGGCCAGCGCCGACAGGCCGGCGGCCAGGGCCACGTCGCGGTGCCGATAGTCCTTCATGGGCACGGCCTCCGCATTGCTGGGTCCAGATACGACGACGGCCGGATCGTTTCCGATCCGGCCGCAGCAGGTCCAACGCTTTCGCGTGGATCAGCCGACGATCTGATCGTCCGTGAAGAACTGGGCGATCTCGATGCCGGCGTTCTCAAGCGAGTCCGAACCGTGGACCGAGTTCTCACCGATCGACAGGGCGAACAGCTTGCGGATCGTGCCTTCAGCCGCGTCCTTGGGGTTGGTGGCGCCCATGACTTCGCGATAGGCGGCGACGGCGTTCGGGCCTTCCAGCACCTGCACCACCACCGGCTCGGCGGTCATCTGGCCGACCAGCTCGCCGTAGAAGGGGCGTTCGGCGTGGACTTCGTAGAATTTCTTCGCCTGGGCCTCGGTCAGATGCACGCGGCGCTGGGCCACGATGCGCAGGCCGGCACCCTCGATCACGGCGTTGATCGCCCCGGTCAGGTTGCGGCGCGTGGCGTCGGGCTTGATGATTGAGAAGGTGCGTTCGGTCATGGGAGTGACTTCTTGTTGGGAGATTGAGGGTCGCGGGCTTATAGCGGCGCCCTCCCCGGTTTCCAACCGCCACACAATTTTGCCTCTTTCGCGCGCCGCAAGGCGGTTCGATGCGTCAGGGGCCGCCCGAGATTTCGACCGACCATGCTTCAGATCACCGACCTCACCTTCAACGCCTGGGGCCGCAAATTCCTCGAGGACGCCTCCGTCTCCCTGCCGCCCGGCTCCAAGGTCGGGCTGGTGGGCCGCAACGGCATCGGCAAATCGACCCTGTTCAAGCTGATCCTCGGCGAACTGGCCGCCGGCGGTGACGAGATCAGCCTGCCCAGGACCGCCCGCATCGGCTCGGTCGACCAGGAACACCCCGCCACCCCGGTCAGCGTGCTCGAAACCATCCTCGAGGCCGACGAGGAGCGCCACAGCCTGCTGGGCCGGCTCGAGACCGCCGAGCCCGAGGAGATGGGCGAGATCTGGACCCGGCTGATCGAGATCGACGCCGATGCCGCCCCCGCCCGCGCTGCCGAAATCCTCGTCGGCCTCGGCTTCGACCATGACAACCAGCTGCGGCCGATGTCGGAATTCTCGGGCGGCTGGCGGATGCGCGTGGCCCTGGCGGCGGCCCTGTTCGCCGAGCCGGACATGCTGCTGCTCGACGAGCCGACCAACTACCTCGATCTGGAAGGCGCCCTGTGGCTTGAGGCCCGCCTCAAGAAATACCCGCACACCGCCCTGATCATCTCCCACGACCGCGAGATGCTGAACGAGGTCTGCACCCACATCCTGCACCTCGCGAACCGCAATCTGACCCTCTACACGGGCAACTACGACCAGTTCGAAAAGGCCCGCGCCGAAAAGGCCCGGCTGCAGCTGTCGGCCAAGGCCAAGCAGGACGCCGAGCGCGCCCACCTCCAGGCCTTCGTCGACCGCTTCAAGGCCAAGGCCTCCAAGGCGGCCCAGGCCCAGTCGCGCATGAAGCGTCTGGCCAAGATGCAGCCCGTGGCCACGACCATCGAGGAGCGCGTCGCCCCCTTCATCCTGCCCTCGCCGCCGCGCCCCCTCGCCCCGCCGCTGATCCGGCTGGAGCGCGCCAATGTCGGCTATGAGACCGGCAAGCCGATCCTGCGGAACCTGAACCTGCGCATGGACCTGGACGACCGCATCGGCCTGCTGGGCGTCAACGGTGCCGGCAAGTCGACCTTCGCCAAGATGATCGCCGGGGCCCTGAGCGTCTCGGACGGCGAACTGCACCGCGACCGCAAGATGCGGGTGGGCTGGTTCCACCAGCACCAGATCGAAGCCATGGACCCGACCGACACGCCGCTGGAGATCATCCGCCGCGCCATGCCCGAGGCCTCGGAGAGCAGCCGCCGCTCGAAACTGGCCCAGTGGGGTCTGGGCTATGAGAAGCAGGAAACCACCGTCGCCAGCCTGTCCGGCGGCGAGCGCGCGCGTCTGCTGCTCAATCAGGTAGCCATGGATGCGCCCCACATCCTGATCCTCGACGAACCGACCAACCACCTCGACATCGACAGCCGCCGCGCCCTGCTCGATGCCCTGAATGATTACTCCGGTGCCGTCATCCTGATCACCCACGACCGCTCGCTGATGGAGATGGTCGCCGACCGCCTCTGGCTGGCCGCCGACGGCACGGTGAAGCCCTATGACGGCGACATGGACGACTACGCCAAATTCGTCCTCGACCGGGCGAAGGCGGCCGCGGTCAAGCCGACCCAGGTCAAGGAAGATGCCGCCCCTCAAGCGTCGGGCAGCCAGAACAACAAGGGCAAGAAGAACGACAAGAAATCAGGTCCTTCGCCCTCGACCCTGCGCCACGCGGTCAAGAAGGCCGAAGAGCGGATGGCCCAGCTGACGACCGAGATCGCCCGCATCGACGACGACATGGCCAATGCCTCGGTCAGTAACCCCAAGGCGCTGGAAGGCCTGACCCGGGCGCGTGCGAAGACGCAGGCTGATCTCGACGCCGCCGAACTGGCCTGGGTGGCGGCGGAGGAAGCGCTGGCGGAGGTCAGCTGAAATGAAACCGATCCAATTCAGCCGCGAGGAGACCGCCGACATCACCGCGAAGCTGCGGGCGTATTTCCGCGACGAGCTGGAGATCGACCTCGCCGCCCTGCCTGCGGAGATGTTGCTCGACTTCCTGGGCCGCGAGATCGGGCCCTTCTTCTATAACCGCGCCGTCTATGACGCCCAGGCCGTGGTGGCGAAGAAGGCCGAAGACATCAACGAAGCCCTCGCCGGGCTGGAGCGAGGCTAGGCCCGCATCACTGTTCGCTACTTCCGGATGCCGGAAAGCGGCATACTTGCGAATCCATGCCCATCCGCCGCCTCCCCCCTGAAACCGTCAACCGCATCGCCGCCGGCGAGGTGGTTGAACGCCCGGCCAGCGCCATCAAGGAGCTGGTCGAGAATGCGCTGGACGCCGGGGCGACGCGGATCGAGGTCCAGGCCGACGGCGGCGGGCTGACCCGCATCCTGATCGCCGACGACGGGCACGGCATGGCGGCAGACCAGCTGGCCCTTGCCGTCGAGCGGCACGCCACCTCCAAGCTTGAGGCCGACGACGCCGGGGATGTCGACCTGCTGCGCATCTCCACCCTCGGATTCCGCGGCGAGGCCCTGCCCTCGATCGGCTCGGTCGCCCGGCTGACCATCACCAGCAGGCCAAAAAACGAGACGGGCGGCGAGGGCGGCGACGCACACCAGATCACCGTCGAGGGCGGCGACCAGCGCCCGGTCGCGCCGGCCGGCTTCCCCGGCCCGCACGGTGCCCGCGTGGAGGTCCGCGACCTCTTCTACGCAACCCCGGCCCGGCTCAAATTCATGAAGTCCGAGCGGTCCGAGGCCATGGCGATCTCCGAAGAGATCAAACGCCAGGCCATGGCCCATGAGGGCGTCGCCTTCACCCTCGACCTCGACGGCAAGACCACCTTGCGCCTGCCCGCCGAACATCCGGGCGACGCCGGCCGGCTGAAGCGGCTGGCCGCCCTGCTGGGCCGGGATTTCGAAGCCAACGCCCTGCTGATCGATCAGGCCCGGGACAATGTCCGCCTGACCGGCTACGCGGGCCTGCCGACCTATTCGCGCGGCAATGCGGGCCACCAGTATCTGTTCGTTAACGGCCGCCCGGTGAAGGACCGGCTGCTGCAGGGGGCGTTGCGCGGGGCCTATGCCGACTTCCTCGCCCGTGACCGGCATCCGGCGGCCGTGCTCTTCCTCGAGATCGACCCGCTCTACGTCGACGTCAACGTCCATCCGGCCAAGGCCGAGGTGCGGTTCCGCGACCCGGCCCTGGTGCGCGGCCTGATCGTCGGTGCCCTGCGCCACGCCCTCGCCGCCGCCGGTCACCGGGCCTCGACCACCGTCGCCGCCGATGCCCTCGCCGGCTTCCGTCCCCATTCCGGCGTCAGCTCCGGGCCTGCCTGGAGCCCCTCCTCGCCCTCCGCCCAGGGTTGGAGCGGCTGGCAGGGCTGGGCCGCTCCGGCCAGCGCCAGCGCCCAGATCATCCCGGGCCTCAGCGAGCGCTCGGCCCGCGTCGAGCCCGGCTATGAGCCCGTCTCGAACGACGGCTGGCCCGCCGGCACCGCCCCTGCCCCGGCCGACCTGATCGACTATCCCCTCGGGGCCGCCCGGGCCCAGCTGCACGGCACCTATATCGTCGCCCAGACCCGCGACGGGCTCGTGGTCGTCGACCAGCACGCCGCCCACGAACGCCTCGTCTATGAGCGGATGAAGGTCCAGATGGCGCGCGGTTCGGTGACACGTCAGGCCCTGCTGACCCCCGAGGTGGTCGAATTGGATCCCGCCGAGGCCGAGCGTGTCTCGGCCCGCGCTGAGGAATTGGCGGAACTGGGCCTGATCGTCGAGGCATTCGGCACCGGTGCCGTACTGGTCCGCGAAACCCCTGCCCTGCTCGGCGACACCGACGTCCAGGGCCTGATCCGGGACATCGCCGACGACCTGGCCGAGCACGGTGCCGCCCTGGCCTTGTCCGAACGGCTCGGTGAGGTCTGCGGCACCATGGCCTGCCACGGCAGCGTCCGCGCCGGCCGCGTCCTCTCGGCCCCCGAGATGAACGCCCTGCTGCGCGAAATGGAGGCCACCCCCCACTCGGGCCAGTGCAACCACGGTCGGCCGACCTATGTCGAGCTGAAGCTGGCGGACCTCGAAAAGCTGTTCGGCCGGCGCTAGCCCTCCGCCGGAAGGCACATCTGAACGACCGTCTCCACGGGGCGGTTGCGCAAATCGGCCAGGATCGCCTCCCGGTCCGGCGATCCCAGGACAACCCAGGCGAGGGCTGCCGACTGCACCAGGACGACGACCGACAGCAGACCCATCAGCGCCGGTCCGAGCCCCGATTTCCTCGTCGACATGCCCGCCATCCACTTTTCAGTGACCGCTGTTCTGCAGGGACACCTCGCGGCGCTCAATCGGAAAATGGGAAACCGGGATTTCAATCATCTTAAGGGCCCGAAGCGTGACACGATCGCCGCGGGTCGCAGCCTGCGCGCCAACTGTTTCACCCTGGAAGGCCTGACTGCGCAGGCGCAGCCAGCTCGAAAACCGGCTCTCAGCCCGCCACCGGCAGGACGCGGAGGAAAAGGACGCGCGCGGCGCCGTAGTCGCGCGCGTCCAGTCGCTCATAGCCGGGCGTGTCGATCTCCGGCTCGTCCGAGCCGCGTTCGAACACCACCACCGCTCCGGGTTTCAGCCAGTTGCCTTCCAGCAGCCGCAGCAGCGTCTGCTCGCCCAGTCCCTTGCGGTAGGGTGGGTCGAGGAAGGCCAGGTCGAAGGCCTCGCCGTCCGAACCGGGCCTCGGCCCGAGGTCCGTGGCGCTGCGCCGGTGCACCCGGGTGCGACCCATCACGCCATAGGCGTCTGCGTTTTCCCTGATGGCCCCGCGCGCCTCCTCATCGGTCTCCACGAACAGGGCGAAGGCGGCCCCCCGGCTGATCGCCTCGAACCCGAGGGCACCCGAGCCGGCGTACAGGTCCATGACCCGCATACCGTCCAGCGGCTCGGCCCAGGAGGCGTGTTCCAGGACATTGAACACGGCCTGCCGCGCGCGGTCGGAGGTCGGTCGCGTGCCCTGCCCCTCCGGTGCGACGATGGTCCGGCCCTTCAGACTTCCGGCAACGATCCTCATGCGAAGCGTCGGGTGGACCAGGACAGGAACACCACCAGTGCGATAACGATGGTCCCGAGCGAGCCGGTGATCCACCACGGCGCACCGGCGAAGAACGCCAGCGACATGCCGCAGCAGGCACCGGGCATCAGCGACTGCATCAGAATACCTGCAGTCAGTCGCACCGGATGTCTGCGTGGCCGGACGATATCGGCCACGAACGCGGCATAGAAATTGGTCAGGCCGTTCAGCACGCCGATCAGGGACACCAGGGCCAGATAGATTGCGAACGTCTCGATCGTGACAGGCTTGGTGTACATCAGCACCGTCACGAACGGCATCAGCGCCACGGTGCCCAGCAGCATCAGGTTCAGAACAAAGACGCCAGGCGAGAACCTGATCATGCCGATAAACAGCCGGCGGTGGGCATTCCAGAACACGCCGATCACCGCAAAGCTCAGCGCGTAGGCCGCCACCATGGGCCAGCCCTCGCGAACCAGGCTGGCGAAAGTGCCATCCCAGCCATGCGGTACATGAAGTTCGATCGACAGCAGGGTGATGGCGATGGCGAAGACGCCGTCCGAAAAGAACAGCAGCCGGTCAAGGCTGACGTCGCCCTTGTGGCCTTCGGCTTCCATGTGATTGGTCATGCGGCCCTCCCCCCGCCCTCTAGTGCCATCGGGCCGGGTCGTCGGGCAAGCCGCAGATCAGCCCTTGGAACGCGGACCGCGCGGGCTGCCACGCCCTCCGGCAGGACCGGCACCGGGGCGGGGACTGCCGGGTTTTGCAAAGCCGCCGGGGCGCGAACCGCCGGGCCGATCACCGGTCTTTGCCGCGAACGGCGGCTTGCCGCCCGGCTTTCGGTCGAAGGGGCGTTTGTCACCGGGCCGGTCGTCTGATCGAGGTGCCGGCCGTGCGCCGGTCCGGGCGTCGCCGCGCGGACGGTCGATGAACTGGTCCTCGCGCGGCTTGAAGACGCGTTTCGGGCGCTCGCCCGACGCCGGTTCGGCACCCTCGGGGCGGGCGCGAGGGGTGAAGCTCTTTTTCGGATGCTCGAATTTCGGCGCGGCCTTGGCCCAACCGGGTTTTTTCTGCGGGCGGGCAGCGCGATCAGCGGCGGCGTCAGCGGCGGCCCCGGCAGCGCGGACGCGGCTGGGCTTGCGCGACGGATCGGATATGGCCGAGCCGGATGCGCCCTTGTTGATCGGTGCCGAGGTCCTGCGGCCAGGAATGGGCGCGGGCGTCGACACGGTGTTGCCGGTCGGCAGGTTCTCGGGCCGGATATGATCGGCCAACATCTCGCGGATCACCCGCGGGCCGACCTCCTCGACCGAACCGACCGGCAGTGTGCCCAGCTGGAACGGGCCATAGGCCAGGCGGATCAGGCGGTTCACGGTCAGACCGAGGTGCTCCAGCACCTTGCGGACCTCCCGGTTCTTGCCCTCGGTGATGGAGACGCTGATCCAGAGGTTGGCGGGCGCATTGCCCTCGCTCTCCCTGGCCTTGTCCAGCGTCGCCTCGATCGGGCCGTAGTGGATGCCGTCGACGGTGACGCCGTCCTTGAGCGAATCGAGTTGCAGCTGGCTGACCCGGCCGCGGGCCCGGGCGCGGTACTGCCGGACCAATTCGGTCGAAGGCAGTTCCAGCGCGCGGCTCAGCTCGCCGTCATTGGTCAGCAGCAGCAGCCCCTCGGTATTGAGGTCGAGCCGGCCCACCGACAACACCCTTGGCAGACCGCTGGGCAGGGCGTCGAAGACGGTCGGCCGTCCAGCCGGATCGGTGTGCGAGGTCAGGAGGCCGGCCGGCTTGTGATAGCGCCAGACCCGGGTCGCCTCGGCCGAGCCGATCGGCTTGCCGTCGACCGTGATCACGTCGTCACGCGTCACCAGCACGGCGGGCGTGTCGAGAATCTTGCCGTTCACGGCGACCTTGCCGAGACCGATCAACCGTTCGACCTCGCGGCGCGAGGCGATGCCGGCCCGGGCCATGACCTTGGCGATGCGCTCGCTGCGTTTCGGACCCTCGTCAGCCTTCGGACCGGGTTTGCCGTCCTTGGAGAACGGCTTTCCGCCGGGCTTGCCGCCCGGTTTGCCGAAGGATTTCCCGCCCCTGGGAGGGCCGCGATCGTCGCTGCTCTCGACGCGCTTGACGTAGGGTTTGCGGGGGCCGTCGCGGCTGTCGTCTTGACGCGGGCGCGGCTTCTTGTCGTTGTCTCGGGGATGGCTGGCCATGATGAGCGGTTCATGCACATGGCCTTGGCGTGTGCGCAAGCGGCGGCGGACGCGGGAGAGACTCCCGTGGGCTGCGTGATCGTCGATGAATCGACCGGAGAGGTCGTCTCAGAGGGCAGGAACGGCCCCATCGGTGCCCACGACCCGACCGCCCACGCAGAGATCGTCGCCCTGCGCGCAGCGGCCGCCAAACTGGGAAACTATCGCCTCACCGGCCTGACCCTCTATGTGACGCTTGAACCCTGCGCCATGTGCGCGGGGGCCATCAGCCATGCCCGTATCGGCCGGGTAGTCTGGGGCGCAGATGATCCCAAGGGCGGCGCCGTCGCTCATGGCCCCCGCTTCTTCGACCAGCCGACGTGCCACTGGAAACCCGCGTTCGAAGGCGGGGTCCTGGCGGCAGCGGGTGGAGACCTGCTCCGCGCCTTCTTCCGCGCCAGGCGCAAGGGAACGGCGGCGACCGATGTACGTTAGTCCGCGGGGCCTTGCGGCACCGCTTGTTCGAGAGTCTGCATGAAGCGCCTGACCGCCTCCGCCGTCATCCTGACCTGTCTCGCGACCGTCGCCTGCGGCCGGAAGCCGGCCGAAGCGCCGACGGACGGGGATTCGGTGCGCGAGCGGGCCCAGGAGGCCCAGACCGCGCGACGCCGAACGGGTGCCGAGGCCCAGGACCGCGCCCTGAACCGCGTCATCCGCACGGTTTATCTGTGCGAAAACAGCGAACGCCTGTCGGTCGATTTCGACAATCCGCGCGAGATGGCGACCGTCCGCAACTCCAGCGGCGAGGCCGTGGACCTGCATCAGGAAAGGGCCGCCGACGGCATCTGGTACAGGGCCTCGGGCTATGAGCTGCGCGGCAAGGGCATGAAGGCGACATGGACGTCCGACGGCCGCCCACCGACCGATTGCCGGGCTGTCGATTAGTCGAACGCCGCCAGCCGGGCTTCCAGTCGCGCCCGGACCTCGGGCCAGTCATCATCCAGCACGGCGAACTGGGCGGTGTCGCGGATCCGGCCCTTGAACGTCATCTTGTGCTTGCGCAGGACGCCCTCGTCGCGCGCGCCGAGCTTGCGGATGGCGGCCTGGCTGCCGGGGTTGATGGCGTCGGTCAGTATCTCGACCCGCACCGCTCCGGCATCGAAGGCGTGGCCGAGCAACAGCCGCTTGCACGACGGATTGACCGGCCCGCCCCGCGCCTCGGGCCGGTAGAAGGTCGAGCCGATCTCGCAACGGCGCCAGTCCGGCTTGATCTCGTACAGGCTGGTCGTGCCGACGACGGCACCGTCGTCCAGCCGACGGACCGCATATGCAATGCGGGTTCCCTGCTCCATCGCCTTCAGCGCGGAACGCCACCAGCCGTCGAAATGCGGGCCGTAGGCTGCGGCGACCATGACATCCCAGGAGGCCGCGTCGCAGTCCAGTGCAGCGCGCAACTCCCCTTCCAGCCCGGCCGTCAGGGGCTCCAGGCGGACATGGCGGTTTTCCAGCGGAGCGACAGCCAGCAGCATCGGGCCCTGGCTCATGACGCACCTTCGGTCTTCAGGAAGTCCGCAAGGGCGCGGCGGTCGACGGCCTTGTCGACGAAGGCATCGCCGATCGCCCGGGCCAGGATCAGGGTCAGCCCACCGCTTTCGGCCTTCTTGTCACCCGCCATGCGGGCGACCAGCGCATCGGCGGAAAAGGCCCCGACGTCCCCGAGCCGCCCAGGCAGGCCGGCGGCGGCGATGACCTGAGCCACCCGGTCCGCCTCGCTGCGATCGCAGAGCCCGAAGGCCGCGGAAAAGCGGAAGGCCATCGCGCATCCCAGGGCCACCGCCTCGCCGTGGGTGATCTTGATCTCATCAAAGCCAAGCTCGGCCTCGATGGCGTGGCCGAAGGTGTGGCCAAGGTTCAACAGGGCGCGCCGCCCGGCCTCCTTCTCGTCCTCGCCGACGATGGCGCTCTTGATCTCGACCGACCGGACCACGGCCCGCGTCAGGGCCCCGGGGTCGCCCCCGGCACCTACGGCTCCCTCATCCGCCAGCCAGTCGAAGAAGCCCGCGTCGCAGATCAGGCCGTGCTTCAGCACCTCTGCCCAGCCGGACCGGAGCTGTCGCGGCGGCAAGGTGGCCAGCAGGTCGATGTCGGCGACCACAAGCCTCGGCTGGTGGAAGGCGCCAACGAGATTCTTTCCGCGCGGGGTGTCGATCGCGGTCTTGCCGCCGACGGAGGAATCGACCTGGGCCAGCAGGGTGGTCGGAACCTGCACGAAGTCCATGCCGCGCATGAACAGCGCCGCCGCCAGACCCGCCAGGTCGCCGACAACGCCTCCGCCCAGAGCCACGATCAGGTCGCGCCGGTCGAGACCGAGGGCCAGCAGCCGATCGATCACCCGCTCCAGCTCGGCGAAGGATTTCGACGCCTCGCCGGGCGGTACGGTCAGCAGCCGGGCGCGAACTCCGGCGGCCTCCAGCGCCGCCAGCACCGCCGGTCCGTGCAGGGCGGCGACCGTCTCGTCCGTGACGATGACCGTCCGATGCCTGGCCAGGGCGGCGATCCGCCGGCCCAGATCGGCCAGCAGCCCCCGGCCGATGACCACGTCATAGGGCTGGAAGCCTTCGCCGGAGACTGGAATGACCGTGCTCATGCCGCCGCCTCGGTCCAGTAGGCTTCCAGCGCCCGGACGATTCCCTCGACCGCCTCGGCGTGGGCACCGCCGGCCACGTCCACGACAACGTCCGCGCAGGCATAGAAGGGATAGCGCACCTCGGCCATGGCCTTCAGCGCCTCCAGTGGGTCGCGGCCACGCAGCAGCGGTCGGGTGTCGCGGCGCTGCACCCGACCGGCGACCGTCTCGAGGTCGGCCCGCATCCACACCGTGACGGCGCGCGCTTTAAGTTCGGCCCGGGTTTCCGGATTGAGCACCGCGCCGCCGCCGGTCGCCAGCACCATGCGCGGCGCGTGCAGCAGGCGTTTCAGCACCCGCGCCTCTCCGGCCCGGAATTCCGCCTCGCCGAGTTGTGCGAAGATGTCCGACACCGTCATGGCCGCTGCCGCCTCGATCTCGATATCGCCGTCGGCGAAGGGCAGGCCCAGCCGTTTGGCCAGACGGCGCCCCACCGTCGATTTGCCCACGCCCATCAGTCCGACCAGGGCTATGGTGCGGTCATGAACGGGAATCGGTTCGTCATCGATCGCCACGGGGCTCATGACCGGCCTCGCAGGAGGCGGCTGGACGGCGACGAAACGGGCGGCGGCAGGCACGGCATCACCCCACCACCCTCTACACCAAGCGCCGCCTTCGCAAAGCGCAGACACGCATGAGCACGCCGCAGGTCGAGGCCTTTCTGGAAATGATGGCGGTCGAACGCGACGCCTCGCCCCACACCCTGTCCGCCTATGGCCGCGATCTGGCCGACGCCGAGGCCGGAATCGCCGGTGGTCTGATGGGCGGCGACGAGGCCGGGGTCGAGGCCTGGTATGCTGATCTTGGCCGCCGTGGCCTGTCGCCGGCCACCCAGGCGCGGCGGCGATCAGCGGTGCGGCAGTTCTATCGCTTTGCCCTCGGCGAGGGCTGGCGGGCCGACGATCCCTCGCGACGGCTCGATGCACCGAAGCAGGGGCGCAGCCTGCCCCGCACCCTGGAAGCCGACGAGATCGAGCGGCTGCTCACGGCGGCGGCGGCCCACGACGGTGCCGCGGGCAAGCGAATGGTGGCGCTGGTGGAGCTGGCCTACGCCTCGGGCCTGCGGGTCTCGGAACTGCTGGGGCTGAAGGTCGAGGCCGTCCGGCGCGACCCCGCCTTCCTGATCGTCCGCGGCAAGGGTGGCAAGGAACGACTGGCCCCGCTGAACGCCTCGGCGCGGGAGGCGGTGAAGGTCTGGCTCGTCGCGCGCGACGCCGCCCGTCCGGAAAAGGCCCCGGACAGCCCCTGGCTGTTCCCCTCCGCCTCGGCCAGGGGCCATCTGACCCCACGCCGCTTCGCCCAGTTGCTGGATCAGGCCGCCGTCGACGCCGGCATCGACCCGGCCCGGGTCAGTCCTCACGTCCTGCGTCACGCCTTCGCCACCCATCTGCTGGAGGGCGGCGCCGATCTGCGGGTGGTCCAGACCCTGCTGGGCCATGCCGACATCGCCACGACGCAGATCTACACCCACGTCGCGACCGACCGCCTGGCGCAGGTGGTGCGTGACAAACATCCGCTGGCGCGGGAAGAATGAACCGCCGCTTGCTCCCCGGCGTTGACCTGACTAGGTTCCGCCGCCTTCCGATGCGCCATGCGGCGCGCCTGTTCCGGATGCCTTATGGCCGTGCACTACCTCGAGTTTGAAAAGCCGATCGCCGATCTGGAGGCGAAGATCGAGGAGCTGAATCTGCTCTCTGCGACCTCCGGCTCGTTCGACGCCGAGGTCGAGCAGCTGCGCAAGAAGGCCGAGCAGCTGAGGAAGAAGACCTACGCCAACCTCGATCCATGGATGAAGACCCAGGTCGCGCGTCACCCGCAGCGGCCGCATTTCGTGGACTATGTCGAGGGGCTGTTCACCGATTTCGTGGAACTGAAGGGCGACCGTCAGTTCGGCGACGACCAGGCCATCATCGGCGGGCTTGCGCGGTTCCGCGGCGCTCCCGTGGTGCTGATGGGCCATGAGAAGGGTCACGACACCCAGACCCGGGTCGTGCACAATTTCGGCATGGCCCGGCCGGAGGGCTATCGCAAGGCCGTCCGCCTGATGGATCTGGCCGAGCGCTACGGCCTGCCGGTGCTGACCTTCGTCGACACCGCCGGTGCCTATCCGGGCCTCGGCGCCGAGGAGCGCGGCCAGGCCGAGGCCATCGCCCGCTCGACCGAGCGCTGCCTGACCCTCGGAGTGCCTTCCATCGCCACGATCACGGGCGAAGGCGGCTCCGGCGGCGCCATCGCCATCGCGGCGGCGGGCCGCGTGCTGATGCTGGAGCATTCCATCTATTCGGTGATCTCGCCCGAGGGCGCGGCGGGTATCCTGTGGCGCGACGGCGCGCGCGCCCGCGACGCGGCCATGGCGATGAAGATTACCGCTCCCGACCTCGTCGACCTGAAGATTGTGGACCGGATCATTCCGGAACCCGTCGGCGGGGCGCATGCGGATCGCGACGCCGCCATCGCCACCGTGGGCGAGGTGCTGGCCGAGGAATTGGCGGCCCTGTCGGGCCTGAGCCCCGACCAACTGCGCAAGGCCCGGGCGGACCGCTTTTACGCCATCGGCCGCGCCGGCTGAGCGAAACGCGACCTGACCTGTCGCGTTAATCACTCCGCTACCGGAAACTGCGAACGTCGACGGATGTACGCCTTTCGGTCTCCCTGCATGCGTCGGCATCTGCGATGAGCGCCCTCGGCGAGGCGCTGCGCAAGAGCGCGGTGATCAATCTGAGCGGCGCAGTCACCATGGTGGTGGACGACTCCGCCTTCGCCCTCGAACTGACGAACCAGGCCCTCATGGGGTTCGGCATCCGCCCCAAACACACCTGCCTGGGCGCCGCAGAGGCCATGGAAATCCTCAAGGAGCAAAACATCGATCTGCTTGTGGTCGACTGCGAAATGCCCGGTATCAACGGCTTCGAACTGGTTCGGTGGCTGCGCCGCTCCGGCCTGGACCCGAATGCTTTTGTGCCGGTGATCATGACCGCCGCCCACATCAGACGGCCTCGTGTTGCCGAGGCCCGGGATTGCGGCGCCAGCTTCATCATCACCAAGCCGTTCAGCGCGACCACCCTGCTGGAGCGGATCGTCTGGGTGGCGCGTGACAGTCGGCCTTTCCTCGAGGTCGGCGACTATTTCGGGCCGGACCGCCGCTTCCGCACCACGCCGGCACCCCAGGAGGAGCGACGCGCGGACCTGATCCGGAAGAAGGAATTCGAGGACCGCAAGGCCGCCACGGCTGGCGAGGGAGAGGCTGTTTGACCGTCATTACCCACCCCCGCCGCAAAAACCGGCTCGCGGCGATGATCGATTCCCCCGGCGGAGTCAGCGTCGGCGTCGCCCTGGAACAGGCCCGCGCCAATATGGAGGCGATGCGCGCCCGGGCGATGACGGTTGTCGACACCGGGATAGAAGCCCTTGAGACGACGCCCGCCCCGACCTGTCTCGCGGAAACTCCGGCGCGACTGGAGCAGGCCTATCGCGCCGCCACGAGCCTGATCGACGCCGCCGGCCCGTTTGAACTGTTCGACCTGTGTCGCGCGGCCGCCGGCCTGTGCGACCTGATCGGCGCGACAAACCCGGACCAGCCGTTCGACTGGCGCATCGTCACGGTTCACGCCCGGTCGCTGCGGCTGTTGCAGACCTTGCCGCTGGAAGCCTCTGAAGAACGCGCGCGCATCCTCGACAGTCTCCACGGGATCATCGAGCGGAAGCTGGGTCAGACCGGCTGACGGTCCGTACGGGCCCCGCGCGTCTGTTTACGCCACAGGGCCGCATATTCTCCGCCAAGACGCGCCACCAACTCATGGTGGGCGCCGCGTTCGACGATCCGCCCTGCCTTGAGCACGAGGATCTGGTCAGCGTCGGCGATCGTCGACAGCCGGTGGGCGACCACCAGCGTGGTGCGGCCGGTCCGCGCCTTGCGCAGCGTCTTCTGGATGGCGGCCTCTGTGCGGCTGTCCAGCGCGCTGGTGGCTTCGTCCAGGATCAGGATGCACGGATCGGCCAGCAGGGCGCGGGCGATGCCGACGCGCTGGCGCTCTCCGCCTGACAGTTTGAGGCCCCGCTCGCCGACCCGGGTCTCCATGCCTTCGGGCAGTTCGCGGATGAAATTCGCCAACTCCGCCGCCTCGGCCGCCGCCCAGATGGTGGCATCGTCGGCATCGGGTCGGGCGAAGCCGATGTTGGCGCGGATGCTGTCGTTGAACAGGGCCACGTCCTGCGGCACCAGGGCGACCGCGGCGCGCAGCGAACCCTGTGTCACCTGCCGCGCGTCCAGCCCGTCGATCAGCACCCGCCCCTCCTGGGGGTCGAGCAGCCGCAGGGCCAGCTTCACAATGGTCGACTTGCCCGAGCCCGAGGGTCCCACAAGGGCCGTGGTCGTTCCCGGGGGCGCGATGAAGCTGACATCCTCCAGCCCGTTGGCGCGGGAATCGTGCCGGAATTCGACATGTTCGAAGGCGAGGGCCGCGCCACGGGCGTCGGCCGGGCGCGGCAACGGAACGGCGTCCGGCGCATCGGCGACCTGCGGGGTCTGGCGCGTCACCTTCAGCATCTCCTCCATGTCGATGAAGGATTGCCGGATTTCCCGATAGGCGAAGCCGAGGATGTTCAGCGGCGCATAGAGGGAGATCATGATCAGCACTGCCGCCATCACGTCGCCGGGCCCCATCCGGCCCGCCGCCGCCTCGAACCCGGCCATCACGGCCATGACGGCCAGACCGACGTTCATGATCACGGCCTGGATGACATTCAGCATGGCCAGCGAGCTGTTGGCCTTCAGCGCAGCGCGCGTGTAGTCGCCCAGCGCCCGGTCATAGGCGCCGGCGGCCCGGGCCTCCGCCCCGAAGGATTTGACGGTCTCGTAGTTCAGCAGGGCGTCGACCGAGACGCCCGCGGCCTCGCTGTCGGCGGCGTTCATCTCGCGCCGGTGTTCCAGCCGCCAATTGGCCATGGCGAAGGTCGAGGCGGCGTAGACGGCGACCACGCCGACCGCCACCGCCCCGAAACGCCAGTCATACCGTCCTGCCAGCACACCGGCTGCCAGAACCAGTTCAACCCCTGTCGGGACCAGGTTGAAGGCGAGGATACGCAGCAGGAAGTCGACCGCCCGCGAGCCCCGGTCCATCGTCCGCGACAGGGAGCCGGAACGCTTGGTCTGGTGGAAGTCCAGCGACAGGCTCAGCGCGTGGGCGAAGGTCTCGGTTGCGGCGCGCCGCTGGGCGGCAGAGCGCACCGGGGCGAAGACCACGTCGGAGGCGTTGGGCGCGATCGCCGACAACAGCCGGACGAAGGCCCAGCCCACGGAGAACCCGGCAAAGCCCATGCCGACGGCGACCGCCGCCCCCTGCCCCGCCGCCAGATGATTGACCGCCGCGCCGAGCACCAGGGGGGCGAGCACGCCCAGTCCCTTGCCGCCGAGCGTCATGCCGATGGCCGCGATCAGGCGCAGTCGCAGCTGGGGCGCATTGGACCGGCCGACCAGCCGGATCAGGTCGCCCAGCGCCCGCCAGGCCGGCGGGCCTTCCGCGACCGGCGCCGGCGCGCCCGCCTGGGCCGCCTTTGCGACTGAGTCCCCCCGCCGTCCCGCCCGCTCGCCTCGCATCGCCATGGGCGGAGATATGGACCGCGCCGCCGGTTGCGCAAAGGGCGCGCGGGAGAATGATCTACGTCAGTTTCGGTCGCAGGCCCGCGAACGCCCCCTGCCCCGCCGCGGCCGACTCCTGTAAGGCGGTCTCATGGCTCGTGACGGCGCAATCTATGTCTGCCAGGCCTGCGGGGCCGTCCATGGCAAATGGTCGGGCCAGTGCGGGGCCTGCAACCAGTGGAACTCCATCGTCGAGGAGAGCCGCTCGGCCCCGCCCGGCGCGATGAAGCCCGCCACCGGCACCGCCGCGCGCGGCCGGGGCCTGCAGTTGGAGACCCTCCAATCCGACACGCCAGAGCCACCGCGCATCATCACTGGCGTGGCCGAGTTCGACCGGGTCTGTGGCGGCGGTGTGGTGCCCGGCTCGGCCATCCTGCTCAGCGGCGATCCCGGCGTCGGGAAGTCGACCCTGCTGCTGGACGTGGCCGGGCGCGCTGCACTGTCCGGTCGCCGCGTGGCCTACATCTCCGGAGAGGAAGCGGTCGAACAGATCCGCGCCCGCGCCAAACGGATGGGGCTGGAGAAGGCCCCGGTTGAACTGGCTTCCGCCACAGCCCTGCGCGAGATCCTCGCCACGCTGAAGCGCGAGATGTTCGACATTGTCATCGTCGATTCGATCCAGACCCTCTGGTCCGACGCCCATGAGGCCGGCCCCGGCTCGGTGACCCAGGTCCGCGCCTGTGCCGGCGAAATGGTGCGGCTGGCCAAGTCACAGGGCGTCGCCGTGGTCCTCGTCGGCCACGTCACCAAGGACGGCCAGGTCGCCGGGCCGCGCGTGGTCGAACACATGGTCGATGCCGTCCTCAGTTTCGAGGGCGAGCGCGGTTATCCGTTCCGCATCCTGCGCGCCGGCAAGAACCGCTTCGGTGCCACTGACGAGATCGGCGTGTTCGAAATGGGCGACGCCGGCCTGCGCGAGGTGGCCAATCCCTCAGCCCTGTTCCTCGGCGAGAGCAAGGATCGCGCGCCGGGCGCGGCGGTGTTCGCGGGCATCGAGGGTTCGCGGCCGGTCCTCGTCGAAATGCAGGCCCTGGTGTCGAAATCGGCCTATGGCACACCCCGTCGGGCCGTGGTGGGCTGGGATACGGGCCGGCTGGCCATGGTGCTGGCGGTGCTTGAGGCCCGTTGCGGTTTCGGCTTCGGCGATCAGGACGTCTATCTGAACGTCGCGGGTGGCCTGCGCATCAACGAACCGGCGGCGGACCTCGCCGCGGCGGCGGCCCTGATCAGTTCGGCGACCGACACCCCCCTTCCCCAGGGCTGCGTGGTGTTCGGCGAGATCAGCCTGTCGGGCGAGATACGGGCCGTCGGCCGGGCCGAGGCGCGGCTGCGCGAGGCGCAGAAGCTGGGCTTCGACCGGGCCCTGACTCCGCCCCTGACTGTCAAGCACAAGGGCGTCGGCGTGACATCGGTGACGCGGCTCGCAGAAGCGGTCGAACGAATCTCGCAAAACCGCTATTGAGCACTTGTCTCCTCCCTGTTGCGAAGCAATCGGGAGGTGGCTCGCGCAGCGAGACGGAGGGGCGATGCCAGACCATAATCAACCCCTCCACCGCCTCCGGCGGTCCCCCTCCCCATCTGCGATGGGGAGGAGACAGAAGTGACCGGTTTCGACGTCTTCGCCATTCTGGTCATCCTCGCCTCGGCCGCGTCCGGATGGGTGCGCGGCGGCACGCGCGAGATCATCACCCTGCTCAGCTTCGTGCTGGCTGCCTTCATCGCCCTGGTGGCCCTGCCCCTGACCGCCCCGATCGGGCGGGCGCTGGTCAATCCGGACTGGGCGGGCACCATATCCGCGGCCGTCGCGTCATTCCTGCTGATCTATTTCGGCATCCGCATCTTCGGCTCGGCCCTGTCGAAGCGCGCCCAGGCCCATCCGCATCTGGGCGGGATCGACCGCTTCCTCGGCGTCTTCGTCGGGGCGGCGCGGTCGCTGGTCCTGCTGGGAGCCATCCACCTGGTCATCGTCGCCGCCATGCCCGGCGAGCGCACCCCCCGCTGGCTCAGCGAGGCGGCCCTCAGGCCCGTGACGGCGGGTGCCGCCCGGATGATCCAGATCATCCTGCCGGGCATCGGTCGCGGCGCTGACGCCCTGACGCCGGTCGTGACTTCGTCCGTGAACGAGGGTTTTTCCGGTGAAGAAGCCTTGCCCTCGCCCCAAACAAACAATACTCCGCCCGCGTCCGCCGCCGACTAGCGTTCCCCGCATCATCGGAGCCCCACGATGAGCAGTCCCGAGCATTCCATCGCTGACCCGGTTGTCCACCGGGATCACCACCGCGACGCCGACGACGACCGGCCCAGGCTGGAGTGCGGCGTCTGCGGCGTCTGGGGGGCCGACAAGAACGCGGCCTCGGCCATCGTGGCCCTTGGCCTGCATGCCCTGCAGCATCGCGGCCAGGAAGCCTGCGGCATCGCCAGCGTCAACGACACCCGCTTCCATACCGAGCGCCACATGGGGCTGGTCGGCGAGGCCTTCGGCGGCTCGGACCTGCCGGAACGCCTGCCCGGGTCAGCGGCCGTCGGCCACACCCGCTATTCCACCGCCGGCGGCAGTTTCCTGCGCAACATTCAGCCCATGTTCGCCGATCTGGACCAGGGCGGCATCGCCATCGCCCACAACGGCAATCTGACCAACCACCTCTATCTGCGGAACCAGTTGGTCGGCGAAGGGGCCATCTTCCAGTCGACTTCGGATTCCGAAGTCATCCTTCACCTGATCGCCCGCAGCCGTAAGGCCAAGATCGTCGACCGGTTCATCGACGCCATCGGACGGATCGAGGGCGGCTACGCCCTGGTCTGCGCCACCCGGTCCAAGCTGATCGGCGCGCGCGACCCCCTCGGCATTCGCCCACTGGTGCTGGGCAAACTGGGTGAGGCCTGGGTGCTGGCCTCCGAAACCTGCGCCCTGGACACGATTGGCGCGACCTTCGAGCGCGATGTTGAGCATGGCGAGGTGGTCGTCATCGACCATGAGGGCCTGAAGTCGCTCAAGCCCTTCCCGACCCGCGGGGCCCGCCCCTGCCTGTTTGAGTATGTCTATTTCGCCCGCCCCGACAGCGTCGTGAACGGCCGTTCGGTCTATGGCGTGCGCAAGCGGATGGGTATGAAACTGGCCCGCGAGCATGCGGTCGAGGCCGATGTCATCGTACCCGTGCCCGACTCCGGCGTGCCCGCGGCCCTCGGCTATGCCCAGGAGAGCGGCATCCCCTATGAGATGGGGATCATCCGCAGCCATTATCTGGGTCGCACCTTCATCCAGCCCAGCCAGGGTGCCCGGCAGAAGGGTGTGCGGATGAAGCACAGCCCCAACCGATCCGTGCTGGAAGGCAAGCGAGTGGTCCTGATCGACGACTCCATCGTGCGCGGCACGACCTCGGTCAAACTGGTCCGCGCCGTCCGGGCCGCGGGCGCGACCGAGGTGCACCTGCGCTCGGCCTCGCCGCCCATACTGTGGCCGGACTTCTACGGCATCGACATGCCGGAACGGGACCAACTGATCGCCGCCAACAAGACGCTGGAAGAGATGCGCGCCCATCTCGAGGTCGACTCCCTCGGCTTCCTGTCGGTCGAAGGCCTCTATGACGCCATGGAGGCCGGGCCGCGCGATCCGCACAATCCGCAGTTCACCGATCACTATTTCACCGGCGAATACCCCACCCGCCTGCTCGACCGCGAGATCGAGGAAGGTGGCCGCGAGGTCGCCGCACGGCAACTTTCGCTGTTGGTGAGCGCTTAGGAGCGAAATCGGACCGGACGCGCAAAGCGTCCGGGCTCAGATCTTCGCGCGCCAGGAGGCCCCCATGGTCCAGCTCGGCTACTTCACCGTCGACACGCCCGATATCGACAAGGCGCGCGCCTTCTTCGGTGCCCTGTTCGGCTGGACCTTCGACGAAGACACCTCAGGCCCGACCTACGCCCATGTCGCTGACAGCAACCCGCCCTTTGGTTTCACCAAGTCAGAACGGCCCAGCCAGCTGCCGCATCTGTATTTCCGCGTCGAGGACGTCGACGCCCTGTGCGAGCGGGTGATCGAGCTGGGCGGCCGGACCGCGATTCCGTCCGACAGCGCCACCGGCCGTTCGGTCGTGGTCAGCGACGATCAGGGCGGCAGTTTCAGCCTGTGGCAACCCGCGCCAGGCTTCTGACTTCCTCCGGACCGGCGGGCGCGCTATCAGGCCCGCCATGACCGACCTTCCCCTCAAGGACCGTATCGCCCTCGTCGTCGGGGCCTCGCGCGGCATCGGCTATGAGAGCGCCCTCGCCCTGGCGAAAGCCGGCGCACATGTGATCGCCACGGCGCGGACGGTAGGCGGGCTGGAAGAGCTGGATGACGCCATCTATGCCGCCACCGGCAAGCACGCGACCCTGATCCCGTTCGACCTCGTGGACGGCGGTGCCATCGACCGGCTCGGCGGGGCGATCTTCGAGCGCTTCGGGCGGCTGGACATCTGGGTGCAGGCGGCGGCAACCATGGGCGCTTCGGGCCTGACGCCGGTCAGCCACGCCGACCCCCGCGTCTGGGCCAAGGTCGAGAAGACCAATTTCACCGCCGTCTACCGCCTGATCCGCTCACTGGAGCCGCTTCTGAAGGCCTCGGACGCCGGTCGGGTCGTCCATCTGACCACCAGTGTCGCCGCCGCCCCCAAGGCCTTCTGGGGGGCCTACGCTGCCTCCAAGGCGGGAGCCGAGGCCCTGATCAAATGCTGGGCCGACGAGATCGAGTCCACGCCGGTGCGGGTTTCCATCGTCGATCCGGGCCGGATGCGCACAGCCATGCGGGCCCAGGCCTTCCCGGGCGAGGATCCGCAGGACGTCATCCATCCCTCGGCCATCGGCCCGCTGATCGTCGAACTTTCGCGGGGCGACCTGGAACCGCCGCTGGAGGTCCGCTTCAAGGACTGGAGCCACGCGCCGGGCGTGGCGGCGCTGATCTGACCTCTCGGCCAGGCTAGTGGTGGGGCGGTGCCTCCGCGACCTCGGGATGAGCCGGGTCAAAGATGCGCAAATTCTGCATCATGCCGTGGTCACCGTGGAACAGGATATGGCAATGCAGAACGAAGTCGCCGGTGAACCGTTCGAACCGGGTCCTCACGACGGCCCGATAGCCTTCCTTGACGAACAGCGTGTCCTTCCACTGGCCGATGAGGCCCGCATAGTCCGGGTCATAGCCGGGTGAGGCTGGATCGGCGACGGCCTGTCCTTCGGCATTGACGATCGAGACGATCTGGAACGGATTGACGTGGATATGCAGCGGATGGCTGGCGGCGACTGCGGTCAGATACCATTCCTCGACACCGCCCAACGGCAGGAATTGATCAATCCGCCCATGCTCATAGGAACGGCCGTTGATGTGAAACAGCGCATCCTTTGGTGTCTCAACGATGCTGAGCAGGATTTCGCGATAGCCCGTCACTTCTTCGGGCGTCACTGTCGGATGCCAGACGAAGGCGGGCACCTTCAGGCCGTCCTCGAGGTTCGCCACAACCGCCTGCCGGATCGCCGCCTGTTCGGGTGAGGACATGACCTGTTCAGCGGCGGCGATCAGCCGGGTTTGCAGCAGGGCCGTTGGATCGGTGTCGGGCGCTGTGCCCTCTCCCTCGCCCACCTCGAGCACCGCCAGCATCCGCGACGGATTATCGGTCGAGGTGGTCCGGGTGGTGTCGTGGACCACACAATAGCGACCGGCGGCCGGAAACCAGGTCAGGACATCGACCCGCTCGCCTGGAAACAGCACGGCCTCGTCGGTGGGCCGCACCTGCGCCCCCGTCAATCCGTCGGACGCGATCTTCCACATCTGAAGGGGTGCCCCCAGGCAGTTGCGGATCCGCCACTCGGCCTGCCCCTCGCCGGTCACGGTTCGCAAATCCGGGGCATCCGCCGCCAACCGGTAGAGCCGCATCCTGACCGCCTCATCGGGGGTGCCCTGTATCATCCGCCAGCGCTCGAATCGGCCGGCCACCGCGCCGGTCAACACCGGCTGGACCCGGCCATTCACGCCGGTAAACCGCCCCGAATTCTCCCAGTTCCAGTCCTGATCGTTCCGATCAAGGCGACCCGTCTCACCCGGCTCGCAGACCCAGGGACGGATGTAGACACCGTCCACCATCCGGCCCTTCACCTCACCGGCGGCGTCATAGCAGCCGTAGTGAATCTGTTGGAACAACAGAACGCGTTCGGCGAATGCTCCCCGCTCGTCGCGAAGAAGGATGTCGATATCGCCAGGCGTGGTCAGGGTCGGCGCACGGTCACCAGTGACGATCAGCGGCCCGGCCATGCCGCTACCGACCTGCACATTGCCGTTGCCGTGCTGGTGCGGATGATACCAGAAGGTACCGGCCGGATGATCGACAGGAATGTCATACTCGTACTGGAACTGCTCGCCCGGCCGGACGGTGATCATGACGTTGTCACTGTTGCCGGCCGGGGACACCCACAGACCGTGTGTGTGCAGATTGGTCTCGTTGTAACAGGGTGCCGCCTCGGGTCCTTCGGGGCAGGCGGCAAGCTGGTTGTCGATGGCGATGCGCAGCCGCTGGCCCGGACGGACCCTTATCTCGGGCGCAACGAACGCTGCCTCCTCAGTCCCGGGTCCCTGAAAGCTACGCAGTTCGACCGCGTCGTTCGACAGGGTCCAGGGATTGTAGATCTCGCCCCGGGCCATGCGGATGTCGAACCGGTATTCGACCGGCGGCATGGTGGCAGGAACGGGCGATGTCCCGGGCTCTGGACCCACCAACAGCACGCCGGCGAGCATCACGAAAAGACCTGCAGACATGTCCCCCCCGGGGCAAGCAGAAGGGCGTGAAGGCCCAACGCCAACGAAGGGATGATCCGCCCCGCGACGGTCGGACGTTAAGCCTGCAGGCCCAGTGCTGGCAAGCCGCCGAACATCGTTCACCCGAACAGGCGGAGGACTGGAGCGTGTTGCCTACTTCTTCGGCAGGTGCTTCTGCCCGGTCCGCACGCGCCCTGACCGCGATACCTGCCTTGCCCCGCCCCGTGCGCCCTTCTGGACCGCGACGGACGAGCCGGCCTTCTTGTTGGCGCTGGCCTTCAGCCCCGCGAGCGGTTTCAGCTTGGTCTTGCCGGCCTTCTTCTGCTCCAGCGCCTTGCCGGGCAGGTTGGACAGCATCTCCTCGCGTTCAGCCTTCTTGATCACCCGGCGCGGCGCGGTCTTGGCGTCGCCCTTGTAGCGTTCGGGCCCCGATTTGGAGCCGCCCGGCGCATAGGGGTTCTCACTGCCCGACTTGACGATCAGACGGATCGGCGTGCCCGGCAGGTCGAAGGACTCGCGCAGATTGTTGACCAGATAGCGTTTGTACTGCTCCGGCATGGACTCGGCGCGGCTGGCCATCAGCACGAAGGTCGGTGGCCGGGCCTTGGTCTGGGCCATGTATTTGGGCTTGATCCGCTTGCCGTCGACGGCGGGGGGCGGATGCCTCTGGGTCGCCATGGACAGCCAGTCGTTCAGGTCCTTGGTCTTGACCTTGACCGACCAGGTGGCGTGGGCCTGAAGCACGGCGGGCATCAGCCGTTCGACGCCGCGGCCGCTGTGCGACGACAGGGCCACGAAGGGCGAGCCCTTCAGCTGCGGCAGCTTGTCCTCGGCCATCTGGCTGAGCTTGGCCAGCTTGGCCTGCGGGCTCTCCTCGAGGTCCCATTTGGCGGCGACATAGACCAGCGCCCGGCCCTCGCGCTCGACCAGATCGGCCAGCTGCAGGTCCTGGGTGTCGAAGGCGTCGTCCTTGTCCATGACCAGCACGACCACCTCGGCGAAGGTGATGGCGCGGATGGTGTCGGCGACCGACAGCTTTTCCAGCTTCTCCTGCACCCGGGCCTTGCGGCGCATGCCGGCGGTGTCGACCAGCCGGATATTCTGGCCTTCATATTCCCAGTCGACCGAGATGGAGTCGCGGGTGATGCCGGCCTCGGGGCCGGTCAGCATGCGGTCCTCGCCGATCAGGCGGTTGATCAGGGTCGACTTGCCGGCGTTGGGGCGGCCGATGATGGCGATGCGGATCGGCTTGTCGGGTTCATCGACCTCTTCGATGAAGATGTCGGCGCTGGCGGCGACCACCGCAGCATAGAGGTCGGCCATGCCTTCGCCGTGCTCGGCCGAGATGGCGACCGGCTCGCCGAAGCCCAGCGAATAGGCCTCGCCGATGCCGCCGCCGCTCTCGCGGCTCTCGGACTTGTTGGCCAGCAGGATGACGGGCTTGTGCTGCTTGCGCAGCCGGTCGGCGAAGATCTGGTCCAGAGAGGTCACGCCCTCGCGCGCGTCCATCATGAACAGGATCAGATCGCCGTCTTCCAGCGCCGCCTCGGTCTGTTCGCGCATCCGGGACTCGAGGCTGCCGTCCGTGACGTCCTCATAGCCCGCCGTGTCGATCAGGGTCAGGTCCATGTCGCCGATGTTGCCATCAGCATACCGGCGGTCGCGGGTCACGCCCGGCCGGTCATCGACCAGCGCAAGGCGCTTGCCGACGAGGCGATTGAATAGTGTCGACTTGCCCACGTTGGGGCGGCCGACGATGGCGACTTTGAGAGCCATGTCGGCCTTCTAACGCAGTTCGGGGGGCGAGCAATATCGGTTCAGATGCACTTAGCATCTGAACCCAGATCATCGCTCCAACTAAAGTAGGGCCATTTTTTGGATTCAGGTCGAATCGACCTGAAGCAAAAATGGACCAGGTCAGCGAATGCTGACGAGATCGCCCTTGTCGGTGAGAACATAGAGGGCACCGTTGTAGGCGGCCGGGGCGATATAGACCGGCCCGCCCATGCGGATCGAGGCGGTCTGGGCACCGGTCTTGGGATCGAATGCGACCAGTTCCCCATCCGAGTTGGTCAGCACCAGCCGGTTGGAGGCCATCAGCGGGCCCGACCAGACCGGACGGACCGTGCGGTCGAAGAAGCCGAACACGCCGCCTTCCTGACGGACGCGGCCTTCGTTCAGATCGCGGGTCCAGTAGATCTGGCCGCTGTCGCGGTTGATGACGGTCAGTTCGCCTTCCTTGGACACGACATAGATCACGTCGCCGACAGGCAGGGGCGCGTTGACGCCGGCGATCGGCAGGGGGGCCCATTTCGGCTGGCCCGAGCGGATGTCCATGGCGGACAGGACGCCGGAGTGGCTGACGGCATAGACGACGCCGCGGCTGATCACCGGACGGCCGGCGATGTCGCGGATCTCGGACAGGGCGCTGGTGCGGCTGGTGCGCGACAGGACCTGCTGCCACATCGACTGGCCGGTCGAGGCGCGCAGGGCCACGACTTCGCCCGACGAGAAGGGCGCGATCACCGTATCGCCGGTCACCGCCGGGCTGGAGGCACGCAGAAGGCGGGCCGGCTCAGGGATGCCGCGATAGGACCAGTCCTGGGTCCCGGTCGTGGTGTCGAAAGCCTGGATCTGGTTCTCGACGTCGACGACGAAGACCCGGCCGCCCGAGACGGTCGGAGCGCCGTGGATCGGCACATCGACGGACGTGGTCCAGATAACAGCCCCGGACGCCTGGTCGATGGCGGTGATGGTGCGATAGCCCGAGGCCACGAACACCTTGCCACCGCCGACGGCGACGCCGCCGCCGAAGCCGCCGCCATCCGAGCGGCCGCCCATGCCGAGGAAGCCGGTGCGGCGCGAATCCTCGGCCGGCTTGATGTTGACCCGCCAGGCCTGCGCGCCCGTACCGGCGTCGAGGGCCGAGACGGTGGATTCACCGTCCAGCACGAACACGCGGCCATTGTCGGCCACGACCGGAGCCATGACCTGACGCGTGCGCGACGAGCCGGCGCCGATGCCGCGACGCCAGGCGACGGTGAACTGCGCGCCCGCGATCACGTGTTCGACGGCGTTCTCGGCGTTTCCGCCGGGCTGCGTCCAGGCGATCGCCGCCTGGGGACCGGGAATGAAGAAGTCACGGCCGGACAGGGCGGCGGACGGCACCAGCGCCTGTTCAAACTCCAGCACCGAAATCCGCTGGCCCTCGGAGGCCGTGGCCTGGGGCTCATTGCTCTTGCCGAGGCCGAACGGGAGCATCCCCTGCACCGTACTGCACGAGGCGAGGGTGACGGCGAGCCCGCTCAGCAGGGCGACTTTAAGCACGCGATTCATGGGGTACGTCCTGAAAGCGGTGATCACGGGCGGGCCGGAGCGGCAGTGGGTGCCGCCGGAGCAGGCGGGGCGACAGGAATGGCGGCTTGCGCACGCACGATGTCGGCGAGACCCGCGGCGCCACCCGAGTCGATCGCCGCGATGGCGATGTCGGCGCGCTGGGTGACGATTTCGGGCGTGTCCAGACCGTTCTTGAGCAGAACCAGCGCCTCGCGGGCCGGCGCGACCTGACCATGCTGCAGCCGGGCCATGGCGAGGGCCTCAAGAGCGAAGGCGCTGAGGGGGCGACCTTCCTTGGCCAGAGGCTCCAGACGGGCCTGGATCTGTTCCAGGGTCTCGGTGTCCATGGCCAGCCAGGCAGCCTTGAGCGCAGCAGGATCGGACAGGAGCGGATCGCCGGACGCCTTGGCGGCCTCGTCCAGCAGCGCAATGGCATCGGGAACGCGGTTGGCGGCGAGGGCGATGCCCGCGCGCTGGCTCAGGGCCATGGCCTTGTAGGCGCCGTTGCCGTCCTTGGCCGCCTGAATGAAAGCGGCGTCGGCCCCGATCGGATTGTTGGCCGCAAGCGATTCAACGCCACGGTCATAGGCGACAGAGGCCTTGTCGGCCTTCGAAGTCTGCCAGCTGTCCCAGCCCCAGAAAGCCAGGGCTGCGACCAGTGCGACCAGAAGCACGCCGCCCGCGACGGGCAGCCAGGTGCGGGCCAGCCGCTTGTAGCGGTCGGAGCGAAGCTCCTCCTCGACCTGCTCGAAGACATCAACCACGGATACGTCGCCCCCAGAAAACGGCTGCAAGGCCGCTGAAATTCAGTCCGGCCGGACCCTAGAGGGTCCCCTGCCCCGCCGCAACGCACGGCTTAGGGCGTGGCGGGCTTTTTCGAGAAGTAGGTCTCGACTTCGGCAGGAAAACGGCGGGCCTTCACGTCAGCGGCGTAAGACGCCACGGCCCGATCGATGTCGCCGCGCATATCCGCGTAACGGCGCACGAATTTCGGCGTCCAGTCGAACAGGCCCAGCATGTCGGGCGTCACCAGAATCTGGCCGTCGCACGCCGACGAGGCCCCGATGCCGATCGTGGGCTTGTCGATAGCCAGGGTGATGTCGCGGGCCAGCCCCTCGGCCACGCCCTCGATGACCACGGCAAAAGCGCCGGCGTCGGCGGTGGCCTCGGCCTCACTCATGACGCGGAGGCGCTCCTCGTCGGTCTTGCCCTTGGCCTTGAAGGCCCCGTCGGTCAGCACGGCCTGGGGCCGCAGGCCGACATGCCCCATGACCGGAATGCCGCGCTGGACCAGATAGGCGATGGTTTCCGCCACCGTAGGGCCGCTCTCGACCTTCACCCCCTGGGCGCCGGTCTCCTTCATCACCCGGGCGCAGTTCAGATAGGCCTGCTCCTTGCCGCCCTCATAGCTGCCGAAGGGCATGTCGATCACCACCATGGCCCGGCGCGAGCCGCGCATGACGGCCTGACCGTGCAGGATCATCATTTCCAGCGTCACCCCCACCGTATTGGGCATGCCGTGGACCACCATGCCGACGCTGTCGCCGACCAGCAGAAGATCGCAGTGGTCGTCCAGCAGGGCGGCGGTCGGGGCGTCATAAGCGGTCAGGCAGACGATCGGCTCGCCGCCCTTGCGGGCCCGGATGTCGGGCGCCGCGATGCGTTTGACCGCTTCCTGCTTCTGGCTGGACATGGCGAGGGCCTCCTTTTGGCGTAACCCGCACCATAGGGACGCCCACCCCCGCCGTCATCCTCGGGCTTGACCCGAGGATCAGAAGTTCCGACGCAGGCAGGCTTGTACCGGGGGCTCTGTCCATGGTTCGCCGTCGTCCAGACAGTTCGCGACCGCGTCTGGTCCTCGGGGCACGCCCGAGGAAGACGACCGGAAAGCTGGAATCAGAGGTCTTGCGTCAGCCTCATCACCCCGGCGGCAGCCACCGCAATCAGGGCTCCGGCGGTAATCCAGAACAACTGCATCCCGCCCATGGAGCCGAGTTCCAGATTGGCCAGGCCCAATTGATCGAGACCCGACTGGATGACGCCCTGGGTGCTCAGCGAGGCGGTATGGATGCCCTGACCGAGGGCGTTGCCGGCCACGACGCCGTCGCCGGCTGTCAGGTTGACGCTCATGGTTTCGCGCAGTGCCACGACACCGCCGATGACGCCGGCGAGGCTGAGGGCAAGGAAACGGACGTGAGACCCCTTCTGCAACCGCTGCTCGAGCTGGGCGGTGAACAGGGCAGCATCGGGCATCTGGGGCGAACGCGCGAACAGGCGCTCGATTTCAGGATCGAACTCGTCAGCCGACATGCTGCGCGCTCCCCAGGGACTGTCCGGACGGCTGGAGCCGCGCACGGAGTTTATCCAGACCACGTTTGACATGAGACTTCACCGTGCCGAGTGGCAAATTAAGGGCCGCGGCGATCTCTGGATGCGCCATGCCGGCCCCGTGACAAAGGGAGACACACAGTCGTTCGGGCTCGCTCAGGCCTTTCAGGGCTTCGTCGAGATCCACCATCCCCGCATGATCGGTCACGGGGGCGGCGTCTTCATTCTCGACCTCGGCGACGTAGCGGGCTTCCTTGGCGACCCGCTTGATGTACAGGCGCGCCGCAATCCGTTTGACCCAGGCGGCGAAGGTGCCCTCGCCGCGAAACTCCGCGCAACGCTCGAACGCCTGGATGAAGGCGTCCTGGGCAATGTCGTCAGCGAGCGAGGGCTGGGCCCCCATCCGCCGCAGCAGCCCGCGCACCGCCGAGCCGTGGCGGCGCACCAGCTCTCCGAACTCCCGCCGTCCGCCCGCCGCCGCGAGGGCGGCGAGCTCGACGTCGTGCCGGTCGACCAGGGATTGGGTCATGATGGTTCCCCTGCCCGCCCGGTCTCAGCCCTTGTTCTTGTTGAAGGCGCTCAGAATGATGAAAGCCAGACCGATGAAGCCCGGGATGGCGGCGAAGGCACCGAAGCCCCAGGCCTCGCTCTCTCCGAACTTGAAGCCGATGAAGGAGAAGGTGGCGGCGATACCCAGCGACAGCGAGAGCAGGATCACACCGATACGCAGGTCCCGGCCGGCGGTCGCCGGCGGCTTGACGGTCTGGCGGGTCAGGGCATCGATCACTTCCGGCGGCAGCGCCTGCCCCTTGTCGATCGACGCCCGCAGCGTCGCCTGCATGTCGCGCCGTTCCTTGCTCTTGAGCCACGTCGGCACGATCACGATCGCTGCGATCATCGCGAACATCGCGATCGGAATTACGGTTGGTTCCATCTGGTATTCCCCTGGTTTTCGTTCCCGACCGAGCGTGAGGTTTCGGCCTTCTGACGACAAGAGGCGCCGAGGGGGCCGAACGGATGCGAAGTGGCAGATGAAACTTTCGTAAGGCGGGCGAACCTGCCGGCCCGACCGTCAGCGTGCGCTGAACGGGACCCGGAATCCTCGCCCGAAGCGGCGCGACAGCCACAGGGCAGCGACGGTGGTGACCGCCGCGCCCGCCAGCATGGCGGCGGCAGGCTGGAGCGCGACGCCCAGACTATCGCTCATCGGCCCGACCACCGGGATCAGGGCCCACAGCACGGCCACGGCGGCCACGGCCCAGGGCACGAGGGCGGCCACCGTCATCCAGGCCCGGCGCAAGGCGATCGCCTGCGCCATCCGGGCCTGAAAGGCGTAGTCGCGCGCGGCCGGGGCCTCGGCGGCGAACAGGGCGGCCAGTTTCTGTTCAGGCGTCATCCGGACCTCCCAGCGCCTTGAGCAAACGCGCCCGTCCGCGGGCAACATGCGACTTCACCGTGCCGAGAGGCAAGCCCAGCGCCATTGACGCCTCTCCGTGCGACCAGCCGTCGCCCAGGCACAGGGCCACGCAGGCCCGCACATCCGCCGGCAGTTCGGCCATGGCGGCCGCAACGGACATCCGGTCTTCCGGCGAGACCCCGACCGGCGTCACGACGGTCTCCAGCCAGATATTGTCGCGGGCCGCGCTCCGACGGGACGAACGGATGCGGTCCTGCGCCTTTCGCCAGGCGATCCCGCACAGCCAGGCGCGGACTCCGGCCGGCTCCTTGAGCGACCGCAGCGAACGCCAGGCCGCGAGAAATGCCTCCTGGGCCACGTCGTCCGCCTCGGCCCAGCCGCCGCCCAGCATCCGCCGCAGAAAGCCGCGCACCGCCGCCTGATGCCGCTCGATCAGCCGTGAAAAGGCGGCGTCCGAGCCGGCGAGCGCACGGCTCACCAGCTCGGCGTCGGTCTCCAGTCCCCCCATGGCGCGCGCCCCCGGCCGGCATCAGGCCCGCGGACCGCGCCCGCCGCTGCGCATCGCCGAGACCAGCGAGGCCAGGCACAGGGCGCCCAGCACGAAGCTGACGATCAGGAAGGCGTCGCCGGCACCGTACATGTCGGACCAGCTGGCGTAGCCGAAGCCCGCCGACATCACCCCGAACAGCACGACCGAGAACCACGAGCCGTCGCCGGGGCGACCGCCCTGGTTGCGGGTGCGCCAGGAGTCGTCGTCCGCATCGATCGGACGCTCCAGCACCTTGAGCAGGGCCTCCGGCGGCTCCTGGCCCTTCTCGGCATAGGTCTGGATCAGCTTCAGCGTATCCTTCTGCCGGCGATAGTTGAGCAGGCTCGAAAAGCCCGAGGCCACGAACCAGCCGAGCGGAAAGATCAGCCACCAGTAGGACCGGAACAGGTCTTCCATCGTCATTACCCCTCATCGCGCCGGGCCCGTCGCCCGCGCTTTCATAGGGTAGTCGGCACTGGCGTCGCCAGTGGATGCACCAGATGCAAAAATTCGGGAGCAGGCTAATCTGGCCGGACCTGCAACGCCCGGCCCTGCCCCGCGTTGACCTGCCGACGTCCATTCAAATCGAGCCGGAGCCGCCCCATGGTCCAGATCACCTATCGCATCGCCGAACATGACGGCGGCTGGGCCTACCGGCTGGGCGAGACCTGGTCAGAGACTTTCCCGGACCACGACGCCGCGCGCGCCGCGGCTGTTGCGGCGGCCCGGGAGCAAAAGGTGCCCGACGAGGACACGCTGATCGAATTCGCCGATTCGTCAGGCAAATGGGTCACGGAACGCGCCGACGGCCATGACCGGCCCGACGTCGACGTCGAGGGCTAGGTCAGGATCGCCGCGTACCGCTCCGGCTTGAACCCCACCAGCGTCCGGTCGCCCAGATCCAGCACCGGCCTTTTGATCATCGACGGCTTCGCCAGCATCAGGGCAACGGCCTTGCCTGCATCCAGGTCAGCCTTGTCAGCGTCCGGCAGCGCCCGGAAGGTCGTGCCCGCGCGGTTCAGCACCGTCTCCCAGCCGTGCTCGGCCACCCAGGCCTCCAGCCGCGGCCGCTCGATCCCGGCCTTCTTGAAGTCATGGAAGGCGAAGGCCACGCCGTGCTGGTCCAGCCAGACCCGCGCCTTCTTGACCGTGTCGCAGTTGGGGATGCCGTAGAGGGTGTGGGTCATGGGTGCCTGTTTGCCCGCACGGCCCGGCGGCTGCAAGGCAAGGCGGAACTAGTCGTCGTCCGCTTCCCGACTGCCGGCGACGATCGGCGTCGAACCGCCTGCGAGCGCCATGTTCAAGGCCTCGCGATCCAGTCCGTTCTCCCACTTCGCCACCACGATCGTGGCCACGGCATTGCCGATGAAATTGGTCAGGGCACGGCATTCGCTCATGAACCGGTCGACGCCGAGGATCAGGGCCATGCCCGCCACCGGCACGCTCGGCACCACCGCCAGTGTCGCGGCCAGGGTGATGAAGCCCGCCCCCGTCACGCCGGCCGCCCCCTTGGAGCTCAGCATGGCCACGGCCAGCAAAAGCAGCTGGTCCCCCAGCGACAGCTCGACCCCGCAGGCCTGGGCGATGAACAGGGCCGCCAGCGTCATATAGATATTCGTGCCGTCCAGATTGAACGAATAGCCCGTCGGCACGACCAGCCCGACCACCGACCTGTCGCAACCGGCGCGGCCCATCTTCTCGACCAGGCTGGGCAGGGCCGCCTCCGAGGACGATGTCCCCAGAACCAGCAGCAGCTCTTCCTTCAGATACCGGATCAGCTTGAAGATCGAGAAGCCGTTGGCCCGTGCCACCGCCCCCAGCACCACCACCACGAACAGGGCCGAGGTCAGGTAGAAGGTGGCCACCAGGGCCGCCAGGTTGATCACCGACTCAATGCCGTATTTGCCGATGGTGAAGGCGAAGGCCCCGAACGCCCCGATCGGCGCCGCCTTCATCAGGATGGCCACCAGTTTGAAGAAGGCCTCCGACACGCTCTCCAGCACCGTCATCACCGGCTGGGCCCGCTCGCCGATGATGGCCAGAGAGATGCCGAACAGGATGGCGAAGAACAGCACCTGCAGGATCTCGCCGCCGGCGAAGGCCCCGACCACGGTCTCGGGGATGATGTTCATCAGGAAGGCGACGATGTCGGTGTCGTGCGCCTTGGCGACATAGGTCTGGACCGCCGCCGGATCGAGCGTCGCCGGGTCGATGTTCATGCCCGCGCCGGGCCGCACCACATTGCCGACGATCAGGCCGACGATCAGGGCCAGGGTCGAGAAGGTCAGGAAATAGGCGAAGGCCTTGCCCACCACCTGACCCAGCTTTCCGAGATCGCGCAGATGGGCGATCCCCGTCGCCACGGTCAGGAAGATCACCGGGGCGATGATCATCTTCACCAGCCGGATGAAGGCGTCGCCCAACGGCTTCAGACTCTCGCCGAACACCGGCCAGAAATGCCCGATCAGGGCACCCAGGCTGATCGCGACCAGCACCTGGAAATACAGATGGCTCCAGATCGGCTTGCGAACCGGCGGCGGCAGGGGCGCGGTCGTCTCCGGCACGGCGACGCCGGGCGCGATCTTCTTGACGGCCGGGGCGCGCTTGCTCGCGCCGGCGGATGTTGTTGGCTTACGCGCCATGGTCGTCTCCTACCGTCGCCACGCTATTCCGCCACCCGGAAAGTGAGCTTGAAATCGAACCAGCGTCCTGCAGAAGGTGTCCCGTCGGTCAGTTCGGATGCCGCCTGCATCAGGGAAATTACGCGGCGGCCCGTGTTCTCCAGCCCGTTGGACTGATAGCTCTCACCGTTGCGCTCAAGGGCCATGTCGGAGCAAATGACCGAACCGTCCGATTGAAGCTGACAGCGGGCATTAATAGAACTGTCGCCAGGCTCCAGATGCTCGGCCTCTTCTGCCAACCACTCGCGGTTTGGGAATCTGGCCCAGCGCACTTCCCTCATAGGCAGGATCGGTTCATCGGCCGACCTGGACATATCGATTCTGTCAGACGCTTTCAGACGGACGGTCAGGCGGGTTCGTAGCGGGATGTCGCTTTGCGGCTGGAGGTTGTCGGTCCGGAATACATAGCCGCGGCCCTGTGCCTGCGCGCCCGAGATGAGTTCGCGCTCCTCCGGCCGGATTTCATCGGGGTTCAAACACAGAAGGGTGCCGTACTGACGCTGGACGATGCAATCGACGCTGATGTCGACCCCCTCTCCAGGCAGCGAGGCCAACTGTTCGGCCGACAGGAACTTCAGGCTCGCATGTCTCTCGGCAATAGTCGGCGTCCGCACCGGCACGAGATCCTCAAACGCAATGGTCTCACGCTCTGGACGCGGCGGCTCATGGCTCACGAAGATATAAAGGTCGCACGAGGGCCTGGCCGTATCCAGATCGGGCGCATAGCCCGCTCCGACACCTATGGTCAGGTCGTCATTCGCAGGCTGGCGAATCGACTGCCACGTCCCGCGTCCCCGCTGACCCGGCGACGCGAAGAAATTGACATGAGACCGGTCGCCCGCGTCGAAGACCTCGGTCGCTGGCAAGCCAGCTGAGACAGCGAAGAAGCCGGGCAGCTCCATCCGCAGGTCGCGCGACGCCCGTTTTCGCATGACATCAAGCAGCTCGTTGTTCGGTCTGTTGGGTGTGTTTGGCAGAGCCTCGAAACGGCCGAAGCGCGCCTCAAGCCCTGCAACCGCCTCAGCCACCAGAGTCCGACATCCTCGAAGGCCAATCCCCGGCGCGGCGGTGTGCAGGTCGATCCGCGACGCCCCATGAACGCCCGGCTTGATCTCGACATCGAAACGCCGCCCGAGGAGGTCGATCGCCCCGGGTCCGTTCAGGCTGATCCGCGCGGGATTCAACACCCCCGCCTTCTCCTGCCAAGCGACGTCCGGAAGCGCAGTCCGGGCGTCTTCGAACGACATTCCCAGCCACACGGGGCCAAATCCGATCCGCTCGACCGCCACCGGAGCGGTCTCCGCGGCCGTGTTCAGGTCTGTCGCCGCGACCGGGTCCTGGCCAAGCATTATCAAGGCCGCGATAGCCCGTTGCAGCTGCATGATAATCCCCCGAGAGCCGGTCGCCGCCAGCCTAGCCCGCGACCGCCACCCGCGCCAGATCGGCGGTGATCCGCTCCGCCACCTTCAGCCGCTCGGCCGCCGTGTCCCACTCGCCCTTGACCACGATCTTCTGGTCCGGCCGGATCTTCCAGAAGGCGTGGTTCTTCTGGATCAGCCCGACCAGTCCCATCGGATTGGGGAAGGCGTTGTTGCGCAACGTCAGCACCGCGCCCTTGGGCCCGATGTCGATGCGCTCGATACAGGCGGTCTTGCAGTTGGCCTTGATGCCGACGATGCGCAGCAGCTGTTTGGCCTCGTCCGGCAATGGCCCGAACCGGTCGATCAGTTCGGCGGCCAGCGCCTCGCGCGTCTCCGAGTTCTCGGCGTCCGACAGACGTCGGTACAGGCTCAGCCGCACATTCAGATCGGGAACGTAATTCTCCGGGATCAGCACCGCCGCCCCGACGTTGATGGCCGGCGACCAGCCGCGATCGACCACTCCGCCGCCCTCGCCGGACAGACGCAGCTCTGACACCGCGTCCTCCAGCATCTGCTGGTACAGTTCGACCCCGACCTCGCGGATATGGCCGGACTGCTCGTCGCCCAGCAGATTGCCGCCGCCGCGCTGGTCCAGATCGTGGCTGGCCAGCTGGAAGCCGGCGCCGAGATTGTCGAGCGACTGCAGCACCTGCAGCCGCCGCTCCGACGACAGGCTCATCGGCTTGTTCGGCGGCGTGGTCAGATAGGCGAAGGCCCGCGCCTTGGCCCGCCCGATCCGGCCGCGGATCTGGTGCAGCTGGGCCAGGCCGAACATGTCGGCCTTGTGCACGATCAGGGTGTTGGCCGTCGGCACGTCCAGACCGCTTTCGACGATGGTGGTCGACAGCAGCAGGTCGTAGCTGCCGTCGTAGAAGGCGCTCATCACGTCTTCCAGCTGGGTCGGCGACATCTGGCCGTGACCGACCACGAATTTGATCTCGGGCACCTTCTCGCGAAGGAATTGTTCGATATCCGGCAGGTCCGACAGACGCGGCACGACGTAATAGGCTTGGCCGCCGCGGTATTTTTCGCGCAGCAGGGCCTCGCGGACCAGCACCGGGTCCCACGGCGTGACATAGGTTCGCACCGCCAGACGATCGACCGGCGGGGTGGCGATGATCGACATCTCGCGGATGCCTGACAACGCCATCTGCAGCGTCCGCGGGATCGGCGTCGCCGTCAGGGTCAGCAGGTGAACGTCGGCGCGGAGGCCCTTCAGCTTCTCCTTGTGCTTGACGCCGAAATGCTGCTCTTCATCAACAATAACAAGGCCCAGGTCCTTGAACCCGACCTGATCACTGAGCACAGCATGGGTGCCGACGACGATCTCGAACGAGCCGTCCTTCAGTCCCGCCCGCGTTTCGGCCGCATCCTTCGCCGTCACCATCCGCGACAGGTGCCGCACCTTGACCGGCCAGCCGGCGAACCGCTCGCTGAAGGTCTTGAAATGCTGCCGCGCCAGCAGGGTGGTCGGGCAGACGATGGCCACCTGCTGGCCGGTCATGGCCACCACGAAGGCCGCCCGCAGCGCCACCTCGGTCTTGCCGAAACCGACGTCGCCGCAGATCAGGCGATCCATCGGCGTGCCCTTGCCGAGATCCTCCAGCACGTCGCCGATGGCGTTCAGCTGGTCGTCCGTCTCCTCGTACGGGAAGCGGGCGCAGAACTCGTCGAACAGGCCGTGCGGCGGGGTGATCGGATCGGACGACCGCAGCGACCGCTTGGCGGCCAGGGCGATCAGCCCCTCGGCCATGTCGCGCAGACGGGCCCTGGCCTTGGCCTTGCGCGCCTGCCAGCCCGCCCCGCCCAGCCGGTCCAGTTGCGCCCCGTCGGTCTCCGAGCCGTAGCGGGTCAGCAGGTCGATGTTCTCGACCGGCAGATACAGCTTGCTGTCGCCGGCGTAGAGCAGCTCCAGACAATCGTGCGGTGCCTGCTGGATCTCCAGCGTCTTCAGCCCCTCATAGCGGCCGATACCGTGGTCGAGGTGGACCACCAGATCGCCCGTCGTCAGGGCGGAGGCCTCGGCGAGGAAGTTGGACGCCCGCCGCTTCTTCTTCGGCCGCGCCAGCCGGTCGCCCAGCATGTCGGTCTCGGAGATGACGGCGATGGCGTCGGTCTCGAACCCGTGTTCGACCGGCAGGACACCGCGCAGATAGATATCCTTCGGGGCCGTCTGGACATCGGCCCAGTTGCGCACCGCCACCACATGCTCAAGCCCGTGGTCCGCCAGCATGGCCGCCAGTCGCTCGGACGACCCCTCGCTCCAGGAGGCGAACAGCACCCGCTTGCCCGCCGCCTTCAGCGCCTCGGCGTGCCGCGCCACGGCCTCGAACAGATTGACGCTGTCCTGGGCCCGTTCGGCAGAAAAGCTTCGCCCCAGCCGCCCGCCCGCATCCTCGCCCGGGCCGTGGAAGGGCGACAGACGCCGCACCCAGCGGCCGGCCAGGGCGCTGTTCCAGTCGTTCTCGCCCAGATACAGCCGCTCGGGCGGCAGGGCGCGATAGGCTGCCCCGCCCTTGCCCATGGAGGCGTCTCGACGGGCTTCGTATGCGTCCCGGGTCAGGGACCAGCGCTCGCCCCGCGCCGCCTCGACCTGGTTGTCCAGGAAGACCCGCGCATCGTCGGGCAGATAGTCGAACAGGGTCTCGAGCCGGTCGTAGAGCAGCGGCAGCCAGTGCTCCATGCCCTGCCGGCGCGCGCCCTCGCTGATGGCGGCATAGAGGGGGTCGTCCCCTGCCGCACCGAACAAGCCGAGGTAGCCGGTACGGAAACGGGAGATGCTGTCGGGGTCGAGCAGGGCCTCGGAAACGGGTGCCAGATGCACCTCGCGCAGCTGGCCGGTCGACCGCTGGGTCGCCGGATCGAAGGTGCGGATCGACTCCAGCTCCGACCCGAACATGTCCAGCCGCACGGGCTCCTCAAAGCCCGGCGGATAGACGTCGATGACCCCGCCGCGCACGGCGAACTCGCCCTTCTCGGCCACGGTCGAGGCCCGCATATAGCCGTTGGCCGCGAAATACCGCTCCAGCGATGCGGTCTCGAGGTCGAGACCGACGGTCGTCTGGAATCCGGCGCCGTTGGTGACTTCCCGCGGCGGCGTCCGCTGCATGGCGGCGCCGACGGTGGTGACGACCAGCACCGGCGTGCGGTCGCCCGGCGCGCGCTGCGCCAGCCGGGTCAGGGCGGCCATCCGTTCGGCCGAGACCGACGAGGTCGGGCTCAGCCGGTCGTAGGGCAGGCAGTCCCAGGCCGGGAACTCGACGATCTCGATCCCGTCGGCGAAGAAGCCGAAGGCCTGCACGAACTCGCCCATCCGGGCGTAGTCCCGCGCGACGAACAGACCCACACCGCCGTCGGCCTTCAGCCGCTCGGCGACGACGAGCGCATCGAGACCCTCGGGCGCGCCGCCGAGGTCCTGATCGCTGCGTTTGGGAAGGGCACCGTCCATCAGCCGGCCCCCTCGGCCACGGCCGCAGCGACATGGTCGCGCATGAAGGACCGCAGCTTGATCATGACAGGCGTGTCGTGCACCGCCGGCGTCGCCTCTGTGCCGGTGATCCAGGCATAGATCCGGTGATCGTCGTCCTCGGCCAGCAGGGCTTCAAGCGAATCCAGTTCGCTCTCGTCCAGCGAGGGCCCGACCTGATCGACAAAGGGGCCCAGCACGAGGTCGGCCTCGCGGAATCCGCGCCGCCATGCCCGGAAGGTGATCCGGCCGAGTCGTTGCTTCAGACGTGCGTCAATATCGGCCACAAGGTTCCTTGCCCGGTCGGTCAGGTTCAATCGCGCAGCGGAGATAGCGTTCCAGACGCGCTTTCGCCAGCTATGCTGTCGCCGCATGCGGCCGCAGATTCTCTTTCCCCTGTTCGCGGAGGTTTCCAGCCTGAAGGGCGTGGGGCCGAAGATCCTGCCGCTCGTCCAGAAACTGGCCGGGCCGCTGGTCCGCGACCTGGCCTTCCTGTCGCCCTCCGGCCTGATCGTGCGCCAGCCGATGACGGCGGTGAATGCGGTCGAGGGGCAGGTCGGGATTTTCGAGGTCGTGATCGACCGGCTCTTCATCCCGGGCAAGCCCGGCGCGCCGATCAAGGTCCGGGCGTCCGATGACACCGGCTTCGTCCACATGATCTGGTTCGGCGGCTCGGCCCAGCATATCGACCGCCTGCTGCCCAAGGGCCAGAAGCGGCTCGTTTCCGGCAAGGTCGAGCGGTTCAACGCCGAGGTCCAGATCGTCCACCCCGACATCTACACCCCGGAACAGGCCGGCGAGATCGCCGCCATCGAGCCGGTCTATCCGGCGACCGCCGGCCTCTCCTCGCGGGTGGTCCGCAAACTGGTCCAGGCCGCCCTCACCCACGCCCCTGAACTGCCGGAGTGGCAGGACCCGGCCTGGCTGGCCAGGACCCGCTGGCCGGGCTGGCGCGCCGCTCTGGAGACCCTGCACGCCCCGACCTGCGAGCCCGATCTGGAACCCGACGCCCCGGCCCGCCAGCGGCTGGCCTATGACGAACTGCTGGCGCACCAGCTGGCCCTCGCCCGCCGCCGCCGGGCCCGCCAGATCACGCCGGGACCGCGGATCACGCCGGGCGAGGTCTCCGGCCAACTGCTCGGAGCCCTGGGCTTCGAGCTGACCCGTGCCCAGTCCCGGGCCGTCGCCGAAATCCGCCGCGACCTCGCCTCGGGCGAACAGATGGGCCGGCTGCTGCAGGGTGATGTCGGCTCGGGCAAGACGGCCGTCGCGGCGCTGGCGCTGGCGGATACCGCCGCCTCCGGTTTCCAGGCCGCCTTCATGGCCCCCACGGAAATCCTCGCCCGCCAGCACTGGCAGAGGCTGGCACCGATGCTGGAGGCCGCCGGGGTTTCCACCATTCTCCTGACCGGCCGCGACACCCCCGCCGAGCGCCGCGTCCGGCTGGCTGCCCTCGCCTCGGGTGAAGCCCAGGTCGCCATCGGCACCCACGCCCTGTTCCAGGACGCCGTCCGCTTCGACCGGCTGGCGCTGGCCGTCATCGACGAACAGCACCGCTTCGGCGTCAACGAGCGCCAGCGGCTGCAGGCCAAGGGTGATCCGCGCTCCGGCGGCGTTCACCTGCTGACCATGTCGGCCACGCCGATCCCGCGGACGCTCGAGCTGACCCAGTACGGCGAGCTGGAGGTGTCACGTCTGACCGAGAAGCCGCCGGGCCGCACGCCGATCACCACTGCCGTCCTGCCGCTGGCCCGGATCAGCGAGGTCGCCAGACGGCTCAAGGCCGCGATCGACAGCGGGGCCCAGGCCTACTGGATCTGCCCGCTGGTGGCCGAGAGCGAGGCCATCGACCTCGCCGCCGCCGAGGCCCGCGCCGCCGATCTGCGCCGCATCCTCGGGATCGAGGTCGGTCTCGCTCACGGCCAGATGCCGGGTGCCGAACGCGAGGCCGTGATGGCCGACTTCGCCGACGGCCGCATTCCGCTGCTGGTGGCCACCACCGTGGTCGAGGTCGGGGTCGATGTGCCCAACGCCACCATCATGGTCATAGAACACGCCGACCGCTTCGGCCTCGCCCAGCTGCACCAGCTGCGTGGCCGGGTCGGGCGAGGGGCGAAAGCCAGCGCCTGCATCCTGCTGTACGGCGGCGGCGACGACGGGCTCGGCGAGACGGCGCGGCTGCGGCTCGAAACCCTGCGGCGCACCGAGGACGGCTTCGAGATCGCCGAGGAGGATTTCCGCCTGCGCGGCGGCGGCGACCCGCTGGGCCTGAAACAGAGCGGCTTCCCGGCCTATCGCTTCGCCGATCCGATCCGGCACCGCTCGCTGCTTCTGGCGGCCTCTGACGACGCCCGTCTGGTGCTGGCCCGCGACCCGGACCTGACCTCGCCGCGCGGCGAGGCGGTCAGGGTGCTGGAAGCCCTGTTCGACTGGCGCAACGACCGGCCGGGCATCGACTAGGCTGGCCGGCGCGCCTGCCAGACGGTCATGCGGGCCTGAACATCTGCTTCAATATCCCCATAGAACAGATTGTAGGGACGGGACTTCCTCCGATCCGACCAGTCACCCGTCTCGCGGAAAGACTCCGTCCGTGGCTCGGTGTGGCGCAGCAGGCCGCCCCGGCACTGGGTGGCGATCTCGCGGGTCATCAAGGCCGGTCGCACGCCCCATTCCAGACCGGTTGCGTTGGTCGCACCCTGATGCAGCCGCGCCTCGACCGGAGCGGTGTCGGTCGAGCCGGTCACCGGATTGACGCACAGCGCCGCCCGCCCCCCGAGGTCGACCAGCCGCCCTCGACCGTCCCAGACCAGCGCCCGCCGCAACCGGCGGTGTCCGGCCCCGTCATTGCCTTCACTGACCGGCGACCAGGCCACGATACAGCCGGCCTGGTCGCGGCTTACGCAGGCCGGAACCTGCGGCGACAGGCCGTCGGCCGGCACTACGACATCCATCAGATAAGCTGCCACCAGACGACTTCGCAGGGCGGGGTCGTTCGCCACCCGCTCGCGCACCAGCCGCTCGACCAGATCGCCGCCCTGTTCCACCCCGGCGAGGACGATGGGTCCATCCGGGTGACGCGCGATCCACGCGCTGAAGGCCGCGTCGATATCGCGCCAGGCGAAGGCCCGCGCCTCACGCGCGTCGTCGCGCAGCGTCAACCGGGTGTAGAGGCTGCCCTGGCGATAGCGCGGCGCGCTGATCCCGCCGGCCCGCGCGAACGGCCCGGCATAGTTGGGCAGGACGACGCGCTTCAGCCAGGCGTCCGCCGCCGGGTCCCCGATCGGACCATTCCACTCGCGACCGCCGTCATAGGTGGTCGAATGCACGAAGAAGATGGCCGCGGGCCCCGACCGGGGCCCTCGCGCGTCACGCAGGGCCCAGGCGGTCGGATCGCCGTAGTCGGGCGCAGGCGGCGGCGAATAGGTCTGGAACGGCACCTTCGGATCCAGACCGGCCCTCAGAATGTCGCCCCGCCACACGGCAACCGCCGTGGCCAGAACCAGCACAATGGCCAGGCCGGTCCAGCCGGCCCATTGGCGCAGGCTCATCCGGCCGGGCGTCATCGATAGGGGTCCGCAGTCGCCAGGAAGGACTGCACGTAGCGGCGCACGCCCTCCTCCAGCGGTGTCGACTGCCCCTGGAAGCCGGCCGCCCGCACCCGGTCCATCCGGGCCTCGGTGAAATACTGGTATTTGTCGCGGATGCTCTCCGGTGTGTCGACGTATTCGACCCGGGGTGTCTTGCCGGCCGCCGCGAAGGTCGCATGGGCCAGGTCGAGGAAGGACCGCGCCTGTCCCGAGCCGGCGTTGAACACGCCGGACACGTGCGGGGCGTCGAGCAACCACTCGATGATATCGACCACATCCTCGACGAAGACGAAGTCGCGCATCTGGCCGCCGTCGGCATAGGCCGGGTTGTGTGAACGGAACAGGGTGACCGGCTCATCGGCCTGAACCTTCGGCCAGATCTGGGCCACGACCGACTTCATCCCGCCCTTGTGGCCCTCGTTCGGGCCATAGACGTTGAAGAATTTCAGCCCGGCCCACTGGCCCGGCGACTGACCGCGGTCCGACTGCCGCGCCGCATACTGGTCGAACAGCATTTTCGAATAGCCATAGGCATTTAAAGGCTTGAGCGCAGCCAGTGCCTCAAGACTGTCATCGTCCTCGAACCCCGCCTCACCGTCCCCGTAGGTGGCCGCGGACGAGGCGTAGATCAGTCGCGCGTCACGCAGGGCGCACCAGTCCCAGAGATCGCGCGACAGGCTGAAATTGGTGCGCAGGATCAGGTCGGCATCCGGCTCGGTGGTCGAGGAAATCGCCCCCATGTGGACCACGGCCTCAATCGACTCCGCATGCCGCTCCAGCTGTTCGAACAGCTCCTCGGGCTGCCAGAAGTCGGCGATCGGATGTTTGGCGATATTCCGCCACTTGCCGAGGGCGGCGTCTTCCAGACGGTCGCAGACGACGACGTCGCGCCGGTCCTCCGCGCACAGCCGGGCGACGATGTTGGAGCCGATGAAGCCCGCGCCGCCCGTGACCACGATCATGCGCCGGCTCATGTTTCGTCCTTCATCTTCTCGATCGTCTTCGTGGTCGAATAGCCGTCCTCGAATGTGGCCAGCCTGACCTCTCCGCCCCAGCTCTCGACCAGATCGCCGCCGACCACCCCCTCCCGGGTGTAGTCCGCCCCCTTGATCAGCACATCGGGCCGCAGCCGTTCGATCAGGGCGATGGGGGTCGGATCGTCGAAAGCGGTCACCCGGTCCACCGACTGCAGCCCGCCGATGACCACCGCCCGGCTGTCCAGATCATTGATCGGCCGGCCCTCGCCCTTCAGCCGCCGCACCGAGGCGTCCGTGTTCAGCGCCACCACCAGCCGGTCGCACCAGCCGCGCGCCTGGGCCAGATAGGCGACGTGGCCCCGGTGCAGGATGTCAAAACAGCCGTTGGTGAAGCCGACCTTCAGCCCCTGCCGCTTCCAGCCCTCGACCACATGCGCCAGTTCCTCCAGCGGCATGACCTTGGCGTGGGCGCCGGCGGCGTGCTGGCTCATCTCGGCGTCGATCAGCTCGGCCGGAGTGACCACGGCCGTGCCGGCCTTGCCGACCACCACGCCCGAAGCGAGGATCGCGAACTCGACCGCCGTCTCCAGCGAGGCACCTGCGCCCAGCGCCAGACCCAGGGCCGCCAGGCCGGTGTCCCCGGCGCCCGAGACGTCGAACACCTCGCGGGCCCGTCCCGGGAAATGCCGCACCGGTCCGCCGCGCCGCATCAAACTCATGCCCTTGCCGGCGCGGGTGACGACCACGGCCCTGGCCGCCGTGGCGTGCAGCAGCGCCTCCAGCGCCGCCTCGATCTCGTCGTCAGCCTCGACCGGCAGCCCGGTGGCACCGGCCAGTTCGCTGGCGTTCGGCTTGATCAGATCGACCGAGCCATAGCGGGCGAAGTCGCGGCCTTTCGGGTCGACCACGACCGGCGCGCCCGACTTTCCGGCGGCCGCCAGCGCCTGGGCAATCACCCGATCGCTGACCACACCCTTTGCGTAATCTGAAAGAAGATAGACAGAAGAACCAGAAAATGCATCACTTTCGTCGGCCATCAGCGCCGCCGCCTCTTCGTCCAGCCGCAACAGCTGCTGCCCCGCTGCGACGAAGCGCGTCTTGACGATGGTGGCCACTCCGGCACGCCGTTCCAGGACGTCTTCGATGCCCGGCTCCGCGGCGATCAGCGCCGCCAGTTCGTCCCCGGCCGCATCCTTGCCGGCCACGGCCCCCAGTCGCGCCATACCCCCCAGGGCGGCGACATTGCGCGCCACATTGCCAACCCCGCCCGGCATGGCGGTGGTCCGGCGGGTGCGCAGGACAGGGATCGGGGCCTCGGGCGAGATCCGGCTGACCTCGCCATAGACATAGCGGTCCAGCATCAGGTCGCCGACGCAGGCGACCTTCAGCCCGCGCACCCGCTCCAGCAACGCCTGCAGTTGTCCGAGATCGAGAGTCCGTTCAGCCATGACCCTGGCCTATCGGATTCAGGCCGCTTTCGCCATCCGCGCCTTGGTCAGGTCGTCATAGGCGATCAGATCGGCGCACAGGGCCTCGAACTGGTCCAGCGGGACCATGTTCGGTCCGTCCGACGGGGCGTTGTCGGGGTCCTGATGGGTTTCCATGAAGACCGCATCCACGCCGACGGCCACGGCCGCGCGGGCCAACACCGGCACGAACTCGCGCTGGCCGCCCGAGGACGTCCCCTGCCCGCCCGGCTGTTGCACCGAGTGAGTCGCATCAAACACGACCGGGCAGCCGATCTCGCGCAGGATCGGCAGGGCCCGCATGTCGCTGACCAGGGTGTTGTAGCCGAAGCTGGCACCCCGCTCGCAGGCCATCACATTGGGATTGCCCGCGCCGACCACCTTGGCGATGACATTCTTCATGTCCCACGGCGCGAGGAACTGTCCCTTCTTGATGTTGATCACCTTGCCCGTCGCCGCGGCGGCCAGCAGCAGGTCGGTCTGGCGGCTCAGGAAGGCCGGAATCTGCAGTACATCGACCACTTCGGCGGCAATCCGGCAGTGCTCCTCGGTGTGCACATCGGTCAGCACCGGCAGGCCCGTGACCTCGCGAATCTCCGCGAAGATCGGCAGCGAGCCCTCCAGCCCGAACCCGCGCGCGGCCGTGGCCGAGGTGCGGTTCGCCTTGTCGAAACTGGTCTTGTAGATGATCCCGACGTCCAGCCTTTCGCCGATCTCTTTCAGGGCATGGGCCATTTCCAGCGCGTGCTGGCGGCTCTCCAGCTGGCACGGGCCGGCGATGAAGACGATCCGCTGGCCGCCGCCGATGGAAACGGGGCGTTTCAGCCCGCCCTTGATGTCGATGATGGCATTTGGCTTGGACAAGGCGGATTTCCCGGATTTGCGACTTGGCGACACGCGGCTGATGCCGCACTCATGCGGCGATCAGTTGGTGTCGGACGGTGTGGTTCGCAAGCTATCACGGAGCCCGCCCGCATGACCACCGAGGCCGACGATCGTCCCGTCATCCTGTGGTTCCGTCAGGACCTGCGCCTGGCAGACAATCCGGCCCTCGGCCATGCCGTCGGGACGGGTCGCCCGATCCTGCCGCTGTACATCCTCGACCAGGGCCCCGCGACGATCCAGACCGGCGCGGCCTCCCTGTGGTGGCTCGACAAGTCGCTGCGCGCGCTGGATGCGTCGCTGCGGGCGCGCGGCTCCCGCCTGATCCTGCGTCGCGGCGACAGCGAGGCCGAGCTCCGCCGCCTGATCGACGAGACCGGTGCCGGTGCCGTGTTCATGAACCGCCGCTTCGAGCCCGACGCCTTCGCCCGCGACGCGGACATCGCCCACGGCCTCCAGGCCGGCGGCGTGGCCTGCAAGGGCTGGAACGGATCCCTGCTGGCCCGGCCCGGATCCGTGCTCAACGGCTCCGGCCAGCCCTACAAGGTCTTCACGCCTTTCCACCGGGCCCTTCTGGCCACCGCGGTCCTTCCGCCGCCTGCGCCCGCGCCCGCCGACATCCGGACGCCGCCGGAACCGGCCTCGGAGGACCTCGACGCCTGGGGCCTTCACCCCACCCGGCCGGACTGGTCGCGCGGCTTCGACTGGACGCCCGGCGAAGCGGGGGCGGAGGCGGCGCTGGCGGCCTTCCTGTCGCGCGGCCTCAAATCCTACAGCACGGGGCGCGACATCCCGGCGGAGCCGGCGACCAGCCGCCTGTCACCGCATCTGCATTTCGGAGAGATGAGTCCATGGCGCGCGGTCGCCGCCGCCCGCTCTGCCGCCGCCGACGGCCGGGCCCCCGCCGCCGAGGCTGACAAATTCGTGGCCGAGATCGGCTGGCGGGAGTTTTCCGCCCATCTGCTGCACGCCTTCCCGCAAATCACCGAGACGGCGTTCCGTCCCGAGTACGACGCCATGCCCTGGCGCGACGACCCCGTCGGTCTGGAAGCCTGGAAGCGTGGCCGGACCGGCTATCCGGTCGTGGACGCGGGCATGCGCGAGCTGTGGGCGACCGGCTTCATGCACAACCGGGTGCGCATGATCGTCGCCTCGTTCCTGATCAAACACCTGCTGATCGACTGGCGTGAGGGCGAGGCCTGGTTCCGTGACACCCTCGTCGACGCAGATATCGCGTCGAATGTGCAGAATTGGCAGTGGGTCGCTGGATCCGGAGCGGACGCTTCACCGTACTTCCGCATCTTCAATCCGATCACCCAGGGACAGAAATTCGATGCAGACGGCCGATATGTCCGACGGTGGGTGCCGGAGCTCCGTGGAGTTCCCGACCGCTGGCTCCACGCACCCTGGACCGCACCCCCGGAAGTCCTCCGCGACGCCCGCGTGCGGCTGGGCGCTGAATACCCCCGCCCGCTCGTCGATCACGACGTCGCCCGCAAGCGCGCGCTCGACGCGCTCGGGACCGTCGTGGCGAGCCGCGCCGCCGAAGGGGATTGACGGGCGATCGGCCCATACCCACCCTCTCGCGTCATGACATCGGTCACTGCCGAGCGCATTGAAACCGCCGCCCGCACCCCGCGCGGGTTTACGCTGCTGCTGCGCCTTCTCGCGGCCAACTGGACCTTCGGCCGACTCACCGTCCTCCTGCCCAATGGAGAGACGCACCAGCTGGAGGGCTCCCGGCCAGGCCCCGCCGCGGTCTTCGACATCAAGGACTACCGCTTCGCCCGTCGCGTTCTGGCCTCCGGCGATATCGGTTTCGCCGAAGGCTATATGGCCGGCGAATGGGAGAGCCCCCAGCTGGCGGCCCTGCTGGAATCCTTCGCCCACAACTATGACCACATCCGGCGTCTGGCCGACGGCAATCCGGTGATGCAGGCGATCAACTGGCTGTCGCACAAGCGCAAGCGAAACAGTCGCGCCGGATCGAAGAAGAACATCCACGCCCACTACGACCTCGGCAACGCCTTCTATGCGTCCTGGCTGGACGGGACGATGACCTATTCCTCGGCCCGCTTCACGCGCGCCGGCATGGCGCTCGACGCGGCGCAGCGGGAGAAATACGCCTCCCTGGCCCGGCTGATGGACCTTCGGTCCGGACAGTCGGTGCTCGAGATCGGCTGCGGCTGGGGCGGATTCGCCGAGTTCGCGGCCAGGGAGGTCGGCGCGCGGGTCACCGCCGTCACCATTTCGCAGGAGCAGTTCGACTTCGCCCGCCGGCGCATGTTCAACGCCGGCCTGGCCGAGCGGGCCGATATCCAGCTGATCGACTATCGCGACGTCGAGGGCCGGTTCGACCGGGTCGCCTCGATCGAGATGTTCGAGGCCGTCGGGCAGGAATACTGGCCCGCCTATTTCGGCAAGATCCGCGACGTTCTGGAGCCGGGCGGCCGGGCCGGTCTGCAGATCATCACCATCGATGACGCCCTGTTCGACGACTACAACCGCAAGACTGATTTCATCCAGAAATACATCTTCCCGGGCGGCATGCTGCCGTCCGAGGAGCGACTGAAGCCGGTGATCGACCGAGCCGGCCTGGGCTGGAGCGAGGTGGAACGGTTCGGCCAGGACTATGCCGACACGCTCAAGCTCTGGGATGAACGCTTCCAGGTCGCCTGGGGCGACATTCGGCGCATGGGCGGCTTCGACGAGCGGTTCCGTCGCCTGTGGCGCTTCTACCTGGCCTATTGCGAGGCCGGATTCCGCTCGGCGCGCACCGATGTGATCCAGCTGGCGCTTACGCGGGCCTGACCGCGCCCAGGGCCGTGCGACAGAGCTCGGCCTCCGCGACCACCGCCTGCCGCCGCGCCGCGTCCCAGCCGTCGAGGGTCCGGTAGGGCATGGCGAGGCGCGGGTTGCCGGCCAGCCGCCCCCGGTTCCGCTCGAGGAAGCCCCAGTAGAGCCGGTTGAACGGACAGGCCGCCTCGCCGGTCTTGAGCTTCACATCGTACCGGCAGCCGGCGCAGTAGTTGCTCATCCGGTTGATGTAGGCCCCGGACGCCGCATAGGGCTTGGTGCCCATGATGCCGCCGTCTGCGAAGGTGGCCATGCCGCGCGTGTTCGGCATCTCGACCCATTCAAAAGCGTCGGCATAGGCGACCATATACCAGTCATCGACCGCATCGGGATGGACGCCCAACAGCATGGCGAGGTTGCCGGTGACCATCAGCCTCTGGATGTGATGCGCATAGGCGTGATCGCGGGTCGACCGCACCGCATCGGCCACGCAGGCCATATCCGTTTCACCGGACCAGTAGAACCACGGCAGGCTCCGGTCCGCGTCGAGGGCGTTCCGCGCCCCGTACTCGGGCATCTTCAACCAGTAGAGGCCGCGCACGAACTCGCGCCACCCGAGGATCTGGCGGATGAACCCCTCCACGGCGTTCAGCGGTGCCCGGCCGGCGCGATACTCCGCCTCCGCGCGACGGCAGACGTCCAGCGGATCGAGCAGGCCCAGGTTGAGCGACGTCGACACCATCCCGTGCCACATCCACGGCTGCCCCGCCGCCATGGCGTCCTGCCAGGCCCCGAACGACGGCAGGACATCGGACAGGAAGGCGGCCAGCACCGCTTCGGCCTCGCCTGCGCTCGTCGGCCAGCCGAAGCCCTCCAGTTCGCCGAAATGGTCGCCGAACAGCCGTTCGACATCCGCTATCGCCCCGTGCGTCACGGCATCGGGCGTGATCCGCAACCGGGCCGGCGGGACCACGCCCCGGGTCAGGCCGGAGCGGTTGTCCTTGTCGAAATTCCACTGGCCGCCGGCGGGATCGGCACCGTCCATTAGCAGGCCGGTCTCCCGCCGCATCTCGCGATAGAAGAACTCCATCGTCCGCGTCTTCCTGTCCGCGGCCCAGCGGTTGAAGCGGGCCAGGGAACAGATGAATTGGTCATCTTCGCGAATTTCCACCGGGACTTTGGTCGAATTGGCTAGGGCCGCCAGGGCCTCGGCCAGCCGCCATTCGCCACATTCGGTCATCACCACGCCCGCGAACGGCCGCCCGGCCAGGACCCGGCCCAGCTCTCCCGCGATCGAGCCGGTGTTGGCCGGATCATCGATCCGGACATAGCGGACCGTCACCCCGCGGCCCTCCAGCCGGGCCGCGAATTTGCGCATGGCCGCGAACACCAGGGCGATCTTCTGCTTGTGGTGCTTCACATAGGTGGCCTCGTCACGCACCTCCGCCATCAGGACGACATCGGTCGAGGCATCGAGGTCGCGCAGCGCGGACAGTCCGTCGGACAGCTGATCACCGAGCACGAGTCTCAGGGTTCCACCGACCGGCATGCTAGACAGACCCATGACCGACGCCGCTCCCCTGATCTCGACCACGGACCTCGCCGCCCGCTTGGGCGATCCGACCCTCCGACTCATCGACGCCAGCTGGCATCTGGACGGCCGCGACGGGCGACCGGATTTCGAGACCGCGCGCCTGCCCGGCGCGGTCTTCTTCGACCTCGAAGCCTCTTCGGATCAAGAGAGCGACTTGCCGCACATGCTGCCGGCGCCCGGGTTTTTCGCGGCCCGGATGGGGGCGCTGGGCATCACCGCCGAGGACGGCATCGTCGTCTATGACACCGTCGGCATCCGCTCTTCGGCCCGGGCCTGGTGGATGCTCCAGGCCATGGGCGCGCAGGACGTGCGGGTCCTCGACGGCGGCTTGCCGAAATGGCTGGCCGAGGGTCGGTCAGTCGAAACAGGTCCGGTCGCTCCCGTCGAAGCCACGACCTTCCGGCCGGGCCTGCATCCGGAGCTGATCGCGGATCTCGACGTCGTCCGCGCAGCCCTGAAGGCCGGAGATCAGGTCCTGGACGCCCGTGCCGCCGACCGGTTCGCCGGCCGGGCACCAGAGCCGCGCGCCGGCCTGCGTTCCGGCCATATGCCCGGAGCCCTCAACCTGCCCTTCCCCGGCATCCTGAACTCCGACGGGACGATGAAGAAGGGCGAGGCCCTGGCGCAGGCCTTCCGCTCGGCCGGGATCGATCTGGACCGACCGGTCCTGACCACCTGCGGCTCCGGCGTCACCGCCGCCATCCTCAGCCTCGGTCTGGCCGTGCTCGGCAAGTCGTCCCGCCTCTACGACGGCAGTTGGGCCGAATGGGGCGGACGGGCGGACACAGACGTCGAGTCCGCGCCGCCCGCCTGAGCCTCAGTTCGCCGGCGCGACGTCCGGCAGCTTGAGATCCGCCGGCACGATCGCATCGCTCTCGCCACGCGACACCACCGTCGCCGCCACCAGATCGCCGGTAACGTTCAGGGTGGTGCGGCACATGTCGAGGAAGCGGTCGACGCCGAGGATCAGGCCGATCCCCTCGGCCGGCACACCGACCATGGTCAGGATCAGCGCGATCACGGGCAGCGAGCCTGCGGGCACGCCGGCCGTGCCGATGCCGCCCAGGATGCAGACCAGCATCACCACCAGCTGCTGCTGAAGATTGAGGTCGACGCCGAAGAACTGGGCGAGGAACAGCACGGTGACGCCCTCGAACAGGGCCGTGCCGTTCTGGTTCGCGGTGGCCCCGACGGTCAGCACGAAGCGCGAGATGCGGCGCGGCAGCTTCAGCTTCTCCTCGGCCGCCTTGATGGCGATCGGCAGGGTGGCGTTGGACGAGGCGGTCGAGAAGGCCACCACGAAGGGCTCGCGGACGCCGTTGGCGAATTTCAGCGGGTTCATCCCGCCGAAGATCCAGACCAGCAGCGGATAGACGATGAACATGTGGATCGCCATCGCGCCCACGGCCACGCCCGCATAGGCCCCCAGCCGGACCAGCAGGTCCCAGCCGAACACCGCCGCCAGGTTGAACATCAGCGCCGCGATCGCGATCGGCGCCAGCTTGATGACCAGATTTATAAGCTTCATCATCACCTCGAAGAGGCCCTGCAGCGTCTCCTGCAGCGCGTCCGTGGCCTTCGACTTGGCCATGACCATGCCGATGCCGAAGATCAGGGCGAAGATCATCACCGGCAGGATCTGGTTCTCGGCTGCCGCCGTGAAGACGTTGGACGGGATCATGTCGAGGAAGAACTGGCCGGCCTCGATGCTCTTGGGCGCATTGCCCACGATGGCCGAGGCCCCCTCGGCACCCTGGGCCAGAAGTTGCTGCGCCAGCGCCGGATCGACCCCGTCACCGGGACGGAAATAGTTGACCATGCCCAGGCCGATGCCGACGGCGATGGCCGAGACGAGGACCGTGAACACAAGGGTCTTGAAGCCGACGCGGCCCAACGATTTCAGGTCGCCCATCTCGGCGACCCCGACAGCCAGGGCCGAAAACAGCAACGGCAGGACCAGCATGAACAGCAGGCGCAGGAAGATCTGGCCGACGGACTTGATGATGTCCATCACCCAGGGAAGGACCTCAAGGCCCATCAGGTTGACATAGAGCCCCCCGCCCATGCCGACGGCAAAGCCCAGCAGCATCCAGAGATAGAGCGGAATCCCGCCACGTTTCGTCGTTTCCATCTTTCCCCCCGGCGCCTGTCCCGGCGTCCTATCGAATCGGCAAGGCGTAGATCAGCCCTGCCGGTCTTGCGTTCCATTGTGCGTTAAGGCCACGGGCCAGGTCGAGCGAGGAATCCGTCCCGACGTTCCGCGAGAAGATTTCGCCGTAGTTGCCCTCGGCCTCGATGGCCGCTTTTGCCCAGTCCTTGCGCAGACCCAGCATCGGCCCGATGTCACCCTCGACACCGAGCAGACGACGGACGGCCGGACTGGGCGAGTTCGCAGCCATTGCGTCGGTGTTGTTGCTGGTCACGCCCAGTTCCTCGGCGAGGATCAGGGCGTTCAGCGTCCAGCGCACGATCGAGGTCCAGGCCTCATCGCCGCGTTTGACTGCGGGACCAAGGGGCTCCTTCGAGATCACATCCGGCAGGATGACGTGCTGCTCCGGATTGGACATCGTCGTGCGCGCCGCCGCCAGGGCGGAAATGTCGGCGCTCAGGGCGTCGCAGTCCTCGCGCGCATAGGCGGCTCGGGCCGCTTCCTCATTGGCGGCGACCACCGGCGTGTACTCCAGCGAGCGAGCGCGGAACCAGTCAGCCACGTTCAGTTCGGTGGTCGAGGCGCGCTGCACACAAACCCGCGCGCCGTTCAACTCGGCCGCCGTGGCCAGGTCCAGCGACCGGCGCACCAGAAAGCCCTGACCGTCATAGTAGTTGACCCCGGCGAACCGCACCCCTTCCCGCGCTTCGCGCGACAGGGTCCAGGATGTCGAACGCCACAGCACATCGACGCGGCCGCTGCGCAGGCCTTCGAACCGCTGGGGGCTGGTGAGGGGCACGAACCGGACGGCGTTGGCGTTGCCCAGCACGGCCGCCGCCAGGGCGCGGCAGAAGTCGACGTCGAAACCGCGCCATTCGCCCCGATTGTCCGTGTAGGCGAAACCGACCAGCCCTTCGTGCACGCCGCAATTTAGTCGGCCCCTTCGCTTGATCGCCGCAAGGGTCGGGCTGGCGAAATCTGGCGCGACGGTCTGGTTCTGGGCGGAGGGGTCAGCCCCCTCCACCGCGTCGACCGGCGCTTCACCACGCCCGCACCCGGAAGCGGTCAGGGCCAGGGCGATCGTCAGTGCGGACGCAACGCCGCCATGCCTCTTTCGCCCCGTCGATCGTACCCGCATCCGCGCCTCGCCGAATTTCGCCAGACCTTGCGCCCCGCCAGCTTTAGAGGCCTTTGGAGGCTGAACCGCAACCCTCAGTTCCGGCGCCCATGACCGATCGAACCGACCGCACCCGCCTGATCGCTGCCGCGACCCGCCGCGGCAGCGGCCGCCGTCCGGTTGCGCCCCCGATCGAGCGGGCGTCGACCCTGCTGAACGATACGCCTGGTGCCATGCGGGACGAAAGCCGGGGCCCGGTCTATGGCATCGAGGATCTTTCGGCGGCGCGCGAGCTCCGCGACCTGTTGTGCGATCTGGAAGGCGCGACCGACGCCTGGCTGGTCCCGTCGGGCCTCGCCGCCGTCACCGTGCCCCTGACCGCGCTGCTCCGGCCCGGTGACGAGGTCCTGACCACCGACGCGCTCTACGGGCCCAGCCGACGATTCCTCAGGCGTCACATGGGTGCGCGCGGCGTGACCACCGCCTTCCATGAGGCCGGTGCCTCGACCGGGGACATCCTCGCCGCCATCACCGACCGCACCCGGCTGCTGCTGATCGAATCGCCCGCCTCACTGACGTTCGAGATGCTCGACGTCCCCGCCCTCGCAACCGCCTGCCGTGCACGCGGGGTGCTGACCGTGATGGACAACACCTGGGGCGCAGGCCTCGCCTTCCGTCCGCTGGCGCATGGCGTCGACGTCAGCGTCCAGGCGGTGACCAAATATGTCGCCGGCCATTCCGACCTGCTCATGGGATCGATGGCAGTCGCCGATCCGACGGTCGGCCGCCCCATCGCCGAGACCCTCGAAGACCTCGGCTGGCGGGTCTCGCCCGACGACGCCTGGCTGGCCCTGCGCGGCCTGCGAACCCTGCCCCTGCGCTATCAGGAACAGGCGCGGTCCGCCCGGATCGTTGCGGAGTGGCTGAACGCCCGGCCGGAAGTCGTGGAGGTTCGATATCCCGCCCTGCCCGGTGCCGCCGGCCAAGCCCTGTGGGCACGCGACTACACAGGCGCAGCCTCCATCTTCGGCCTGGTGATGAACGGGGGCGACGAAGCCGCCGCCCACGCCCTCATGTCAGCACTCGAACTGTTCGGACTGGGCTACTCCTGGGGCGGGTTCGAAAGCCTGATCACCCATGAGACAGGACAACTGTCGGGCCGCAGATCGCCGCCCGCGCTGGCGGGGCAGCTCCTGCGCCTGCACATAGGCCTCGAGGACCCGGTCGACCTGATCGCCGATCTGGAGCGCGGCCTCGCCGCCTGGCGCGCTGCACTCAGCTGACCGACCGTGGCGCGCCCAGCAGGACTCGAACCTGCAACCGTCCGCTTAGAAGGCGGGTGCTCTATCCGGTTGAGCTATGGGCGCCCGATGGTGGCTCAGGGTTAGCCCTCCAACCCCCGCGGCTCAAGCCGCGAGCCTGTTATCCCCGCGAAGGCGGGGCCACGCGCGGCGGGCGTTAGCCGCCCCCCTGGCCTAGTGCGTCCAGGGCTGTTTGCGGCCAGTGGCGAAATTGTCGGCATAGGCCTTGAGGATCACCGGTGCCTCCTGCGGCTCATGCAGGCGGAACGGGATGCCGTGTCGCTCCGCATAGGCCACAGCTTCCTCGGCCGAATCGAAGCTCAACCGAACCTGACCGTTCATGTCGCTCGAGCTGGTCCAGCCCATCAGCGGGTCGATGGTGCGCGCAGAAGCCGGCTCGAACTCCAGCCGCCAGCCTCTCGACGAGGCCTTGCCGGACTGCATGGCGGTCTTGGCGGGGCGATAGATGCGGGCGAGCATGGATGGTCCTCGTGTCGACGGCGGGCGAACCCGCGCGGCCCAGATACCGCGCAGCCGACGCCGGGTCCAGCGCCCGACCGCGCCTTGTCCGCGACGCGGTGAAGTCGGCCAGGGCGGAATGACGCCCCGGGCGATCATGCCGGATTCCCTGGCCGCCGATTGCGGTGGCGCAAGGCGGCCCGGGCGAATCACGGGCAGTCTGTCCGACTCACCTGGCCCGGGAGCCACCGATGACCGTACCTGCACGCACCGACTACAGCCGGCTTTCGATCACCCTGCACTGGCTGATGCTGATCCTGCTGGCAGCGGTCTACGCCTGCATCGAACTCCGGGAGTACTATCCGCGGGGCAGCGACATCCGCGCGGCGCTGAAGACCTGGCATTTCATGCTGGGCCTGTCGGTGTTCGTCATCGTGTGGGGGCGGCTGATTGCACGCTGGCGCACGCCGCTTCTCGCTCCGGAACCGGGCTGGACCCGCTGGCCGGCGGCGGCGGGGCACCTGGCGCTCTACGGTCTGATGATCGGCATGCCCCTGCTGGGTTGGCTGGCCCTCAGCGCCGACGGCAAGGATATTCCCTTCTTCGGATTGAGCCTGCCGCCGCTCGTGGCTCCGGACAAGGCGCTCGCCGAGCAGGTCGAGGAGGTGCATGTCACCATCGGAGCGGCCGGCTACTGGTTGATCGGCCTGCACGCCACCGCCGCCCTGTTCCACCACTACGTGCTGAAGGACGGAACATTGCGGCGTATGCTTCCCTTCGTTCGCTGACCGTTACGGAGGTCCCGCAAGCACGTCGGGGCCGAACAGGAGACCGCCGATGAGCCGCCTCGAACGCCATCCCGAACGCCATCTGGTCGCGCGCATAGGCTGGCTGCGCGCCGCCGTGCTCGGGGCCAATGACGGCCTGGTCTCCACGGCCAGTCTGGTGGTCGGCGTCGCCGCGGCTGAAGCGACCCGCAGCGGCGTATTGATCGCCGGCGTCGCCGGACTGGTGGCGGGGGCGATGTCGATGGCGGCCGGCGAATATGTCTCGGTCAGTTCCCAGTCGGACACCGAGAAAGCCGACCTTGCCCGCGAGACCGCCGAACTGGCCGCCGACCCCGAGGCCGAGACCCGGGAGCTGGCGGCCATCTACGCAGGCCGCGGCGTCGACCCCGTCCTGTCGCGGCAGGTCGCTGAACAGCTGATGGCCAGGGACGCGCTCGGTGCCCATGCGCGCGATGAACTGGGCATCTCGGAATTCACCACGGCCCGGCCGATCCAGGCCGCCCTGACCTCGGCCCTGACCTTCGCCCTCGGGGCCGCCCCGCCCCTGCTCGTGGCCCTGCTGGCGCCTCTGGGGGGACTGATTATCTGGGTCAGCGCCATCGCCCTGGCCGGCCTGATGGGACTGGGTGCGCTCGGTGCCGTGGCCGGCGGCGCCAATGTGCCGCGCTCGGTGCTCAGGGTAGCCTTCTGGGGCGTCGTCGCCCTTGCCGCCACCGCCGGCATAGGCCGCCTGTTCGGAACGGTCGTCTAGGTCCGGAACCGTCGTCCAGGCGTTGAAATGGTCGGAGTGAGAGGATTCGAACCTCCGACCCTCTGGTCCCAAACCAGATGCGCTACCAGGCTGCGCTACACTCCGGCGGCGGGCTTTCGCATACTCGACGCCGCGCCGCAACGCGCTGGATGACTATTCGGCGAAGAAGGGGTGCCTGACCCTGTCGCCGGGCCGGGCACCGATCTCGTCAGCGCGGCCGGCGCGCAGTTCCAGCACGCCGCTGGCGGGACCGTTCGAGGGGATGACGGCGTCGGACTCGGGCGTGGCGTTCTTCGCGATCGAGACGATCCGGCCGCGCGGGTCGATGTAGATGATGTCCAGCGGACTGGGCGTGTTGCGCATCCAGAAGCCACGCTCGGCCACGTCCGGGAACTGGAACAGCATGCCGCGGTCATCGGCAAGGGGTTCGCGCTCCATCAGGCCGCGCTGGCGTTCAGCGTCGTCGTCGGCGATCTCGACCATGAAACGGTGCTCGCCGCTGGCGGTCGTGATCGTCAAAGGCTCGAGCGGATCGCCCTTGGCGTCGCGCGGTGCCCCCGCGCCGGCGCAGGCCGACAGAAGCACCAGGCCGGACAGAACGCCCAGAAGTCCACGACGATTCAACATCACCGATCCACCCTCACTGGGGCGGATGGCTCATCCGCCCGGTCTGATTTCCGCGACCACCAGCCCCTTGGGGCCCTCGGCGAACCGCACCGAGACCGTCTCGCCGGGCAGCAGGTCATCCAGCCCGCACCGGCGCAACGTCTCGACATGGACGAAGATATCCCCCGGCTCGCCATCGCGCACCACGAAACCGTAGCCCTTGGTGCGATTGAACCATTTGACGACGGCAGCCTCCATTGGCTCGCCCGACGACAGTCCTTCGAATTCGCCCGGGGCCCGGGTCGTTTGCCTGAGGCCTTCATAGCCCGTCCGGCGCGGGGCGGCGACCACCTCGGGGTCCCCCTCGCCGAGGTCATGGACCTCGGTGACCTGCCAGCCCTTGGGCCTCCTGGCGCATTCACAACTGATCGGCGCGCCCTCGGCAGCCACGTCCCGGCCGGCATCACGCAAGCTGGAGACATGCAGCAGCACGTCCTTCATGTCGGTCAAGCTCGGGTCGTCCGGCACGATGAAGCCGTATCCCTTGCCGGGATCAAACCACTTCACCCGACCCGCAATGCGGACCGTCGCGACTGTCTCAACGCCCTCGTAGTCCGACACAGCCTTCCCCCTGCCCGCAAACGGAGCGGACGGAGTTTATTTAACACGGTTCTGTGAACCCCGGAAAAGCGAAAAACGCCGGTTTCGCAGCAAAAGCGAAATGATTTCGTTCGGGAGTCATCCCGGCCCGGGTCGGACCATCTGAAAATCTCCAGGACCGGGCCGGCTCGCGCGTGGAATTCTGGCGATGGAGCCTGGCTTCGTCCCTGGCGCGCGAGGGGCCGGCGAACGCATCCTGTCCCGAAAGTCTGGACTGTCGGGCGGCGGTCTAAGATGTCGGAGGGAAATCCCGGCGCTGGCAGTCCCTAGGGGAAGGCCCCCTACACGTCTAGGCCGGCTAGGCCAGCACTGATTGTCCCTAGTTTTCAATGTATAAGCAGGATAGGTGTGTAACCAATCGTAGAAAAAAACGTAGAAATCGCGCCCCACTGGCGCTTGCGAGTGACCGATGGCCTTCCGAAAATCTCGCGCGACACGGGCCTTGAACCGAGGTGTGCACCCCCGCCCGGACGGTAAACTCCAGGCGCACATTCCGATCCCCAGCGATGTCCGGTTCGCCTATGGGCAGGACAAGAGGGTTATCTCCCTAAGGACGAGAGACCCTGACGTCGCCAATCACCGGCACGCGCTCGAAGTCGCAAACTACGCGGCTGCCTTTGACCTCCTGCGACGAGGCTCGGCCTCTGGGGAGTTCGAGGCGTTTGCCGTCAAGCTGCATGCTTATCAAACAAAGGAAATCCAGCGGGTCGCGGACGTCCAGGTTTCCTCGTCGTCGGACACCGTCAACCCCTACACTTTGCCGGCGATGGGTCGGCGACTGGACACTGATAAGCCGGACGAACTCGCTGCGACGGCAAGTTGGGCTGCGGATTGGTTTTACGCTGAGCGGCTGAAACTGAAGCCCGACGACCTTCCGGACGAGCTGAGAGCCTCGCTCAACTACCGCCAGGTGCTCCGGGAGTGTGCCGAAGTTCTCAGAGACTCTTGGCGTGCCGGACGAGAAGTCGAAGCGGGCCGCACCGTGGTCCCGGAAGCCGACACTCAGCGATGCGCGCAGGAAGTTCTCCAGCCGCTTGAACGCAGGTTCCACATCGGTGCGTGTCAGGCTGGCAAGCCGAGCATCAGGATTGAAATCGACTACGGCCAGGGACAGCACGCCTTCCGCTTCCGAGGGGTCTCCCCCGTAGGCATCGACCCGCATCCCACGGGCAGCCCTGTATGGGGCCACGTCGAAGGTCTCGAACTCACCAGAGTTCACCAGCCACTCGCCGTAGTTCTCGAGGAACGCCGTCTCCATGAAGCGCCCAGCGGCATCAGCATGGGTGCGAACCTCGTTGAAGAAGTCCTCGTGGAAAGCTTCGACGGTCTCGCTCATTGGGAAAACTCGCTGAGGAACAGATCCTCGTAGGGGTGTTCAAAAGGGGCGCAAAGGTCCAGCCGCAGCCAGTAGGTGACCAGACTCACGCCCTCGGGGAGACCGGTCGTCTCTATCCGGGGGAAAGCGACTCTACGCTCTTGCGACTGGACGGGGGCCGTCGGGCGCGGGCTAGGATTTGATCGGAACTTCCCGGAACGGAGCCGACCATCCGTGCATCAGTCCTTTCAGCTTTATCGGCCTAGCAGGATCAGTGGGCGTCACGATGACCTTCATCGGTCGTTCAGGCGTAATAGCGCCCCCCATTGGAGCGATGGTCCAGCCGTTTCCGAACTGCTCCCCGAAGGGCGCTGGATAGTATTTGGTTAGACAGGGAGCACCGCCCCATAGCCCCACCGTCAGATCCGGTTCTGCGTTGTCCATGACGAGGATAAAGTTCGGGTTCGGCTCCATCAGATGAGACGCAGAGATCGTAACCGTCAGGACGCCGCTCGTGTCAGCGTGAGGGTCCATTGTCAGATTTGAGAAACCGACGTGCTGCGGCGTGAAGGAGGCGTTTCCCTGAACGACGTTGACGATTTGGTTGAGCCCGGCTTCGAGGCCGACGGAATACATGTCAATGTATAAGCTCTGACGCAGGACCTCGGGCATCACCACGTCGTCAATCCGGACCGGGATCAGTCGGGTCCGTCCTTTGCTCGCCTTCAGAAGGGCGTTCTGCCATTCCAGCTTCACGAGGCCGCTCGTCAGGCTGAGCTTCGAGACGAAGAAGAAGACGAACTCGGGCGCTGTCAGGCCCTGATCCATCTTCTCGATAATGCCATCGCCCGGTCCGATGGACCACGAGTCATAGAAGACCCCGTCCTCGCCGAAAATCTCCCGCAGTCGAAGGGCCACCGGCTCGACAACCGGCTTGTCTTCCCACTTGTGACTGAGAAAGATTTTGTGGGTCATCGAGGCGCTCGGGTGTCTAAAATATCGTAGAAAAAACCGTGGAAAAACACGCCCAAAAAGGGGTGTAACTATTTGATTTTAAGGAAAATCTCCGCGCTGGCAGTCCCTAGGGGAATCGAACCCCTCTTTTCAGGTTGAAAACCTGACGTCCTAACCGATAGACGAAGGGACCGCTGCGCGGAGAGCGGGCGATATAGCCGCCGATTCCGGGGCTTGCAACCCCTTCCCCGCCCATTTGCGCCGCCGGGGGCCGGGGGCTAGGCCATCCGCGGATCGGCCACGTCCTCGATCTCGAATTGGACGCCGCGACGACCGTTCCAGTCGTCTGCCTTGAGCCGCCCGACCACGCTCAACCCGCCCTGCCCGGACAACAGCGACTGCCCGCCCGGCAGATCGGCGCAGCGCCAGGCGATGGCCTTGACCGAGGCACCGTCGGCCCCGACCAGGCGGCAACGCACATGGCCGCCGTTCATGGCCACGGCATCGCGCGCCTGCACATGCTCCAGGGCGAACAGGGGCTCGGGGTTCGCCGGGCCGAAAGGCGCCAGCTGCTCGAACTGTTCGAACAGGGCCCGGGTGGCCGCGCCTGCGTCGATCAGGGCGTCGATCTCCACGTGGTCCAGGGCATCGGCGGCCGCCTGCTCGCCGATCATCCGGTCATTGAGGAAGTCGCGCAGCCGGTCGATGTCGTCGGCGCGGACCGTCAGCCCGGCCGCCATGGCATGGCCGCCCCCGGCGATCAGCACGCCGCTCTCCCAGGCCGCCTGCACCGCCCGGCCCAGATTCATGCCCGGCTGCGACCGGCCCGAACCCTTGCCGAGGCCGTTCACGGCATCGACCCCGATCACCACCACCGGCTTGCGCCAGCGTTCGCGCAGGCGCCCAGCCACGATTCCGACCACACCCGGATGCCATTCGTCGCCCGCGATCACCACCACGGCCGAGCCGTCGGCATGGGCACCGGTCGCCTCGACCATGCGGGTGGCCTGATCGGTGACCTGTTTCTCCACCTCACGCCGGGCAATGTTCAGGGCGTCCAGCTCCCGGGCCAGCGCCGCCGCCTCGACGGGGTCGTCGGTCGACAGCAGCCGCGCCCCGAGATCCGACTTGCCGATGCGGCCGCCGGCGTTGATGCGCGGACCGAGAATGAAGCCGGCATGGTTCGACTTGGCCGACCCCGGCTCGGCGCCCGCTGCCGCCAGCAGGGCCCTCAGCCCCGGATTGCCCCAGTCCGACATGACCCGCAGGCCCAGACTGGTCAGGGCCCGATTGAAGCCTGTCAGGCCGGTGACGTCGCAGATCGCCCCCATGGCCGCCAGATCCAGCCACTGGCGGATGTCCGGCTCCTTGATATCGGCGAACATGCCGCGCCGCCGCGCCTCGCGGTTCAGCGCCGCCAGCAGAACGAACACCACCCCCGCCGCGGCCAGATTCCCCTGCCCCGAGTTGCAGCCCGGCCGGTTCGGATTGACCACGGCCGCGCAGACCGGCGGGTGCTCGCGCATCATGTGGTGATCGATGACCACGACCTTCAGCCCGATCGCCGCCGCATGGGCCACGGCCTCATTGGCCGCCGCGCCGCAATCGACCGTGATGACCAGATCGGCGCCCGAGGCCTTCAGGGTGTCGAAGGCCCGCGCGCTGGGTCCGTACCCTTCTGTGACCCGGTCCGGCACATAGATCGGCAGCTCGGCACCCATCGCCCGGAACCACCGCACCAGCAGGGCCGCGCTGGAGGCACCGTCGACGTCATAGTCGGCGAAGACATGGATCGAGGCCCTGGCCTTGAGGGCGTCGAGGATCGCCCCGGCCGCCGCGTCCATGTCCATAAAGCTGGATGGGTCCGGGAACAGGGCCTTCAGCGTCGGCGTCAGGAAGTCCGCGCCCTGGTCCGCACGCACGCCCCGCGCCGCCAGCGCCCGCGCCAGCGGCTCTTCCAGATTCAGCGCCTGCATATGGGCCCGGATCAGCCCGGCCTCGGCGGGCCTCTGCCGCCATTCGCGTCCGGACAGGGAGCGGGAGACGCCCAGAAACGCGGGCGTGCCTCCCACGTCCGCCATCAGAGCGGCCGGATCGTGCGGATGCGCTGGACCGTCCGGGTCGAGGAATCCATCACCAGCGTATGGGTCGAGACGAAGCCGTCGGCGACCTTGACCCCGTCCAGCATGGCCCCCTTGGTCACGCCCGTGGCGGCGAAGATGGCGTCCTTGGACACCAGTTCGTGCAGGTCGTATTTGCGGTCGAAATCGGTGACACCGGTCCGCGAGGCCCGCGCCCGCTCATCGTCGTTGCGGAAGATCAGACGGCCCTGGAAGTGGCCGCCGACACATTTCAGCGCCGAAGCCGCCAGAACGCCCTCCGGTGCCCCGCCCGAGCCCAGATAGAGGTCGATGCCGGTCTCGGGCTCGGCCGTATGAATGACGCCCGCGACGTCGCCGTCGGTGATCAGCACCACCTTGGCACCCACTTCGCGCAAGGCCGCGATCAGATCGGCGTGGCGCGGCCGGTCCATGACGCAGACGGTGATCTCGGACGGGCTGACGCCCTTGGCCGAGGCCAGCGAACGGACGTTGTCCTGAGGCTTCATGTCCAGATCGACGGTGCCGGGCGCGAAGCCGGGTCCGATGGCGATCTTGTCCATATAGGTGTCGGGGGCATGCAGCATGCCGCCGCCCGGCGACATCGACAGCACGCACAATGCATTGGCCATGGCCTTGGCCGTCAGGGTGGTGCCTTCCAGCGGGTCGAGGGCGATGTCGATGGCCGGGCCCTTGCCGGTGCCGACCTTCTCGCCGATGTAAAGCATCGGCGCCTCATCGCGCTCGCCCTCGCCGATGACGATCTTGCCGTCGATGTCGAGGCTGTTCAGCGCCGTCCGCATGGCGTCGACGGCCAGCTGGTCTGCCGCCTTCTCGTCGCCGCGGCCGATGCCGGCATAGCTGGCGATGGCCGCCAGTTCGGTCACCCGGGCGGCGTCAGCGGCCAGCGTCGAGGCGTAGGGAGCCGGATCGGCCATGAGGTTCTCCTGAGACGAGGGTTCCCGGATTCGGCGGTCCGGGCGAGCATTTGGATGGAATCAGCGGCGGTCCACCGGCGGCGGGGCGCGGCCCCGCTCGCGCGTCCGCTGCACGAAATCTTCGATCTCGGCGAGGGTCTCCGCCGTGACCGGAGCGACCTGGATCGAATCGATGCGGGCCTGCACCCCAGCCGCAAACTCAGCCGGATCGCCTGCCACCTGCCAGTCGATGCGCGAGACCTCGCCCGCGAGCGCCCCGCCCGTGACCCGTAGCGTATTGACCTCAGCCGCGACGGCGACCGGCTCAGGCAGCGGCGCGACGCTTCGCGGAAAGTCCGCCCATTGCGGATATTCGCGGTTGGCGTCGACCAGGGCCTGGACCCGCGGCGCAATCGGCGAAGTCGCGTCTGTGGCCGGATCGAACGAGCCCACACAGGCCGTCAGACCACCGCTCGCGACGACGGCGGACAGGACGGCTGCAATTTTCCGGCGCGACGCGTTCATTTCAGGGGCTGTCTTATGCGATGATCGCGACAGGCGGAAGGGCGCGCGCGGCGCTTGAGACCGAACCTGACGACATCCGGAGCTTTCCATGGCCAAGCGTCCAAGCCCACCGACCGCCGGAGCGCCGCCCCGCGCGCCACGCAAGCCCGGCCGGCCGACCTCGGCCAAGCCGCCTCGGCCCCGCGCCGCCAGGTCGAAAGCCGCGCCGGAACCCGCGCCGTCACCGCAAGTCGACGCATCCCTCGGGGACCCTCCGTCAGCCGAGGCCTTCGCCTTCGCCGGCGCAGACCAGCGGCATATGCTGGAAACCCTGTCGATGAACCTGGCCAAGGCGGCCATGACGGCCCAGTCGGCCATCGCCGAGGCCGCCCTGTCCCAGGCCGACCGCCCCGCCGCCCTGTCGCCCGACCCCTTCAACGTCGGCCCGGCCATGAACTCGGTCATGACCAGTCTGGCGTCGCGCCCTGACAAACTGTTCGCCGCCCAGGCCGATCTGTTCAACCGGTATATGGATCTGTGGGCCTCCACGACCCGCCGCGCCGCCGGCGAGGAAGCCTCTGCCGCGCCTTCGAAGGACAAGCGGTTCAAGGACCCGGCCTGGTCCGAAAATCCCGCCTTCGACGTCATGCGCCAGTCCTATCTGGTCACATCGGACTGGATGAACGGCCTGGTCTCCAGTGTCGAGGACGTCGATCCCCTGACCAAGCGCCGGGCCGAGTTCTTCACCAAACTGCTGACCGACGCCTTCTCGCCCTCCAACTTCCTCGCCTCCAACCCGGTCGCCCTGAAGGCCCTTGCGGAGTCGAACGGCGAGTCGCTGGTGAAGGGGATGGAGAATTTCGCCGCCGACATGGAGCGCGGAGCCGGCAAGCTGAAGATCAGCCAGGCGGACTATGGAAAGTTCGTCGTCGGCGAGAACGTCGCCACCGCGCCGGGTCAGGTGGTCTGGCGCGACGAGCTGTTCGAACTGATCCAGTTCGACGCCGCCACCGACAGACAGCGTGCTGTGCCGCTGCTGATCTTCCCGCCGTGGATCAACAAATTCTACATCCTGGACCTGCAGCCCGAGAACTCGATGATCCGGTGGCTGTCCAGCCAGGGCTTCACCGTCTTCGTCTGCTCCTGGGTCAATCCGGACGTCGACAAGGCCGGCTTCGGCTTCGACGACTATCTGGAAAAGGGCATCTACCGCTGCGTCGAGAAGGCGCTGGAGCAGTCGAAGGCCGAGCACATCAACACCGTCGGCTACTGCATCGGCGGCACCCTGATGGGCGCGGCCCTGGCCCATATGGCGGCCAGGGGAGACAAGCGCGTCACCGCCAACACCTTCTTCGCCGCCCAGCACGATTTCGCCGAGGCCGGCGACCTGCTGCTGTTCACAGACGAGCACTGGCTGGGAGAGATCGAGCAGCAGATGGACGCTGCCGGCGGGGTCCTGCCCGGTGCTGCCATGGCCGAGACCTTCAATGCCCTGCGCGCCAACGACCTGATCTGGTCGTTCTTCGTGAGCAACTATCTGATGGGCAAGTCGCCGGCGGCCTTCGACCTGCTGTTCTGGAACGCCGACCAGACGCGCATGCCCAAGACGCTGCACATGGACTACCTCCGCTCCATGTACGGCCAGAACAAACTGGCCCGGGGCGAGTTCACCATCGGCGGGGTCAAGGTCGACCTGTCGAAGGTGACCATCCCCCTCTATTTCCAGGCCAGCCGCGAGGACCATATCGCGCCGATGAACTCGGTCTATCGCTCGGCCCGCGCCTTCTCCAACGCGGCCGTCACCCTGACCCTGGCGGGTTCAGGCCATATCGCCGGCGTGGTCAATCCGCCCTCGGCCCACAAATACCAGCACTGGACCAACCCCGCCCTGCCCGCGACCCTGGCCGAATGGCAGGCGAAGGCCGTCGAACACCCCGGCAGCTGGTGGAACCACTGGGCCGAATGGCTGCACGGCAAGTCCGGCGACTGGATCCCCGCCCGCGATCCGAAGACCGGCCCGCTCAAGCCGATCGAGCCGGCACCGGGGTCCTATGTGAAGGTGAAGAGTTGAAGCGTCTCGAGCCGAACCTGCTGCTGGCCGTCACCACCGGCTTCGCCCTGGCTCTCGTCACCCTGACCGCCAGCGTCTACGGCGCGGGCGAGCCGCTCAGAAACCTGCTGCTGGCGGTGATCTGTTCAGGCGGCTTCGTGCTGCTCAACCCGGTCCTGATGCGGACGATGAAGAGCCCGGAACGACCGCCGCTGATCCACCCCGACAGCCGGGGCATGACCGCCTGGGCCAGCCTGTTTCCGGTGGTAGTGATCCTCTGCGCGGCCATCCCGGTGTTCCGGCCCGGTCCTGACTATGGCCTGCTGATCATCATCGCCGCCGTCTGGTTCGGCGTGACGGTCGAATCCGCGCTCCGGGCACGGGGCCGCAGCCTCTAGCCGGCGGGCATTTACACCGGCCCTCCCACTGTTAAGGCTGGGCGCATGAATCTGCTCCGCACACTCGCCATCGTCGTCCTGTCCGGTGCCATCGCCGCCCCGGCCCTCGCCCAGCAGCCCACGCCGGAGACCAACCCCGCCGGTGTGCTGTTCTGGTCCCCGGCCGATCGAGACCGTGCGTTCCGGCGGATGGAGACCATCATGCCGCACGCGACCGTCGCGCGGGGCGAGACGCCGGTGCGCGCCCTGCCGCCGGGCGATCCGATCTCCGTCGATGCCTCGGCCTATATGGAGGCGGAACACGTCGCCGGCCTTCTGGTCATCCAGGACGGTCGTATCCGGCTGGAACGCTACGGCCTGGGCCTCGGTGAGCGGGACCACTGGGTCTCCTTCTCCATGACCAAGAGCCTGTCCTCCACGCTGGTCGGCACAGCATTGAGAAGCGGCGCCATCCGGTCGCTGGAGGACCCCGTCACCCGCTATCTCCCGGGCCTCACGGGCGGGGGCTACGACGGCGTCACTGTGCGTCAGTTGCTGACGATGACGTCGGGCGTGCGCTGGAACGAGGACTATTTCGACCCCAATTCCGACGTTGCCCGCTTCCTGCAGGAGCCCGCCCGTCCGGGAGAGGATCCGGTGGTCGCCTATATGGGCCGGCTGCCCCGCGCGGCTGAGCCCGGGACGCGCTGGAACTACTCGACCGGCGAGACCAATCTCGTGGGGGCCCTGGTGGCCGCCGCCGAGGGCCGGTCGCTGGCCGAACTGCTGTCGGAACGGATCTGGTCGCGCGCGGGCATGGAGGCCGACGCCTTCTGGGCCCTGGATCAGGGCGGACGCGAGATGGGCGGCTGCTGCGTCTCGGCCACTCTCCGCGACTGGGGCCGTATCGGCCTGATGGCGCTGGAGGACGGCCAGCTGGGCGGCGAGCGCATCGTGCCGGATGACTGGTTCGCCCAGGCCGTCGTCAAACAGGCCGAGACCGGCGAGCCGAACGAGGGCTACGGCTTCCTGTGGTGGACCCAGGACGACGGCGTCTACGGCGCCTACGGCATCTTCGGTCAGGCCATCCGCGTCGATCCCGAACGCCGGCTGGTCATCGTCCTTCTGTCATCCTGGCCACAGGCCGTCGGTTGGAGCCACAGGGCCGCACGGACCGCTTTCTTCCGCCAGGTGGACGCGGCCGTCGACGCCGCCCCGCAAACCCTGCCCCCTGGGCGCTGAAGCGTCAGGCCGGGAGGAACGTCAGGGCCACGCCGTTGTTGCAGTAGCGCTTGCCGGTCGGCCGCGGCCCGTCATCGAAGATATGCCCCTGATGTCCCAGGCAGCGGGCACAGTGGTATTCGGTGCGCGGGTAGCCGATGGCGAAGTCGGTCTTGGTGCCGATATTGGCGGCGATGACGTCATAAAAGCTGGGCCAGCCGGTGCCGCTGTCGAACTTCCACTGCGACCGGAACAGCGGCAGCTCACAGCCCCGGCACACGAAAGTCCCGCTGCGGTGCTCATTGTTCAGCGGACTGCTGCCCGGCCGTTCGGTCGCCTCGTGGCGCAGCACGTCATAGGACGCCCGCGGCAGCCGCTCACGCCACTGGGCGTCAGTGATCCGCCGGAACGGCGAGTTGGCGTACTGCCGCTCATTGGCACCGGCCGGGCCGGGGCTGCAGGCGGTCATGGCGACCGCCCCGGCAGTCGTCAGAAGGGCGCGGCGGGAAAACTGGCTCATGGGCCTGTATACGTCGGCAAGACGACGAAGGTTTCAATCCCCCTCCCCGCTATCGTCATTCCGGCGAAGGCCGGAACCCAGCGGCGCGCGCCAGCGCGAACCTGTCGGGAGCACGGTGTTTCGCCGCCGTCGCGGCGCCGCTGGGTTCCGGGTCTCGCTGCGCTCGCCCGGAATGACGATAGCAGTGGGGATCAGCTCAGCCCCGTCCCCTCGTCCAGCCCCAGCATCAGGTTCAGGTTCTGCACCGCCGCCCCAGAGGCTCCCTTGCCGAGATTGTCCAGCAAGGCGACCAGCCGCACCTGCGCCCCGTCCCGGTCGCCGAACACATGCAGACGCATCCTGTTGGTCCCGTTCAGGCCCTCGGGGTCGATCCCGGTCATGGCCTCGGTCGCCTCCAGCTCGACCACCTCGACGAAGCGGCAGTCCGCATAGGCCTCGGCCAGCGCCCCGTGCACCACCTCGACCGACGGCGACGACGGCAGGGCCGCCAGCTGCAGCGGGACCTCGACCAGCATCCCCTGCCGGTAAGCCGCCACCGCCGGCGCGAACAGCACCGGCCGCTCCAGCCCCGTGTGCAGCGTCATCTCCGGCACATGTTTGTGCTTCAGCGACAGGCCATAGGCGCGGAAGGCCTCCGCTCCACCGGCCTCAAACTCGGCGATCATGGCCTTGCCGCCGCCCGAATATCCCGACACCGCATTGACCGTCACCGGCCAGCCCGCCGGGATGATCCCTGCCGAGACCAGCGGCCGCACCAGCCCGATGAAGCCCGTCGGATAGCAGCCCGGGTTCGACACCCGCGTGGCGCCCGCGATCTTCTCACCTTGCGTCATCCGACCCGGCGCATGGGCCATCTCGGCGAAGCCATAGGTCCAGGCCGGATCGACCCGGTACGCCGTCGAGGCATCGATCACCCGCACGCCCGGGTTCTCGATCATGGCCACGGCTTCCTTCGCCGCCTCGTCGGGCAGGCACAGGATCACCGCATCGGCGCCGTTCAGCGCCTCCCGCCGCGCCTCCACGTCGCGCCGCTGGTCGCCGAGGGCGATGATCTGCAGATCGTTGCGCGCCTCCAGACGACGCAGGACGTCCAGCCCCGTGGTTCCGGCCTCGCCGTCGATGAAGATGGTGTGGGTCATTCGTCGACTTCAACCTCTGTGAGCAGCGTTTCAATCGGAGCGCCGCAAACGGCGCATCGGCCTTCAAGGATGGAGTCTTCGCCCTCCTCGAATTCCATAGGGTCGGTCATTCCCAGATCTGCCTGTTCGCACACTCCGCACCAGGTGTTGGCGAGCAGGCTTTCGCGCTCGGCGAGATCGCGAGCCGCGAAATCCTTTTGGACCCGATCGGTCATGAGAACTCACTCCAAAGAAAAAGGGCGCTCCGGTTTCCCGAAGCGCCCCCATCCATACCGTAAGTGAAACGGCTTAGCGCTTCGAGAACTGGAAGGACTTGCGGGCCTTGGCGCGGCCGTACTTCTTGCGCTCGACGACGCGGCTGTCGCGGGTCAGGAAGCCGTGCGGCTTCAGGACCGGGCGCAGCGCCGGCTCATAGTGGGTCAGGGCGTGCGACAGGCCGTGGCGGATCGCGCCGGCCTGGCCCGACAGGCCCGAGCCCTGCACGGTGCAGTCGACGTCGAACTGGGTCAGGCGGTCGGTCACTTCCAGCGGCTGGGTGATCATCATGCGCAGGATTTCGCGGGCGAAATACTGCATCTGATCCTTGCCGTTGATGGTGATCTTGCCCGAGCCGGGCTTGATCCACACGCGGGCGATCGCGTTCTTGCGCTTGCCGGTCGAATAGGCGCGGCCCTGGGCGTCCAGCTTCTGGGTGTAGACGGGGTGTTCTTCACCCACGCCGACAGTGCCCATGCCCTTCAGGGCGTCGAAGCCGGTCGCGGCGGGGGCGTCGTTTTGCGGGGCGGAGGTTTCAGCAGTCACGTCGGTCATGCTCAGACGCTCCGGGTGTTCTTGGCGGACGCCGACTTGAAGTCGATCGTTTCCGGCTGTTGGGCTTCATGGGTGTGCGCCGCGCCGGCGAACAGGCGCAGGTGCGTCATCTGCAGGCGGGCCAGCGGGCTCTCCTTCGGCAGCATGCGCTCGACGGCCTTCTCAAGGACGCGCTCGGGGAAACGGCCGTTCAGGACCTTTTCCGGCGTCGTCTGCTTGACGCCGCCCGGGTGACCGGTGTGGCGGTAGTAGATCTTGTCGGTGTTCTTCTTGCCGGTGAACACCACCTTGTCGACGTTGGTGACGACGACATAGTCGCCGCAATCGACGTGCGGGGTGTAGTCGCCGCGGTGCTTGCCGCGCAGACGGTTGGCGATGAAGGTCGCGAGACGGCCCACCACGACGCCTTCAGCGTCGATATGGATCCATTTCTTCGTGACCTCGGCCGGCTTCAGCGAAGCCGTGGTGCTCTTCAGCATTTCAAGGGTCCTGGGAGACGATCGGGTGCCCCTCCCGATGACGGGGACGAGCGGAAGGCGCGCTGATAGAGGAAGGGGGGCGCGGGGTCAAGGCGGGACGGAAGCGTTAAGCACGGGCATCACATTGAAATTGCTAACTTATTCAATAACGGTATTAAAATACCGCATCCTTCCGTCTCCTCCCCGTCGGCAAGGCCGATGGGGAGGGGGACCGCCGCGCCGCGGCGCGGGGGTGGAGGGGCAGACGCAGAGGGCACGATCCGGCACCCCTCCACCATCCTTCGCCTCTGCGAGGCTTCGAATGGTCCCCCTCCCCATTCGCTATGCGAACAGGGAGGAGACGATGCGCGCAGTCTGCCCCACCTTGGCATCAAAGCGGCGATGACTCACGCCCCGACCCGCGCTAAACCGCCGCCGAACCTTCAGGAGCCCTGCCCATGACCGTCGCCGCCCGTCTCGCCGAACTCGGCATCAGCCTGCCGGAACCCGCCAAGGCGGTCGCCAACTATGTGCCCTGGGTCCAGACCGGCAATCTGGTCCACATCTCGGGCCAGCTGTCGAACGACGCCGCCGGCGGGATCAAGGGCACGGTCGGCGCCGACGTCTCGCCCGAACAGGCCAAGGACGGCGCCCGCATGTGCGGCGTCAACCTGCTGGCCCAGATGTCTGCCGCCTGCGACGGCGACCTCGAGCGCGTCGTTCGCGTCGTCAAACTGGGCGGCTTCGTCCAGGCCGCCGGCGACTTCGAGGCCATCCCCGCCGTCATCAACGGCTGCTCCGACCTGATGGTCGAGGTCTTCGGCGACAAGGGCCGCCACGCCCGCTCCGCCGTCGGCGTCTACAAACTGCCCCTCGGCTTCGCCGTCGAGGTGGACGCCATCGTCGAGGTGCGGTGAGCTTCACCCTCCAGGTCCATGACCGGGTCGCCGACATAGGCCGCGAGGCCTGGGACACCTGCGCGTCCCCCACCGGCGACCCGTTCGTCTCCTTCGACTTCCTCGACGCCTGCGAGGCCTCCGGCAGCGCCGTCCCGCAACAGGGCTGGGCCGGCCGGCACCTGTCGCTGCGGGATGAAACCGGGCGTGTCCTCGGCGCCATGCCCCTCTGGCTCAAGGGCCACAGCCAGGGCGAATACGTCTTCGACCACAGCTGGGCCGACGCTTACCAGCGCGCCGGCGGCCGCTACTATCCGAAGCTTCTGTCCGCCGTGCCCTTCACCCCGGTAACGGGCCCGCGCTTCCTCGCCCATCCCGACGCCGACGCCGCCACCGTCCGTCAGGCCCTGCTGCAGGGCGCGATCGCCCTGACCGAACGGCTCGGGGTCTCGTCCCTGCACGTCAACTTCCCCACCCGCGAGGACTGGGACGCCATGGGCGAGGCCGGCCTGCTGCAGCGTCAGGACATGCAGTACGTCTGGCGCAATGACGGCTACGCCACCTTCGACGACTTCCTCTCCGCCCTGTCCGCGAACCGGCGCAAGACCATCCGCCGGGAACGCCGCGAGGCTCAGGCCGGGCTCGACATCCGCATCCTCACCGGCGCGGACATCACCGAAGCTCACTGGGACGCCTTCTTCGCCTTCTACATGGACACCGGCGAGCGGAAATGGGGCCGTCCCTATCTGACGCGCGACTTCTTCAGCCGTATCGGCGCAACCATGGCCGACCGCATCGCCCTGGTCATGGCGTTCCGCGACGGAGCCGCCATCGCCGGGGCCCTGAACCTGATCGGCCGCGACGCCCTCTACGGACGCCAGTGGGGCGCGCTGGAAGAGGTGCCCTTCCTCCATTTCGAGCTCTGCTACTATCAGGCCATCGCGTTCGCGATCGCCCGCGGCCTGCAGCGCGTCGAGGCCGGGGCGCAGGGCGAGCACAAGATCGCCCGAGGCTATCTGCCCTCGCCGGTCTGGTCGGCCCACTTCATCGCCGACCCGGCGCTGCGCGAACCCGTCGCCCGCTATCTCGAGGGCGAACGTCCCGCTGTCGCGGCGGAGATCGAGGCAATGACCGCGGACCTCTCGCCGTTCAGGAAGCCGGGATAGCCGTCAGTCGGCGCGTTTCGGGTCCTCGCCGATGAACCAGCCGGCGATCCAGCTGACGATGCCGGTGACGACGGCCGCGCCGATCCCGGCCCACAGCCCGTCGACCACGAAGCCACCCAGCAGACTGGCGACCAGTCCGATCACCGCCGCATTCACCACCAGCAGGAACAGGCCGAAGGTGACGATGGTCAGCGGGAAGGTCACAAACGTCAGGATCGGCCGCACGATGGCGTTGGCGATCCCGAGCAACAGGGCGGCCGCCAGCAGCGACCCGTTCGAAAGGAAATCCACGCCGTTCACGACCCGCGACGACAGCCAGAGGCCGAGACAGGTGACCAGAAACTGGACGATGAAACGAAGCATGGCTCTCTCCCGACTCGCGCGTCACGATAGCGCGAAACAGCGCGCCGGGCTCCCCCCGTCCGTCGCCGGTTGCTAGGGTGGCCCGGACCCACGGAGCCCACGATGAGCCTGAACGCGCCCTACGATCCCGACAACATCTTCGCAAAGATTCTGCGCGGGGAGATTCCTGCGGCCAGGATTTGGGAAGATGACCATGTGCTGGTTTTCATGGACGTGTTTCCGCAGTCGGAAGGCCACACCCTGATCATCTCGAAGACCTCGACAGCCCAGACCCTGCTGGAGATCGAGGCCGACGCCCTCGCCCGCCTGACCGCCGCGGTCCAGCGCACGGCTCGGGCGGTCGAAAAGGCCCTTCGCCCGGACGGCTTCCAGATCATGCAGTTCAACGGCACCGCCGGCGGCCAGTCCGTCTTCCACCTGCATTTCCACATCATTCCGCGCTGGAGCGGGCGACCAGTCAAGGCGCATGGACAGGGCGGGATGGCCGACGCCGCCGTCCTGCGCGCGCTCGCGGACCGGATCGCTGCCGCGCTTGACTGAACGGCCCGCCTCCCCGCCAGGCCCTTGAAACGGGAGCGGTTTCCCGTGCACCGTGCCGTCCATGGCGCTTCTGTTTGGCGATCCCGCTCCCACCTTCGCGACGGCCGGGGTCAGCAACCCCCGCTATGTCTTCGACGCGGCGGCGGGCCGCTATCTGCTGTTGGCGATCGTGCCGGCCGGTCCGGCGGTCGCCCGTGCCCTCGCCACGATCGAACGACAGCGCGCGTCCTTCAACGACCTTCACGCCAGCGCCTTCATCGTCATCGTCGGCAAGGACAAGGGCCGCCGGAAGCGTGAGGACAGCCTGCCGGGCCTGCGTTTCCTGTTCGACGACGACGCCGCGGTCGCCGCCCTCTATGACGCTGCCGACGACGAACGCTGGTGCCTGATCGACCCGGCCCTTCACGTCATGGCGATCGTCGGCGCGGATCAGGCCACCTCGCTCGTCGACCGGATGGCGATCCTGCCGCCGCCCGGGCGTCACGGCGGTCCCGAGGGCTCGGCGCCGGTGCTGCTCACGCCCCGCATATTCGAACCCGCCTTCTGCGAACAATTGATCGCCGTCTATCGCCAGACGGGGGGGCAGCCCTCCGGCTTCATGCGCGAGGTGGACGGCGTCACCACCCTGATGACCGACGATGAGCACAAGCGGCGCTCGGATGTGGTCATCGAGGACGAAACATTGTGCCGACAGATCGTCGCCCGGCTGAACCGCCGCCTGCTTCCGCAGATCCAGAAGGCCTTCAACTTCAAGGCCACGCGGCTCGAACGCTATCTGGTCGCCCGTTATGACGCGGAGACCGGCGGCTTCTTCCGCCCCCACAGGGACAACACCACAAGGGGCACGGCCCACCGGCGGTTCGCGGTGTCGATCAATCTGAACGCCGACTATGAGGGCGGCGACCTGCGCTTCCCGGAGTTCGGTCCCCGCACCTACCGTCCGCCGCCCGGCGGCGCGGTGGTCTTCTCCTGCTCGATCCTGCACGAGGCCACCCAGGTCACCCGGGGTGAGCGGTTCGCCTTCCTGCCCTTCCTCTATGACGAGGCGGCGGCGGAAATCCGCGAGGCCAACCTCAAATATCTGGACCCGGCGCTGACCGCCTAGTCTGGCCGGAACTGCAGCTCGGCCAGACGGGCGTAAAGACCGCCCTGGGCCATCAGCGACTGGTGCGTGCCTTCCTGCACCACCCGGCCATTCTCCATCACCACGATCCGGTCGGCGCGCAGCACGGTGGCCAGACGGTGGGCGATGACGATCGTTGTCCGCCCCTGCATGGCCTGATCCAGCGCCGCCTGCACCAGCCGTTCGTTCTCGGCGTCCAGGGCCGAGGTCGCCTCGTCCAGCAGCAGGATCGGCGCGTCCCGGACCAGCGCCCGGGCGATGGCCATACGTTGCCGCTGCCCGCCCGACAGGCTCTTGCCCCGCTCGCCCAGCGGTGTGTCGAATCCTTCGGGCAGGGCTTCCACAAAGCCCAGTGCCTGCGCCTCATCAGCGGCGGCGCGCACCTCCGCGTCGCTGGCGAGTTCGCGGCCGAAGCGGATGTTTTCACTGGCCGAACCGGAAAACAGCGGGGCTTCCTGCGACACCCAGGCGAAGCGGCCCCGAACCGCGACCGGATCGGCGTCCCGGACATCCACGCCGTCGACCGAGACCACGCCGGCCTGCGGATCGTAGAAGCGCAGCAGCAGGCGGAAGACCGTGCTCTTGCCCGCGCCCGAAGGCCCGACGAGGGCCACCGTCTCGCCCGGCCGCACGGTCAATGAGAACCCCTTCAGCGCCGGAAGGTCCGGTCGTCCCGGATAGGCGAACTGGACCGCGGACATCGACACCTCTCCCGTCGGAGGCTCGGGCAGGACCACCGGCGATTCGGGCGGGCGGATCGCGGCCTCGCTGCGCATCAGTTCGTCGATCCGCTCCATGGCACCCGCCGCCTTCTGCACGTCGCCCCAGCTTTCACCCAGCGCCCCGACCGCACCGGCCGAAAACACGGACAGCAGGACGAACTGCAGCAGGGCGCCCGGCGTCATCCGCCCGGCGATCACATCCTGCGCGCCCAGCCACAGCACCAGGCTGACGCCGCCGAACATCACGATGATGATCATGGCGGTCATGAAGGCCCGCGCCCTCATCCGCACCAGCGAAACGGCGAACGCCGCCTCCACCGCCGCGCCGAAACGGGCGATGGCGCTGACCTCACGGCCGAAGGCCTGCACCGTCTCGATGGCGTCGACGCTCTCGCCGGCGAAGCCCACGGCGTTGGCGAACCGGTCCTGTGACGCGACCGTCAGCTTTCGCACCGTCCGGCCGAACAGGAAGATCGGTCCCAGCAGAAGCGGCACCACCAGCAGCACCATGCCGGTCAGCTTGGGACTGACCACGAACAGCAGGATGGTCCCCCCGATCAGGGTCAGGAAATTCCGCAGGGCGAACGACACCGAGGTCGTCAGCAGGGTTTCGACCAGGGCGATGTCCGTGGTCAGGCGCGACAGGACCTCGCCGGTCCGCATCGAGGCATAGAAGGCCGGGTCCAGCGTCAGGATACGTCCGAACAGCCCCTTGCGCAGGTCGGCGACGACCCGCTCGCCCGTCTTGGTGACGAAATAATAGCGGACCGCGGTGGCGAAGCCGAGAAACAGGGCGTTGGCCCCGAGCAGCAGGAACCACAGGTTCAGCTGCGCGCCGCCGTTCTCGAATCCGTTGTCGATCGCGCCGCGGGCGGCCGCCGTCAGGGCCAGTGAGGCCGAGGTCGAGAGGATCAGCCAGACCGCCGCCATGGCGACGTGTCCCTTGTGCCGCATGGCGTACGGGAACAGCCGTCCCAGCGGACGAACGTCCCGGCGGCGCGCCCGGCGCTCCCCGGCCTCGCCCATCTGTTCGGCCAGTTGGGCCCCTGCGCCCGGCCGCCCCCGGATGTCGGTGGCGGCGTCGGGATTGGCGGTTGCATCTGTCATGGCGCGCGCCTCTTGCCCCGGAACGGCCCCCGGTGTAAACGCCGCCGCTCATTCCCGCCCCAAATGGCGGGATTTCTCATTTTCGCGCTCCGACGGTCGGCATCGTCATCGCGCAGAGACCGGACCAGGACCATGAAGGCGGATACGCACCCCGACTACCACTTCATCACCGTGACGATGACCGATGGTACGACCTATCAGACGCGCTCGACCTACCAGAAGGAAGGCGCCGTACTGAACCTGGACATCGATCCGCTGACCCACCCCGCCTGGACGGGCGGCAACGCCCATCTGATGGACCGCGGCGGTCGCGTCTCGCGCTTCAACAACAAGTTCGCCGGCTTCATCAAGAAGTAGGCCTGTCCGCGAGGACCGGGCTTTCGGGCCACACCCTGCGACAAGACGACCACAAAGGCGTCGGTCTCCGGACCGGCGCCTTTCTGTTTGGCTGGAACGCCGATAACATGACGACGTTGGCTTCGGGGGCGTGGACGTGGGGTCCCGTATCGAAGCGGGCGAAGAGACATTGACGATGAATCGACGGCAACTGGGACTTGGCGCGGCCGTGTCGGCTTTCGCGTCGACGTTTGGATTGGCAGCCCGGGCCCAGACCCGCGACCCCGGCGCGGTCGCCTTCTATGACAGTTTCAACGATCAGTTGGCCCGCCTGCCCACGACGGTCCAGCCCGATGTGCGCGCCTTCTATGAGCTGAACGGCTGGCGTCCCGTCTGGACGGCCGAACGCCTCCGCAGCCTGCAGGCCGCCGCCGGCCGCGCCGAGCGCCACGGTCTGTCCCAGGGCGACTTCTTTGACTTCGAGGCCCTCGCCGCGTCGCCGGACTCGGCCGATATGCGCACCACCGCCGCCGCCATCGGCTACGGCCGCGTTCTCGCCGAAGGCCGGGTTCGTCCCGAGACCGTCGAGGAACTCTGGGAGATGCAGAAGAATCGCGTCGACCTGCCCGTCGGGCTGAACGACGCCCTCGCCCAGAACCGTCTGGTCGACTGGTTCGAAGGTCTGGCTCCGACCGACATCGGCTATTCCAACCTGTCCGCCGGCTATGTGCGTTATCGCCGACTGATCCGCGACGGGGGCTGGCCGGCCTTCCGTCAGGGCGCGACCATCGAACCGGGCATGAGCGATGTCCGAATCCCCGTGATGATCCAGCGCCTGGTCGCCGAGGGTGACCTGACGGCCGCCGACGGCGCACGGCTGACCGCCATGGGCATCGTCTATGGCCCGGAACTCCAGGCCGCCATGCGCGGCTTCCAGGCCCGTCACGGCCTCGTCGCGGATGGCCGCATCGGCACGGGCAGCCAACGGTCCCTGTCGGCCTCGGCCGAGGACCGGGCCCGCCAGATCGCCCTCAATCTCGAGCGCCGCCGCTGGCTGAAGCGCGAGGTCTCGCCCGAGCGGATCGAGGTCAACACTGCCGCCGCCATCATGGTCTACTGGAAGGACGGCCGGCCGGTTCACTCCAACCGCGTCGTCTGCGGTGCCCCGTCGACCCAGACGCCCAGCCTCGAGAAGCCGTTCGCCTCGGTCGTGGCCAATCCGCCCTGGTACGTGCCGGCCTCGATCGCCCGCAACGAGATCCTGCCGCGCGGCGCGGCCTATATGGCCAGCCAGAACATGTATGTGTCGAACGGCCAGGTCATCCAGCGTGCCGGTCCGACCGCCGCTCTGGGCTATGTGAAGTTCGAGCTGCGCGACAGCTACGCCATCTTCCTGCACGACACCCCGTCCAAGGGTGCCTTCAACCTCGCCATGCGCCAGCGCAGCCATGGCTGCGTCCGGGTCCAGGGTGCCGTCGACTTCGCCCGCCTGCTGCTGTCGCCCGACCCGACCTTGCTGCAGGAGTTCGACAACGCCCAGGACTCCCGCGAGACCAAACGCATCTCGACGGGCCGCGAGATCAGCGTGCGCCTGCTGTACTGGACGGCCTTCGTCGACGGTCAGGGCCGCGTCGCCTTCCGCGAGGATGTCTATGAGCGGGACGCCAGACTGGCCGAAGCCCTCGGCATCGCCCTCAGCCTGCCCAAGGCGGTCAATGACGGCGCGCGGGTGGCGAACGACGTCGGGCCGTAGTGGTCTGTTGGCCTTTATAAGTCGACTTCGGTCGAAACGTTGGCGCAGCCATCGACCTTGATGGTCACGACTTGCGGCATGCCATTGGTCACGTAGCCGCCCGCATGGGCGTGCTCGCCAGCGGCGTCGCTGCAGCGGATCCGGAAACTGTTGTCAGAGAAGCGCGCCAGTTTTACCACGCGTTCGCCCGGCCGCAGCCGACCGCGCCATGAAAGCTGTCGGGCGTTGACGACATCCACGGCGACTGCCGCATCCTGGTCGCCGATATTCTCGATGATCACCGCTGACCGTTCGGAAAAAACGATGACGGATGCGAGGAACAGCAGGCCGACCCCGGCGATCGCGACAACGATCGCGATCCATCGCGCGGCGTTCACTGCCTGAAGGCAGCCGTCAGGCGATCGAGCTGGCTCTGGACCGGATTGACCGCGTCCTCTTCGGGTTCATCCAGATACATGCGGCGATCCAGGTGCAGGACCCGGTCGTACAGCTTTTCGGTGCGCACCAGATATTCGACCAGGGCGATCGGCAGCTCCGGATGGCTGGGCTCGGCCGTCGCCGTGCGCTCGGCGAGGCGATAGCGCGCCTCGCAGGCGGTTTCCGCCGTCATATCCCCCTCGCGCACGGCGCGCTGGACCAGCAGCCAGGAAGCGATCTGCATCAGCCGGGTCGTCAGCTTCATGCTCTCGCCGGCGTAAAGCAGGGCCGTGGATCGCGACAGCAGCTTGGATTCCCGGCGTCCGTCGCCGTCCAGATAGGCGGCGGTCTCCTCGACCAGCTCCATCCCCTCCTGGAAGGTGCGGTCGAACAATTCCGAACGCGCAAAATCATCCACGACCGCGGCGCGGCTGCGGCCCGTTGGCGAAAGCGAGGTGGCGTCAACAGGCATGAACTCAACCAGACTCATGGGACAGGCGCATCCGTATCACGACCGGCACGGCATGGCGCGGCGCTTCCACGTTGTGCAACGGCCATGCCAGACGGAGGTCGACAGGGTTACGACCGGAAATTGAACATGGCGTCGGCCGCACTGCGTTGCGACGACTTGCCTTCGATGGCGGCGTTGGAGCGGTCGATCTCAGCCTGCAGCCCGGCGATCCGCTGCTTCAGATCCTCGACCGAATAGCCGTCCAGATCCTCTCGCGTCAGCGCGATCAGGGGCGCGCCGCGCGCCGGACGGGGCTCCAGATCTTCGAACATCACCGCCTCCTTCGTGGCCATCCTCAACGCAACACCCTATTTCAACGCCCGGATACGGACGATTGCAAGAACGGGACGGGCGAATGCGGGTAGTCGAGATCACGGGCGGCGGCGGTTCCGCGGAGTGCCTGGTCGTGTCCGAACGTCCCGATCCGGCAGCCGGAGCGGGCCAGATCCGCATCCGGGTCCGGGCCGCCGGGATCAACCGGCCCGATATCCTGCAGCGGCTGGGCCGCTACCCCGCCCCGCCCGGTGCCTCCGACATTCCCGGTCTGGAGGTCGCGGGCGAGGTGGACCAGGTCGGTGCTGGCGTGACCCGCTGGTCTGTTGGAGACCGTGTCTGCGCCCTTCTGGGCGGGGGCGGCTATGCGGAACTCGCCGTCGTCGACGCCCGCCACGCCCTGCCCGTCCCGGCCGACATGGACTTTGTCCAGGCCGCCGCCCTGCCCGAGACGATCTGCACGGTCTTCGCCAATGTCTTCGAATCCGGTGCGCTCAAGGCCGGCGAGACCCTTCTGATCCACGGTGCCACCAGCGGCATCGGCGTCACCGCCATCCAGATGGCCGGGGCGGCGGGCGCGCGCGTCATCACCACCTCGCGCGGTACCGCAAAAGCCGGGGCCGCGCGCCTGCTCGGTGCCGACCTCAGTCTCGACGCAACCGCGGACGACATGGAGACCGAGATCCGGGCCTTCGGCGGTGCGGACGTGGTGCTGGACATGGTGGGAGCCGACTACGCCGCCCTCAATCAGGCGGCGCTCAATCCCTTCGGCCGCTGGGTGGTCATCGCCACCCAGTCCGGCGCGCTCGCGCAGGTCGACCTGGCAAGACTGATGATGAAGCGGATCGTCCTGACCGGCTCGACCCTCCGCGCCAGGCCGGCCGACGAGAAGGCCCGGCTGATCGGAGCGGTGGAGGCCATGGCCTGGCCGTGGGTCACTTCGGGCGCGGTCCGGCCGCCGGTCGAGGCGACCTTCGCGCTGGCACAGGCATCGGCCGCCCACCTCCGTCTGGAGGCGGGCGGCCATGTCGGCAAGATCGTACTGACGGTCTGACGTCTACCAGCGACCGCCGCCGCGCACGGGACGCAGCGAAGAAATGCGATCGTTCATGCCCCAGCGCTGCAGATTACGGACGTCGTCGCGGAAGGTCTGGCAGAAGCCGCGATAGTAGGCATCCGTGCAGGCTTCCCATTCGCCGCGGAACTGCATCGAGCTGATTGCGTCGTTGAAGCCCGAGTTGGCCAGGTTCGGTATCTCGCTGTCGAACCGGAAGCTGGCACCCCGGAAGTCTGAATCGCGGAAGACGATCACCGAAGTGCGGCCGCCGCCCCAGCCGCCGCCGCCACCTCCACCGCCACTGCCACCGCCACCCGGGCGATCTTCGTACTCACCGCGGTTCGGACCACAGACCAGCAGGCCGTCATTGTTGCGGATCTCGTAGTTGGCGCAGCGGTTCAGCTCGATGGAGGTGCCGCGAATGTTGCCGCGATTGTTGCGGCAGTCGGCGTAGAGCCGCCCGCGGTTCACATATTCGCCGCTGCAGCTGTCGCGATAGTCGCCGCGCGGGGCGACTCGCTCGGGTCCGCCGGGGATCTGCGGAGCGAACTCCTGCCCGGTGCCGGAGACGACCGCCGCGGCGGCCAGCATTTCGATCAGCATGGAAGTTCCTCCCAAAAACTCTTTCCCGACGCACAACGCGTCTGTGAAGTCACTGTTGCGCGGCGCGGATGAACCTTGGCTGTATGGCCTTGTCGGGTTCCGTTTTCTTTTCCGGCGAATAGGACTATATCGCGAGCATCAACGCCCGGTCGAAAGGCCGGGCGCCGTCGTATCCAGAGCCCGGTTTCGGGCTCTAACAAGCACCGGAACGCCCCCATGACCGACATCCTGATGCCCAAGGCCACTGCGGTCTGGCTGGTCGACAACACCTCGCTGACGTTCGAGCAGATCGCCGACTTCTGCGGCCTGCATCCGCTGGAAGTGCGCGGCATCGCCGACGGCGACGTGGCCCGGGACATCCGCGGCGCCGATCCGCTGGTCAACGGCCAGCTGACCCGCGAAGAGCTGGACAGGGCCCAGAACGACGACACCTACCGCATGCAGGCCGTGGTCAGCCGCCACGCCGAACTGCTGAAGGTGCACAAGGCCCCGCCGAAATACACGCCCGTCTCGCGTCGCCAGGACCGTCCCGACGCCATCATGTGGTTCGTGCGTAATCACCCCGAGGTGACCGACGCCCAGATCGCCAAGATGCTCGGCACCACCAAGTCGACCATCGAGAGCGTGCGCAACCGCACCCACTGGAACAGCCCGAACATCAAGCCGGTCGATCCCGTGACCCTCGGTCTGGTCGGCCAGCTGGCCCTGGACGAACTGGTCCGCAAGGCCGCCGACAAGAAGGCGAAGGACGACGCGAAAAAGGGCGGCGGTGCCACCCTGCAGGCTGTCGATGCCCCGGCAGAGCCGGTCGAGGAGGAATTCGTTCCGGAAGCCCGCGAGCGCCGCGGCGCCGAACCGACTGCCGCCTCGGTGTTCGGCTCCAAGGACTGAGCCTTCCAGGACGGACAATAAAAAACGGCCCCGGGATCGCTCCCGGGGCCGTCGTTCTTTCGGGAGGCCTCGCTAATGCGCCGAGGCCTCCAGACTGGTGATCTGCTCCTTGAGTCGGAGCTTCTGCAACTTGAGTTCCCTTACGCGAAGCGAGTCCGTGGCCGGATGGGTCGTCTCTCTCCGGATGGTCTCATCCAGGTTGCGATGACGGTTTCCCAGTTCGCGGATACGAGCTTCGATGGTCATGGCTTGCGCCTCCATGTCTAAGGGACCAGTACAGTCAGCGCCGGGTCTGACCGGCTGTAGAATCACATTTCAGTGAACTGCCGACCGTCCTGATACGGACCACCCTGGAGCCCGAATTGGCCGAAGATGTGAACAGAGCCGTACGGAACCCTTCCGGCTCGACGCCCTCCAGACTGATCGTCGGAATTGCCGGAGCGTCAGGCGTTGTTTACGGCGTCCGGATGCTCGATGCCTTGCGTGAGCTGGGCGTCGAAAGCCACCTGGTCGTCACCCGCGCCGCCCTTCTGACCCTGTCGCAGGAGACCGACCTGTCGGCCGACGACCTGATGGGCCGCGCCGACGTGACGCACCGGCTCAACGATGTCGGCGCCTCGATCGCCTCGGGCTCGTTCCGGACCATGGGCATGATCATCGCCCCGTGCTCGGTCCGCACCATGGGCGAGATCGCCACCGGCGTGACCTCCACCCTCCTGACCCGCGCCGCCGACGTGGTTCTGAAGGAGCGCCGCCGGCTGGTGTTGATGGTGCGCGAGACACCCCTGCACCTCGGTCATCTGCGCACCATGACGGCCCTGGCCGAAATGGGGGCGGTCATCGCCCCGCCCCTGCCCGCCTTCTACGCCAAACCCGCCTCGATCGCCGAGATGGTCGACCAGTCGGTCGGTCGCGCGCTGGACCTGTTCGACCTCGACTGGTCCGCCGTACGGCGCTGGGACGGTCTCAAGGGGCCATCGACCGAATGAGCCTTTGGGACTGGGCGTTGACGGCCTATGCCGCCGAAGGAGTCGCCGACGCCTGCCTGGAGCTTCAGGACGCCGCCGGCCAGAACGTGCCCCTGCTGCTGTGGGCCGCCTGGTGTGCCGCCGAAGGCCGGACGCCGGACGAGGACGCCCTTGAGGCCGCCGGCGACACGGCCCGCGCCTGGCAGGAAACCGCTATCGCCCCGCTGCGTGCCGTACGGAAGGCGCTCAAGGCCCGCGCCCCCGATCTCGACGACGCCGACCGCGAGGCCGTCCGGACCCAGGTCAAGGCGGTCGAGCTGGAGGCCGAGCGCCGCCTGCTGGCCGCGCTTGAGGCCCTCGCCCCCGCGCCGTCAGGCCCGCCGCGCCCGCCGATCGACACGCTCGTGGCCGCCGCCCGCGTCTGGTCGCCGATGACGCCCCGCGCCGGACTGGTCCGGCTTGCAGACCGCCTTCCGGCCTGACGCGACGCACAGTATGATCACCCGGCGGGGTCCGAAATGAACGACGACGAACCTTTTCTGAACGAAGAAGAGCTGGCGATGCACGCCCGGCTCAAGGTGCTTCAGCTTGAGCACGCCGACCTCGACGCCTCGATCGAGGCCCTGGGTCACATGCCTGTGCCGGATCAGCTGATGATCGCGCGCCTCAAGCGGAAGAAACTGCTGCTGCGGGACGAGATGGCCAAGATCGAGGATCGCATCCTGCCGGACATCATCGCCTGAGACTTGCATGAAGCTGTTTATCGCCCAGACTCTCGACGGATACATCGCCGGTGAGAACGACGACCTCAGCTACCTCCAACCCTTTCACGGCCTGGATTTCGGCTACGACGCCCACCTGCTGAGCGTGGACGCCGTGGTCCTCGGACGCCGGACATTCGACGTCATCTATCCGAAGTACGGCTGGACCTACCCGACCCGCCTGCCCGGCGTGGTGATGACCTCCCGCCCACTTCCCGCAGGCACCCCTACCCAGGTCGTAACGGCCAGCGATCCCCGAGCCGTCGCCGCCCGGTATCCCAACGGCTATGTGGACGGCGGCGCGGGCACCATCCGCGACTTTCTGAAAATCGACGCGATCACCGATGCCCGAATCTTCACATTGCCGATCATGATTGGCTCAGGCGTGCGGCTGTTTTCGGAAGCGCCGGGCTTCACCCTCAAATGGCGGCTGGACTCCTCGACGATCCATGCGGCGGGCGTTGTGGAGAACCGGTACATGAAGGCCGACTAGGCTCAGCGCCCCTTCTTGCGCAACCACATGGCGGCGTCAGCCTCGGCCAGCCAGACCTCGGGGTCGGTGTGGCCGGCGAAGGCGCGGACGCCGAACGAGCCGCCGAGCGGTGCCTGCGCCCCGGCCCAGACGAAGCCGTCGGCTTCCAGCGCGGCGGCCAGCCGCCGGGCCTTGTCGCGGCCCTCGTCGAGGCCGGCGTTGAGCATCAGCAGGGCGAACTCGTCGCCGCCCAGCCGGCCGACCGCGTCCGATTCGCGCAGATTGGCCCGCAGTAACTCGGCCACCTGCACCAGGGCGGCGTCCCCCGCCGCGTGGCCGAGGGTGTCATTGACGCCCTTGAAGCCGTCGAGATCGAGATACAGCAGCACCGCCGGCACATCGTGGCGCTGGCAGAAGGCCATGGCGCTGCGCAGGACGGCGACGAATCCCCGCCGGTTCAGGGCCGGGGTCAGCACGTCGTGATCGGCCGCCGCCTCGGCCGCCTCGGCGCGCAGCCGCAGCGCCTCGACCTCGGCGCGCAGGCGCTCGATCTCGGCGTGGGGGTCAATGGCGGCCGCGTCGGTCACGAGAGAAGATGGCTCCCCGGCCGGCGACTCAACTCGCCCGGCCGCCCCTGAGCCTAACGCCGTCGGTTGCGGGCGCAACGCGAGTCCTGTATCGCGCCGCTTTCCCGCAAAAGGGCGAGCCTCCATGACGACCGGGACACCACCAGTGGCGATCATCATGGGCAGTCGTTCGGACTGGCCGACGATGAAACACGCCGCCGACGCCCTTGATCGGCTGGGCGTGGCCTGGGATGCCCGGGTGGTCAGCGCCCATCGCACCCCGAAACGCCTGTTCGACTTCGCCACCGGGGCCCGCGCCGCGGGCTTCAAGGTCATCATCGCCGGGGCCGGCGGTGCCGCCCACCTGCCCGGCATGGCCGCCTCCATGACCGAGCTGCCGGTGCTCGGCGTGCCCGTGGAATCGAAGGCGCTCAAGGGCATGGACAGCCTGCTGTCGATCGTCCAGATGCCCGGCGGCATCCCTGTGGCCACCCTGGCCATCGGCGAGCCGGGGGCGAAGAACGCCGGCATCCTGGCCGCCCAGATCCTCGCCCTCTCCGACCCGATCCTGGCCGGCCGCCTGACCGCCTTCCGCGAGGCCCAGACCGAGGCCGTGCACGAAACCGTCGAGGACTGAGTTGGCCGACGCCGCCCCCCTGCCCCCCGGTTCTACCCTCGGCATTCTCGGCGGCGGTCAGCTGGGACGGATGCTGAGCCAGGCCGCCTCGCGCCTCGGCTTCAACGTCGTCATCCTCGACCCCGAGGAGAACAGCCCGGCCGGCCGCGTGTCACAGGGCCAGATCGTCGCCGCCTATGACAATCCCACGGCCCTCAGCGTGCTGGGCCAGACCTGCGCGGCGGTGACCTTCGAGTTCGAGAACGTCCCCGCCGGCTCGGTCGAGCGACTGGTCGAGGGTGGCGCCGTCGTGGCCCCCGGCCCCAAGGCTCTCGCCGTGGCCCAGGACCGAGTGGAAGAGAAGACCTTCCTCAACAGCGTCGGCGCGCCGACCGTGGCCTTCACCGCCATCGAGACCCTTGAGGACCTGCGTCACGCCGTCGACCGGCTGGGCGTCCCGGTCCTGCTGAAGACCCGGCGCGAAGGCTATGACGGCAAGGGACAGGTCTGGATCAAGTCGCCCGCCGAGGTCCTCAAGGCCTGGACCGCCATCGGCGAACGCCCCGCCATCCTTGAAGCCAAGGCCTCGTTCGAGCGGGAACTGTCGGTGATCTGCGCCCGCGGCCGCGACGGCGCGGTGGCCGTCTATCCCCTGGGCGAGAATGTCCACAAGGGCGGCGTCCTGAAGACGACGATCGCGCCCGCACAGGTCGACGCGAAGACCGGGGCCCGCGCCCACGCCATCGCCGCCGCCATCCTAGAGGGCCTGGACTATGTCGGCGTCATGGGGATCGAACTGTTCGACCTCGGCGGCGGCCTGCTGCTGGTCAACGAGATCGCGCCGCGCGTCCACAACACCGGCCACTGGACCCAGGACGGCTGCGTCTGCGACCAGTTCGAACAGCACATCCGCGCCCTCGCCGGCTGGCCGCTGGGCCCGACCACCGCCCACGCCCGCGTCGAGATGACCAATCTGCTGGGCGACGATGTGAAGAAGTGGGAGGCTCTGTCCGCCAAGCCGGACGCCCGCCTGCACCTCTACGGCAAGGCCGAGGCCCGCAAGGGCCGCAAGATGGGCCATGTGAACCGGGTGAAGCCGCTGGTCTGATCGACGGCGAACGGAGGCCGTCCGGGGGCGAGAGTATCGCTTTTTCCGCGGAAAAATCCGGCGGGTGATTTTCGGTTCACGTCAGCGGGCCCCGTTCGGGCAGGCCGCGCCTGGGACGGCGTCGGTGGGGTGATGCAAACTGTCAAAGACCCAGGCCCGGCGGCCCTTTGACCAGTATGCATGCGGGCACGTCGGAATCGGACGCAAGGCCCGAATGGGCGTGGTTTCGCGCCGGCGGGCGGGGGCCGGAAGGGCGGGTCGAGGGTTCAAAGGGCCGAGATTATACGGGGCGAGAATACACTGTCCGGACAGGCGGCGGGTGGGTCCATCTGAGACGGTCGCCGGATAACGACCTACCGTAGTCGCCGGCGTCCGATTGTGGCGATGAGGGTCATGTCCGCTCCCGACCCATAGCGGACTTGACAGCGCCATGCGTTGCTCGCTTGTGGGTAGAGGATACAATCCCACCGTAAGCTTTGATTGAACTGAGGGTCTCATGGACGACAAAACGATCGACCTCCCGGTCGCGCCGAAGAAGCCGTATGTGCGGCCGCAGTTGCATGAGCTGACCGGGTCAAGGGCCGACGGGAAGCTCACCCCCATTGCGTTTGAGTTTGACTCAGCTGCTGGGCCATCCTGAGCACGACACTTTCATCGTGGCGGGGTCAGGTCCGCTTTCCACCCGTTGCGGAAGTTCGCAGAGTCCTCTTAGTGCGCGGGCAACTGACTTTGATTTCCGCTCAACCCGGCGAAAGCCGGGACCCAGTTCTGTCCAGCATGGCGCCGGTGTTTCGGGACATGGGTTTCGCGCGGCGAGCGGGCAGCTAGCCTGCGATCGCCCATGTGAACCGGGTGATGGCGCTTTGGCACCTCCTATCCCTGCTATCGTCATTCCGGGCGAAGAGGCGCAGCCTCGGAGACCCGGAACCCAGCGGCGCCGCGACGGCGGCGAAATACTACCGTCTAGTTTGTCGAACACCGGCGCTCCCGACAGCTTCGCGCTCACGCGCGCCGCTGGGTTCCGGGTCTTCGCTGCGCTCCGCCCGGAATGACGATAGCTATTGGGGGGCCTTCGCCCCGTACCGCATCCGGCTCAGCGCATCCGCGACCGTCTTCAGCGGCGCGTCGAAATCCTTGCCCGCCTTCCATTTCTCGAACGCCATGACGTTCTCGATCCGGGCGGCGACGAAGGCCTCGGCGGCCTCGCGGCCGTCGAACCAGCGCAGGGTCAGGGCGGGGATCAGGATGCCCGACAGGATCGCCCGCTTGGAATAGTGGTTCCAGTCGGTGGCCGTGTCGCCGGCCCAGTGCCAAAGGTGGTCGGCGCTCTCCCACGCCAGCTTCAGCCCCAGATCGGCGTTGTGCGGCAGGGCCAGGAAGGCGGCGCAGCGGCGCGTGGCGTCCAGGTCGGCGGCCCCGGCCTCCATCCGCGCCGAGACGGCCGCCGCGATTCGCTCGCGCATCTTCAGCGATTTCGCTTCGACATCGGCCAGCGTCGCCAGCGCCCGGTCGTCGTGCCGCCTCGACAGCAGGGCCGCCAGGTCGCGCGCGCCGTTGGGCAGCAAAAGCTCTTCATCGCCCCGTGACAGGCCGCAGGCGTCGCAGGCAGCCCGCACCATCCGGCTGTTCCAGCCCAGCCGGGGCGCGAGGCCCAGGGCGGCGTCCAGCACGGTCTGTTCCATGCGGTCGGCCCAATCGCCCTCCGGCGTCTCGTTCGACAGGTGTGGCGCTTCGGTCATGGCGGCAGCATATCCCCGTCCGGCGGGCGTTTCGAGGCTTCAGATAGAAGCGCGACGATCTGGACACGAGGGGGGCGAACGTGTATCAGCCCGCCTTCATCCGCGGACCCTGTCTGTCGGACCGAGATTTTATTTGTCTGCCCGTCTCCCTTTCGAGGTGCGCGGCGGGCGGCCAAAGGAGAGTTCAACCTGGTACAGATTTTCGTTCGCGATAATAACGTCGATCAAGCGCTCAAGGCCCTCAAGAAGAAAATGCAGCGCGAAGGCAGCTTCCGCGAGATGAAGCGCCACGTGCACTACGAGAAGCCCTCGGAGAAGCGCGCCCGCCAGAAGGCCGAGGCTGTTCGCCGCGCCCGCAAACTGGCCCGCAAGCGCATGCAGCGCGAAGGCCTGCTGCCGCCGCCGAAGCCCCGCGTGCCGGGCGTGGGTGGTCCGGGCCGCGGCTAAACCCCGCTCGACACCGAACGAAACGATCAAGGGCCGCTACGGGAAACCGGAGCGGCCCTTTTGTTTGTCTTGCTATCGTCATCCTCCGGCGAGCGCAGCGAGACCGGGGGACCCAGCGGCGCCGAAGGCGAGCTGTGCAGGCAGGCTGTGGCAAGCCACGGCGCTCCCGACAGATTCGCGCTCTCGCGCGCCGCTGGGTCCCCCGGTCTGCGCCGCGAAGACGCGGCTTGCCGGAGGATGACGAAAGCTAGTGAGCCCTCACTTCCCCCCGCCCCTCGCCGCGCTGACGAAGCTCTTCCAGCTCAGCTTCACGTCCGACAGCGCCCCGGCCCGGAAGGCGCGGCCCGCCACCCACACCATGAACAGGGCGAAGGCGGCCATGCCGGCGATCGCGCCGAACAGTTCGATCATCGGCGGATCGGACGGCAGGCGCGCCATCATCACGAAGGGTGTGAAGAAGGGCACCATCGAGAGGATGCGGATCACCGGCGCGTCGGGCGAGCCGATGGCCATCTGCATGGTGAACATCGGGATGATCAGCACCATCATGATCGGCCCCATCAGGGTCTGGGCGTCACGCGGCGTCTCGCAGAACGAGCCGATGGCGGCGAACAGTACGGCGTACATCAGATAGCCGCCGACCATGAAGGCCGCGAAATAGCCCAGCAGGCCGTCGTGCAGCAGCACGTCGCCGATCATCGCCGCCGTATCCGGGAAGGTGGTCAGCAGTCCCACCGCCCCGATCCCGCCCCAGGCCAGCAGCACGGTCAGCGTCAGCATGGCCACGCCCAGCACCTTGCCGGTCAGGATCTCCGTCGCCGAAGCCGAGGACAGCAGCACCTCGAGGATCTTGTTCGACTTCTCCTCCATCACGCTGTTCAGCAGGATGGAGGCGCCGGTCAGCACCAGCGACCAGAGCAGGAAGCCGCCGGCCAGGCCGATGATCTGGGGCAGCTTGTCACGGAACGAGACCTCCCCCGCCCCGGCTGACTTGGGCGAGAAGGCCTTCACCTCCGGCTGGAATTTCTCGGTCGCGTCGACGACGGCGGGATCGATCCCGGCCGTCTCCAGCACCGCCTTGCGATTGGCCGCCTTCAGGGCGCTGCGAACGAAGTCCTGAACCGTGTCATCGGTGGCGCGGGCGCTCCAGACACGGGCACCCGGCACACCGTCCACCCGGGTGAGGAAGACCACGGCGTCGAGGCGGTCGGCCTTGGCGACCTCGTCGCCCAGATAATGGCGCACGACCGCGTCCCGGGACTCGCCCGGCGCTGCGGCGGTGATGGCAGCGGGCGCCGCGACGATGCGCATCCTGGGCTTCGACAGGGCAGCGAGCGCATTGCTGGCCGCCCCGCTTCCAGCCGCGCCGGCGGTTTCCTGCGCCTTTTCGGCAGCCTCGCGGGCATTGGCGGCACGGCGGTCGACGTCATCCTTCAGGGCGTCGCGGACCGCTGCGGCGAGGCCCTGGGCCTCGACCCCTTCCTCGATCAGGATGACCTCACGAACCGGTTCGTTCGTCCGCATCAGGATCGGAATGAAACCGCCCAGCACGGCGAACAGCGGAAAGGCCAGCAGCGACAGCCAGAAGCCGACGGTGCGGGCATAGGCACCGTACTCACGGCGCGCGATCAGGAGGATGCGGCTCATCGGGCGGCTCCCGGGCTGGTCGGTTTCACCGACTGGTCGTGGTCCGGATTGTCGCCGGTCAGGCCGATGAAGGCATCGTGCAGGGTCGGTTCGCGCAGTTCGAAGCGTCGCACGTCCAGCCCGCCGAGGAAGGCGGCCTTGAGCGCTTCCTGACCTCGTCCGCCGGCCGCCAGTGCGGCCTTCAGCACGCGCACCCCGTCATGCTCCGAGACGGTCTCGACGCCGCTCACACCGGGCAAGGCGGCCGCTGCCGCCGGGTCTATCGCGCCCTCCAGTTCCAGGAACCGCCTGGAGGTCGCGCGCGCCTCGGTCACCGTGCCTTCGAAGGCCTTCTGGCCGCGGGCCAGCAGGACGACCTTGTCGCACAGCCGCTCGGCGTGCTGCATCACATGGGTCGAGAACAGCACCGTGGCCCCGTCCGCCGCCAGTTGGCGGATCACCGCCTCCAGCCCCTGCTGGTTGACCGGGTCGAGGCCCGAGAACGGTTCGTCGAGGATCACGAACTCCGGCCGGTGCACCACCGAGGCGATCAGCTGCACCTTCTGGGCCATCCCCTTGGACAGCTCCTTCATCTTCTTGCGCTTCGAGGCGCCCAGGCCCTGGGCGTCCAGCATCTCGCGCGCCCGCTTGCGCCCCTCGCCGGTCGGCAGGCCCTTCAGGGCGCCGAAGAAGGCGATGGCGTCGACCGGCGTCATCTTCTTGTAGAGCCCGCGCTCCTCCGGCAGGAAGCCGATCCGGTCGCGCACCTTGCGGCCGTCGTCGGCGCCGAGAATGTCGATGCGACCCGCGCTGGCGGCCTGCAGGCCCAGGATCATGCGCAGGGTCGAGGTCTTGCCGGCCCCGTTGGGACCGAGGAAGCCGCAGATCGTGCCCTTCTCGACCTGGAAGCTCAGATCGCGCACGGCCTGGAAGTCGCCGTACCGTTTGCTCACCCCTTCGAGCGTCAACGCCGCCGCCATAATGTCTTCCCCGCCCGCTTCTGTTGCCCTCAGGATTAGGTGTGTAAAGGACGTTTGACAAGACGAACTCGCACCGGCGATGCGCCGCTGTCATGAATTCCGTGTCATGTTCCCCGACACGAGTCGCGCGTCCGATGAAAGCGTGAATGCCCTACGAAGTCTCCTCCTCTCCCGTGGCCCCCCAGGCGGGATCACGCCTCTGGACCGCCGGCGCCAGCACGGGGATTGCCATGGCCGTGCTCGTCGGCCTGGCCGTCTACCAACCCGCTCTGGCTCCATACCTGCTGGGCGGCTGCGCCCTGATCGGCTTCACGGCCTGGCTTCAGAACCGGACCCCGCCGCCCCCGGCCATGCAGACGGACGAGACCGGTCTGGTCCCGTCCGAGGCGCCGGTGGAGACCGAAGCGACGCTGCTGGAACGTGTTTTCGAAGCCCTGGCCGACCCGGTTCTGGTGGTGGCGGGGGGCGAGGCTGACGACATCGCCGGCCGTCGCATCGTCCTGGCCAACGCCGCCGCTCGCGACCTGCTGCGCATCCAGCGCGAGGGCGGGCTGCTGGTCCCCGTGTTGCGCGACCCGGCCGTGCTCGAGGCCGTGGATGAGGCCCTGTTCGGAGGCCTGACCCGCACCACCGACTACGCCGGCGTCGGCGCCCAGACGCGACACTGGCGCGCGGTCACCCGGCCCCTGGCCGAGGCGCAGTCGGGACCGCTGGCCCTCGTGGTCCTGCGCGACGAGACCGAGGTGCGCCGCATGGAGCTGATGCGCGTCGACTTTCTGGCCAACGCCAGCCACGAACTGAAGACGCCGCTGGCCTCCCTGTCCGGCTTCATCGAGACGCTGAAGGGCCACGCCCGCGACGACCCCAAGGCCCGGGATCGCTTCCTCGACATCATGGCCACCCAGGCCGAACGGATGAGCCGGCTGGTCTCGGACCTGCTGTCCCTCAGCCGGATCGAGCTGAACGAACACATCCCGCCGGCCGGGCGGGTCGATCTCGCCCGCGCCGCCGCCGATGTCGTGGACGCCGTCAGCGTCCTGTCCGCCGAACGCAACGTCATGGTCCAGCTGGAAGACCGCGAGACCAGCGCCCCGGTGAACGGCGACCGGGACGAAATCCTGCAGGTGGTCCAGAATCTGGTCGACAACGCCATCAAATACTCCCCGGCCGGCGGGACGGTCGAGATCGTCATCCGGCCCGATATCGCGCTGGATGAGGCTGCCGCGCCCTGGTCCGGCGGCAATCGCGGCGTCGGTGCGACACGCCTGCCGCTGCTCACGCCCGACCGCGAGACCGGCCAGCGTTTCGCCGCCGTTACCGTCCGGGATCACGGCCCGGGTCTGGCGCGCGAGCACCTGCCGCGTCTGACCGAGCGCTTCTATCGCGTCGAGGGCCAGAAGAGCGGCGAACGCCAGGGCACCGGCCTGGGCCTCGCCATCGTCAAACACATCGTCAACCGGCATCGCGGCGGCCTGACGGTCGAGAGCGCGCCGGGACAGGGCGCCGCCTTCACCGCCTATTTCCCGGTCGCTTCCCGCCGCGACAACGTGACGGCTTCGTGACGGGCCTCCGGCACCGGCCCCTGCGGCGTAACAGAACTGTCATCCCGTCGTCGTAATCCGCTGACCATTCCGGGGCAGTTATCGCGCCGGGGCGATCCGGGCGACCGGCCAGCCCGATTCTGCTCTTCCGGACGTCCATGACCTGGCTTTTCCTGCCGATCCTGATCGCCGCAGCCGTCGCCGCCTATGTCGGCGGCCGCGCCCTGGCGACTCGTCGTGCGCGGGCCTTGCCGGCCGGAGAACGCTCGCATTCCCGTCCCGGACAGCATGGCACCTATGCCCTGATCTGGACCGCGGTCCCGGCCCTGGTCGTGCTGATTGCGGCGAGCGTGTTCGCTCCCGATGTTGACCGGCAGCTGACCGCGTCCGGCGCGCCCGAGGCGGTCCAACAGCTCGAACCTTTCCGGCGCGAGGCCTTCTTCGCCGACGCCCGCGCCGTCGGCGACGGCCGCGCCGCGGTCCAGATCTGGCCGGCACCCTACGCAGAACTCCTGCCGGCAGAGGGGCAACGCGTCGAGCGCATCAGCCAGATGCTGTCCCTCGGCGGCGTCGTGGGGGCGGCGCTGGCGGCCCTGTTGGGCGCCCTGTTCGTCTTCGGCCAGATCCGGCCGGGCATGCGGGCCCGCAACCGGGTGGAGGGCTGGATCGTCGGCCTGCTGTTCGCCTGTTCGGCCGTCGCCGTCCTGACCACCGTCGGAATCATCGCGTCGCTCGTCTACGACTCCGTGCGGTTCTTCGCCTCCGTGCCGATCGCTGAATTCCTGTTCGGAACCCAGTGGAGCCCGCAGACGGCGATACGCGCCGACCAGGTCGGTTCGAGCGGAGCCTTCGGTGCCCTGCCCCTGTTCGCCGGCACCTTCCTCATCATGCTGATCGCCATGGCGGTGGCCGCGCCCGTCGGGCTGTTCTCGGCCATCTATCTGTCGGAGTACGCCGGACCGGTCTTCCGGGCGACGGTCAAGCCGGTGCTGGAGATCCTCGCCGGCGTCCCGACCGTGGTCTACGGCTTCTTCGCCGCCCTGACCGTCGGCCCCGCCTTCCGCGCATTCTTCAACGGCCTCGGCGCCCTGCTGGTGGGCGGACCGCTGGACGGCCTCGGCCAGTATCTGATGCTGGTCCAGAACCAGATGGCGCTGGTCGCCGGCATGGTCATGGGCATCATGCTGATCCCCTTCGTCAGCTCCCTGTCGGACGACATCATCAACGCCGTGCCGCAGAGCCTGCGCGACGGCTCCTATGCCATGGGCGCCACGAAGTCGGAGACGGTGAAGCGGGTCCTTCTGCCGGCCGCCCTGCCCGGCGTCGCCGGGGCCATGCTCCTGGCCATGTCGCGCGCCATTGGCGAAACCATGATCGTCACCATGGCCGCCGGTCTCGCCGCCCGCCTGACCCTGAACCCCCTGGACACCGTCACCACCGTGACCGTCCAGATCGTCACCCTGCTGACCGGCGACCAGGAGTTCAACAGCCCCAAGACCCTGTCCGCCTTCGGCCTGGGCCTGACCCTCTTCCTGGTCACCCTGATGCTGAACATCGTCGCCCAGCGCATCGTCCAGACCTACCGGCAGCAGTATGACTGAGACGTCTGTCACCCCGGAAATGCGCGCCGATCGCCTGCGCGCGGGTCTGAAGCGGCGCTACGCCCGCGAAGGCCGGTTCAAACTCTACGGCCTGCTGGCCATCGGCGTCGCGGTCGGCTTCCTGCTGCTGTTGCTGGGACGGATCATCGAGCAGGGCCACACGGCCTTCTACACCCACACCATCACCCTGCCGGTCTATATGGACCCCGCCCGGGTCGATCGCGCCTATCCGCAGGGGACCAATTTCGAACTGCTGGTCGCCGAGCAGCAACTGGCCCGCATGGGTGTCGCCGACGATGCCCGGGGCACCAAGGCCGCCGCCATGCGCAGCCTGTTCTCATCCGAGCTCAAATTCGCCGCCGCCGCCCGCATCCAGGCCAATCCCAACCTGATCGGCCAGAGCGTACCGATCGCCGCGCCGGTGTCCGACGACGCCGACCTGTTTTTCAAGCATGAGATTTCGCGCGACACACCCGCGGATCAGCGCCGCCTGAGCGACGAACAGATCGACTGGCTGGACCGGATGAAGGCCTCGGGCCAGGTCTCTGCCCACTTCAACACCGGCCTGTTCACCAAGGGCGACTCCACCGAGCCCGAGCTGGCCGGGGTTCTCGGTGCCGTCGTCGGCTCGGCCCTGATGCTGCTCGTCACCGCCTTCATCGCCATCCCACTGGGCGTCGGCGCGGCCCTCTACCTTGAGGAATTCGCGCCCCGCGGCCGGATCACCGACCTGATCGAGGTCAATATCAACAACCTCGCCGCCGTGCCGTCGATCATCTACGGCCTGCTGGGCCTGGCCCTGTTCATCAACTGGATGCACCTGCCGCGCGCCAGCCCGCTGGTCGGCGGCCTGGTCCTGGCCCTGATGGCCCTGCCGACCATTATCATCGCCACCCGCTCCTCGCTGAAGGCCGTGCCGCCGTCGATCCGCGAGGCCGCGCTGGCCATGGGCGCGTCGAAGACCCAGACCGTGTTCCAGCACACCCTGCCGCTGGCCATGCCCGGCGTCATGACCGGGGCCATCATCTCCATGGCCCACGCCCTCGGCGAGACGGCACCCCTGCTGCTGATCGGCATGGTCAGCTTCATCCCGGGCATTCCCGCCTCCCTCGGCGAGCCGACCGGCGCCCTGCCGTCGCTGGTCTACATCTGGGAGAACGCGTCCGAGCGCGCTTTCCACGAACGGACGGCGGCCGCCATCCTTGTCCTCCTCGCCTTCATGATCGTCATGAACGCCGCCGCCATCTTCCTGCGGCGACGCTTTGAACGCCGGTGGTAGCTGAATGAAATTCAACCTCTTTCGTGCACCGGATGGGATCGAGGGCGGCAGCTCGTCCGAGGGCTCGCCCGTGATCGCCGCCCCGCCCGTCGTGCACAGCTCGGCGCCGATGGGGCCGACCAAGATCGCCGCCCGTGACGTCTCGGTCTTTTACGGTGCCAAACAGGCGCTGTTTGAGGTCACGCTCGACATTCCGGACAAGACCGTCACGGCCCTGATCGGGCCGTCGGGCTGCGGCAAGTCGACCTTCCTGCGGACCATGAACCGCATGAACGACACCATTCCGGGCTGCAAGGTCACCGGCCGGATCGAGATGGACGGCGACGACATCAACGCCAGGTCGGTCGATCCAGTCCTGCTGCGCGCCCGCGTGGGCATGGTGTTCCAGAAGCCGAACCCTTTCCCCAAGACCATCTATGAGAACGTCGCCTACGGCCCCCGCATCCATGGCCTCGCTGCGTCGAAGTCAGAGCTGGATGGCGTGGTCGAGGCCTCGCTGAAGCGGGCCGGACTCTGGGAGGAGGTCGCCGACCGCCTGCACTCGCCGGGCACCGGCCTGTCGGGTGGACAGCAGCAGCGGCTGGTCATCGCCCGCGCCATCGCCGTCGAGCCCGAAGTCATTCTGATGGACGAGCCCTGCTCGGCCCTGGACCCGATCGCGACGGCCAAGATCGAGGAACTGATCGACGAGCTGCGTGAACGCTACTGCATCGTGATCGTCACCCACTCCATGGCCCAGGCCGCCCGGGTCAGCCAGCGTACCGCCTTCTTCCACATGGGCCGCCTGGTCGAGACCGGCGACACCGAGGACATCTTCACCAATCCCCGCGAGCGGCGCACGCTCGACTACATCACCGGACGATTCGGCTGATGAACCAGCACACCGTCAAGGCTTATGGCGACGAACTGAACCAGCTGACCGCCGAGGTCGCCCGCATGGGCGGTCTGGCCGAGGCCCAGGTCGCCGACGCCGTGGACTCCGTCGCTCGCCGCGACATCGCGCTGGCCCGCGCGGTCGTCGATCGCGACGCCCGGCTGGACGCCATGCACCGCGACATCGAGCGCAAGGCCATCCGGCTGATCGCCCTGCGCCAGCCGGTCGCCTCTGACCTGCGCCGCACCCTGGCCGCGATGAAGCTGGCGGTGGACCTGGAACGCACCGGCGATCTGGCCAAGAACATCGCCAAGCGCGGCCTGATCCTCGCCGAGGGTGAGCCGATTCAGCCCCTGACCCGTTCGATCGAGCGGATGGGCAAACTGGTGTCCATGCGCCTGCGCGACGTGCTGGACGCCTACGCCGCCGCCGAAATCGACCGCGCCATCGGCGTCTGGAACACCGACGACGAGGTCGACGAGCACTACAACGCCCTGTTCCGCGAGTTGCTGACCTACATGATGGGCGACCCCCGCACGATCACGGCCGGGACCCACCTGCTGTTCATGGCCAAGAACCTCGAGCGGATCGGGGACCACGCCACCAATATCGCCGAGACCATCTACTACGAGATCACCGGCCAGGAGTTCATGGGCGAGCGCCCGCGCTGGAACCCCGACGCCGCCGAAGCCGCCCCCGAACCGCCGACGCCCGTCTGAACCCGGAGAATACGCCGTGCAGCCCTATGTTCTGGTGATGGAAGACGAGGACGCCCTGGCGACCCTCCTGTCCTACAACCTTGAAAAGGAAGGCTATCGCGTCGTGGTCGCCGCTGATGGCGAGGAAGGCATGCTGCAGATCGAGGAGCGTCTCCCCGACCTCGTCCTGCTCGACTGGATGCTGCCCAAACTGTCGGGGATCGAGGTCTGCCGCCGAATCCGCGGCAAGTCCGAGACGCGCAACATGCCGATCATCATGCTGACCGCGCGGGGCGAGGAAAGCGATCGCATCCGCGGTCTCGACACCGGTGCCGACGACTATCTGACCAAGCCCTTCTCGATGAGCGAGCTGATCGCCCGCATCCGCGCTGTCCTGCGCCGCATCCGTCCGGGCCTGGCCGACGACCGCCTCAACCACGGCGACATCGTCATCGACCGCGTCGCCCACCGCGTCCGCCGCTCGGGACAGGAGATCCACCTCGGCCCGACCGAGTTCCGCCTGCTCGACCACCTGATGCAGCACCCCGGCCGCGTCTTCAGCCGCGAGCAACTGCTCGACGCCGTCTGGGGCTCGGACGTCTATGTCGAGGCCCGCACCGTCGACGTCCACGTCGGCCGCCTGCGCAAGGCGCTGAACGTCGAGGGGACGGTCAATCCGATCCGCACGGTCCGCTCGGCGGGCTATTCGCTGGATCTGGGGGGTTAACTCCACCCGCTTTCGTCATCCCGGCGACGCCGCGACGGCGGCGAAACACCGTCCTACGGTCCAAGGCTCGCTGGCCTGATCGCCTGCGCTTCCGGCACGGTGGTGCCGCCGGGGCCCGGGGTTGGCTTCGCGCTCCCGGGGTGACGACAGCTGAAAGGGCAGTGACACTTCCCTCCGCCTCCCAACCCGCTAGGGTCCTCTCGCCAGTTCGAGGAGCCGTCCCATGCGCCGCCGCACCTTCCTTTCGACCCTGCCCGCCGGGGCCCTCCTCGCCGGAGCCGGCTCCGCGAACGCAGCCGCACCCTCGGCTCCAGCCGCCGTCGCCCCTCCCCGCCAGACCCCGCCCGCCGATCCCTACGCCGGCATCGGCCCCGGCAACCGCAACAGCGGCGTGCAGTTCGTGGGCCGCTCCACCGTCTGGGGCGCGCACGGCGCCGCGGCCACGGCCCATCCCCGCGCCACCCTGATCGGCATCGACACCCTGCGGCGCGGCGGTTCGGCCATTGATGCGGCCATCGCCATCAACGCCGCCCTCGGCTTCCTTGAGCCGACCGCCAACGGCATCGGGGGCGACGCCTTCTGCATGCTGTGGGACCCGGCGCAGCGGAAGGTCGTCGGCTTCAACGGTTCCGGAAACAGCCCCCGCGGCCTGTCACTGGAAACCGCCCGCTCGAAGAAGGCCGAGGACGGCTATCTGCCGCCCTATGGCACCGTCACCGTCAACGTCCCCGGCACGGTCGACGCCTGGTGGAGCGCCCACCAGCGCTACGGCAAACTGCCCTGGGCCGACGTCCTGCTGCCGGTCGCCGAGCTGTGCGAAGAGGGCGTGCCCATGCCCCAGCTGATTGCCTGGTATCTCGAGCGCAACATGGCCGGCTTCGACCGCCGCGCGGCGATCATCGAGGAAAACGACAATCGCAAGAAGGTCTACGCCCCCGACGGCCGCACCCCGAAGGTCGGCGAGGTCTTCGCCAACCCCGACCTCGGCCGCACCCTGCGCCTGATCGCCGAGGGCGGGCGCGACGCCTTCTATGAGGGTGTCATCGCCGACCATATCGAACGCTATTTCCGCCGCATCGGCGGCTGGATGACGAAGGCGGACCTCGCCCCGCACCGCACCGAATGGGTCGAGCCGATCCGCACCGATTATCGCGGCGTCGACGTCTATGGGCTCGGGCCCAATACCCAGGGCCTGTCGACCAACCAGATCCTCAACATCTGCGAGCGGTTCGACCTCAGGGGCATGGGCTTCCAGTCGGCTGCCTCGATCCACCACCAGGCCGAGGCCAAGCGGCTGGCGTTTGAGGACCGGGCCAAATGGTTTGCCGACGACCGCTTCAGCCGCACCCCGGTCGAGTGGCTGAACTCCAAGGCCTATGCCGCCGAACGCGCTGCCCTGATCCGCCCCGACCGGGTCATGGACCGCGCCTTCCCCGGCGACGCGCCGACCCAGGGCGACACCACCTATTTCAGCGTCGCCGACAAGGACGGCATGATGGTCAGCTGGATCCAGTCCAACTACCGCGGCATGGGCTCGGGCCTCGTCCCCGACGGCCCGGACGGCTCGACCCTGGGCTTCATGTTCCAGGACCGCGGCGAGCTGTTCGCCCTGACCGACGGACATCCCAACGTCTACGCGCCCGGCAAACGGCCCTTCCACACCATCATCCCCGGCTTCGCCTGCAAGGGCGGGGAGCCGTGGTTGGCCTTCGGCGTCATGGGCGGCGGCATGCAGCCGCAGGGGCAGGCCCAGATCATCATCAATATGGTCGACTACGGCCTCGACCCGCAGGAGGCGGGCGACAGCCCGCGCTGGCAGCACGAGGGTTCGTCCGAACCGACCGGCCAGCTGGCGGAGGGCGTCGGCACCCTGTTCCTCGAGACCGGCGTTCCGGCGGCGACAAGGGCCCGGCTGGAGGCCATGGGCTGGGTCACCGGCGGCCCCAACGGCGGCTTCGGCGGCTATCAGAACGTCATGCGCCAGACCAACGGCCGCGGGCCCTGGACCTATGGCGCGGCGACGGAGATGCGCAAGGACGGGATCGCCCTGGCCTACTGAGGCCCACCCCGGACAGCGATCCGCCTCCCGCGGGTCAGGCCCGGGGAGGCGGCATGGCACGCGTCACTATGCTTCAGCGGAAGGTGCGGCTGGTGGCCGAGCCCTGCATGAAGGCCAGGATTTCAGCGTTCTCGATCCGCACCTGATTGTTGGCCGTGGTCGAGTCGTCGTTGCAGTTGTTGCCGTCGATATAGATGTCGGGGTCGTAGCTGATCGAGACATCGACATGGCCGCCGAACTCGAAATCATCGAAGGCATTGTTGATCCAGGGTGACGAGAAGCTGAGCATGGTTCCGCCCGCCGCCGCGCTGCCCGGCATGGCCTGGTGGTTGCGCCAGGTCCGGCCCGTGTTGCCGTTGTGGGCCAGCAGATTGACGCCCTGCTGGCGCGGTCCCGAACTCCAGGCGCTGCGGCCCTGGTTCACGATCTCATAGCTGACGCTGACCTGACCGCGACGGCTGCCCTTGGTCAGGGTGACACTGGCGACGCCCGGATTGACCTGGCATCGCGCCGTGACGCCCGGAATGATCCGTGGCGTGGCCCCGGCGGGCAGCCGTGCGCCCGGAACCGCCTCGATGTTGGCGGGCAGACGCTCCTGCGCGAGGGCCGCGCCGGCAAGTACTGTGGTGAAGGCGCAGACGGCGCCGATGGAAAAGGTGTTCATGGCAGTTGCTCCTCTTGGGTCCTGAATGGCCCGAAGCGAGGAGTAATCCGCGTTCGATGAACGCCGTCGCGGACGCCGCGTTGTGGCGCGTTCATGTTCGGAATGAGGCGGGAATGCGTCGACTGTCAGTCCGCGCCAATCTCCTCCGGCGCCAGCTCATATACCGTCGCGCAATATTCGCAGGTCACCCGGATCTTGCCGTCGGCCTCAACCATATCCGCCCGCTCGGCCGGTTCGAACGAGGTCAGCATCCCGGCGATACGCTGGCGCGAACACCGGCACTGCGCCACCAGCGCCCGGGCGTCCTCCAGCCGCACCCCGTCCTCATGGAACAGGCGGTACAGCAGGATTTCCGGCGTGATCGTCGGGTCGAGCAGCTCGTCGTCGGCCAGGGTCTGGAACAGGGCCCGCGAGCGGTCCCACACCTCCTCGGTCGATCCGCGCGCCTCATCACCGGCGATCAACTGGATCAGCGCCCCGCCTGCGCGCCAGCCCACACCGGCGTCGGTGACCACCGAGCCGACGGCCAGCCGCACCTTGGTCGGGATCTGCTCCGACTGCTGGAAATAGTGCTCCGCCGCCAGCGACAGGCTCTCGCCCTCGATCGGCGTGATGCCCTGCGTCCGTTCGAAGTCCGGACCGCGGTCGAGCGTCATCACGAACACCCCCTGCCCCAGCAGCGAGCGCGCGCCCGGACGGGCGAAGCCCTGCGACGCCGCCGCGACCTCGTCTTCGTCAAACCGGCAGTAGCCGCGCATCTTCCCGTCGGTGTCATAGTCGGCGACGACATAGCGGACCGGTCCGTCGCCCTGCGCCTGGACGATCAGCCGGCCCTCGAACTTCAGGCTGGATCCCACCAGCGCCGCCAGCGCGCAGGCCTCGCCCAGCAGGGCGGCGACCGGCTCCGGATAGTCATGCGCTGACAGGATGGCGTCGATGGTCTCGCCCAGTCGCACGATGCGACCGCGCACGGGCCAGCCCTCGATCTGGAAGGCGGCGGCCAGATCGTCGACGGGCGCAGGGGCGGCGTGGTCATGCGCGTGATCGGTCACGGGCGGTCCTCGAAAGCGGCGAAACAGGGGAAGCGCCGTCAGATAGGCGCACCAGTCGCGAATGGTAAGGCCTGCGTGCTACAGCAGGAACCGGCGGGGTTGCGACCCCGTTGCCAGCAGCCCGATACGAACACACCGACCCGGCGGTTTCATGACCAAAGCGACGCTCAAGCCCCTGAACGAACAGTCCATCGTCATCACCGGCGCCACCTCGGGCATCGGCCTGGCGACGGCGCGTCGCGCCGCGCGGGCCGGCGCCTGCGTCTTCCTGATCGCGCGGGGCGAGGGAGACCTGAAGGCGCTGTGCGAGGAACTGCAGGCGACGGGCGCCCGGGCGGCCTGGGCGGTCGCCGACGTCGCCGACCACGCGGCCCTCTCCGAGGCGGCCGAGAAATGCGTGCGACTGTTCGGCGGCTTCGACACCTGGGTGAACAATGCCGGCGTCTCCATCTACGGTGCCATCAGCGTCACAGCGCTGGACGACCAGCGGCGGCTGTTCGAGACCAACTACTGGGGCGTGGTGAACGGTTCGCTGGTCGCCGCCGAACACCTGCGCAAGCGTTACGGCGGCGGGGCGATCGTCAATGTCGGCTCAATCCTGTCCGACGCGCCCCTCCCGATCCAGGGCGTCTATTCGGCCTCGAAGCACGCAGTGAAGGGCTTCACCAATGCCCTGCGCATGGAGCTGATGCGCGAAGAGGCTCCGATCACCGTCAGCCTGGTCAAGCCGGCGGCGGTCGACAGCCCGTACAGCAAACACGCCCGTAACCTGACCGGCTACGCCACCCAGAATCCCCAGCCGGTCTATGCGACCCACGTCGTGGCCGACACCATCCTCTACTGCGCCAGCCATCCGATCCGCGAGATCACCGTCGGCGGCGGCGGCCGACTGATCGCCAGCTTCTATTCGGTCCTGCCCGGTCTGGCGGAACCACTCTTCGCCCGGTTCGCTCCGTCCCTGATGCGGGACCGGAGTTCCGCCTATGAGCCGTACGACGACGGGCTGTACGACCCGAACGACGACGGCCTCGCAGAAGAGGTTCACTATCCGATGGTTCGTCAGTTCTCCGCCCTCGCCGAGGTCCGCAAACATCCCGGCATTTCCAGCGGCGTCATCGCCGTTCTCGCCGGCGTCGGCATCGCGACCCTTCTCCTGAGCCAGCGCAACGGCCCGACGCGGTATGAGCGCCTGCGCGGTCGGCTGGACCCGCGCGGCTGGATCGACACAGGCGGCCTTCGCGATCGCTTCGGCGATCTGGCCGAGACGGTCCGTCACAGCCTGTCCGAAGCCGGTGAACGCGCCTCCGGTCTGGGCGAGGATGCCCGGCATCGCGGCGGGAAATTTCTACACAGCGCGCGACATTCCTCGCGCAAGGCCCTGAAAAAACACGGCAAGACCGCTCGCCGTTACGCCCATGACGCCGGCGACTACGCTCGCGACCACGCGAAGGAAGGCGGTGCCCTTCTGGCCGTCGCAACCATCGCCGCTGCCATCGGGGCCGCAGCGCTCGATGTCCGCCGTCCCGACAGCCGCATCCGCAGTCTCGGCAAGTTCTAGGGCCGGACCACTCTCTTATTGCTGCAAGTGCGAAGGTCGGCCAAGGTCGCCCCATGGCTGAGCCGACCACCTATGTCTTCGACCTGGACTCGACGCTCGTGCGCATCGAGACGGTGGAGTCCCTTGCCGACATCGCACTGGCCGGTTCCCCCGACGCCGCGAGCATCCGCGCCGAGATCGCCGCCCTGACCGACGCCGCCATGACCGGCGACCTCCCGTTCGGCGAGGCGCTGAACCGTCGTCTGGCCCTGCTGCCCCTGACCCGCGCCCATGTCGCGGAGCTCGCGGACCGCATCCTCGACGAGGGTACGCCGTCGGTCCGGAGGAACCTGCGCTTCTTCCGCGAGAACGCAGGCCGGATCGTCATCCTGTCGGGCGGCTTCCGCGAGATCATCGCCCCCCTTGCCGCCCACCTGCATATCCCGCCCGAACAGGTGCTCTGCAACGACCTGACCTGGGATGCGGATGGCCGGGTCACCGGTGTGGATGCGGCCAATCCCCTGTCGCAGGACGGCGGAAAACCCGTCGCCCTCCGCGCGCTGGGCCTGCCGGGTCCCGTGGTCATGATCGGCGACGGCTGGACCGACGCAGAGGTCAAACTGGCCGGTGCCGCCGACCGCTTTTACGCCTTCACCGAGGTCGTCCGCCGCGATCGCGTGGTCGCCGCCGCCGACGCCGAGGCGCCGTCGATGGACGAGTTCCTGCATGCCGAGGGCCTCTCCGGCCGCTGGTCCTACCCCCGGGCCCGTATGCGCATCCTGTTGCTCGAGAACATCCACCCCGCCGCCGTCGAGCGTCTCGAGGAGGCGGGCTACACGGTCGAATCACACAAGGGCGCTCTGGATGAGGACGCCCTCATCGAGGCCGTCCACGGCGTACATGTGCTGGGCGTGCGCTCGAAGACCCAGATAAGCGCCCGGGTGCTGGACGCCGCCGACCGGCTGCTGGCTGTGGCCGCCTTCTGCATCGGCACCAACCAGATCGATCTCGACGCGGCGGCGGCGAAGGGCGTGGCAGTGTTCAATGCCCCCTATTCCAACACCCGTTCGGTGGTCGAGCTGGCGGTCGGCCTGACCATCGCCCTGCTGCGCGATGTCGCCGACAAGTCCGCCGCCATGCACCGCGGCGTCTGGAACAAGTCCGCCACGGGCTCACGCGAACTGCGCGGCAAGACCCTGGGCATCGTCGGCTACGGGGCGATCGGTTCGCAGTTGTCCGTCCTGGCCGAAGGCCTCGGCATGCGGGTGATCTTCCATGACCTGACCGAGCGGCTGGCGCTCGGCAACGCCCGTCGCATGGCCTCGCTGGACGCCCTGCTGGCCGAGAGCGACGTGGTCAGCCTGCATGTCGACGGCCGGACGGACAACACAGCCCTGATCGACGCCGCCCGGCTGTCGCGGATGAAGGAAGGGGCCCTGCTGCTGAACCTGTCGCGTGGCCATGTGGTCGACGTGGGTGCCCTGGCGCAGGCGCTGGGGTCGGGGCGTATCGGCGGCGCGGCCGTGGATGTCTTCCCCGAGGAGCCCGCCACCAACGCCGACCCGTTCGACAGCCCCCTGCGCGGCCTCGCGAATGTGATTCTGACGCCCCACATCGGCGGCTCGACCGAGGAGGCCCAGGAGGCCATCGGCGAGTTCGCCGCGGAACGCCTGCTGGCCTATCTCAACCGCGGCGACACAACCTTCTGCGTCAACCTGCCCAATGTGCAACTGGCCGAGCTCGACGGTGCCCATCGGATCCTGCACATCCACCGTAACCAGCCCGGCGTCCTCGCCGAGCTGAACCGCGCGCTCGCGGCCGCCGGCCTGAACATCCTCGGCCAGCACCTGAAGACCGACGAACGCACCGGCTATGTCATCACCGACGTCGATCGGGACTACGATCCGGAGGCTCTCCAGAGCCTGCGAAGTGTGGCCGGAACGCTGCGGTTCCGGATGTTGCACTAGAACCTTCCCCTGCGGCATCTTGCGCGAACGCGAAACGCGCTCACAGTAGGATCGAACGGTCGCATGATGACGGCCGAGGGAGGATCATCGATGTCTCGTTTTCTGCGCAATGCGGCGCTTGCCGCACTGACCGTGGCCGCTGTGGGCGGTGCCGCGTCAGCCGCCAGCGCCCAATCGTACAACCGCCTGGTCGTTTTCGGCGACAGCCTGAGCGACAATGGTAACCTGTTTGCTGCGACCGGCGGTGCGAGCCCGGCTGCGCCCAATTTCCAGGGCCGGTTCTCGAACGGGGCCGTGTTCACCGAGCTTCTGGGCTTCACCGCCGGACGCTCGGCGGCCGGGGCTTCCGTGACGGGCAGCATCAACTACGCCTACGGCGGCGCGCGGACTGACAGCTCCGCCTTCCCTCCCGGCATGCGCAATCAGCTGCTGGCCTACACCGGCGCGGGCGGCACCTTCCGCTCCACCGATCTGGTCAGCATCCTCGGCGGCGCCAACAACATCTTCCAGGCCCTGCCGGCCGCCGGTGCCTCGCCGAATCCGACCGGTGCCATCGCGCCCACGATCACGGCCGCCGCGGCTGACATGACGTTCCTCGTCAACAGCATCGCAGCCGCCGGTGCCGGCACCATCCTCGTCGGCAACCTTCCCAGCCTCGGTGGCACTCCGCAGTTCCGCGGCACCGTCGCAGAGCCGCTGGCGGAATTTGCCGGCACCTCATTCAACAGTGCCCTGCTGGCCGGACTGATGACCACGGCCGCCGCCCGTCCGGGCACCAACATCATCCTGTTCGACATCTACAAGGTCGGTGCGGCGCTTACCGCAAATCCCGGAGCCTTCGGCCTGACCAATGTGACCAACGCCTGCTTCAACGGCATCACGGTCTGCGCAACGCCCAACACCTATCTGTTCTGGGACGGCGTGCACCCGACCGCCGCCGGCCACCAGCTGATCGCCCGGCTGGCCAATGACTACCTCTACTACGGCGATATCGGTGCCCAATCGACTGTCCAGGCCGAGACCGGCTTCCGCCAGCGTGAGGACCTTCTGGACCTCGCCAGCGAGGGGATGTCAGGCCGCGCGGACTGGCAGGCCGGCACCCGCCTGACCTTCGGTGCCCTCGGCGAAAGCGTCGAGACCGACGCTCGCGGGTCCGTGGCGGCCTCCGATACCACCGGCTGGGGCGGACGTTTCGGTCTGGATCACGTCATGTCGCCGAACGCCCGCTTCGGGTTCGCGGCGTCCTACAAGACCGCGGATGTCGAGGCCGGCGCGATGGCCTTCGACGTCAAATCCTACGCCGTCGACCTCTACGGCGGCTGGCGCTCGGGCGGCACGTTCATCAATGCCACCGCAGGCGGTTCGGTCGAACACTATGACGACATCACCCGCGTCACCTCGCTGGCCCCGATCATCCACACCGGCGAGACGACGGGCGGCAGCATCGGTGCCCGCGTCCAGGGCGGCTTCTGGATGGACATGGGCGGCATCGGCCTGTCGCCGCGCGTCGCGGTCAACTGGGTCTCGACGGACGTGAACGGCTATATCGAACAGGGTCCGGCCGCCCAGTACAGCTACCAGGACCGCACGGTCCAGGCCGCCAGCGGCGAGTTCACCCTGCGTGCCGAAGGCGGCGACGACAGCATCAGCTTCTTCGTTGAAGGCGGCTATCGCGACAGCTTCGCTGACAATAGCGACGCCGTCCGCACCGGCATCGCCGCCAACCCGGCGCAAATCCTGGCCCGCCAGATCGATGACCCGTTCGGCGGGTCGCTGATCGCCTCGGCCGGTATCGAGGCCGATATCGGACCGGTGAAGATGACCGCCGGCTATCGCGGTCGCTTCGGCGACACCGCCGACAGCCACGTCGGAGCCATCTCCTTCAGCCTCCCGCTGCAGTAGACCGCTTACGACCGGAGAAACGGGGCGCGCGACTTTCGGGTCGCGCGCCCTTCTTCGTTTCCGGCCTGCGACGACCTGCCGCCCCCGCCTGCCCCAAAGTCGCCCCACGGAACCGTAGAACGGCGCTCTTCCGGTCGCTGGCCGCAGTGTGTCGCTCGTTGCGGCCGCCGGCGCCCCTCCCGCTCGTTGAGCCGAAGACGGAGCCGACGCCGCCATGCGACGCCTGTTGCCGACCGCCCGGTCGTTCCTCATCCACTCAGGCCAGGCCGCCAGCCTCGCCGCCGTCGCCGTGCTGGCCATGGCCGCCGCCCCCCTGACCCCCGCCACTGACAACGCCCCGGTCGAGGGCCTCGCCACGCCGGAAGCGCCCCCGATGACCGCCATCGCCGAGCCTGCCGGACCCGTCACCCGGCTCATCGCCTTCGAGGCACCCGTCCGGCATTACGAGATCAACTCGCCCTTCGGCCTGCGCCGCCTGCCCGGTCAGGCCGCCCGCAATCACGAGGGCGTGGATATCGCCGCGCCCTGGGGCACCGGGGTCTACGTCTCCGCCGAGGGATCGGTCCTGCGCACGGGCTATGACCCCGCCGGCTACGGCCGCTTTGTCGAAATCCGTCACCCGAACGGCATGACCACCCTGTACGGCCACCTCAGTCGCCTGGACGTGGCCTCGGGCGACGCCGTCGAGGCGGGCGCTCGCATCGGTCTGGTCGGATCGACGGGCCGTTCGACCGGCCCCCACCTGCATTTCGAGGTCCGTCGCGGCGACCGTCAGGTCGATCCGGTCAAGGTCATGGGCCGCGCCTTCGAAGTCGTCGTCGCCGCCTGATCCAGGCCGGGCCATTGCCCACGGTTTCTTCACCCATTGGCTCCAGACTGGCCTTCGAAGGGAGGCGTTTTGGGCCACATCCTGTATTTCATTACGGCCGAAAATGACGCCCGCTGGCTGCTGGTCGCGGCGCTGATCTGCGTCCTCGGGCTGTCGACAGCCATGCAGTTGCTCGGTGTCGCCAGGGAGAGAACCGGAACCCGGCGGCGAAACACGACCCTGCTGGCCGCCTTCATCTCGGGCCTGGCGGTCTTCACCACCCATTTCGTGGCCCTTCACGGCTACCAGCCCGGACATGAGATCCGCTACGCCGTCTGGCCGACGGTCGGGTCGTTCGTCCTCGCGCTCGGCAGCTTCGTCCTGGCCGCCGGAATCGTGATGGTTCGCCCGAACCGGCTCTACCGCGGCCTGGCGGCGTTTGTTGCCCTGGCCGGTGTCGCGGGCATGCATTTCGCCGGCATCTCCGGCCTGCGCCTGGGTGGCAGCATCAGCTGGCAGCCGGGTCTGGCCGCCCTGGCGATCGGCGGTGCCCTGACCATTGCCATGGTGTGCGGCAGCCTTGTCTACGGCCCCGGGCTCCTGCGCCGACTGTTGACGGCCTCCGGTGCGGCGCTGGCCATAGCCTTCCTGCATTTCACCGCGATGAGCGGGATGGTGATCACGCCCCGGGTCCAGGTCGACCCGGCCCTGACCGTCTCCGGCGTGGTCATGACGGGGGTCATCGTGGCCATGGTCGCCGCCATCGTAGGCGTCACCGCCTTTGTCGGCTGGATGAGCTGGGCCGCGCAAACGGGTGCCCTCAAACGGATCCGCGAGGCGCTGGACGCCATGGCGGACGGCATGGCCTTCTACGACGCCGAGGACAGGCTGGTGCTGTGGAACCAACGCTATGAGGAGCTGATTCCGGAACTCTCCCCGGCGCTCAGAGTCGGCGCAACCTTCCGCGAGATCATCGAGCTCGGCCTGGCGCAGGATCTCTATTCAGACGCGCGCGGGCGGCAGGCCGAATGGTTCCAGGACCGGCTCGAGTCACGCCAGGCCCTGACCACCACCAGGGAGCAGCAGCTGGCTGACGGCCGCTGGATTCGCTCGTCGGACCGGCGCACGGCAGCCGGTGGCACTGTCACCGTCTGCACGGACATCACCGACCTCAAGAACGACGCCCGCGCCCTGGCCGATGCGCGCGATCTCGCTGAGTCCGCCAACAGCGCCAAGAGCCAGTTTCTCGCCAATATGAGCCACGAAATCCGCACGCCCCTGAATGGTGTGATCGGCGTGGCCCAGGCCCTCGCCAGGACCTCCCTTTCGGCCCAGCAGGAAGAGATGCTGGAGCTGATCCACTCCTCCGGCCACACACTGCAGGTTCTGCTCAACGATATTCTCGACCTCGCCCGCGTCGAATCCGGCCGTCTGGAGCTGGCCAGCGATGTCTTCCATCTCGGCCGCGCCGTGCGCGAAGCCGCCCAGCTCTATGAGACCTCTGCGGAGGCCAAGGGCCTGCAATTCTTCGTCGAAATCGCCCCCGAGGCGGACCGCTGGATCATCGGCGACGTGGTACGCGTCAAGCAGATCCTGACCAACCTCGTCTCCAACGCCGTCAAATTCACGGGATCGGGCTTCGTCAGCCTGACCGCCGCCCCCGGACCGGACCGGGCCGGCGCGCCCACCCTGCGTTTCTCGGTCGAGGACACCGGTATCGGCTTCGACAGCGATACCCGCGAACGCCTGTTCAGCCGTTTCGAACAGGCCGACGGCGCGATCACCCGCCGGTTCGGCGGCTCGGGCCTCGGCCTCGCCATCTCACGCCAGCTGGCCGAGATGATGGGCGGCGACCTTGACTGCGAGAGCGAACCCGGCGGCGGATCCGCCTTTATCCTGACCGTTCCGTTCAACGCCGCCGAAGCGCCGGTGGTCGCGCCCGACATCATCGCCGAGACGACCGAGGGCGAGCCTGCCGTCATCCGGGTGCTGCTGGCCGACGACCATCCGGTCAACCGCAAGGTGGTTGAGATGATCCTGACCCAGGTCAACGTCGACCTGACGTCCGTGGAAAACGGCGCAGAGGCGGTCCAGGCCTGCCGAGACGGCGATTTCGACATCGTGCTGATGGATATGCAGATGCCCGTCATGGACGGCCTGACCGCGACGCGCGAGATCCGGCTGAACGAGGCGGCGATGGGCCTGTCGCGGACCCCCATCGTCATGCTCACCGCCAACGCCCTGACCGAACACATCGCTGCTGCCGAGGCCGCCGGGGCCGACCGTCACCTGGCCAAGCCGTTCGACGCCGCCGAGCTGCTCCAGCTCGTCGCGACCCTGCCCCGCGAGATCACGGCCTCCCTCGCCGCCTGATCCGGTGGCCTATTCGTAGCCGTGCGCGGCCTCGTTGATGACCTGCGACGGCATCCGCGAGAAGTCGACGCTGACCGGCTGGGCCACCTTGGCGCGGAAGGTCTTGATGACGTGCTCGAGGCGGCGGCGCACCTCGCGCTCGGCTTCCGTGCCCGTGTCGAGGTTCAACGGGGCGAGGCAGAAATCGATGATGGCCGTGGGGCTGTTCAGGGGCTGCATGGTCTCTCTCCTTACTCGGCCGCCACGAACTGGGCGGTCTCGGTGGAATCCTTCAGGGCCGTGGTCGACGACTGGCCGTTCGAGATGACGGTGGCGACCTGGTCGAAATAGCCGGTGCCGACCTCGCGCTGGTGGCGGGTGGCGGTATAGCCGGCGGCCTCATTGGCGAACTCGCGCTGCTGCAGCTCGGAATAGGCCGCCATGCCGCGGTCGCGGTAGCCGTCGGCCAGCTCGAACATGGCGTTGTTCAGGCTGTGGAAGCCGGCCAGGGTCACGAACTGGAATTTGTAGCCCATGGCCCCCAGCTCGCGCTGGAATTTGGCGATGGTGGCGTCGTCCAGCTTGGCCTTCCAGTTGAACGAGGGCGAACAGTTGTAGGCCAGCAGCTTGCCGGGATGCTCCTTGTGCACCGCCTCGGCGAAGCGGCGGGCGTCGTCCAGATCGGGATGGGAGGTCTCCCACCACAGGACGTCGGCGTATTTGGCGTAGGACAGGCCGCGGGCGATGCAGTGGTCCAGGCCGGTGCCTTCCTTCAGGCGGAAGAAGCCCTCGGGCGTGCGGTTGTCGCGGTCGATGAAGGGCCGGTCGCGCTCATCCACGTCCGAGGTGATCAGCTGGGCGCTCTCGGCGTCGGTGCGGGCCACGATCAGGGTCGGGGCACCCATGACGTCGGCCGCCAGACGCGCCGCGATCAGATTGCGCTCATGCGCCTGTGTCGGGATCAGAACCTTGCCGCCGAGGTGGCCGCATTTCTTCTCCGAGGCCAGCTGGTCCTCGAAATGGACGCCCGCGGCACCCGCCTCGATGAAGGCCTTCATGATCTCGAAGCTGTTGAGAGGGCCGCCGAAGCCGGCCTCGGCGTCAGCGACGATGGGGACGAACCAGTCGCGCTTCGCGCCGCCTTCGGCATGCTCGATCTGGTCGGCGCGCTGCAGGGTGCGGTTGATGCGGCGGCACAGTTCCGGCGCGGCGTTGGCCGGGTAAAGCGACTGGTCCGGATACATGGCCCCGGCAGTGTTGGCGTCGGCGGCGACCTGCCAGCCCGACAGATAGATGGCCTTGAGGCCCGCGCGGACCATCTGCATGGCCTGGTTGCCGGTCACGGCGCCCAGGGCGTTCACAAACGGCTCGTCGTGCAGCAGTTCCCACAGCCGGTTGGCACCGCGCTCGGCCAGGGTATGGGTGATCGGCAACGAGCCGCGCAGGCGACGGACGTCTTCCGGCGTATAGGGGCGTTCGATGCCGTCGAAGCGGCCGACGGGCGAAGGAACGAGGTGGGCGAAGCTGGTCATGTCGGTCTCGGCTCGGGAGGGCGGCCATCGCCGCGGGTCTCAGGGAGCAGAACACGCAAAAGTCACGAATGACACAGCACGTAGCAGTCATTTCGTGTCATTCGGTCATGATATGACATAGACTGTTAAGTCACTTTATGACTAACTGCAGCCATGGACGTCGCCGCGGATCGCAAACTGTTTCTCGGAGGCCGCCTCAAGCGGCTCCGGCGCGATCTGGCCCTGACGCAGACGGCCATGGCCGCCGATCTCGGCGTCTCGCCCTCCTATCTGAACCATATCGAGCGCAACCAGCGCCCCGTCTCGGCTCAGTTGCTGCTGCGGCTGGCGGACACCTATGACGTCGACCTGCGCACCCTGGGCCAGTCCGCCGGCCCGGCCTCGGAGGCCGAACTGGCCGAGGCCTTCGCCGATCCGGTCTTCCAGGGACTGGCCGTGCCGCGCCACGAGATCGTCCAGCTGGCCGAGGACCAGCCCGCCGCTGCCGACGCCCTGCTGCGGCTGTATCGCGCCTTCTCAGACCGCCGCGCCCGCGACGGCGCCGAGACGGGCGGAACCGACGACAGCCCGTCCGAGTGGGTCCGCGAATACGTGCAGTCGCGCCGCAACCATTTCCCCGAGCTCGACGCGCTGGGCGAGACGCTCGCCGAAGCCATCGCCGCTGACACGCCCGGCGAACCGTTCGAGACCAGCGTCCGGGCCCGCCTGCAGACCCGCCACGGCCTCAGCGTCCGCACCCTGCCCGCCGAGGTCATGGTCGAATGGACCCGCCGCTATGACCCGCACCGCAAGCGGCTGCTGCTGTCCGAGACGCTCGGCCCCGCCTCGCGCGCCTTCGCCGTCGCCTTCCAACTGGCCCTGTCGGAACACGATGCCGAACTGACGGCCCTCGCAGACGCTGCCGCCGCCCCGGACGAGCCCACCCGCCGCCTGCTCAAGGTGTCCCTGACCAACACCCTCGCCGCCGCCATCCTGATGCCCTACGGCCCCTTCCAGCGCACGGCGGAAGAGACCGGCTACGATCTCGGCCGGCTGCAGGCCCGGTTCGGCGTCAGCTACGAACAGGCCGCCCATCGCCTGACCACCCTGTCGCGGCCCACGGGCCGCGGCGTGCCCTTCTTCCTCATGCGGGTGGATCAGGCCGGCAACATCTCCAAGCGGTTCGCCTCGGGCGCCTTCCCCTTCTCCCGCTTCGGCGGTGCCTGTCCGCGCTGGCGGCTGCACAGCGCCTTTCGCACGCCCGGCAGGGTCATCACCCAGATCATCGAGACCCCCGACGGCGGCCGCTGGTTCACCCTCGCCCGCACCGTCGACCGCCAGGGCCATGACGCCTTCACCGAGGGCCAGGACCTCGCCATCGGCCTCGGCTGCGAGCTGAAGCACGCGCATCGCCTGACCTATGCCCGCGGCCTCGACCTGACCGCGCCCGAGGTCACCCCCATCGGCCCCGCCTGCCGCCTCTGCCACCGCCACCCCTGCGCCGAACGCGCCGCAGCGCCCGTCGACCGCCCGCTGGTGGTCGACGACTGGGCCAAGTCGGTCAGTCCGTATCCGTTCGCGGGGGGATGAGAGGCACGTCCGCTATGGGTGGTTAGCGGACATCGAAGATGCCAGTCTTCGATATGCCTTCCTCCCAGACGCTTAGAACGTTGTCGCTGATCGCCGTAGCCGTGATGTGCGCGGCTGGGGGACCTTCCTTATCCGAGAACGGACAACGCGCAGGGGCGGAGGCAAGCCTTCGCGCTTCCCTGCAAAACTATGTTTCGAACAGGTGGGGGAGACCTGACGGCGACACCAATTACACAGCCAAGTTTGTTGACCTTAACGGTGACGGGCGGGGCGAGGCCGTCGTGCTCGTGTCCGGGCAATACTGGTGCGGCACAGGCGGGTGTCCACTATGGGTGCTGACCCCTCGCAACCGTTCTTGGAGCATGGTGACACAGGCACCCATCGTAAGGGCACCGATCAGGCTTCTACCGTCGCGGAGCCGGGGCTGGTCTGACCTGAGCGCGATGCTTCGCTTTGACGGCACCCGCCCGCTCTATGAGGCGCGGCTGTCGGTCAACGGTCGTCTGAACCCCACCATCACCCCGCTGGCGCGACCATCGTTGGGACAGGTGATCTTGTCAGAAAGCGACGAGAGCGAACCGCTCTTCCCTTAGGTCCGCAATGGGTCGAAAGCCGACAGTCGCCCAAGGGTGGAAAGCGGAGTTGCGCCAGAGCCAGGCAGAAGCGACCACGAACGCGACGAGCCAAAGAATGACGATCAAGATCGCCATCGCCCTGTTGACCGGCCTTGCCGTCGAAACTGCTTCCGCTCGAAACTCAGCCATCAGGACCGCGGGGATCAAACGAACAGCGAGAGCAATCCCCAATGGCACGAGCACGATGTCGTCGAGGTAGCCAAGTATGGGAATGAAGTCCGGGATGAGGTCGATGGGGCTGAGTGCGTAGGCCGCAACCGCACCGGCAACGATTTTTGCAGCCAGAGGTGTCCGGGGGCTACGAGCCGCTATCCAGAGCGCAACGACATCACGCTTCAGGTTTCTGGCCCACGACTTGATCCGCTTCAACATGTCCTCGCCTGTGCCGGGACAATCATCGGTCCGCAACCGGTCGAAAGCCGACCGGACCCTACCCCAGCACCACCCGCCCGTCCTCGCGCCGCACCCCCACGCCCGACCGCTCCAGCAGTCCCGCGATCACATCGGCCGCCTGCGCAGACCCCGCATCCAGCAGCGTCTCCATATCCCGCCGCAGCGTCGCATCCCCCGACACGGCGTCCAGCGCGTCCAGCCATTCGTCCCGCGTCATCACCCCGTCCGCGCGGCTGGCGTCGATCAGCGGCCTCAGGAAATCGAACCAGTCGCCGCCGCTCGCCCGCCGCTGGGCGGACTCGGCGACGAGGGAGAACACGGCCCCGCAGGCGTAATTCGCGCGATGTTCCCCGCGCTCTGCGGCCTCGACCACCGGTGCATCCGCCAGACGGGCGCAGTCATCGACCTCCTTCTGCAGTTCCGCCCGGGCGTCATACACCGGATCGATGGTCTTGAGCGCCCGGATGGCCATCAGATCGGCCCCGCCCTCGGTGATCCAGGCGTCCCGGGCGCGCTCGTAGCGCACCGTCTGCCCAAGCCAGAAATGCGCGCTCTCGTGGCCGATGAACCAGCGCGACGTGGCCAGCACCCGCGCATTCGGCTCGACCACGCCCGAACCCTCGAACCGCATGACGATCAGACCCGGCATGACGCTGCCGCCCATGGAGGTCTTGCCAGGGGTCGGTCCCGCCCAGCTGATCATGATCGTCGGCCGCTCTGTCTGCCCCGCCCCCAGTCGGGTGGCGTAGACGTCGGCCACACGCGGCGCGAAGTCGTCGATGGCGGTACCGATCCAGCCCGGCAACTGAGGATCCGCGACCGTGACCAATCGCGCGCTCGCGACCATGTCGGCCTGGCCGAACAGCACATAGGTCTCCGCATTGGCCGCCACGGCCTGCGCCAGCCGCTCACCGCGAAACAGCACCGGCCCCGCCGCGTCCCGCCAGGTGATCATCGCCGGCCCGGCCTGCAACGCATAGCCGCTCAGGTCCTGCGGGACCGCGGCCGCGTCTTCGACCGAAGCCAGCGGAAAGACATCGAACTGGCCGCTCGGCAAGGCCACCGACCCGTCCGTGAAGGCCAGGACGCCATAGTCGGCCTCAAGGTTCTCGGACCTCGGGGTGAAGGCGATGCGCACCCGGCGGGGCACGGGACCGCCGTCGGCGGCGCGCAGGATGTCGTAGTGCCCGGACCGCTCCAGCATCACGCCGGGGGTCATGACCCGCCATTGATCCAGACGCCACGGCCGACGCGACTCCTGGATCAGCGCCGAGCCGACGAAGGCCCAGACCGGTGCGTCGCGGTCCAGCGCATACTCGGCCGTCCAGGTGTCGCCGTCGCGGGTGACCGACACAACAGGCTGCGAGGGTCCGGTCGGAGCCCCATCCGACGCCTGTCGCGCCGACGCCTCCGGCGCACCGGCCGCAATTGCAAGGGCGGCCATAGCCGCGATCAACACTGGACGCATGGGTCCCTCCCCGTCTGAGGCTCCGGCGTAGCCCGGGTCTGCGGCCCGCGTCAGCTTAAGCTTTGGTCAGGCTTGGGTCCGATCGAGGGCGACGGTCGCGGCCTTCAAGGCCTCCCGCATCATCTCCTTCAGTCGCGCCGGCGCGACGATCCGCACCTGGTCCCCCCAGCTGAACAGATGCCAGGCCAGCTCCCGCATGCCGCTGGCCCGGAAGCGCACCTCGACCCCGCCCTCCGGCAGGTCCTCGACCGTCTGGGTCGGGTGCCAGCGCCAGGCCCGCGCCTCGGCCGCGCCGCCCGGCGTGACCCGCAGCACCACATCCTCGATCTCGTCCTGATAGATGCCGAACGACTGACTGGCGAAGGCCTGCAGGTCGAAGTCGGCGGGCGGGACGGCCACCCCGTCCTCGGCCCGCACCGCGCTCATCCGGTCGAGGCGAAAGGTCTGGATGCGCCCGCTCTCCCGGTCGGCGGCGACCAGATAGTTGGCACGGCCGAACATCACCCCGCACGGGGCCACGCTGCGCCGCCGCGCCTCCGCGCCGGGACGGCTGTAGATGAAGCCAAGCGGTTGCCCCGCCAGGATCGCCTGCCGGATCTCGGCCAGCACCGCCTCGTCCGCCGACGGACGCGGCCCTGCCTGGACGGCGATGGTCTCGGCGCGCACCAGCGCCTCCAGATCGGGTGCCAGCCGGTTCAGGGTGGTCGAGCGCATGGCCGACTTCAGCTTGCGCTCCAGCCCCTCCAGCGCCGCTGCCCGGCCGGGTTCCCCCGCCGCCCGCAGTCCCTGCGCCGCCTTGCTAAGCTCGACCAGTTCGGTCGTCGTCGGGGCCTGTTCAAAGGCCGACAGGCCGCCGCGGATGCGCCACCGCTTGGTCGGCGGGTCCGACACCTCCTCGGCAGCGGGATACAGCGCCAGCACGGCGTCCCGCATCCGCTCGGCGGTGCGCCGGCCCACGCCACTCTCGCGCGCCATCTCGTCCAGCGTCAGGCCCTCGGCGCTGGCGGCCATCCGCCGCGCCAGCTCGATCACCACGGCCGCCTTGTCCTGTCTCATGGGCCGACGATGGCATACGACCGTTTTTGACGCAACGCTGCTTCAGGGTGAGTTTCAACAGAGACCCGCTTCCCGGAGAAACCCCATGGCCCGCTCGTTCGCCCCCCACGCCGCCGTCGCCGCCAGCCGCTATCTGATCGTGCCCTGCGAGGCCGACGGCTGCGGCGATCTGGCCGTGATCTGGGACCGGCTGGAAGAACAGGTGATCGACGTCATCGATGCCCGCCTGTCGGCCCGCTACGCCGACGAGGATGCCCTGTGGGACGAGGCCCGCCCGGCCTTCGACCCGGCCGAAGACTTCCGCATGGCGGCGTGATCAGGCCGGATATTTTGCGCGCATGAAGGCGACGGAAGCCGCCGCGAGATCGCGCAACTCATCCAGATTCACGGCGTCCAGCCGGGTCACATAGAGGCAGCCGCCCTTGGTCGTGACCTTGCCCAGTCGCGCGATCCGGTCGGCCCGGTCCTCGAGCTCGCCCATGATGTAGAGGACCAGCTGGGCCTTTCGGGGCGAGAAGGCGATGATCGGCCAGTCGCCTGTCGGCCCCCGATAGCTGCCATAGCCGACGATCGACGGGCCCCACATCACCGGGGCCTCGCCGGACACCTCGGCCAGCAGGGCCTGCATCACCTCAGCATCGGCCCGGCGGCGCGGGTTTTCCACCGAGGCGATGAAATCGGCGACCGGCACATCCGTCGGCTTTGTCTTCGGCTCAGCCATCCTGCCCTCCCCTCAGGCTGCGCCCCTCAGCTCCGTGGCATGGGGCGGATAGGGGGCCGACGGTACAGGGCTGGGCGGCCGTTTGGCCAGAGTGCTGGCGAAGCCATGGTTGACGTCGCGGTGGTGCGCCTCATCGGCCCGAACCTTCAGCACCACATCGCGCAGCGTCGCATCGGCCGGCAGCTTCCAGTAGTGGATGGCGATGGCCGGGGCGGGGATGTTGGGCGACCGGCCCTCGTCGATCTCCTTCAGATACAGGGTGTAGCTGATGACGGCCTCTTCCTCGAAATAGCCGACGACCCGGTGCGCCGTGCGCGACGAGATCAGGTAGAGCCCGAAGAAGCCGATATAGAAGACCGCCTGCGCCAGCTGGACCACAAGCCGTTCGAACCAGGTCGGCCGGGCCACCGCGATGAAGGTCATCAGGTGCATCCGCTCGTTCTCCGCCTCCTCCATCAGGGTGCGGATCCAGCCCTCGTCGTCGCGCATCTCGCGCAGGCAGCGCAGGTGCTGCAGCGTCGCCCCGACCATGCCCGGCACGGCGGCGACCGTTTCCAGCACGATGGCGCGGTGACCATATTTCTTGGCGAAGAAGGTGTCGGCGCAGACCCTCAGCAGTTTGGTGAATCCGAGGGCGAAATGGTCGGAAAAGCCCTTAGGCGGGTAGTGGATGCCCGGCCGGGCATCCTTCTCTTCTTCGAGGGCGCGGGCGTCGGGGGCGAGGATGGCGTTGGCCATGGCGGTGAACTTTCAGGCGCCGGATCGCAATCGACCGGCGCATCCCCACCCTAACGCGCGAGCGGTGCCGACGGTGCGGACGCAATGTCGCAAAGGCCGGACAGGGTGACGCAGAGAGGGCGGGCGCGCGATGGGGCTGCTACCTGCGGGCGGCCCCGGCTCCCGCACCACCACCCCAGACCCCGATCCCGAGCAGGAAGCCGAAATCATACCAGCGGCCTGCATTCGGGAAGGCGTACATGCGCACGTCATTGTCGAAGAGACTGATCACGAAGGCGATCGGCGCGATCACGCCGTGCCAGAGACCGGCGAGAAACGCCGGGGTCCCCGACTGGCCGGGCGGTTGCGAGGCGCAGGCCACCAGTCCGACCGCGAGGACCGCCAGCACACCCGCGGCAATCAGGCGCTTTCGGGACACGATACCGGTCATCCTCACAGCGCCTTCACAATCCCCTCGACCATCTTCTTGGCATCCGCGAACAGCATCATCGTATTGTCCTTGAAGAACAGTTCGTTCTCCACGCCGGCATAGCCCGCCGCCATGCCGCGCTTGATGAACAGCACCGTGCCCGCATTCTCCACATCGAGGATCGGCATGCCGAAGATCGGCGATTTCGGATCAGTCTTGGCGGCCGGGTTGGTGACGTCGTTGGCGCCGATGACGAAGGCCACGTCGCAGGAGCTGAACTCGCTGTTGATGTCCTCCAGCTCGAACACCTCGTCATAGGGAACATTGGCCTCGGCCAGCAGCACGTTCATGTGGCCGGGCATGCGGCCGGCGACGGGGTGGATGGCGTATTTCACCTCGACCCCCTCCTCCTTCAACTTGTCGGCCATTTCGCGCAGGGCATGCTGGGCCTGGGCCACGGCCATACCGTAGCCGGGGACGATGATGACCTTGGAGGCGTTCTTCATGATGAAGGCGGCGTCCTCGGCGCTGCCCTGTTTGACCGGCCGGGTCTCGACATGTCCGGCCTCGCCTGCCGGGCCGCTGTCACCGCCGAAGCCGCCCAGAATGACCGAGATGAAGCTCCGGTTCATGCCCTTGCACATGATGTAGCTCAGGATCGCGCCGGAGCTGCCCACCAGCGCTCCGGTGATGATCAGGGCGATGTTCTCGAGCGTGAAGCCCAGCGCCGCCGCGGCCCAGCCGGAGTAGGAGTTGAGCATCGACACCACCACCGGCATGTCCGCCCCGCCGATGGGGATGATCAGGGTCGCACCGAGGATCAGGGCGATGGCGAAAATGCCCCAGAAGGCCCAGATCGCCGTCCCGCCCGAGCTGATCATCACCCCGATCAGCACCACGAGGCCGAGCAGCAGGCCGATGTTGAGCAGGTGCCGCGCCGGCAGGATGATCGGCGCACCACTCATATTGCCGTTCAGCTTGGCGAAGGCGATCACCGAGCCGGTAAAGGTAATGGCACCGATGGCGACGCCCAGCGACAGTTCGATGATCGATATGGTCTTGATGCCGCCCGCGCCCGTGGCGATGCCGAAGCTCTCCGGTGCATAGACGGCCCCGATGGCCACCAGACAGGCCGCCATGCCGACCAGCGAGTGGAAGGCCGCGACCAGCTGCGGCATCTGGGTCATCTGCACCCGGCCGGCAATCAGGGCCCCGGCCCCGCCGCCCACAATGACCCCTCCCGCGATCAGGCCGAGGGTCAGGGTATCCAGTGTGCCGGTCGACCACAGGGTCGCCAGGGTCACGCCGACGGCCAGCGCCATGCCGATCATGCCGAAGGTATTGCCCTGTCGGCTCGTCTCCGGGCTCGACAGCCCGCGCAGGCTGAGAATGAACAGGACGCCGGAGACCAGATAGGCCAGGGCCGCGAAGGATGCGTTCATGCGATCAGTCTTCCCTCAGTCTCAACGTCCCGGCGGGGTGTGGGCTGTGCGCGCCAGCCGCCACAGGGCGGCGGCGATGAACAGCGGCCCGATGAAGATCATGGCCCAGTCCCAGGTGCCCATCGGCTTGTCCTGGGCCACGATGCGCAACAGGATGGAGGCGAACAGCAGCACCACCCCGCAGTCCAGAAACCGCAGCTTGCGGATGGCGTCCTTCTCTCGCAGCCAGCTCCACAGCCACAGCCCCGCCCCGATCGCCGTGGCGACCCAGGACGCGCCGACCGCGAGCTGGAGGACGTCGACAGTCACGCCCTGGTCGCCTCCGCCGCCTTCGGTTTTTCCTTCTTGCGGTACATGGCCAGCATGCGCCGTGTGACCATGAAGCCACCGAAGATGTTGACGCTGGCCAGGGTCACGGCCGCGACGCCGGCACCCTTGGCGATCCAGCCGTTCGGGCCTTCATCGCCGCTGAAGGCCGCCGCCGCGATCAGCCCGCCGACCACGATCACCGAGGAAATGGCGTTGGTCACCGCCATCAGCGGCGTGTGCAGGGCCGGCGTGACGCTCCAGACGACATAATAGCCGACGAAGATCGCCAGCACGAAAATGGCCAGCCGGAAGACGGTGGGATCGACGTGTTCCATCAGGCAGCTCCCTTTACGCCGCGCGACTGCAGCAGCGCCCTCAACACCCAACCGATCAGGACCAGCGCCCCGGCGCTTTGCAGCAGCTTCATCGGCATCCGCCAGTCCGGTCCACCCGCCGCCTCAAGCCCCCACAGGACCAGCCAGGCGACACCGAGCAGGACGCCGAGTCCCATCGCTGCCATGGCGAAGCCCTGGAAGAAGCTCGTTCCACCTTTTGAAGCGGTCATCCCCTCACCCCTTCATGCACCACGGCCCCGCCGTGCGTCACCGCCGAGGCCTTGAGGATCTCATCCTCCAGGTCCAGCGCCAGCGCCCCGTCCTTGATCATCAGCCCGACGAAGGCGACCAGGTTCTTGGCGTAGAGCGACGAGGCGTCCGAGGCGATCCGGCCCGGCAGGTTGGTATGTCCGACGATCTGGACGCCATTGGCTGTCGTCACCACCTCGCCGGCCTTGGCACCCTCGACGTTTCCGCCTGCCTCGACCGCCAGATCGATCAGGACCGAGCCGGGCTTCATCGTCGCCACCTGGGCCGCGCTGACCAGTACCGGCGCAGCACGGCCTGGGATCAGGGCGGTGGTGATGACGATGTCCTGCTTCTTGATGTGCTCGCCGGTCAGGGCCGCCTGTTTGGCCTGGTACTCCGGAGACATCGGCTTGGCGTAGCCGCCGGCCGTCTGGGCGTTCTTGAACTCCTCGTCCTCGACGGCGAGGAATTTGGCCCCCAGCGACTCGACCTGCTCCTTGGTCGCGGGCCGGACGTCGGTGGCCGTGACCACCGCCCCCAGCCGCCGCGCCGTGGCGATGGCCTGCAGGCCAGCCACGCCCACGCCCATGATGAAGACCTTGGCCGGCGCGACCGTGCCCGCCGCCGTCATCATCATCGGAAAGCCCTTGCCATAGGCCCAGGCCGCCTCGATCACCGCGCGATAGCCGGCGAGGTTCGCCTGGGACGACAGGGCGTCCATCACCTGCGCCCGCGAGATCCGCGGCACGAACTCCATGGCAAAGGCGGTGGCACCCGCCCCGGCCAGGGCCGTCACCGTTTCCTTGTCGCGATACGCATCCAGCAGGGCCACGACGATGGCGCCCGGCTTGAGGGCGCTGGTCTCCTGTGCCGTCGGTCCGCGCACCTTCAGCACGATGTCAGCACCCGAAAGGACCGCCTTGGTGTCCTTGGCCACGGTCGCGCCGGCGGCGACATAGTCGGCATCGGGAATGGACGAGCCGGCTCCCGTCCCGGCCTCGACGGTCACGGTGGCGCCCATGGCGACGAATTTCTTCACCGTTTCCGGGGTGACGGCGCAGCGCGTTTCGCCATCTCGGCGTTCGCGGGTCACAGCGATGGCGACAGCCAAGCGAATCCCTCCGTCATCTCTCGACAGAGCGACGTTAGGCTCATCCGGGAGGGCGCGTCAAAGCGCCCTGCTTCTCAATGCTTTTTCGGCGACTTCAGAATGAAGAAACCGGCCACCAGCACCACCGCGGCCGAGATGAAGGCGGGGATGAAGGCACCGCCCGGCTGGAACCAGATGGTCAGGAACAGCAGGGCCGCTGCAATGACCAGCGAGCCCCATTTGGACATGCCGACGAAGGCTTGGAACGTCGACTCCTGCTCGCTGATTTCCTGCGAACCGCGGACATAGGCGTCGTGGGAGTCGTGCGAATTGGCCATGGGTGTTGTCCGGGACTCAGATCAATCGGTGGCCGCTTTATAGCGGGCCTTGGCGCAGGCTCAAGCCACCGCTTCGAACTGATCGATCAGACGCTCCAGCCGCCGGCACCCGATCGTCCAGAACGCCGGGTCGCGCGGGTTCAGGCCGAACGGCGCCAGGGCCTCGACATAGCCGCGCGAGCCCCCGCCCGCGAGCAGCTCACGGTACAGCGGCGTGAACCCGGCCGGGTCCTTGGCCCGGGTCTCCATCAGCGCCGCCACCAGCAGGTCGCCGAACGCATAGGCGTACACATAGAAGGGCGAGTGGACGAAATGGCTGACATAGCTCCACCAGTGCTCATAGCCGGGGTTGAGCGTCACGGACGGCCCCAGGGAGGCCCCCATCTCCTCCATCCAGATCTCGCCGATCCGTTCGACCGGCAACTCGCCCGCCGCCCGTTCGTCATGGAACCGCGTCTCGAAGCGGTGGAAGGCGATCTGTCGCACCACGGTGTTGAGCCCGTCCTCGATCCGCCCTGCCAGCAGACCGCGCTGCTCGGCCTTCGGCGCGGTCTTCAGCAGGCGGTCGAACGTCAGCCCCTCGGCGAAGATCGAGGCCGTCTCGGCCAGCGTCAGAGGCGTGTCGGCCAGCAGGCTCCCCTGCCCCGCCGCCAGCGTCTGGTGCACGCCATGCCCCAGCTCATGCGCCAGCGTCAGCACGTCGCGCCGCTCGCCCATCCAGTTCAGGAACACATAGGGATGCCGGTCCGAGGTCACCGGGTGGGCATAGGCGCCCGACTGCTTGCCCGGCCGCGCCTTGCCGTCGATCCACGGTTTGTCGAAGAAGCCGCCGGCGCGATCCGCGAACTCGGGGCCAAGATCGGCGAAACTCTCCAGCACCAGCTGCTTGCCCGCCGCCCAGTCATAGCCGCGCGGCGCGCTGGTCTCGATCGGGGCATTGCGGTCCCACTGGTCCAGCTTCGCCTTGCCCATGGCCCGGGCCTTGAGCGCATAATAGCGGTGCGACAGTTTCGGATAGGCGGCAGCCACGGCCTCGGCCATGGCGTCCACGGACTCCCCGTCGACCTCATTGGACAGGTGCCGCGCATCGGCCGGGCGTTTGAAACCGCGCCATTTGTCTTCCAGCGCCTTGTCCGCGGCGACGGTGTTCATCACCAGCGCCATGGTCTGCGTCCGCGCCGCCAGCGCCGCGTTCAGCCCCTCGGCCGCCGCCTTGCGCCGAGCGCCCTTGGGATCGGACAGGCGGTTCAGCGCCTCTGACAGCGTCAGCGCGTCCTTGCCCGCCGTGACCTTCATCGCCGCCAGCGTCTCGTCGAACAGCCGCGGCCACTGGGCGCTGATCGGACCCCGCTCGGCCAGGAAGGTCTCCAGTTCGTTGGAAAGCTCGTGCGGTTTCATCGCCCGCACCCGCCGCAGCCACGGCCGCCAGCGCGCCGCCGCCGGATGCGCGACCAGCGCCGCCTCGATCTCGGCCTCTTCCAGCTGGTTGACCTCAAGCGTGACCCAGACCGTCGGCGTGGCGATGGCCGTCAGCTTCTCGCGGACGGTCGCCTCAAACCCCTGGGCCGCCGCATCATTGCGGTCCGTCGAGGCGGCCAGGAAGGAATAGGCCCCCAGAGCGCCGAGGATATCGGACGCCTGTTCGTACAGGGTCACCGCCCGGTCCAGCCGCTCGCCCAGCACCGCGGGCTCGCCGCGCGCCGCGACCAGCCGGCCCTGCAAGGCGTTCAGCGCATCGACCATGCCCCGCGTGCGGGCGAGGTCAGCCTCGATCCGACCGTCCTCGCGCGAGACGTACAGGTCGGACAGGTCCCAGACAGGGGCATCGAGCGGATCGGTCGGGGTCTTGAAGGGTGCGTTCATGCCCTCCGTTGTGGGGATGCCGACGGCCCGGCGCAACGTCCGAAAGCCGCGAGACGACGCAGAGCCGTCGTTCCATCTTCACGACCGAAGGAGACCGCCATGCCCTACCGTATCGAAGCCCTGCCGCTCGCCCCGTTCACCCGGTTCTTTTCCATGACCGACAGCGAACTCGCCGCTGTCGGTGCCCGGCGCTGGGTCGCCGATGCGCCGGGCCGCGCGCCCTGCCGGGTCAGCCTGCGCGACGCAGACGCCGGCGAACGGCTGGTGCTGGTCAACCACGCCCACCTGACCGATCCCGGCTCGCCCTATCGCGCCTCAGGCCCGATTTTCGTGCGCGAAGCCGCCCTGGAAGCCCGATCAGTCGAGGGGTCCGCGCCGGAGATGCTGGCCAAACGCCCCTTGTCCCTGCGCGTCTACGACCGGCGCAACATGATGATCGAGGGCGAGGTCATCGACGGCCGGTCCCTCGACGACCGGCTGGCGACCTGGTTCGATCATCCGGCCACCGACCAGGTCCACATCCACTTCGCGCCACGCGGCTGCTATCTGGCGCGCGCGGTCCGGACCTAGCCCTCGAAGGCGGCGATCAGGGCCTTCAGATCGGGCTCATCGACCCGGCGGACGGCCTCGTCGCGAGTGACCCAGACCCGCTCACGCTCGGCCTGTTCATGCCAGGTGTCATGCTCGGCCCGGACCTCGAGCGCATGAACCGCGACCACGCACCAGCGCGGCGCGCGGCGCTTGAGGACCTTCAGATAGCGGAACGTCCCGAGCGGCTCGTCCCCGATCACGCCCTCGACCCCGGCCTCCTCAAGCGCTTCCTGGGCGGCGGATTCGGCGTCGGTCCTGCCAGGCATCCGCCCGCCCTTGGGCGTGACCCAGCGCCGGGTCTCGCGTGAGGTAACCAGCAGTATCTCGAGTCCCTCCGCGCTGCGCCGCCACGGGAGGGCGGCGACCTGGCGGCGTTCGGATGGCAGGGTACGGATCGGCGCGGTCGTCATCGACGGAACCGTCCGTCATCGGAGGATTCCTTGCAAACGAAAACGGCGGCGGAGATCGCTCTCCGCCGCCGTCGTCTTCAGTGTTTCAGGCCGATCAGGCGTTCAGCGACGCCGGGTCGATCTTGAAGCCCGGTCCCATGGTCGAGGACAGGGTGATGCGCTTGACATAGGTGCCCTTGGCACCGGCCGGACGGGCCTTCTGCAGGGCGTCCACATAGGCCTTCACGTTGGCTTCGAGGGCTTCCTGGGTGAAGGAGGCCTTGCCGATGCCGCCGTGCGCGATGCCGGCCTTCTCGACGCGGAACTCGACCGCGCCGCCCTTGGCGTCCTTGACCGCTTGCGCGACGTTCGGGGTCACGGTGCCGACCTTGGGGTTCGGCATCAGGCCGCGCGGGCCCAGCACCTTACCCAGACGGCCGACCAGGGCCATCATGTCCGGGGACGCGATGACGCGGTCGAAGTCCATGAAGCCGCCGTTGATCTTCTCGTACAGATCCTCGGCGCCCACGACGTCCGCACCGGCGGCCAGGGCTTCAGCAGCCTTGGCGTCCTTGGCGAAGACGGCGACGCGAACGTCACGGCCCGTGCCCGAGGGCAGGTTGACCACGCCGCGGACCTGCTGGTCGGCGTGACGCGGGTCAACGCCCAGGTTGACGGCGATCTCGATCGACTCGTCGAACTTGGCGGTGGCGTTGGATTTGACCGCGGCGATGGCGTCATTGAACGCCATCAGGGCGACGGTGTCGCCGGTGCGGGCCTTGGTGCGCTTGGTTTGCTTGGCCATGTGCTTAGCCCTCCACGACGTTGAGGCCCATGGCGCGAGCCGAGCCTTCGATGATCTTGGTCGCGGCGTCCAGGTCGTTCGCGTTCAGATCCTTCATCTTCTTCTCGGCGATCTCACGCAGCTGGCCGCGCGTGATCTTGCCGGCCACTTCGCGGCCGGTCATTTTCGAGCCCGAGGTGATGCCGGCGGCCTGCTTGATGTAGTGGGTCGCGGGCGGGGTCTTGGTGACGAAGGTGAAGCTCTTGTCCTGGTAGACCGTGATCACGGTCGGCAGGGGCGTGCCTTTGACTTCCTTCTCGGTGCGGGCGTTGAACTCCTTGACGAAGCCCATGATGTTGACGCCGCGTTGACCGAGGGCGGGCCCGATCGGGGGTGAAGGCGTGGCGTTGCCGGCCGGCACCTGCAGTTTGATATAGCCCAGAATCTTCTTGGCCATTGGTCTCTCCTTACAGTGGCCCTGAACTCAATCAGGACCGGTGAGCCGTGGTCGTGGCATGGCTGCCTCCCACGGATTTATGCGGGCGAACCCGCACCGCTCCTCAGAGCGAGGCGCGCGTGTAGCGGATACGGGGCTGAAAAGCAAACGGCGGCCCGAAGGCCGCCGCTGCGAAACGTCTGAACCGGCCTTCGATCAGCCCGCGTTCTTCTCGACCTGATTGTATTCCAGATCGACCGGGGTCGGGCGGCCGAAGATGGACACGGCCACGCGCAGGCGGGCGTTGTCCTCGTCGACGCTCTCGACCTGCCCCTCGAAGCTGGCGAAGGGTCCGTCGATGACCTTGACGGTCTCGCCGATGTCGAAGCGGATGGTGGGCTTCGGACGTTCGACGCCCTCCTCCACCTGGCCGATGATGTTCTGGACCTCGCGCTCCGAGACCGGCAGCGGCTTGGTGCCGCCCGCGGCACCCAGGAAGCCCGTGACCTTCGGCGTGTTCTTGACCAGGTGGTAGGCGTCGTCGGTCATCTCCATCTTCACCAGCACATAGCCGGGGAAGAATTTGCGCTCGGAGTTGACCTTCCGGCCGCGGCGGATCTCTACCACGTCCTCGGTCGGCACCAGAATTTCAGAGAAACAGTCCTCGAGGCCCTGCTGGCGCGCCTGGTCCGTCAGGTGCTGGGCGACCTTCTTCTCGAAATTCGAATAGGCGTGGACGATGTACCACTTGTGGCGGGGATTGGCGGCGGGCTTGGGGGCGGCGTCGGTCATGGGGGTGTTTCCTACTGGCCGATCGCGAGGATGAAGCGCGAGGCCACAGACAGACCGGCGTCGACCACGAAGAAGAAGATGGAGGCGATCACGACCATGATCAGCACCATCACCGAGGTGATCCAGGTCTCCTTGCGGCTCGGCCACACGATCTTGCGCCCCTCGGCGCGAACCTGGCTGGCGAACTGGGGGATCGAGGTGCGCGGCTTCTTCGGCGCGTTCGCCTCGGCCGCCACGGCGTTCCCGGCGATCGCCGGCTGGACGGGCTGGGTGCGGCGCCCCGAGGGGCTCTTGGCCTTGGCCATGGTCTTCTGGTCTCGTTTCAACGGGCTGGCGACGCAGATAGGAAGCCGCGCCGTCAGTGAAAAGTGGCAGGAGTGGAGGGACTCGAACCCACGACCCTCGGTTTTGGAGACCGATGCTCTACCAGCTGAGCTACACTCCTAGGTTCCGGACAAAACTATAACGCGCCGGAGGGTCTCCCCCCAGGCGCGCTCGGCTTCGCCAGACCGCGGCGTATGCCCGACCGCGAGGGGGTTTTCAAGCGGCTTGGGCCTAATCCTCGTACTGTTCGGCGACGGCCCGGGCTTCGTCCTCAGGCTTGACCACCTGTTTGAACAGAAGTTTGTCGATCCGGCGGTCGTCCATGTCGATGACCTCGACCTCGAACCGGCCCAGTTGCAGGATTTCGCCCTCGCCGGGGACCCGGGACAACTGGTGCAGCACCAGGCCGGCGATCGTATGGAAACCCTCGGCCTCGCCGAAATCCTCGCCCAGGGCGTCGGCCAGTTCGTCGATGTCGGTCTGGCCGTCGACCAGCCAGGTGCCGTCCTCGCGCAGGCGGACATTGACCTCGGAGTCGTCGTGACCCTCGTCGAAATCGCCGGCGATCATCTCCAGCAGGTCGGTGGCCGTCACCACCCCCTCGAACGCCCCGAATTCGTCCACCAGGAAGGCCATATGAACCCGCGAGGCCTTCATGATCTCCAGCGCCTTCAGCACCGAGGTCGACTGCGGGATGAAGGCCGGTGTCTGCACAAGTCGCTCGACGTTGAACTCGCCATTGTCCAGCAAACTGTCCAGCAGGTCCTTCTTGTGGACCACGCCCAGCGGGTTATCGACGTCGTTCTCGCGGGCCACGACAATGCGTGAATAGGGGCAGGCGCGGACCTCGTCGCGCAGCTGCTTTTCGGGGTCATCCAGCGCGATCCAGAAGACTTCGTGGCGCGGCGTCATGGCCACCCGGATCGGCCGGTCACCCAGACGCAGGATCTCCTCGATCATGGTCTGCTCTTCGGGCTCGATCAGGCCGGAGGCGGTGCCCTCGGCGATCATCGTCTCGACCTCTTCCTGGGTCACATCCGTACCGTCGCGGTCCTTGACCCCCATGATCTTGAGGATGGCAGACGTAGAGGCTGTCAGGATCACCACGAAAGGCTTCAGCACGATGGCCACGGTCGAGATCGGTGCCGCCATCTTCGAGGCGATCGATTCCGGGAAGATCAGCGCCAGCCGCTTGGGCACCAGTTCGCCGACGATCACGGAGACATAGGTGATGAAGATGACGACCAGGGTGGTCGAGATGACCTGCGCCCAGTGGCCGAGCGCCGGAAAGGCTTCGAACAGGATCCGGTTCAGCTCGCCCGCGATCGAGGCCTGGCCGTAGGCACCCGCGGCGATGCCGATCAGGGTGATGCCGACCTGCACGGCCGACAGGAAATGGGTCGGCTCCTCCGCCAGCTTCAGCGCGGCGCGCGCGCCCTTGTCGCCCCGTTCGGCGCGGCTTTGCAGTTTGGATTTACGGGACGAGACGACCGCCAGCTCGGTCATGGCGAACAGGCCGTTGAGCACCACGAGGAGCAGAACGACGACGATGGCGAAGGCTAACATCTAGGGGGGTCGAAACCGGCGCGGCGCGACAGTCGGCGTCCGCAGGCGGCATGATAGGGGGAATTCGCCCCCGCCGCCACGGATTCCTTCCTGACAGGAAGACAGTTCAGCTGGTGCGCCCGACCTCGGCGCTTCCATAGGCGCCGCGCGAGCCGCTTTCGGGGATGGCGGCGCAGGCCGACATACCGATGAAGGTGCCGATGAACAGGCCGATCCGAAGCGCGCGCCGCATGGTTACTGAATCCCTAACGTTCGTGATGGAAACGTTGGTCCTCGGTCGCGGTTGCATGCAAGACCTTGCACCAACCGGGGGCGGCGTTAACCGCCCTGCATCACCCATCCGGCGACCAGGAAGGCCCCGATCAACGCCAGGATGGCCCAGCCGATCCAGTTGTCATTGTGCGGGGCCTGGCCGTCCAGGGCGACAATCCGGCCCTTTTTCACGCCGACGCCGAAGCTGACCCCGTTGAAATCACGCGCTTCCCGCACCGCCGCGAAATGGTCCAGCGCCTGGGTCGCCGGCACGATCCGGCGCGTGACGGTCAGGTCCAGCGTATGCACCGCCTGCCGCGAATTCCGCCATTCCAGGGCGCTGCGAAGGAAGGTGCCTGGCCCGGCTCGCTCGACCTTCCAGGGCTGGATGTGGATGGCCGTGGGCAGGTTGAAGATACGCTCCGTCATCACCCGGCGCGGCGCGCCCAGGTCGATCGGCTCCGTCCGGCGCGCCGTTTCGATGTCGCGCAGATTCGGCCCGATCACATCGTCGCGCGAAACGAACCGCATCCGCCCGGCGTCCAGCGCCTTGAACGGCCGGTCGACGTCATACAGCTCCACCACCTCCAGCCGGTTGTCCGCCGCCCCGTCGATCACCTCCAGCGGGCCCGCCTCGACCACCTGGCCGTATTCCGCCTCCAGCGATTCCCGGAACCGGCGGCTGACGTTGCGCCGCCCGTCATTGGCCAGCCAGCGCCGCATGTCGTCGGCGCGCCAGTCGCGATAGACGGTCCGCATCTCCAGCCGCGCGGGCATGGCGGCCTGTTTGTCGAAGGTCCAGGTCTCGCGCGTGGCGCAGACGGTCGGAATCTCGCCCTCGCGCATCCGCTCCAGGGTCGCCCCCGCGACCAGCGGCAACGACCAGCCGTGGCGGGGGCGGCTCAGATGCGCCAGGTCGCCGCCCTGGCTGGACTGGGTCGGATCCAGCCACCAGGCCTCCCCGTCGATGGTCACGCGGACGATACAGTGATCGAAGGCCGTGGCGTTGGGCGGCTCATGCTCGAGGTCCGGACCGATGCGCGTGTTCACCAGCGCCGGAACCGCTTCCACCCCCATCCGCCGCAGCACGGCCACCAGCAGGCGCGAGGCGTCCTTGCAGTCGCCGTAGCGGGTCTCCCAGATGGTCTCGACCGGCCGCGGCCGGTAGCCGCCGTCGCCGACGCCCACCGAATGGTATCGCAACACGCCCTGGACGAACCGCAGGCCCGCCGCGGCCCGGCCCGCCGCCGTCGGCTCCGCGGCCATGATCCCCGCCGTCGCGATCTCCAGCGTCTCGGGCAACTGCGGGGGCGGCTCGTAGAAGGCGCAGAACAGCCCCGCCACCTCATCCCAGCCGATGGTGTCGGTCACATGCACCGAGGCGTAGCCGGCGTGCCAGGGCGGCGCGTCCGCCTCATGCCGCCAGGGCGTTGCGTCGCGGGCGATCCAGCGCAGTGTCCGCACCCCGTCCGCGGTCACATCCTGAACCTTCGGCAGCCGGCCGAACGGCCGCAGTGTCACAGCCCGGTCCGCCGGAATGCGGATCTCCACCCGCGTCTCGATGACCGGCGAACTCCACTGCAGGCGCGGCGATATGCTCAGCGAACCCTTCAGCACCGGATTGACGCCGATGATCGAGAAGGCCGTGTCGACCACGTCGCCGACCCGCACATCCGGCACGATCATGTGCGCCGTCAGACGGCCGTCATAGACCGCCCGCTCCAGGTTCAGCTCGCGGCGGAACAGTTCGAAGGCCTCGGGCCGCGCCGCTTCGCGCACGGCTCCGTCGCGCCAGACCCGGATGCCGTGGATGACCAGCCGCTCATAGGACGGATTGAAGGCCGCCTCGAAACTGGCCGCCGGTTGAAGGCCGTCGCTGCCCGTCACCTGCTGCACCAGCCGGCTGGTGAAGACGCGCTCCGCCCCGCTCGCGTCCAGCCGGGTGTCCGACAGCCAGAAACAACAGCCGCGCTCGCTCAGGGCCGACGGATCGCGCTCGCCGATGTCGAACAGGTCCATGTCGAATCCGGCCGGCGCGGGTCCGAACGACAGCCCGCGCGCCTCCGCCTGTCCGCCCCCAAACGCCACGCCTGCATCCCCCGACACAACTACGAGGCGACGCTAGACGATGATCCCGCGGGCGTCACCTTCATCCCCTGTCAGGCGAGCGGAAAGGATCCGGTCCTTCCCCCCTTGCGGGATCGCAGACGCAGAAACGGCCCCGGAGTTTCCTCCGGGGCCGCCCAGTTTGTCTTCACGACCGCGCTCAAGAAGTGAGCGACCGCGTCGCGAGCGTTAGCGCACCGAAGGGCTTACTCGGTGATCTTGGACACGACGCCGGCGCCGACGGTGCGGCCGCCTTCGCGGATGGCGAAGCGCAGGCCCTGGTCCATGGCGATCGGGGTGATCAGCTCGACGTTCAGCTCGGCGTTGTCGCCGGGCATGATCATCTCGACACC
>CALRXX020000002.1:0-220392 GCA_943372245.1 bacterium
CCAGTCACCAACCACCCATCACCAACCACCTTCCGCTGGTAAACAGCCCCTTAACCCTCCCCGCGCGACAACAGCGGACTGTCCCGTCCGTCCGGAGTTCGTCGCCGCATGTCCGCCGCCCTCGCCATCGGCCAGCGCGCCTGGGTCAGCGCCCGCCTTCTGTGGGGCGCGCCGATCACGGTGAAATTCCGCGGCGTGCTCCAGGCCCTGCTCGCGGCCCTGCTGCTGGTCGCGCTGATCTCGTGGAACCCGGCCGATCCCAGTCTCAATGCGGCGTCGGGCGCGGAGCCGACCAACTGGCTGGGCCTGAACGGCGCCCTGTTTGCCGACCTGTTCATGCAGTCGCTGGGCCTGGCCGCCTGGCCCGGCGCGATCTTGCTGATCGCCTTCGGGCTGGCCGCTGCCATCGGCGACGCCATCCAGCAGCGACTGAAGCCCACGCCGCTCAAGGCGCTTTCAGCCACCGGCGGCGTTCTGGCCCTGTCGGCGGCGCTTTCGGCCCTCGCCGCCCCCGCCGCCTGGCCCCTGGCCGCGGGCCTCGGCGGACTGTGGGGCGACGCCATCGTGGGCCTGATCCGGATGGCGTGCGACGGTCTGCGCCTGCCGGGCGCGCCCTTCATCGCGGGCCTGCTGTTCCTGCCGCTGGCCCTGTGGGGGATCGGCTACGCCGTTGGTTTGAGGTTCGCTGACATCGCCGAGGGCGTCGCCTGGGCCCGCGGCCTTCGCAATCCCGCGCCAACAGCCCCGAAGACGCGCCGCCCCGCCGCCAGGGCCACGCCACGTCCGCGGCCGACGCTGGAGCTGGACGAGGGCCCGGTCGTGCTGGACACGCCCCCGCCGTGGGAAGCTCCGGACCCCGTGCGTGGCGCGCCGGAGCCCAGGGTCGCCGCCGCCAAGGCACCGAAACCCCGCCGCGAAGCCGACGACAGCCAGGCCGCCTTCGACTTCGCCCGCCCCTCGACCGGCTTTGACCTGCCGCCCCTGTCGATGCTGACCAAGCCGGCCAAACGGGTCGCCTCGGTCGATGAGGAGGCCCTGAAACAGAACGCCAAGATGCTGGAGGGCGTGCTGCAGGAATTCGGCGTGCGCGGCGTCATCGACCAGATTCGGCCCGGCCCCGTCGTGACCCTGTACGAACTGGTGCCGGCTCCCGGCGTCAAACACGGCCGCGTCGTGGCCCTGAGCGACGACATCGCCCGCTCGATGAGCGCCCGCGCCTGCCGCATCTCGGTCGTGCCCGGCCGCAACGCCATCGGCATCGAACTGCCCAACGCCCGGCGCGAGACCGTCTATCTGCGCGACCTGCTGGCCTCGACCGAATACGACAAGCCGGCCCACCTGCTGCCGCTGGCACTGGGTGAGACCATCGGCGGCGAGCCCTATGTCGCCGATCTGGCGCGCATGCCCCACCTGCTGATCGCCGGCACCACCGGCTCGGGCAAGTCGGTGGGGGTCAATGCCATGATCCTGTCGATCCTCTACCGGCACAGCCCGGCCGAGTGCCGCTTCATCATGATCGACCCCAAGATGCTGGAGTTGTCGGTCTATGACGGTATCCCGCACCTGCTGGCCCCGGTCGTCACAGATCCGAAGAAGGCGGTCGTCGCCCTGAAATGGACCGTGCGCGAGATGGAGGACCGCTACCGGCGGATGTCCAAGCTCGGCGTGCGCAACATCGCCTCCTACAACGAGCGCGCCCGCGAGGCCGTGGCCAAGGGCGAGCATTTCGAACGCACCGTCCAGACCGGCTTCGATGAGCAGGGCCGCCCGGTCTATGAGTCCGAGAAGATCCGCCCCGAACCCCTGCCCTTCCTCGTCGTCGTCATGGACGAGATGGCCGACCTGATGCTGGTCGCCGGCAAGGATGTGGAGGGCGCTGTCCAGCGTCTGGCCCAGATGGCCCGGGCCGCCGGCATCCACCTGATCATGGCCACCCAGCGCCCCTCGGTCGATGTCATCACCGGCACGATCAAGGCCAATTTCCCGACCCGGATCAGCTTCCAGGTCACCTCCAAGATCGACAGCCGCACCATCCTGGGCGAACAGGGCGGAGAGCAGCTGCTGGGCCAGGGGGATATGCTCTACATGGCGGGCGGCGGGCGCATCACCCGCCTGCACGGTCCGTTCGTGACCGATCAGGAGGTCGACGAGGTCTGCAAACACCTGCGCAGCCAGGGCGAGCCCGACTATCTCGACCTGATCACCGACGATCCGGATGGCGACGGTGACGCGGCCGGGTTCGACGACGAGGGCGGCGGCTCGGGCGACGACCTGTATGACCGTGCCGTGGCCGTGGTCACCCGCGACCGCAAGGCCTCGACCAGCTACATCCAGCGCCGCCTGCAGATCGGCTACAACCGCGCCGCCTCCCTGATCGAGCGGATGGAGCAGGAGGGGGTCGTCAGCCCCGCGAACCATGCGGGCAAACGCGACATTCTGGCGGGTCCGCCGCCGATGTAGCTCGGGCAACGTCGCCGTCCGTGCCGCGTTCAGGACAGGTCGTCGTCGCCTGAAGCTGAACAGGGCTTCATCGCAGCGCCGGAATATGGTCAGGCTCGGGCCATGCCCGCGCCTTTCCCGTTCCGCACTACGGCATGATCAACAACCATCCCGAACGGGAGAAGACCCTGATGACTGTTTCACGCCGCGCCTTCGCACTCGGAACCGCCGCCATCGCGGCCGTCGCCGCCATGCCCGCCTCCGCGCAGAGCGCCCTGTCGGCCGAGGACCGCGCAACACTCGCCCAGGCCCAGACCTATCTGCAGGGCCTGACCTCGGCCCAGGGCAATTTCGTCGAGACCTCGGGGGCCCAGCGCCGCGAGGGGCGTTTCTGGCTGCAGCGTCCCGGCAAGATGCGCTTCGAATACACCAATCCGTCCGGTCTGCTGGTCGTGTCGGACGGATCGAACGTCAAACGCTACGACCCGCGCCTGAATGTCTTCCGCCAGGTGCCGCTGGGCGCGACGCCGCTGTCGACCTTCCTCGCCCGCAACGTCCGCTTTGATCAGGGCGTGCGCATCGACCGGGTGACCCGGATGGCGTCCGGCGCCTTCGCCATTACCGCCCGCGACGCGCGCCGGCCCGATGAGGGCTCGGTGATCCTGTCCTTCGCCGGAGATCCCGTTCGCCTGCATGAATGGACCATCCGCGACGCCCAGGGCGGCAGCACCCGGACGCAGTTGACCTCGCTGACACCGGCCTCAAACCTCGCCGCCAGTCTGTTCCAGCTGCGCGATCCGACCCGCCGTCCCGGCCGGAATTGATTTCGCCTTTGGGGCGAGCACCGGTTTGACATTTTTTGTCGACCGTGGCACTTTCGTCACAGGTCGGCAGGAGCTGATCTGACCCGCTACGGATTTCATCCCCTTCCCGGCGGCGAGAGAGACGAACCTTCCAGCGCCCGGTCCCCCCCGACCGGGCGCTTTTTTGTGCTTTCGTCATTCCGGGCGCAGCGCAGCGGAGACCCGGAACCCAGCGGCGCCGCGAAGGCGGCGAAACACCGCCGGAAAGGCGGACGCCCGCGCTCCCGACAGGTTCGCGCTCGCGCGCGCCGCTGGGTTCCGGGTCTGCGCCTCGCAAGCGAGGCTCCGCCCGGAATGACGAAAGCAGGGGGTCAACGATCCCGGTCCGAAGATGCTAGAGCCACCTCCATGCTTCGCATCGCCACCTGGAACATCAACTCCGTCCGCCTGCGCATCGACCAGGTCGCGCGGTTCGTCGCCGAAAGCGGGACCGACGTCCTGTGTTTGCAGGAGATCAAATGCCTCGAGGACCAGTTCCCGCGCGGCGCCTTTGAGGCGATGGGGCTGCCCTACCTCAGGATCGGCGGTCAGAAGGGCTGGCACGGCGTCGCCATCGCCAGCCGCAAGCCGATCACCGAGGCGCCCGTCCTCGACGTCTGCCGCGAGAAACACGCCCGCTGCGTCGGCGTCATGGTCGACGGCGTCGAGGTGCAGAATTTCTACATCCCGGCGGGCGGCGACGTCGCGGACCGGGCCCTGAACCCGAAATTCGATCACAAGATGGACTTCTACGAGCGGCTGACCGCCGAAATGGCGGGGCGGGACAAACAGCGGCCGCTGGTCCTGGCCGGGGATTTCAACATCGCGCCCGGAGAGAACGACGTCTGGAACCACCGCTACATGTCGAAGATCGTCAGCCACACGCCTCTGGAGGTCGAGACCCTGCGCCGGCTGCAGGCCGCCGGCGGTTTCGCCGATGTGGTCCGCGACCAGATCCCCGAGCCGACCAAACTGGCCAGCTGGTGGAGCTATCGCGCCGCTGACTTCCGCAAGTCCAACCGCGGCCTGCGGCTGGACCACCTGTGGACCTCGCCGGGCCTGACCCCGGCGGTGAAGGCCGGCAGCGCCCGCATCCACGACACGGTTCGCGAATGGACCCAGCCCAGCGACCACGCACCGGTGACGATGGATCTGGAGGTCTGATCAGGTGGTCGGCGCGGGGTAGCGGGCCTTCAGTACCTCCACCTCGGACTTGCTCCAGGTGACTATGTGCCCGGCGCCGTCACTCACCCTGACAGCGATCGGTTCGGCCATAAGAGATAGAGCCTGCTGGCCCGAGATGCTCAACCATGGATGCTCCGGATAGGCCCGCCGGAACGCCGCTTCACTGGTGAACATCGGAACCAGGGGCGATGGTGTTTCGGACGTCACGGACCAGAGCTCGATCTGCGTCCTGGCAGTCAGTCGACCGTCCGGACCCTGCGCTGCCTGTAGCGCTTCGAAGGATTGCTGTGTGATGCGGACATAGACCTTCTGCTCCATGAACGCCGCCTCGAAGCGCTGCTGCCCCGACTGATTGTGCACGGCAAACTGCAACAGAGCCTCAAGCGGGCTGTCGGGCGTCCGGTCCTCGTGCGTCGCGGACTGGGCCGCGGCACCCATGGGCGCGCAGGCTAGCAGCAGGCAACCGAGCCCCGCCGCCACCTTCACGGCTGCAGCCGGTATCCGCCCGCGTCGGTCAGCAGCAGCCGCGCCTGGCCCGGTTCGGGCTCGATCTTCTGGCGCAGGCGGTAGATGTGGGTTTCCAGCGTGTGGGTGGTGACCCCGGCGTTGTAGCCCCAGACCTCGGTCAGCAGTTCCTCGCGCGACACGGCCTTGGCCCCGGCGCGGTAGAGGTATTTGAGAATATTGGTTTCCTTCTCGGTCAGCCGGACCTTCCTGCCCTTGTCGTCGATCAGGACCTTGGCGGCCGGGCGGAATTCATAGGGGCCGATGCGGAAGACGGCGTCCTCGGACTGTTCATGGCTGCGCAGGTGGGCGCGGATACGGGCCAGAAGGACCGCGAAGCGGAAAGGCTTGGTGACATAGTCATTGGCCCCTGACTCCAGCCCCAGCACGGTGTCGGAATCGGACGCCTGACCGGTCAGCATGATGATCGGGGTCGAGACCCCGTCCTTGCGCAGCAGGCGACAGGCCTCGCGGCCGTCCATATCCGGCAGGTCGACGTCCAGCAGGATCAGATCGGCACGAACCTCGCGGCCCATGCGGACGCCCTCGGCCGCGGTCGAGGCCTGGACCGGCCGAAAGGCCTCGTGCAGCGCCAGCTGTTCGGCCAGCGCCTCGCGCAGGTCGTCGTCGTCGTCGATGATCAATATGGTCTTGGGCGTGGGCATGGATACCAGAATGGCGAGCGTCGCCCGATCCGCCAAGGGTTTGACCCGAAGCAGCGCGGTTTTCAGTCCCTGAAGGGTGTTTCAGGGGCCTTTCGTTCCCCGAAGAGCGATGATCCGACGCGTACATGGGTCGCGCCGAAGCGGATCGCGGTCTCGTAGTCGCCGCTCATGCCCATCGAGAGGACCTCCAGCCCATGGCGACGGGCGATCTTGCGCAGCAGGGCGAAATGCGGACCGGGGGCCTCATCGGCCGGCGGAATGCACATCAGGCCTTCTACAACCAGGCCCGCGGCCCGGGCGTATTCGACCAGGTCGCCGGTCTCGCCCGGCAGGACGCCGGCCTTCTGGGGCTCGGCACCGGTGTTGACCTGGATCAGGACCCGCACGGGCTTGCCGGCGCGCACGCCCGCGGCGGCCAGGGCGTCCGCCAGTTTCGGCCGGTCGAGCGTCTCGATGACATCGAACAGGGCGACGGCATCAGCGGCCTTGTTCGACTGCAGCGGTCCGATCAGCCTGAGCTCGAGGCCCGCAATCCCCTCCCGGCGGTCGTTCCAGCGCGCCTGCGCCTCCTGCACCCGGTTTTCGCCGAAGACCCGCTGGCCCGCGGCGAGCGCCGCATCGATGGCCTCGGGCGGCTGGGTCTTGGAAACGGCGGTCAGGGTCACCTCTTCCACGGTCCGGCCGGAGGCGCGGCAGGCGGCGGCAATGCGGCGCTGGAGGGTCTCAAGCCGCGCGGCGACAGCGCTGGACGGCGGAACGGGTTCGGGAGAAGAGGGGGTCATGAACCGGGCAGACGCCGAAATCCTGTGGGAGGCCGCCAGCGTCCTCGCACGGGACGCGGCCAAAGTCAGCGGGGCGCGTGGTCGATCGGGCCTGAACCTTCCGCCCCTGCTGTTCTTCACGGATCCCGACCGCACGCCGCGGCCCTGGGAGACGGCGGCGCGACTGCCCCCCGGGTCGGGCGTCGTGTTCCGGCATTTCGGCCGGGCCGGGGCCCGTGAGACGGCGCAACGATTGCGGGAGGCCACGCTGGAGCGCGGCGGACGACTGCTGATCGGGCTCGACGCGGCGCTGGCCGAGGCGGTCGGGGCCGACGGCGTCCACCTTCCCGAGCGGGCACGGGATCAGGCGGTTGGGCTGGCTGCGGCCCGGCCGGACTGGATCATCACCGGCGCGGCCCATTGCCGGACGATGCTGGAAACGCCGGGGCTGGACGCCCTGGTCGCATCGCCGGTGTTTCCCGCCGGCGGTGCCTCTGCGGACCGGCCCGCTCTGGGCTTGAAGACCTTCACGGCATGGGTCGAGAGCGCGCCCTGCCCGATCTACGCCCTCGGCGGGATCGACAGCGACAATGCGCATGACCTTGTCGGCTCGGGCGCGTGCGGAATTGCGGGGGTCTCAGCGGTCCGGTCGGCGTTCGGGCCGGACTAGAAACGGAAGATCGATTCCAGCCGGAAGCGCGGCGCGGCGCGACGGTCGGTCTGGGGCGCGCGCGCCGGATCGCTCTCGGGCTCGGCCAGACCCGCGGCGGCCCCGACGCGCAGGCGCGGGTTGACGCGGTAATAGGCTCCGGCCTCGACGTCGCCGAGATTGCTTTCACGGCCGACGGGCTGGCTGAGGTTCAGGTCGAGCCCCCAGCGGCCGCGCTCGGTGAAGCGCAGACGCGACGACCCGGGTTGGGCCGCAGCGGCGCGGGCGGCCTGGGCGTCGGTCAGGGAAACAGCGGGTGCACGGGCGCGCGAAGACGCGCCGGCGGCCTGGGCCGAGGCGACGTCGGCCATGGCCAGGAGCGTGAGCCCCGCGGCCAGTCCGGCGATCAGAGCGCCTGTCTTGCGCGCCGTTCTGCGCATGTCCTGCCCTTTACCTCACGACGATATGTCGCGATCACCCGCACTTAGACACCGCTGGTCAACCCGGTCAACGAATCGGTGTCGCTGTAACCGGGCTCCCCGCGACTCTGGAAGACTCCTGTGGCGCGAGCGTCACGCGAATCCTTCGCCAGAGACACATCGTGGACGCCCCTGGCCGATGGGCGATCGTTCGAATGCGTCTTCGCCTTGTCATGGCCCCTTTTCGCCGTGTTATAGAGCGACGCTTAGGCTCGGACCGTATCCGGCAGAGCCAGCGCGTGCGCCGGAACCGGTCCGCTGCACGTCATGACCGTATGGAGAAGTCTCGATGGTGCTGGTTCGCGGCGCGACGTTCGCCCTGATCACCTCGTGCGTCCTGCTGGGCAGCTGCTCCAGCACCCGCCCGTTTGGCCCGACCGTGGGCGAGGTTTTCAGCGGCATGGGCAGTGCGCAGGCCGCGGCGAGCGCGCAGACGGGCATCGGCGTCAACGCCTATCTGTGGCGCGCGACCCTCGACACGCTGAGCTTCATGCCCCTGGCCAACGCTGATCCCTGGGGCGGGGTCATCAACTACAGCTGGTACATTGACCCGCAGACGCCGAACGAGCGCTTCAAGGCGACCGTGTTCATCCTCGACCGCCGTCTGCGCGCCGACGCCCTGAACGTCAGCATCACCAAACAGGTCCTGCGTCCCGGCTGCACGCCCAATCCGGCCGACGCCGACGCGGAAGTCGACACCGCCGGCTGCTGGACCGGCGCCCGCGTCGCCGCCCAGACCGAGACCGATCTGGAAAACGCCATCCTGACCAAGGCCCGTCAGCTCAACCTTTCGAACGCCGGCTGACCACCCTCCCCATCGCCTAGCCTCCGTCGGGCCTGTTCCTGAAGGAGCAGCCTGAAAGACTCCCGTGGCCAAGACCCCGGTTCGCTACGAGCCCAAGACCGCAGAACCCCGCCAGCAAGCCCGCTGGGCGGCCGCCGACGCCTTCCGCATGCCGACCGAAGGCACGGGACGGCCGAAATACTATGTGCTGGAGATGTTCCCCTATCCGTCGGGGGCCATCCACATGGGCCACGCCCGCAACTACGTCATGGGCGACGTGGTGGCGCGGTCGAAGCGGGCGCAGGGGTTCGACGTCCTGCATCCGATGGGCTGGGACGCCTTCGGTCTTCCGGCCGAGAATGCGGCGATCGAGCGCGGCATCCATCCCGGCGACTGGACCTGGTCCAACATCGCCGCGATGCGCGACCAGCTGAAACTCCTCGGCCTGTCGCTGGACTGGTCGCGCGAGTTCGCCACCTGCGATCCGGCCTATTACGGCAAGCAGCAGGCCTGGTTCCTGGAACTGCTCAAGCGCGGCCTGGTCTATCGCAAGGACTCGGTCGTCAACTGGGACCCGGTCGACAATACGGTCCTCGCCAATGAGCAGGTCGTCGACGGCCGCGGCTGGCGTTCGGGCGCCGTGGTCGAGAAGCGCAAGCTGAACCAGTGGTTCCTGCGCATCACCGACTATGCCGACGACCTGATCGAGGGGCTCAAGGACCTGGAGGGCCGCTGGCCCGACAAGGTCCGGCTGATGCAGGAGAACTGGATCGGCAAGAGCCGCGGCGCGACCCTCTGGTGGGAGATTGCCGAGGCCCCCGCCTTCCTGCCGGCGTCAGCGCCGGGCGAGCCCAACCACGCGCGCGATCCCGTCGAGATCTATACCACCCGGCCTGACACCCTGTTCGGTGCCAGCTTCCTCGCGCTCGCGCCGGACCATCCGCTGACCCGGGCGATCGCGGCCCATCGGCCCGAGGTGGCGACCTTCGTGGCGGCCTGCGCCCGGTCCGGAACCAGCGAAGCCGATATCGAGAAGGCGGAGAAACTGGGTGTCGATCTCGGCGTCCGCGTCCGCCACCCGTTCGACCCCGAGCGGACCGTGCCGGTCTGGGCGGCCAATTTCGTTCTGTCGACCTACGGCTCCGGTGCCATCTTCGGATGCCCGGCACACGATCAGCGCGACCTCGACTTCGCCCGCAAATACGACCTGCCAGTCGTCCCGGTTGTGAGACCGGATGACGCTGCTCCTGATTTCGGCGTCGAAACAGAAGCTTACGTTGGGCCTGGTCGGTTGTTCAACTCCGATTTCATGGACGGGCTCGAGGTGGAGGCCGCCAAGGCCGCCGCCATCGCACGGCTCGAGGCGGCCGGTCAGGGCGAGGGGGCGACCCTCTACCGCCTGCGCGACTGGGGCGTCAGCCGCCAGCGCTACTGGGGATGTCCCATTCCCGTGATCCACTGCGCCGGGTGCGGACCCGTGGGCGTTCCGGCCGACCAGCTTCCCGTCGAGTTGCCGAAGGACGTGACCTTCGACACGCCGGGCAATCCGCTGGACCGCCATCCGACCTGGAAACACGTCGCCTGTCCGTCCTGCGGCGGCGAGGCGGTGCGCGAGACCGACACGCTCGACACCTTCGTCGACTCCAGCTGGTATTTCGCGCGCTTCACCGATCCCACCGCGGCCGAGCCGATCTCCCGCGCCGCCGCCGACAAATGGCTGCCGGTCGACCAGTATATCGGCGGGGTCGAACACGCCGTCCTGCACCTGCTCTACGCCCGCTTCATCAGCCGCGCCCTCTCGGACGCCGGGCTGATGTCCGTGCGCGAACCTTTCGCCGGCCTGTTCACCCAGGGGATGGTGGTCCACGAGACCTACCGCCGCGCCGACGGGGCCTGGGTCGAACCCACCGACGTCGACCTGACCAATGACGCCGGCAACCGCTCGGCCCGGCAAATCTCGACCGGTGAGGCCCTGACGATCGGCGACATCGAGAAGATGTCCAAGTCGAAGAAGAACGTCGTCGCCCCGCAGGAAATCGTCGACACCTACGGCGTGGACGCGGGCCGGCTGTTCGTCCTGTCCGACAGCCCGCCCGAGCGCGATGTCCAGTGGACGCCCGGCGGCGTCGAGGGCGCGGCCCGCTTCGTCCAGCGCGTCTGGACCGAGGTCGACGGCTTCGAGCCCGACGCCCCCGCCCATGAGACCGACGCCGCCCTCATCCGCGAGACCCACAAGGCCATCAAGGCGGTGTCCGAAGGGGTGAGCGGCTTCCGCTTCAACTCCGCCATCGCCAAACTCTACGCCTTTGTGGCCGTGGTGCGGGACCACGGCACCGCCGGCGGTGCCGCGCGGCGCGAGGCCCTGTCCGCCCTGGTGCGGCTGGTCGCCCCCTTCACCCCCCACCTCGCCGAGGAGTGCTGGACGCGGCTCGGCGAAGAGGGGATGGTGCTGGACGCGCCCTGGCCGGAATTCGATCCGGCCTTGGCGGCCGATGACGAGGTGACCCTGCCCATCCAGGTCAACGGCAAGCGCCGCGGCGAGATCCGCGTCGCCCGGGGTCTGGAACCGGCCGAGGTCGAGGCCATCGTCATGGCCGATCCGGAGGTCCAGGCGCGTTTGGAGGGTCAGACGGTGAGGAAGATCGTGGTGGTCAAGGATCGCATCGTCAATCTGGTGGTCGGCTGATGCGCCGCCTCGCGATTGGCTTTGTCGCGCTCGTGGGACTGGCTGGTTGCGGCTTCACGCCCCTGTACGGCGAGACCGCCGTCGGCGGTTCCCTGTCCCGCATCGCCGTGACCACCCAGGACGACCGCCTCGGCTATCGCGTGCGCGAACAGCTTGAGGACGCCCTGGGCCGTGACGGCGCCCAGGCCCCGCTCTGGCGGCTGGAGACCACACTCGAACCGTCACGGCGTCCGCTGGGCCGGCGCATCGACGACACCGCGACCCGGTATGAACTGACCGTCCGCGGGACCTGGACCCTGACCCCGACCAATGGCGGCCCGGCTGTCACCGGTGTCGAGACCGTCACCACGACCTATGCCGCCGCCGACCAGCCCTTCGCGGCCATCGCGGCCCAGCAGGATGGTGAGGAACGGGCCGCCGCCGAACTGGCCCGCCTGATCCGGCTCGACCTGATGCGGGCGCTTTCGGACCGGCCATGATGCACGCCCGATGATTCTGGCCAAACGCCCCGAGGTCGACCGTTTCCTCAAGGCTCCGGACCCGGGCGTCCGCGCCGCGGTCATCCACGGCAAGGACCGGTCAGGCGTCGGCGAGCGCGCCGAAATCCTGTGCAAGGCGATCACGCCCGATCTGAACGATCCCTTCAACGTCACCCTGCTGACCGACAGCGACATCGACGGCGATGAAGCGCGGCTGGAGGAGGCCCTGACCGCCCTCTCGATGATCGGCGGACGGCGGCTGGTGCGGGTCCGGCTGGGGTCGGAAAAGGCCTCGATCGACAAGCTGCTGGCCGCCGCGCTCAAGGTCCATGCCGAGGGGGGCTACAATCCCGACGCCATGCTGGTCATCGAGGCCGGCGCGCTCGGCCGCGACTCGGCGCTCCGCAAGGCGGCCGAGGCGGCGCAGGGCGCGGTCGGCATCGCCTGCTTTGAGGACGAGACCGGCGACGTGGCCCGGATGACGCGCGAGGCCCTGGCCGCCGACAAGGTCGGACTGACCGGTGACGCCCTTGACCGGTTCGTCAGCCGCCTGCCCCGCGAGCGTGGCCTGATGCGGCAGGAGATCGAGCGCCTGGCCCTCTACATCGGGCCGGGCTCCGGGAAGACCATCGATGTGGAAGACCTCGAGCGACACCTCGGGGTAGAGGCGGACGCCTCGCTGCAGGACGCGGCGCTCCAGGCCTTCGGCGGTCGTCCCGCCCCCGCCCAGTCAGGCCTGAGACGCGCCCTGGCCGAGGGGGAATCGCCTGTCATGGCGGTGAGACAGGCCTCGATCCACCTCGGCAAACTGCGGCGGATCAATGTGCTTCAGGCCAACGGCGCCGGGGCCAAGGAGGCGGCCAAGGCGGCGGGGGTGTTCTGGAAACAGGAGGCCGAAATGCTGCGTCAGGCACGCAGCTGGCGGCTGGAAGACCTCGACCGCGTGCTGGACAGCGTCAACACGGCCGATGTGGCGACCAAGACGACCGGTTCTCCGGACCAGCTGATCGCCGAACGGCTGCTGCTGGAGATCTCGGCGCGGGCGCGGCGACTCGGGCTCTAGCCGCGCTTCGACGCCTTGCGGAAGGCCGGCTTGGCGAGGGCGGCGCTGCGGGCCTGCTGGGCCTTTTCCTCGGCGCGCGCCGAGCCCTGAACGCCGCCATGGGAAGGACCGCCGCTCGCCTTCTTGGCGGCAAGCGCGCGTTTCATGGCTTCGGCGGTCGGGTTGGAAGGCTTGTCGGTCATCCGCGCAGCCTAGCACGGACCGGCTTCAGCCGCGCATCAATCGACGACACAGGTCGTCGAGTTGCTCCAGCGTGCCGTAGCTGACGGTCAGCTCGCCCTTGCCGCCCCGATCGGCCAGCTGGACCCTGAGGCCGAGAGCGTCCGCCAGGTCCTGTTCCAGCGCCGCGACATCGGCCGAGCCTTCGCCGCCCGAGGAAGGCGCGCCGGGCTTGCGGCCCTTCGGCCCGTCGGCGGCGCGGCGGGCGAGCGCCTCGGCCTGACGGACGTTGAGCCCACCGGCCACGATCTGGTCGGCGAGGGCGGCGGGGTCAGGAGCCGTAATCAGCGCGCGCGCGTGCCCGGCGCTCAGCTTGCCGGTGCGGACATGCTGCAGCACCTCTTCCGGCAATTGCAGCAGACGCAGGGTGTTGGCCACATGGCTGCGGCTCTTGCCGACGACGCCGGCGACCGCGTCCTGGGTGCGGCCGAACCGCTCCATCAGCATGCGATAGGCGTCGGCCTCTTCCAGCGGATTGAGGTCGGCGCGCTGGACGTTCTCGATGATGGCGACCTCGAACACCGCGACATCGTCCATCTCCTTGACGATGATCGGGGCCTCAGTCAGCCGGGCCAGCTGGGCCGCGCGCCAGCGGCGCTCGCCGGCGATGATCTGCCAGACGCCGTCCTCCCGGGGATGGGAGCGAACGAGAATGGGCTGAAGCACGCCCTTGTCGCGGATCGAGGCGGCCAGTTCTTCCAGATCGTCGCGATCAAAGATCTTGCGCGGCTGGTCCGGATTGGGTTTGAGGCTCTCGATCGGTGCCATCCGGACGCCGACGGGCGCCGATGCGCCGTCGACCGGCGCGCTCTCGGCCACCTGTTCTCCGAGAAGGGCAGAGAGACCCCGGCCCAATCCACGATTCTGGGGCCCGCGCTGACGTTCGCTCAACTGACTGTTTCCGTTCTTCTAATCGGGGTCACGCGGCCTGGAGCCGGCGGGATTTTTCGCGCGCCACCACCTCGCGGGCGAGGCGCAGATAGGCCTGGCTGCCGGCGCATTTCAGATCGTAGATCAGCGCCGGCTTGCCGAAGGACGGCGCCTCGGCCACCCGGACATTCCGTGGGATCACGGCGTCATAGACCTTGTCGCCGAAATGGCTGCGAACGTCCGCAGCGACCTGTCCCGACAGGGCGCTGCGCCGGTCGTACATCGTCAGGACCAGACCCTGGATCTCGAGCGTCGGGTTCAGGCTCTGTCGCACCATCTCGATGGTCTTCATCAGCTGGGTCAGGCCCTCAAGCGCGAAGAACTCGCACTGCAGCGGCACAAGAACCGCGTCGGCGGCGGCCATGGCGTTCAACGTCAACAGATTGAGCGAGGGTGGGCAGTCGATCAGGACATAGTCATACCGGGTCTGACCCTCCGCCCCCTGCCCCTGCAGCGCGTCACGCAGCCTGAAGGAGCGGCGATCGGCCTGGCTGAGCTCGATCTCGACGCCGGACATGTCAGCATCGGCGGGTACGATATGGAGTCCGGGAACCGTCGTCGGTACGGCGGATTCATCGACCGAACGCCCATCCACAATGACGTCATAGATGGTGACCCGCCGCGTTTCACGTGGAACACCCAGACCCGTGGAGGCATTGCCCTGCGGATCCATGTCCACGATCAGCACCTTTTCGCCGATCGCAGCCAGGGCTGTGCCCAGGTTGATCGCCGTTGTGGTCTTGCCCACCCCGCCCTTCTGGTTGGAGACCGCGAGGACGCGGGTCTTACCGGTTTTGGACACGTCGAAGACTCCGGACGGAAACGATACGGCCGCGCGGATCGCTGCGCGAGACGGAGAGGGTGCTGTCGAACTGCCAGACCTTGCGGGCCTCGATCAACTCAACCTCCGCCTTTTCCCCCTTGAGAAACAGCCCCTGTGCGCCACGCTGTAGATAAGGCTGTGCATAGCCGAGCAACCGGTCCATCGGCGCCAGGGCGCGGGCGGTGACGACATCGACCTTGATCCGTTGCTCCTCCGCCCGCCCGTTGATCACGGTCGCCCGCAGCGACAGGGCGTCGACCAATTCCTGCAGGAAGCGACAGCGCTTGCCGAGGCTGTCGACGAGCCAGACGTGGCTGTCGGCCCGATCCTTGAGCAGGATGGCGAGCACCAGTCCGGGGAAGCCGGCCCCGGCCCCGAGGTCCGCCCAGGTCGCCGCATCGGGCTTCAGATCCAGCAGTTGGGCAGAATCGAATATGTGGCGGTTCCAGACGTCCGGCAGGGTGTCGGGACCGATCAGGTTCATGACCGCATTGGCCGCGGTCAGCCGCTCGATCAGGGTTTCGAGATCGGCCATCTGGGCCGGCGTGGCGGACCACTGGCTTTGGAAGGCGGCCGCATCGGGAGTACTCACGCCGGGACCTTCGCCTTCTTCACATGCGACAGCAGGGCCGTGAGGGCGCCCGGGGTCATGCCCTCGATGCGGCCGGCCTGGCCCAGGGTGCGGGGCTGGATCAGGGTCAGCTTCTCCCGCACCTCGTTGGAGAGACTGCCGATGGCGGCGTAGTCGAGGTCAACGGGCAGGGCCAGGGCCTCTTCATGGCGCAGGGCCGCGGCGTCGGAGGCCTGGCGGTCGAGATAGCCCGCATAGCCGGCGTCGATCTCGATCTGCTGGCGGACCTGGGCGGACCAGTCGGCGATCTCCGGACGGATCGATTCAAAGGTGTCCAGAGTCACACCGGGAAAGGCCAGAAGGTCCCGTATGGAGCGACGCTGTCCATCCGCATTGACATGGATTCCGAGGGTCGCGGCTTCCTTCGGCGTGAACACGGTTTCACGTGAAACAGCCGCCGCCGCCTCCAGCTGGGCGGCCTTGGCCGCGAAGGCCATGGCCCGTCTGCCGGAGACGAGTCCGCAGTTGATCGCCAGCGGCGTCAATCGTTGATCAGCATTGTCGGCGCGAAGGGTCAGCCGGTACTCGGCCCGACTGGTGAACATCCGGTAGGGCTCGGTCACCCCACGTGTGACCAGGTCATCGACCATGACGCCGATATAGGCCTGGTCCCGTCCAAGGATCACCGGATCGGAGCCGGCGGCCGCCCTGGCCGCGTTCAGGCCGGCGAGCAGGCCCTGCGCCCCCGCCTCCTCATAACCCGTCGTGCCGTTGATCTGGCCGGCCAGGTAAAGGCCGGGCCGTTTCTTGACCTCCAGCGCCGGGGTCAGTTCGCGCGGGTCGACATAGTCATATTCGATGGCGTAGCCGAAGCGGAACACCTCGACCTCTTCAAGGCCCGGGATGGTGCGCAGGAAGGCCGCCTGGGTGGCGTCGGAGACCGAGGTCGAGATGCCGTTCGGATAGACGGTCGGGTCGTCGAGGCCCTCGGGCTCCAGAAAGATCTGGTGCGAGGTCTTGTCGGCGAACCGGACGACCTTGTCCTCGATCGAGGGGCAGTAGCGCGGTCCCCGACCCGACAGATGGCCGCCATAGACAGCGCTGTCACCGAGGTTGTCGGCGATGATCCGGTGGGTGGCCTCGGTCGTATGGGTGACGCCGCAGGCGATCTGGGGCACGTCGATCCGGTCGGTCAGGAAGCTGAACGGCACCGGCTCGGCGTCGGCCTGCTGCATCTCCAGCCGGTCCCAGCTGATGGTACGGCCATCCAGGCGCGCGGGCGTGCCGGTCTTCAGCCGGCCCATCTGCAGGCCGGCACCATACAGATCGGCGGCCAGGCCGGTCGACGGCGCCTCGCCGTGACGACCGGCGGGGATGCGCTGGTCGCCCTTGTGAATGACCCCGTTCAGGAAGGTGCCCGTGGTCAGGACCACCGCGGCCGCCCGGACCCCGGTTCCCTCCCCCGTGATGACGCCAATGACGCGCTCGCCGTCCAGCATCAGCCGCTCGGCCGTTCCGGCCATGAGGGTCAGATTGGGCGTCTGCGCCAGTTCGGCCTGCATGGCCTCGCGGTACAGGCGGCGATCGATCTGGCTGCGCGGGCCCTGGACCGCCGCACCCTTGGACCGGTTGAGCAGACGGAACTGGATCCCGGCCTGGTCGCCCAGACGCGCCATCAGCCCGTCCATGGCGTCGATCTCGCGGACCAGATGGCCCTTGCCCAGGCCGCCGATGGCCGGGTTGCAGGACATTTCGCCGATGGTTTCGAGCTTCTGGGTCAACAGCACGGTCCGGGCGCCCGCGCGCGCGGACGCGGCCGCGGCCTCGCAGCCGGCATGACCACCGCCGATGACGATGACGTCGAAACCCTTCATGGGCGGGCACATAGGGCAAAACCGGCCCATCCGCCACCTTGGCCGGACCGCTGTTTCACGTGAAACAGCTCACTTGCCGATGCAGAAGGTCGAGAAGACCTCGCCGAGGATGTCCTCAACCCCGATGGAGCCCGTCACCCGGCCAAGCGCCTCCGCTGCCCGGCGCAGGTCGTCGCCGGCCATTTCGGGCGAGACCTCGAGGGCCGCCCTGCCCGCCTCGGCCGACGCCAGGGCCTCCACGAGGCGGCGACGATGTCTCTCGCGCGTGACAGATGGAAAGTCCGCGCCGGACAGGTCCCGCGCCAGTCGGGTCGCGATCCTATCGTGAAGTTCGGACAACCCCTGACCGGTGACGGTGCTGATGGAGACGGTTTCGAACCCGGCGACTGAACCGCCTGCGCCCAGATCGGCCTTGGTCAGGACCAGCAGATCGCCTTGCCTGGCGAAGCCCGCGGCGTCCCCTTCCGCGTCCAACGGACCCCGGACCCACAGGCGAAGGTCCGCCGCCTCGGCGCGGGCCCGGGCGCGCCGCACCCCCTCGGCCTCGACCGGGTCGGCACTGTCGCGCAGGCCGGCGGTGTCGGACAGGGTCACGGCATAGCCGCCGATGATCAGGTCGGCATCGAGCACATCGCGCGTGGTCCCGGCGATCGGGGTAACGATGGCGGCCTCGCGCGCGACGAGGGCGTTGAACAGCGACGACTTGCCGGCATTGGTCTCGCCGATCAGGACAATGCGGTAGCCTTCGCGCACCCGCTCGCCGCGCCGGGCGTCGGCCAGGGCGGTCCTGAGATCCCCGATCAGCCGGTCCAGCACGGGACCGGCGGACCGGGCCAGATTGTCGGGGACCTCTTCATCCGGGAAGTCGATCTCGGCCTCGACCAGCGACAGGGCGGTCAACAGGTCGCGGCGGAAGCCGGCATAGGTCTGGCTCAGGGCCCCGTCCAGCTGACCGAGCGCCTGACGGGCCTGGGCCGCCGTTTCTGCATCGATCAGATCGGCGACGGCCTCGGCCTGGGCCAGGTCCATCCGGCCGTTCTCGAAGGCGCGCCGGGTGAACTCGCCCGGATCGGCGGGGCGCAGGCCGAGGGCGACGAGCGCCTCGCCCGCCGCCTCGACCACGGCCCGGCCACCATGCAGATGCAGCTCGGCGCAGTCCTCGCCGGTGTAGGAATTCGGCGCCGGGAAACGGAGGACGAGGGCCTGATCGATGGGCCGTCCGTCGTGGGCGAGGGTGCGGAGTGCGGCGTATCGCGGCTTGAGCCCGCCGGCACCGAGCGCGGTCAGGGCGGCGTCCGTTCCGGGTCCGGACAGGCGCAGGATGGCGATAGCGCCGCGGCCGGGCGGGGTGGCGAGGGCGAAGATGGTGCTCATGCCCTGTCTCCTCGCCATGAAATGGGGAGGGGGACCGCGAAGCGGTGGAGGGGTTTGGCCGCATCGGACGGTGTCCGGGGATATGCCCCTCCATCATCCTTCGGATGGTCCCCCTCCCCACAGGGTGGGGAGGAGACGCTCGTCACGGCTTGACGGCCGCTTCCATCAGTTTGCGGAACTGGTCCTGGGCCTGCATGCCGAAGCTGGTCCAGGTCTTCATCAGTTCGTCGGGCTGTATGGCGCTGATATTCTCGTCCATGCGCCGCTTCATCTCGGCGACCAGATGGTCGTTCAGCGGCTCGACATTGGGCAGGCCGAGGAAGGCCCGCGCCTCCTCCGGTGTGCATTCGACCTCGACATTGACCTTCATGACGTCTCCTTGCCCTGCCGTCGGACGCGCGGCGCCCGACTAGTTGAGGGCGTGTTTCACGTGAAACAGGCTCGCCCTCAAGCCGCGAGCGACCGCGTCGCGAGCACAGGGCCCAAAATCAGGTGTTCATCGACTGGAAGAAGTCCGCATTGTTCTTCGACTGACGCAGCTTGTCGATGAGGAACTCGATCGCATCCTGCGGACCCATCGGGTTGAGGATGCGGCGCAGGACATAGGTCTTGGCCAGCTGGTCCTTCGGCGTGGTGAGCTCTTCCTTGCGGGTGCCCGACTTGAGCACGTCGATGGCCGGGAAGATGCGCTTGTCGGCAACCTTGCGGTCCAGGACGATTTCCGAGTTACCCGTGCCCTTGAACTCTTCGAAGATCACCTCGTCCATCCGCGAGCCCGTATCGATCAGGGCGGTGGCGATGATGGTCAGGGAGCCGCCCTGCTCCACATTCCGCGCCGCGCCGAAGAAGCGCTTCGGCCGCTGCAGGGCGTTGGCGTCGACGCCGCCGGTCAGGACCTTGCCCGACGACGGAACGGTGGCGTTGTAGGCGCGGCCGAGGCGGGTGATGGAGTCCAGCAGGATGACGACATCCTTCTTGTGCTCGACCAGGCGTTTGGCCTTTTCGATCACCATTTCGGCGACGGCGACGTGGCGGGTGGCCGGCTCGTCGAAGGTCGAGGCGATGACCTCACCCTTCACCGTGCGCTGCATGTCGGTCACTTCCTCGGGCCGCTCGTCGATCAGCAGGACGATGAGGAAGACCTCGGGGTGGTTCTTCTCGATCGACTTGGCGATGTTCTGCAGCATCACCGTCTTGCCGACGCGCGGCGGGGCGACGATCAGGCAGCGCTGGCCCTTGCCGAGCGGCGCGACGATGTCGATGACCCGGCCCGAGCGGTCCTTCAGCGTCGGGTCCTGGATTTCCATGTGCAGCCGCTCTTCGGGATAGAGCGGGGTCAGGTTGTCGAACAGGACCTTGGTCTTGACCGTCTCGGGGTCCTCGAAATTGATCGTGTCGACCTTGAGCAGGGCGAAATAGCGCTCGCCCTCGCGCGGGCCGCGGACGGCACCATGGATGGTGTCCCCCGAGCGCAGGCCGAAGCGGCGGATCTGCGACGGCGAGACGTAGACATCGTCCGGTCCCGGAAGATAATTGACGTCCGGGCTGCGCAGGAAGCCGAAACCGTCGGGCAGGATCTCGAGCACGCCGTCGGCGATAATCTCGACTTCCTCGTCGGCGAGGGTCTTCAGAATGGAGAACAGCAGGTCCTGTTTGCGCAGGTTGCCGGCGTTCTCGATCTCGAGACTCTCGGCGAAGGCGACCAGGTCTTCCGGCGTCTTTTCGTTCAGTTCCTGCAGGGTGATGCGGCCATTGGGGACGATCGGCTCACCGTCATCGTCCTCGTCGCCGTGCTCCTGATCGACCATGGGCAGGTCGGCCGCGGCCATCTCATTGCCCGCCTCGGGCGTTTCGGCGCCGGCGGCGTCATCGGTCTCGGGGGTGTCAGTGATGTCGGTCATGGCGTGCAATCAAAAGCATCGCCGCGAGACAGGGCGTCGCGCGGGCGGGAAAATCCAGCAATGTCTGGCCTTGCGGCCGGGTGGGAAGGCGACGGGTCGTCCCGGCGAGATCGGCGGGCGTCGCAGAGAGTGGGACCGCCCCAGACTCCTGCAGGGCGGTTCGCCTGAGCGAAACCACGCGAGGGGCCTCAGGTCAAGCTGAGCGGCTCAGCCGAAGGTCCATTGGGTTGTGACGGAAAGGACCATGACGATGGCGATCACGAACGGGATCTCGTTGGTCATGCGCCAGAATTTGCCGGACCGGGTCGAGGTCCCGGCCTGGATGCGCTTGAGCTCACCGGCGAGAAAGCCATGCCAGCCGCTGAGGGCGACCACCCCGGCCAGTTTGGCGACCATCCAGGGCTGGGCGAGGAAACCCCAGCCCTCCCCATATTCGAACACGTGGATGCCGATCATCCAGACACCGAAGACCCACGCCGCCGTCATGGATGGATTGATGATGATCTTCAGCAACCGGTGCTGCCAGGTGCGCAGCAGGCCGCGCATCTCCGACCGCAGCGGCTCGGCCTTGTCCGCCTGTTCAGCGTCATAGGCATAGAGGCGCGGCAGGAAGAGCATCCCGGCCATCCAGGCGATGACGGCCAGGATATGCAGGCCGCGGACGATCTCGAATGTCATGCCGACCTCTGCGCACAGGTCCGGGGACAGGCCTTCCAGTCCGCCCGGCAGCCGGGACCGTAGGGCGCCGCGCCAGTCCGCGACAGGGCCTCGACGGCAGCGTCCGCAAGGGTCTTGATGAAGGGCACGGCGACCCCCACGGCGGGGCTGCGCAGATAGGGTGCCACCCCCAGCTCGTGGGCCAGTTCGGCGTATTCGATGTCCAGCTCGACCAGGGTCTCGATATGCTCGGAGACGAAGGCGACCGGCGCCACGACGACGCCGACGCCGTCACGCCCGGCCTGGGCGATGGCGTCAGGAGTCGACGGTCCCAGCCACTTCATCGGCCCGACCCGGCTCTGGTAGCAGATCGCCCAGGCCCCGTCGGCCAGCCCGGCCCGGACGGCGATGGCGGCGCAGGTCGATTCGATCTGCGCCTGATAGGGATCGCCCTTCTTCGTGATCAGGCTTTCAGGAATGCCGTGGGCCGAGAACAACACCCGCACCGGACGGTCGCCGGCCTCCGCCAGTTTCGCGCGCACGCCGGTCGCCTGGGCCTCGATCCAGCCCGGTGCCTCGGGATAGCAGCAGACGGTCCGGCTGACCCCCGGGCCGGCATAGACCTCGCGCCAGGCCTTCAGCGAGGACTGGGTCGTGGTGGTGGAGAACTGGGGATACAGCGGCAGCAGGACGATCTCGTCCGGCGCGAAGGCCGCAACCTCTGCCGCGGTCTGTTCGGTCAGCGGCGACCAGTAGCGCATGGCGATGAAGGCCCTGACCTCATCGCCCGGGAGCAAGCCGGTCAGGACCTGCGCCAGCGCTTCGGCCTGCCGCCGGGTCTCCGGCAACAGCGGCGAGCCCCCGCCCATCAGGGCGTAGTTGGCCTGGGCGCTGGTCTCGCGACGGCTGGAGATCAGCCGGGCCAGAAGCGCACGGAACGGATTGGGCAGGCCGATGATGGCCGGGTCGCTGAACAGGTTGAACAGGAAGGGTTTGACCGAAGCCTGGTCGTCCGGTCCGCCGAGATTGAACAGGACCACCGCGATGCGGCGGCCGGCCGGGCCCGCGCTCATTGGGCACCGATCCGTTTCAGAACCTGCTCGACGTGGGCGATGGGCACGTCCGGCAGGATGCCGTGGCCGAGGTTGAAGATCCACGGTCCCTGCCCCCAGGCCTCGAGCAGCTGGTCGACGCGGCGATCCAGCATCGGGCCCCCGGCGCGCAGCAACAGGGGGTCGAGCGCCCCCTGGATCGGCTTGATCGCCTGTACGCGGCGTCCGATGGCCAGCGGGCAGGCCGTGTCGAGCGCCACGGCCTGGACGTCGACCTCTGCCGCATAACGTTCCGCCAGGGCCGCCGAGCCGCGCGGGAAGCCGATCAGGGGGACGGTGACGCCCAGTTCGCGAACGCGGCGCAACAGTTTCTGGTGCGGGCGCAGGACAAGGCTTTCGAACAGGTCTTCCGGCAGGCCCTCGGCCCAGCTCTCGAAAATCTTCAGCACCTGGGCCCCGGCGTCGGCCTGCATCTTCAGATAATGCGCCGTCGCCTCGACCAGCACGTCCAGCAGGACCGCGACCTTCTCCGGCTCGGCATAGGCATAGGTCCGGGCCTGGGCCCGTTCGCCCTTGCCGATGGTCCGGGCCTCCCCGTCCAGCATATAGGTCGCGACGGTCCAGGGCGCGCCCGCAAAGCCGATCAGGGCGCGTTCGGGCTCAAGCCGGGCCCGCACGATCGACAGGGTCTGGCCGACCTGTTTCAGGGCCTCGCCGGCCCCTGCGGTGAGATCATGCATGCGCTCGATCGGCGGCAGGGCGCCGAGTCTCGGTCCCTCACCGGCCTCGAACCAGACCTCCTGACCCAGGGCGCGGGGGATGAGCAGGATGTCGGCGAAGACGATGGCGGCGTCAAAGCCGAACCGCCGCATCGGCTGCAGGGTCGCCTCGGCGGCCTTCTCGGGATCGAGGCAGAACGAGATGAAATCGGGCGTCGTCGCTCGCAGAGCCCGGTATTCCGGCAGGTAGCGCCCGGCCTGACGCATGAACCATACCGGCGGTCGCGCCGTCGTCTCGCCGGCGAGAACCTTGAGCAGCAGGGGTGTTTCGGGGGAGACGGTCATGTGACCCCGGTCCTACCGGGGGGCAGGGTCCTGCTCAAGCCCGTCCCGTGTCGCACCCTTCCAATCCTTCTCAAGAAAAGAGTCTTGAGATTCGAAAGTAGAAGGCAGGACCGGGGATGGCGGGGACAAACGACCCGTTCGTGACGTGTCAGGACGGGTTTTCCGCAAACGGTCACAGTCAGCGGGTCGATCTTCCCCGGGGCTGGTGAAAACGGGGATAAATCCTAAAGAAGCCTTAACGACGGGGCCGCAGGACCAGAAACAGCCGTCGGCGGCTGGGCGCCGTTAACGTCTCGTTAAGGATTTCCACAGGCGGAATGCCGGCGGCGGAGGCCCTTGGGATGAAAGGCGGCGATGCGAGGCGCCTCGTCCACCTCTGTCCCCGCTCGCGGCCCGCGTCCGGCGCCGCTATAGGAAAAGACCCACCCCTCGGCCCCGACGGCGCCCCAGCGGCGCCCCGGGCCGTCCACAGGAGTCTCGCAATCATGGACAGCCGCCGATGACGCCGGGTTCGCCAGGCCGCGCCTCGGGCCCCTCGCGGCTGGCGACCTATTTCCATGTCCATCTGGTGTCCGACTCGACCGGCGAGACCCTGAACGCCATGGCCAAGGCCGTGGTGGCCCGTTTCGACGGCGTGATCCCGATCGAGCACATCTACGCCCTGGTCCGCTCCGCCAAACAGATGGAGCGGGTGCTGGAAGAGGCCGCCGCCTCCCCCGGCGTGGTGCTGCATACCCTCGTGGACCGGGAGCTACGTGAGCAGCTGGAAGACGGCTGCCGCAAGCTGGACATGCCCCAGATCGCGGCCCTGGACCCGTTGGTGGGTGCCCTTTCGCGCTACCTCGGCGCCGCCCTGTCGACGCGGGTCGGGGCCCAGCACGCCCTGGACACCGAATATTTCAACCGTATCTCCGCCCTCGACTACGCCATGGCCCATGACGACGGTCAGGGCACATCGGAGCAGCTGGAGGGCGCTGACGTCGTCCTGTGCGGCGTCAGCCGCACCTCGAAGACTCCCACCTGCATCTATCTGGCCCACCGGGGCATCCGGGCTGCCAATGTGCCGCTGGTCCCCGGCCAGGAGGACGGCGAACGACTCGTGGCGCTGAAGAACCCGCTGGTGGTCGGCTTGACGGTTTCGCCGGACCGGCTCGTGCAGATCCGCAAGAACCGGCTGGACGGGCTGAACGCCAACCGGGCCAGCGCCTATGTCGATCATGACGCCGTGCGCGAGGAAACAGTGAAGGCGCGACGGGCCTTCGAGCGGCGCGGCTGGCCGGTCATCGACGTCACCCGCCGCTCGGTCGAGGAGACGGCGGCGGCCATCATCAACCTGTTGAACGAACGCCGGACCCGGCGGCTGGGAGCAGCCTGGTGAGCGCGCCTTCGGAACGGCTGATCCTGGCCTCGAAGAGCGCGGCGCGGCGGGCGATGCTGACCGACGCCGGTGTGGCCTTCTCGGTTCAGGTCGCGGATGTGGACGAGGATGCGGTCAAGGCCGTCCATGACCCGGCCGATGCGGCGGGGCTTGCGGTTGAACTGGCCTGTGTGAAGGCGCTGGCGGTCTCGCGCCATAACGACGACGCCTGGGTGCTCGGCGCAGATCAGACCCTCGGCTTCGACGGCGGTCTGGTTTCCAAGGCGGCGTCGCTCGACGACGCGCGCGCCGGGCTGGCCGCCATGCGCGGCCGGACGCATCAACTCCATTCCGGTGCGGCCCTCGCCCGTAACGGCCAGATTGTCTGGTCCGGGGTCGATACGGCGACCATGCGGGTGCGCGCCTTCTCCGACGCCTTCCTCGACGCCTATCTGGCGGCTGAGGGTGAGGCACTGTTGCACTGCGTCGGGTCCTACCGGCTGGAAGGCATGGGGTCCCAGCTGTTTCAGGCGGTAGAGGGCGACTATTTCACCGTCCTGGGCCTCCCGCTCTGGCCCGTTCTGGCCGAACTGCGCCGGGCCGGAGTCCTGAAGTCATGACGCTCCAGGCGGGTGTGGCCGGCCAGCCGATCGCCCATTCGCTCAGCCCCCTGATCCACACCGCCTGGATCGCGGCGGCGGGGCTGGACGCCGACTATCGCGCCTTCGGACCGACGGACGCTGCGGGCTTCGCGGATCTGGTCGCTGAGGGGCGGGCGGGCCGGCTGCGCGGCCTGAACGTCACCGCGCCTTTCAAGGAACAGGCGCTGGCGTTGGCGGACACGGCCAGCGCGACGGCACAGACCTGCGGCTCCGCCAATCTGCTGATCTTCGAGGGCGGCCGGGTGCGGGCCGACAGCACCGACGGCGTCGGCCTGATGGCGGCGCTGGCCGAACAGGCCCCGCAACTGTCCGTGCGCGGCCAAGCGGTCGTGGTGCTCGGCGCGGGCGGGGCGGCGCGCGCGGCGGTCGCGGCCCTCAGGGAGGCCGGCGCGGCCGTCGGGGTGCTGAACAGAACCCGGCAGCGCGCCGAGGTGCTGGCGCTCGACCTCGGCGCGACCGTCATCGGGCCGGACGCGCTGGTGGAGGCGGTTCTGGTGGTCAATGCCCTCAGCGTTCCGCCGGAGATCGACGTGTCCCGGTTGCGGGACGGAACGGTTCTGATGGACATGACCTACCGGCCACTGGCCACGCCCTTCCTGATGCAGGGGCGGGCGCGGGGACTGACAACAGTGGACGGTCTTGCCATGTTGATCGGTCAGGCGCGTCCCTCGTACCGGGCGATTTTCGGGATCGAGCCGCCCGCGATCGATGTTCGCGCACCGGCCCTGGCGGCGCTGGGAGAGTTGCCATGATCGTGCTCGGCCTGACCGGCTCCATCGGCATGGGCAAGTCGACGACAGCGGCCCTGTTCGCCGACGCCGGTGCCGTGATCTGGAACGCCGACGACGCCGTCCATTGTCTCTATGCGAAGGGCGGGGCGGCGGTCGGGCCGGTGGAGGAGGCCTTTCCCGGTGTGGTCGTGGACGGTGCCGTCGACCGCGCTCGGTTGGCGGAGGCCCTGGGCCGGGACGGCGAAGCCTTCGCGCGGCTGGAGGCCATCGTCCATCCGCTGGTGTTGAAGGGGCGGCTCGAGGATCTGGCGGCGGCGGAAGCCCGTGGGGTGAAGCTGGCGGTGCTGGACATCCCGCTGCTGTTCGAGACCGGGGGCGATGCGGCGGTGGACGCCGTCGTGGTCGTGACCGCACCGGCAGCGATCCAGGCGGAACGGGTGCTGGCCCGGCCCGGAATGACCCGTGAACGGTTCGAGGCCATTCTGGCGCGCCAGCTGCCCGACGCCGAGAAGCGCCGCCGGGCGGACTTCGTCATCGACACCGGCGTCGGGCTTGAGGCGGCCCGTGCAAGGGTCGACGAAATCGTGGGGATGGTTCTGGCCGAAGGGTGGACGCCGCCCCGGCACAGTCTTCCGCAAACCGGCGAACCATCGCAGTAAGGGTCCATGTCCCGCGAAATCGTCCTCGACACCGAAACCACCGGCTTCGATCCCCGTACCGGCGACCGGATGATCGAGGTCGGCTGTATCGAGATCGAGGATCTGCTGCCGACGGGGCGAACCTTCCACCGCCTGATCAACCCGGAGCGGCTGATCCCCGCCGACGCCATCCGGGTGCACGGCATCACTGATGAAAAGGTGAAGGACGCGCCGAAATTCGCCGAGATCGTCATCGACCTGTGCGACTTCATCGGTGACGCCCCGATTATCGCCCACAATGCCCAGTTCGACCGCAATTTCATCGATCACGAGTTCGGTCGCTGCGGCCGGGCCCTGTTCCCGGAAGACCGCTGGATCGACACGCTGAAACTGGCCCAGACGCGGTTTCCCGGCATGGCGAATTCGCTGGATGCCCTGTGCAAGCGGTTCAAGGTCTCGCTGGTCGAACGCACCCTGCACGGTGCCCTGATCGACGCCCGGCTGCTGGCCGAGGTTTATCTCGAGCTCAAGGGCGGCAAGGAGCGTCGGCTGGACCTGTCCGCCTCGCGCGCCACGGTCGCCGCGGCGGCGGCGATGGCCGCCCAGGGCTATGAGACGCGCCCGCGGCCCCTGCCGGCCCGGCTCAGCGAGGCCGAACTGGCGGCCCATCTGGTGTTCCTGCAGGCCAATCTGAAGGATCGGTCGCTATGGGAGGCCTATGGGCTGGACATGGAAAAGGCGTCCGCCGCCTGACGAACGCCTTTTCGGAACGTCCCGGGTATGAAGACTAGGCCTGGCCGGCTTCGGCCGGACCGCGCGCGATCGACTGCTGGCGGGCGACATAGATGCCGGCGAAATCGATCGGGTCCAGCATGAAGGGCGGATAGAAGCCGCCGTCCGACGTCGCGCGGGCGATGATCTCGCGGGCGAACGGGAACAGATAGCGCGGGCATTCGATCAGCAGCAGCGGCTCGATGTCCTGGTCCGGCACGCCCTGGAGGGCGAACAGGCCGCCGTACAGAAGCTCGACGTTGAACACCGTCATCGCGTCGGTGGTGGCCTTGATGGTCAGCCGAAGATCGACCTCGAACAGGCCGTCGGGACGGCCCTGGGCGTTCATCTCGACACCCATGTCGATGGCCGGCTTGCCGTCGACGCGCAGGCTGTCGGGGGCCTTGGGGTTCTCGAAGGACAGATCCTTGACGTACTGGGCGACGATGCGGAAGCCGGGGCCTTGCGGTCCCTGCGGCGCGGCATCGGCGGGCGCGGCGGTGTTGGCGTCGGAAGGAGGCGCGGCGTCGGTCATCGGTCGGGTCTGTCTGAAAGAGTGGTCGACGCCGGAATAGGGCGCCGGGAAGGCGCGGCGACTAGCACGGGGCGCCGGGTGCGGCAACGATGCTCACCAGGGGCCTCAAGTAGCCCGAAGGGCGATAGGCCACACCAGGACATAAGGCGGTTGCGGTTGCGCGTCCCCATATCAGCCCCTAATCGTCTGTCGTCGCGCCCGGTTCCTCCCCGGCCGCCAGTCAAGGTTCGCCAGTGCCGCCGGTTCAAATTCAGATCATCATCTTCGCCGTGATCGCGGCCGTAGTCCTGTTCCAGCTCTATAATGTGCTGGGCAAGAAGGTCGGCCGTCAGCCGGAAGACGACGCCCGCGCCAGGCCCGTCCCGACGCTGACCGCCTCCGCGCCGGACCAGCCCGCCGGTCGGCCGCATGTGCTGGACGCCGTCACCCTGGCCTCGATCGCCGGCCTGAAGGCCCGCGATCCGGCTTTCGACCCGGTTCGCTTCCTCGAGGGCGCGCGTCAGGCGCACGAGACCATCGTCCGCGCCTATGCCGCCGGCGACCGCGAGACGCTGAAGCCCCTGCTGACCCCGACGGTCATGGCCTCGTTCGAGGCCGGGATCGCCGCGCGCGAGGCCCGGGGCGAGACCGAGGTCGCCGAATTCCTCCACCCTGCCCGCGCCGATCTGGAGCAGGCCTCGGCCGAGGAGAACCGGGCCACGGCCAAGGTCCGCTTCCTGGCCGAACTGCGCAATACGGTGACTGCCGCCGATACGGCGGCCGAGCCGCAGGTCGAGGAACGTCGCGTGGCCGAGCTGTGGACCTTCGAACGCACCCTCGGCGCGAGCGATCCCAACTGGGTTCTGGCCCGCACAGAAGCCGCCGCGGCATGATCAGCGGCGGCGCGCGTCGCCGGCGCCTTTCCGGCGTTGCCGCCCTGTTCGGCCTCGCCCTGACGCTCGCCGCCTGCGCCACGACGCCCGTCGCCCCGCCGGCACCCGGCCCGTCCGTTCCCGCGCCGGCGCCCGGCCCTGCCCCTGCGGCAGAGGGACTGAGCCCCGCCACCCTGCCCGGCTGGAATGATGAGGACCATCTGGCCGCCTTCGAGGCCTGGGCGACGGGCTGCACCGTGGCCCGCGACGCCGCCTCCCGGACCCAGTGCGCCCGGGCCATGCAGATCAAACAGACCTCGAAGCCCGTGACGCCGTCGATGGCGCGCGCCTTCTTCGAGAGCGGCTTCACCGTCGTGGCGGCGCGAACGGCCGACGGCGGACCGGGCCTGCTGACCTCCTATTTCGCGCCGGAATATGTCGCGCGCCGGACGCCCGACCCCGAGTTCGACATGCCGGTCCGGCCCCGTCCCGGAGGCTGGTCCCGTGGCGATGTCGGGGCCGTGCGCGCCGACATCGAGGCCGCGCCGCCCACGGACGCCCTGGCCTGGATGCGGGCCGAGGACCTGTTCTTCATGCAGATCCAGGGCTCGGGCTATCTGACCTTCGAGGACGGCTCGACCGCCCGCGCGGCCTATGCCGCCGACAATGGCCGGCCCTTCACCGGCATCGCGCGGCCGATGGCGGAACAGGGGCTGCTGCCGGCCAACGGGACCTCGGGTGAGGCCATCCGCGCCTGGCTGGCGGCCCATCGCGGGCCCGAGGCCCGGGCCGTCATGGCCCTGAACCCCCGCTACATCTTTTTCGCCGTCGACCCTGACGACGGCGGCCAGCCGAACGGCGCCGCCGGCATACCCCTGACCGCCCGCCGCTCCATCGCCGTCGACCCGGCGCACTGGCGTTATGGCGATCTGGTCTGGATCAGCGCCGACGGCGGCAATCTGACCGGCGCGCGGGCCAGCTACCACGGCCTCGTCGTCGCGCTCGACACCGGCTCCGCTATCCGCGGCCCGGTCCGCGCCGACTTCTACATGGGCCGTGGCGCTGCGGCGGGCGAAGAGGCGGGCGCGGTTCGCCATCCGCTCAGGATGTGGCGGCTGGTTCCGCGGGGGTAGCGACCTACCTTGCGCGTTCGTGGATCAGCACGATGGTTTCAAACAGCGCACCGTGCTCGTCCCGGTCGAACTGGCTGAACAGCTGCCGCTGGAACACGGATCCATCCGGAAATTTCGCCACGACGGTGAACAGGCATTCCCGAATGCCGTATTCCAGAAAGCAATCGACCTCGCTGACCGAGACCAGATCGGAGCGCTGGCCGGTGCGGCTGGCGAATCTGGAAACGCGATCTTCGTAGACGCTCCAGTTGGCCGTGACGTAGGCCGTAATCTCGGTCTCGGTTGGGATATCAACTTCGTCGAACCGGCTACCGGACGAAGCGCAACCGGTCAGACAGGCGAGGGTGCATATCGCGAGGGCTCGCTTGAGTGAGTGCGTCACCGCCGCCGCAACCCGCCCAGCAGGCCCCGCAGCAGCTCCCGCGTGATCGTGCTGCCCGCCGTGCGCAGCACCGACTTGGTCACCGCCTCGATCGGGGTCTCGCGGGTCGAGCGCCGGGCCGGCGCGCGGGCCCGGGCGGCTTCGCGGTCGTACTGGGCCTGCTGGCGGGCCTGTTCCTTCTCGCGGGCTGCGGCGGCTTTTTCCGCGTCCTTCGCGGCCAGGGCGTCGGCCTTCGCCCGGGCCTCGGCCAATTTCGCCTCTGCCGTCGCCTGATCCGCCTCACCGCGCCGGGCGGCGAGGATTTCCGAAGCGGAGTCCCGGTCGACCACGGCCTCATACAGGCCGCGCACCGGGCTTGAGGCCATGACGGCGGCGCGCTCAGTATCGGTGGCGGGGCCGAGGCGGCTGTCGGGCGGGCGGACAGAGGTTCGGGCGACGATATTGGGCGCGCCCTTTTCGTCCAGCGTCGAGACCAGGGCCTCGCCGACGCCCAGACCCTGGATGGCCTCGGCGGTGTCGAAGGCCGGGTTCGGCCTGAAGCTGTCCGACGCCGCCTTCAGCCCGCGCTGTTCGGCGGGCGTATAGGCGCGCAGCGCATGCTGGATGCGGTTGCCCAGCTGGGCCAGGACGCTGTCGGGAATGTCGGCCGGGTTCTGGGTGACGAAATAGACGCCGACGCCCTTGGACCGGATCAGGCGGACGACCTGTTCGACCTTCTCCCTGAGCGCGTCCGGCGTGTCGTTGAACAGCAGATGGGCCTCGTCGAAGAAGAAGACCAGGCGCGGCTTTTCGGGGTCGCCGACCTCGGGCAGTTGTTCAAACAGCTCCGACAGCAGCCACAGCAGGAAGGCAGCGTAGAGGCGCGGGCTGGCCATCAGTTTCGTGGCGTCCAGCACATTGACCTGCCCCCGGCCGTCCAGACCGGTGCGCATCATGTCTTCCAGCCGCAGGGCCGGCTCGCCGAAGAAGGCCTTGCCGCCCTGTTGCTCCAGCTGAAGGATCGAGCGCTGGATGGCGGCGATCGAGGCGGGGGCGACATTGCCGACCTCGCGGCCGATGCGTTCGGCGTTCTCCCCGACATGGACCAGCATGGCGCGCAGGTCGTCGAGGTCGAGCAGCAGCAGGCCCTCGGTGTCGGCGACGTGGAAGATCACCGACAGGACGCCCTCCTGCACATCGTTGAGGTTCAGCATCCGCGCCAGCAGCAGGGGCCCGATCTCGCTGACCGTGGTGCGGATCGGATGGCCCTTGAGGCCGTACAGGTCCCAGAACACCACCGGTGCGGCCTTCGGCGTCAGGGTCAGTCCCATGCCGGCGGCGCGGGCCAGCAGCTTCTCGTTCGGTGATCCCGGCACGCAGATGCCCGACAGATCGCCCTTCACATCGGCGCAGAAGACCGGGACGCCCGCGTCGGAAAAGCCCTGGGCCATGATCTGCAGCGTGACCGTCTTGCCCGTGCCGGTCGCGCCGGCCACCACGCCGTGCCGGTTGGCGCGCTGGAACAGCAGGAGTTCGGGTTTGTCGGACTGGCCGAGAAAAAGGCCGGGGGCGGCGTCGGGCATCGGGGCGGGCTCCGTCGGGGGGACCCCCACCCTGTCGCGGACCGGGGACCCCGGCAAGACAACGATTGACGTCCGCGCCGTTTGCCCGACCATGACCGGCATGAAACCGCCTTCCGTCGTCCCCAACCCGACCGTCTCGCGCAATGCGCTGGTGACCCTGGCCATCGTGGCGTCCGGCGCGGCCGTCTACTGGCTCGCGGACATCCTGACGCCCCTGGCCATGGCCATCTTCCTGCTGATCATGATCGACGGCCTGAAGCGGGCCATCGAGGCCCGCACCTCTCTCCCGCGCCGCTGGGCGGGTCTGGCGGCCCTGCTCGTGGTGATCGCGGCCTTCGCAGCCTCGATCTGGATCATCATCAACGGCGCCGCGGGCTTCTTCAAGGAAGCCGACGGCGTGACCAGCAACATCGGCCCGCGCATCGACCGGATTCTCATCGACGCCGCGGGCCTGTTCAACCTCGCCGAGGTGCCGACGGCCAAGCAGCTGATCGAGCGGCTGAACGTATCCAGCTACCTTGCTCCCATCGCCCGACAGGCCCAGGGCGTGGTGACCGGTGCCTTCTTCGTCCTCGTCTATCTGGGTTTCCTGCTGGCATCCCAGGGCGGCTTCCGGCGCAAGATGGTCAACATGTTCCCAGACGGGAAGATGCGTGGCGAGGCGCTGGAGGTGTTCCATCGCGTCCGCGGCGGGGTCGAGGGCTATATCTGGGTCCAGACCGTGACCGGGGCCATGATCTGCGCGGCCGCCTGGGTGCTGATGCGGGCGGTGGGGCTCCAGAACGCAGAGTTCTGGACCTTCGTCATCTTCATCGTCGGTTTCATTCCGGTGCTGGGCGGGGCCGTGGCCGGTCTGGCCCCGCCCCTGTTCGCCCTGGTGCAGTTCGAGAGCTACTGGCCCGCGGCCGTCCTCCTGATCGGCCTGCAGACCATCCTGTTCATCAGCGGCAACCTGATCCAGCCCCGCATGCAGGGTGACAACCAGAACATTGATCCGGTGGTGGTCCTGCTGTCGCTCGCCTTCTGGGGCAAGCTCTGGGGCGTGGTGGGCATGTTCCTGTCGACGCCGCTCGCGGTGATGGCCATGGCCGTGCTCGCCGAGTTCCGGGGATCGCGCTGGATGGCCATACTGCTGTCGGGCGACGGCGAACCCTATGCCGACGAGCCCGCGGTGGCCCCCCGGCGTCCGAAGCCTGGCCGCGTCAACCCGCCGCAGCCAAAGGCCGATTGACCGACTTCCGGCGCCCTTGATTGGCCACAACCGGCGCCTATGTCTCACCTGTCGCCGTGGCCCCTCCCCCCCCCCAAGCCGCGGTGGAACAGATCGGCGCCAACCCTCCCCCTCCCGGGCGCCGATCCCAAGCAGGCCGCCGGACGAAAGTTCGGCGGCCTTGTCGTTTCCGGAACCGGTGACGTGCTTTCAGTGCCACCGGTTGACGTCCACGGCGGCACCGGCCCCGGAAACCGGACCGGTCAGACCATTTTTGTCTCGGGTCGATTCGACCTGAACCCAAAAAATGGTCCGCTGGTATTCCGGAGCGAAATCAGAGCCTTGGTGGGCTGCGTCGGCCAAAGGCGATTTCGCCCTGGTCGTTTTGGGGGTTCCCGTCGTGCGCGGGACGGCCTAGTCAGCCCCCGTCGGACGGGGCACTTGCCGAAGTGGCGAAGCGGCCTAGTCTGACCCCCATCTCCGGCGACCCGTTTGAGGGGTCGCGTCTACAAGAGACCTGCCCATGTCCGGCGAAACGGCCCCCGCGCACCCTCAGGCAATCACCCTGGAGGCGCTGGAAGCCAGCTTCGACCAGTTGTCGCCCGGCGCGCTGGGCGGCCCGGCCCGGGATTTCCTGCGCCAGGCCTGGGAGGACTACGCCGCCGACGAGACGCCGGAGCTCGGTGGGCGCGACATGGCCAAGCTGCTCGCCCTTGCCTGGCAGGCGGCCGAGGGGCGGGCTCACGGCGAGCCGGTGCGGATCACACTGTCCCCCCTCCACGCCGCCGACGGATCCTCGCTCGGCTATGATGTTCTGATCGTCATCCAGGACGACCGCCCCTTCCTCGTCGACAGCGTCATGGGGGAACTGGCCGACGCCGGGGTGACCGTCCGGTCGATGTACCACCCGGTGACGGAGGAGGAGGGTGGGCGCGAATCCACCATCATCGTCATCCTCGACCCCCTCCCGCAGGAGCGGCGCGACGCCCTGTGCGAAGGCGTGGTCCAGACCCTGAACGACGTGGCCAGCGCGGTCGACGGCCATGCCGGCATGGCGGCCCTGATGCATCGGTCGATCACCCATCTGGAGGCGCATCCGCACGGGGTCGCGCCCGAGTTGCTCGCTGAACACATCGCCTTCCTGCAGTGGCTTCAGGCCGACCATTTCGTCTTCCTCGGCGCGCGAGACTACGACTATCCGCGCAGCAAGGACGGCGGCTATGAGGCCGAGGCTCCCCTTTCGCAGTCGGGCGTCGGCCTTGGGGTGCTTGCCGATCCGGAACGCACGGTCCTGCGCCGCGCCAATGAGCCGGCGGTGCTGACCAAGTCGATGAAGCGGCAGCTTGACCTGTCGGATCCGGTGACCGTGGCCAAGGCCAATGTCCGCTCCCGCGTCCATCGCCGGGCCTATATGGACTATATCGGGGTCAAGCGGTTCGGACCCGATGGCCGTCCCTCGGGCGAAACCCGGTTCGTCGGCCTGTTCACCGCCGAGGCCTATGACAAGACGGCGACCCAGGTGCCGCTGGTCCGACGCAAGGTGGCCAACGCCCTGATCCGGGCGGGCAAGATTGAGGGGAGCCACAGCGAAAAGCGGCTCAGGAACATCCTCGAAAACTATCCCCGCGACGAGCTCTTCCAGATCGAGGAGAGCGAGCTTCTGGCGATCGCGCTCGGCATCCTGCACCTGAACGACCGCCCCCGGATCAAGACCTTCACCCGCCAGGACCCGTTTGATCGCTTCGTCTCGGTGCTGGCCTTCATCCCGCGGGAACGGTTCGACGCCTCCGTGCGCGAGCGGATCGGCGCTATCCTCGCCAGGGCCTGGGGCGGGCGGCTGTCGGCCTGGTATCCGCAGCTGTCGGACCAGCCGCTGGTGCGGATCCACTACATCATCGGCGTGACGCCCGGCGATCATCCCTGCCCGGATCAGGCCGAGCTGGACGTGCAGATCACCGAGGCGGGACGCAGCTGGGTCGACCGCTTCGAGAGCGCCCTGCGCGACGCCGACTTCGACGATGTCGCCGTCGGACCGCTCAGCGCAAAATGGGCTGAGGCGTTCGGTCCCGGCTATCGGGATCGCTATGACGCCACCGAAGCCGTCCGTGACCTGCAGGCCGTCGATTCGCTGAACGACGGCGGACTGGCTGATGGCGGCGAACCCGTGGCGGTTCGCGCCTTCCGCGTCGAGGGCGAAGGCCTGCTGAATTTCCGCTTCAAACTGTACCGGCGGGGCGCGGCCGTGCCGCTGTCGGACGTGCTGCCGATCCTCGCCGACATGGGTCTGAAGACGCTCGAGGAATGGGGTCATGCGCTGCGTCCGGCGGACGAGGCCGAGATCCATGTCCATGAATTCCTCATGGAGGATCCACGCGGCGGCGACCTTCAGTTCGCCGATGTGAAGGGGCCGTTCGAGGCGGCCTTCTCGGCGGTCTGGACAGGCCGGACCGAAAGCGACGGCTTCAACCGGCTGGTGCTGGAACTGGGCGTCGACTGGCGCGAGGCGGCGCTGGTGCGGACGCTCGCCCGCTATCGCCAGCAGACCGGTCTCGATCCCAGCCAGGCGGTGCAGGAAGAGGCGCTGCGCGACTATCCGGCCGTGGCGCGGGGCCTGCTGGCCCTGTTCGCGGCGAAATTCGATCCGGCCGTGGGTGGCGACGGCGCCAGCCGCGAGGCTGCGGTCGCCAAATTGGTCGAGCAGATCAACGCCCTGCTGCAGGACGTGAAGAGCCTCGATCACGACCGCGCCCTGCGCCGGATGGTGTTGCTGGTCCAGGCGATCAAACGCACCAACTACTATCAGACCGGCGCCGACGGGGCGCACAAGGCGCATATCTCGATCAAGATCGCCTCGCGCGAACTGGCCGACCTGCCCCTGCCCAAGCCGTACCGCGAGATCTTCGTCTGGGCCCCGCACATCGAGGGGGTCCACCTCCGCTTCGGTCCGGTCGCGCGCGGGGGCCTGCGCTGGTCCGACCGCCGCGACGATTTCCGCACCGAGGTCCTGGGCCTGGTGAAGGCCCAGCAGGTCAAGAACGCCGTCATCGTGCCGGTCGGCTCCAAGGGCGGCTTCTTCCCGAAAGGTCTGCCGGCCATCGTCCGCGCCGGCGGCGACCGCGACGCCCAGCAGGCCGAGGCCATCCGCGCCTACAAGACCTTCCTGTCCGGCCTGCTCGACATCACCGACAACATCGACAAGTCGGGCGCGGTCACCCATCCGGCCGGCGTGATCCGGTTCGAGGGCGACGATCCCTATCTGGTCGTGGCGGCCGACAAGGGCACGGCGACCTTCTCCGACATCGCCAACGGCGTTTCGGCGGACTACGGCTTCTGGCTGGACGATGCCTTCGCCTCGGGGGGATCGGTCGGCTACGACCACAAGGTCATGGGCATCACGGCCCGCGGCGCCTGGGAAGCGGTCAAGCGCCACTTCCGCGAAATGGGCAAGGACATCCAGACCGAACCCTTCACCGTCGTCGGCGTCGGCGACATGTCGGGTGACGTGTTCGGCAACGGCATGCTGCTGTCGAAGGCGATCAAGCTGGTCGCCGCCTTCGACCACCGCGACATCTTCATCGATCCGAACCCGGATCCGGCGACCAGCTGGGTCGAGCGCGACCGCATGTTCAAGCTGCCGCGCTCGTCCTGGCAGGACTACGACACGTCGAAGATTTCAAAGGGCGGCGGCATCTTCCCGCGCTCGGCCAAGTCGATCGAACTGAGCCCCGAGATCAAGGCGGCGCTCGACATCCGGGACGACGTGGTCGATCCGGCCACGCTGATGAAGGCCATCCTGCTGGCCCCGGCCGAACTGCTCTATTTCGGCGGCATCGGCACCTATGTGAAGGCACCGAACGAGACCGACGCCCAGGTCGGCGACAAGGCCAATGACGCCATCCGCGTCGACGGCGGTGAACTGCGCGCCAGGGTCATCGGCGAGGGCGCCAACCTCGGCCTGACCCAGGCGGGGCGTATCGCCTTCGCCCAGGCGGGCGGTCGGATCAACACCGACGCCATCGACAACTCGGCCGGGGTCGACAGCTCCGACCATGAGGTCAATATCAAGATCCTGACCGGGGCCGCCATCGCCTCGGGCGCGCTCAGGGCCGGCGACCGAAACGCCCTGCTGGCCTCGATGACCGATGAGGTCGGTCTCAAGGTGCTGGCGCACAACTACGACCAGACGCTGGCGGTGTCCCTGCAGGAGGATGACGGCGTCGAGGCGCTCGAACCGCAGCAGCAATTCATGCGGTGGCTGGGCGCCAAGGGCAAGCTGGACCGCAAGGTCGAGGGTCTGCCTGACGATGTGAAACTGGCTGAGCGCCAACTCGCCGGACAGGCGCTGACCCGGCCCGAGCTGGCCGTCCTGACGGCCTATTCCAAGCTGGAACTGTTCGACGAGATCGTCGCCTCGGCCGCGCCGGACGACGCCTTCTTCAAACAGACCCTGGTCCGCTATTTCCCGGCCCCGCTGGCGAAATTCGAGGCGGACATGCAGCGCCACCGTCTGCGTCGCGAGATCGTTTCGACGATCCTGTCGAACGAGATCGTCAACATGTGCGGTCCGACCTTCCCGGAGCGCCTGCGCCAGTCGGCCCGTTGCGATACGGCCGCCATGGTCCTCGCCTTCGAGGCGGCGCGCCAGATCTTCCGGCTCGACCAGGCGTGGGACGAGGTTTCGGCGCTGGACCTGAAGATTCCGGCCGGAGCCCAGACCGCGCTGTACCAGGAAATCTCGACCGTGCTGCGCCGCCAGACCTTCTGGCTCGCCCGCCGCGCGGTGCGCCCCGGCTCCACCGTCGAGGCCCTGATCGCCGCCTACCGGCCGGCGGCGGACACCTTGCGGTCCGTTGGCGGAGCCGTGCTGTCACGCTTCGAGCTGAGCCGTCTCGAGGGACGGGTCCAGACCTTCGTCGGACTGGGCGCGCCCGAGGCGATGGCCCGCAACGTCGCCCTGCTGCGGCCCCTGGTGGCGACGGCGGACATCGGCGATCTGGCCCGGCAGGCGGGCTGGTCGGAACCGGCCATGGCCACACTCTACCACCAGGTCGGCGCCGCCTTCGACTTCGACCGGCTGCGGGCCGGCGCCGGGGCCGTGCCCTCGGCCGATCATTTCGATCGGCTGGCCGTGCGGCGTCTGATCGAGGACCTGATGGTCGAGCAGATGACCCTGACCCGGGCCGTGGCCGCGGCCTCGAGCGTGGCCGCGGGTTCGGACGAAGCGGCGGCGGAAGCGGCTGTCGACGCCTGGATCGGGACGCGGCAGGGGATTGTCGAGGGTCTGCGGGGCTCGGTCGACGAGATCATCGCCTCGGGCGCGGGCTGGACCTTCGCCAAGCTGACTATCGCCAACAGCGTCATCCGCGAGATTGCATCGTCAGCGGGCTGAAGCAGGTGATTGGTGGTTGGTGACGGGTGGCTGACGCGGATTCGTTCGATCCCGAAGGCCTTCCGCCTGTGAACCGGCAACCACCCGTCACCAGCCACCAACCACCCCGAGCGGCCCGGCCTTAGGTATTTGGCTCACCGATCTGCTAGCGTACCCGGCTGAGGGAGAGGCTGATGCCGCGCAAATTTCTCGTGGTCGTCGACGACAGTCCGGAGTTCGAGGCGGCGCTTCGCTATGCCTCCCGGCGAGCCCGGTCGACCGGTGGCCGCGTCACCCTGCTGCGCGTCATCCCCGCCGCGGCTTCCGACGCCCACTGGGCCGGGGTGCGAGAGGAGATCGAGCGTCAGACCCGGGTCGAGGCGGAGGCTTCACTGAACCGGTGGGCGGGCGAGGCGGCGGAACGGTCCGGCGCGACCCCGGTCCTGCTGATCGAACGGGGCGAGCCCCAGGACGCCATCCGCAAGGTCGTCGGCGAGGACAATGAAATCAAGATCCTGGTCCTGGCGGCCGGTGGTGGCGGACGCGGTCCCGGCCCGCTGGTCTCCGCGGTGGTCAAACAGGGCGCGTCCTTCACCGGCCGCAAACTGCCGGTCACCATCGTGCCGGGCGAACTGACCGAGCAGGAGATCGAGGATCTGGCGTGAGGTAGGTGACCAGTGGCCAGTGATTGGTGATTGCCCGGTCTGGCCCGAGTGACTTGCTTTCGAAGCCTGACGCTATCGTCCCCTGGCCACTGGCCACTGGCCACTGGCCACGCCTCAACCCTTGAACCCGTCGCCCGGGCGGCGCATTTGAGCGGCATGTTCATCCAGACCGAACCCACCCCAAATCCGAACGCCCTGAAATTCCTGCCCGGGCGGGATGTGTCGTCCGATCCGCGTGATTTCGTGAACCGGGACGAGGCCGCGGCCTCCCCTCTCGCCGAGGCCCTGTTCGAGGTCGAGGGCGTGACCGGGATCTTCTTCGGCTATGACTACGTCTCGGTGACCCGTGACCCGAACGGTCCTGACTGGACCCAGATGAAGGCCCCTATCCTGGCCGGTATCATGGATCATTTCGTTTCCGGCGCGCCGTTGATGCGCGACGGGTCGACCTCCGACAACGCCGCCGGCGGCGAGGATTCCGAGATCGTGATCGAGATCAAACAGCTGCTGGACAGCCGGGTCCGGCCGGCCGTGGCCCAGGACGGCGGCGACATCCTGTTCGAGGCCTTCAACGAGGAGACCGGGGTCCTGACCCTTCGGATGCGCGGCGCCTGCGCCGGCTGTCCCTCCTCGTCCGCCACGTTGAAGGCCGGGGTCGAGCAGATGATGAAACACTACATCCCGGAAGTGACCTCGGTCGAACAGGTGATCTAGCCGCGCTCAAGCAGCGAGCCTGTCATCCCGGCGAAAGCCGGGACGCGCGGCGAGCGTTAGCGCCAAAAAACCCGCGCTCAAGCAGCGAGCCTGTCATCCCGGCGAAGGCCGGGACGCGCGGCGAGCGTTAGCGCCAAAAAAGCCTGAAACGAATCCGTCCTCGCATCGCCCGCCTTATGGCGCCATCATCGATCCATGCCCCGGTTCCAGAGCGACAGCGACGCCCGGCGTCTCGGCGAGGCCCTCGCCGCCTTGCGACGCGACCGCGCCCTCAGCCAGGCCGAGGCCGGTCGCAGGGCAGGCATGACCAGCCAGGGCTGGGGCCTGTATGAGACCGGCAAACGCTCCGGCCTGTACCGTCCGGATGTCCAGCGCCGCCTGACCGCCGCCCTCGACGCGACCCCCGGGGACCTGCTGCAGCGGCAGGACGCGGCCGTTACCGGCATGGCCAGCGAGGGCCGGCCCTTTGTCCATGCGCCGCCCGCTGTCCCGCGCCGGCTTCAGCTGTCCAATGACGACCTCGCGCCCTGGGCCGCCTCCGGCGTGGTGGTGGAGTATGAGCCGGGCCGCTGGCCGCGGCGTGAACAGGGCTGCGTAATCGAAATGGCCGACGGCGAGGTCCGGGTCAGGCTCTATGAGGGTGCCGACGCCGGGGTGCTGACCGTCCGCGGCGGTCCGGGCGGGCTGGCGGCGCAGGAGCGGATCGCACGATCCGAAACGCGGTCTGTCTCCGCCGTGATCGCCCGACTGGATTTCTGATGAAACGAATTCATTGCAACGTTTTCGTTTCCATGAAACAGTCTGCTTCCGAAAAGGAGGCGGAGAACGGTCATGGCCAGGATCGGCGGACGGGACGAGGTCGACGCCTATGTCGGCGCGCGCATCGGGCTGCGGCGCTCCGCGCTCGGCCTGTCCCAGAGCGCGCTCGCCCAGCAACTGGGGATCAGTTTCCAGCAGGTGCAGAAATACGAGACCGGCCAGAACCGCATCTCCGCCTCGCGCCTGCACCGCGCGGCGACGGTGCTGGGAACCTCGGTCGAGACCTTTTTCCCGCCCGTCGAGACGGCCCGGGGCGTCGCGGACGAGGGGTGGGAGACGCTGCGGTTTCTCACCGCGACCGTCGACGGCCGGTCGGTGGCCTCCGCCTTTCCGTTGATCGAGGATCGCGACGTCCGGCGAGCTGTGGCGCGGATCGTTCGGGCGTTGGTGCGGACCGACTGACGGCGGCCGGCGCGGGAGCGACGGCATGAAACTGATGGTCATCGATACGGCCCTGGGCCTGTGCACCGCCGGAGTGTTCGAAGTCCTCGACGGCGCGGTCCGCCCACTGGGTCTCCGGTCCGAGCCCATGGTGAAGGGACATTCCGAACGCATCGCCGGCTTTGCCCGGGACGCGGCGGCCCAGGCAGGGCTGGCGTTCACCGACCTTGACCGTATCGGCGTGACCGTCGGCCCCGGCTCGTTCACAGGCCTGCGCGTCGGCCTGGCCTTCGCCCAGGGCCTGGCGGCGGCGCTGGACCGGCCGGTGGTCGGTGTGTCGGCGCTGGATGCGCTGGCGGCCTCGGCGGGAGAGGCGCGGGAGATCGCCGCCCTGATCGATGCGCGGCGCGGCCAGGTCTATGCCCGGTTCCGGCGCGACGGCGAGGCCGACGGCGCGGCCGAGGCTCTGTCCCTTGAGGCGGCGGCGGCCCGGATCGGGGCCATGGGGACCGGCGCGGTACTGGTCGGGTCCGGCGCAGCCCTGTTCGCCGATGTCGCAGCGGGGAGGACGATCCGTTCGCTGGACGGACCGGCGCCCGAGGCCCTGGCAAGGCTGGCGGCGGCGGCTCATCCGGCCTCCGCCCCGGCCCGACCTCTCTATCTCCGCGCGCCCGATGCGACGCCGCCGACCCGGCTGCCGGGTCAGGCGCGCGGACTGGTCCGCGTCCCGTGACCACCGTCACAGCCGCCCGTCTGGCCGATCTGCACGCCGGTGCCTTTTCCGCGCCCTGGGACGCGGCGGCCTTCGAGGCCCTGCTGGGCCAGGCAGGCGTTGTCGCGATCGAGGCCCGGGAGGGCTTCATCCTGCTCCGCGCGGTCGCGGACGAGGCGGAAATCCTGACCCTGGCGGTGGATCCGGTCGCGCGACGGCAGGGCCTCGGCGCCCGACTGGTCCAGCAAGGGGCGACGGCTGCGGCGGCGCTCGGGGCCACGCGCCTGTTCCTTGAAGTCGCCGACGACAACCTCCCCGCCCTCGCCCTCTACACCCGTGCAGGCTTCACCGAAGCGGGCCGCAGACCCGGCTATTACGCCCGTCCGGACGGCGGTCGGCAGGATGCGCTGATCCTGGCGCTTAACTTGTCGGCGACGCTTCCCTAGCGGGTGCGGCCCGCCTATTCTGTCCACCATGGACCGGATCGAGAAACTCTGCGCCGACCGCGGCATGCGCATGACCGAGCAGCGGCGCGTGATCGCCCGGGTGCTGTCCAGCGCCGACGACCATCCGGACGTCGAGGAGCTGTACCGCCGCGCCTCCGCCATAGACCCCCATATCTCGATCGCCACCGTCTACCGGACCGTTCGTCTGTTCGAGGAGGCCGGCGTGGTCGAGAAGCACGACTTCGGCGACGGACGCAGCCGTTATGAAGAGGCCGGCGACGACCATCACGACCACCTGATCGACACCCGCACCGGCGAGGTCATCGAATTCTTCGACGCCGAGATCGAAAGGCTGAAGACCGAGATCGCCGAACGTCTGGGTTTCGAACTGATCGGCCACAAGCTCGAACTCTACGGCAAGGCGATCGTCGGTGCCGAGCCGTCCAAGCGCGAAGGCCTGATCTTCACCCGCCACGCCCATCGCGTGGATCCGGACAAGCTGGATCTCTGAGCGTTCGCGCCGGTGTGGCGCGCGGCCCGTCTCCGCGCTATCCAGACAGCCCCATGACTGAAACCCTCGCCCCGCCGCAGGACGGACAGGCCGCGCCGAAGCGCCTGTTCATCAAGACCTACGGCTGCCAGATGAACGTCTATGACTCCGAGCGTATGGCCGATGTCCTGCGACCGCTGGGCTATGCCGCCACCGACACGGCCGAAAGCGCCGACTTCGTCATCCTCAACACCTGCCACATCCGCGAGAAGGCGGCCGAGAAGGTCTATTCCGAGCTCGGCAAGATGCGCGAGATCAAGGACCGTCGGGCGGCGGCGGGGCAGGGGCCGATGACCATCGCCGTGGCCGGTTGCGTCGCCCAGGCCGAGGGCGAGGAGATCATGCGCCGCCAGCCGGCGGTTGATCTGGTGGTCGGTCCGCAGGCCTATCACCAGCTGCCCGAACTGCTGACCCGCACGGCGCGGGCGCGGGGCGAGCGGATCGGCGCCGATTTCGCCCCCAATGACAAATTCGACGCCCTGCCGCAGGCCCGCGGCGTCGACGGCCCGACCGCCTTCCTGACCGTGCAGGAGGGTTGCGACAAATTCTGCACCTTCTGCGTCGTGCCCTATACGCGCGGCGCCGAATGGTCCCGTCCGGTCGCTGCGATCCTGGCCGAGGCCCGCGAGCTGGCCGACAGGGGCGTGCGCGAGGTCACCCTGCTGGGCCAGAACGTCAACGCCTATGACGGCGAGGGGCCGGACGGTGACGCCTCGACCCTGGCGCGGCTGGCCTGGGCGCTGGCCGACATTCCGGGGATAGACCGCATCCGCTACACGACCAGCCATCCCAACGACATGAGTGACGACCTGATCGCCGCCCATGGCCAACTGGAGGCCCTGATGCCGTGGCTGCACCTGCCTGTGCAGTCCGGCTCGGACCGGATCCTGCGGCTGATGAACCGCAAGCACGGGCGCCAGAAATATCTGGACCTGATCGACCGCATCCGGGCGGCCCGACCCGATATCGCCCTGTCGGGGGATTTTATCGTCGGCTTTCCCGGCGAGACGGACGCCGATTTCGAGCAGACGATGGATCTGGTCCGGCGTGCCCGCTACGCCTCGGCCTTCTCCTTCATGTATTCACCGCGCCCCGGCACGCCTGCGGCAGGGATGGCGGGCCAGGTTCCGGCGGCCGTCGCGCGCGAGCGACTGCATGCGCTGCAGACCCTGCTGTGGGAACAACAGACGGCCTTCAACGCCGGCATGGCGGGGCGGACCATGGATGTGTTGCTGGAAAAGAAGGGCCGGCACGGCGCCCAGGCCATCGGCCGTTCGCCCTGGCTGCAGTCCGTCCATGTCGATGACGCGGATCATCTGATCGGCCGGATCGTTCCGGTGGAGATCGAACACGGCCGGCAGAACTCGTTGAAGGGTCGGCTGGTCAGGCAGAAGGCGGTCCATGGCGCGTGAGAGTGAGTTTCTGGCCCTGGGCGACACCGCCCTGCGCGCCGTCATCGGCCCCAACAGCCGGCACCTGGCCCTGATCGAGGACCGCTTCAAGGTGCTGGTCGAGACCCCGGGCGGCGGAGTCTCCATCAACGGGTCGGCGCGTGATCGGGCCCAGGCCAAACGGGTCATCGAGATTCTGGCTGACCGCGCCGATACGGGCGCAGAGATCACCGAGGCCGACGTCCGGACCGCCCTGGGCGCCGCCGTGGCCCAGCCGCGGGCAGGGCAGGGGAGTGTGGCGCCCGACGCCATCGCCCTCCCGGTCGGGCGCCGCGGCGCCATCGCACCGAAGACCGCGGCCCAGGCCAATTATCTGGCGCTGTTGAGTCAGTGCGAGCTGACGTTCGGCGTCGGCCCGGCGGGCACCGGCAAGACGTTCCTCGCCGCGGCCTACGGGGCCTCTCTCTTGCGGCGGGGGCAGGTGGACCGGCTGGTCATCACCCGGCCGGCGGTCGAGGCCGGCGAGAAGCTCGGCTTCCTGCCGGGTGACCTGAACGAAAAGGTCGATCCCTATCTGGCGCCGATCTGGGAGGCGCTGAACGACATCCTCGGACCCGACGACGTCCGCCGCCGGCGCGACAAGGGCGAGATCGAGGCCGCGCCGATCGCCTTCATGCGCGGCCGCACCCTGGCCCATGCCTACATCATCGTCGACGAGGCACAGAACACCTCGCGCCTGCAGATGAAGATGGTCCTGACCCGGCTGGGTGAGGGCGCGCGGATGGTGGTCACCGGCGACCCGTCCCAGGTCGACCTGCTGAACCCGCGCGATTCCGGCCTGAAACACGCCCTGCGCATCCTCGAGGACGTCAAGGGTGTGGGGGTGCAGCGGTTCGAGGCCGGGGACGTGGTGCGCCACGCCATGGTCGAGCGGATCGTGCGTGCCTATGACGCCGACGCCGCCAGCCGCCGTCCCGCGGCCGACCTCGAGGATCCGGACTCGTGATCGAGGTCGAGGTCGAGGATCCGGCCTGGACAGACGCCTTGCCGGACGCCGTCGCCGTGGTCGAACGGGCGGCGGCTGCCGCCCTGGCCGGGACCCGGGGCGATGTGGTCGTCCTGCTGACCGACGATGCGGCGGTGCACGACCTCAACGCCCGTTTCCGTGATCGGGACCAGCCGACCAATGTCCTGTCGTTTCCCGCTGCGGACATGACGATTCCGGGGCACGCGCCGCATCTGGGCGATCTGGTGCTGGCCTTCGGCGTATGCGCGACGGAGGCTGGAACGCAGGGCAAGACCCTGGCGGATCATTTGACGCATTTGACGATCCACGGCGTGCTCCATCTGCTGGGCCGGGACCATGTCGATGAGGCCGAGGCCGAGGCGATGGAAGCCGAGGAGCGAACCCTTCTTGCCACGCTGGGCGTCGCGGACCCATACAGGCCCCATGAACCTCCTCACGGCGACGCTTGACGACGACGGACCGCGTGCGCGGCTGATCCTGCGCTTCGGCCGGATCGGCCTGGCACTGGCCGCCGGCGCGGCGGCGGCGCTGGCGCACCCCCCGTTCGGCATCCTGCCCGGCCTGCTCGGCTACGCCCTGCTGATGTTCCTGACCGAGCGCGCCACCTCGGTGCGCGGCGGCTTCTGGATGGGCTGGCTCGCCGGCTTCGCCTATTTCTTCATCAGCTGCTGGTGGGTGGCCGAGGCGTTCCTCGTCAATCCGGCCCAGGCCTGGATGGCCCCCTTCGCCGCCTCGCTGCTGCCCATCGGTCTGGGGCTGTTCTGGGGAACCGCGACAGCGCTCTACCGTCGTTTCCTTCCCCGCGGGGTCAAGCGGGCGCTGTTCTTCGCCGCCCTGTTCTGCCTGCTGGAATGGCTGCGCGGTCATGTCCTGACCGGCTTCCCCTGGAACCCGGCCGGGGCCAGCTGGAAAGCAGGCTCGGCGGCGTCCCAGTTCGCGGCGGTGGCCGGCGTATACGGGTTGAGCTTCGTCACCGTGGCGGCCGCGGCCGCATTCGCACCCCTTCTGGGAGACGGCCCGCGCAAGGACCGTATCGGTGCGGCCGTGCTGGGCGGATTGGCCATCGCCGGACTGTTGATCGGCGGCGCGGTACGGCTGTCTCAGGCCAGGCTTGAGCTGACCGGCACGGTGGTTCGCATCGTCCAGGCCGATGTCGACCAGGAGTCCAAATGGACGCCCGAGGCCTATCGCGGCATCGTGGATCGCTACGTCAATCTGACCGCCCGGCCCGGCGCTGTCACACCCGACCTGATTATCTGGCCCGAAGGGGCCTTGCCCGCCTCGGCCAATCAGGTGTTCGCGTCCGGATCGCCCGAGGCCACTGCCATCGCCCGCGCGGTGATGCCGGGCCAGAGTCTGATCATGGGGCTGGGTCGCGGCCTTCCAGACCCGACGGCGCCCGACGGCGCCCGCTATTTCAACAGCCTGTTCGTCCTGACCGACGAGGGTGGCGACGGACTGAACATCAGCGCCGTCTATGACAAATACCGGCTGGTGCCGTTCGGCGAATACCTGCCGGCCGGTGGTCTGCTCGGCGCGCTCGGCGTGCGCAGCCTGACGCATATGCCGACGGACTTCAGCGCCGGTCCGCGCCCCGCACCCATCGATATTCCCGGTGCGCCCCGCGCCCAGCCCCTGATCTGCTACGAGAGCCTGTATCCAGGGTTCACGCCCGGCGGGGCGGGCCGGCCGGAGTGGATCGTCAACATCTCCAATGATGCCTGGTTCGGCCGCAGTTCCGGTCCGCTCCAGCATCTCAATCTCGCCAGCTATCGCGCCATCGAAACCGGCTTGCCGGTGGTGCGGTCCACGCCCACAGGGGTCTCGGCCATGATCGATCCCTGGGGCCGGGTGATCGGCGACCAGCGTCTGGAGCCGGGCGAGAGCGGGGTTATCGACGCCCGCCTGCCGCGGCCCACGACGGCGACCCCCTATGGGCGCTTCGGCGACCTGTTGTTCTGGCTGGCGGTGCTCGCCGGTCTGGCTGTCGCGGCTCCCTGGAGCCGCCTCCGCCGGCGCGCGGGTGCTGACTGATTCGGCCCGCGAGGGCCTCAATTCACGCCCCGCTAGAAGAAGAACGAGGTTACGCAACCGGGGCTGGGCAGCGACTCGCCGTTTTCGCATTTTTTGATGACAGGGACGAATCACGAGCGCATTCAGGCTTGACGGTAAGCAACCGAAGGACGAGCGGACGATGGCGAGAGGCAAGGGCGAGGACGGTCCTCATCCCGTGGACCGGCATGTGGGCCGGCGAGTGTGCGAGAAGCGTCTCGCGCTCGGCTATAACCAGAGCGACCTCGGTCGCGCGCTCGGCCTGACCTTCCAGCAGATCCAGAAATACGAGAAGGGCGCCAACCGTATCTCGGCGTCCAAGCTCTGGGACATTGCGCGCTTCTTCAAGGTCGACATCGGCTATTTCTTCGAAGGCCTGACCGGTGCCCAGATCGCGGGCATGGCCGAGGGCGGTGCCGCCTTCGAGCACGACTTTCCAGCTACGCGCTACACCATCGAAATCAGCCGTCTGGCACCCCAGCTCTCGACCCGCCAGCAGAAGCTGGCCCTTGAGCTGATCCGCGACATGGCCGAGCGCAAGGAGCAGGACGAGGACTGACGCCTCGTCCCGCCCGGTCGCTCTCCGGCGACCCTATTCCTCCGATGATCCCTGGCGTCGCCGGCCGAAATTCGGCGCGGCTGCCTTTTGCGCGGCCCAGTAGGTCGCGCCCTCACGCGGCTTGAACATGGTTTTCGGCACGCCGTCGCGCGACACCACTGCGAAGGTATTGGTCGAGGCCTGGTACAGCAGCACATCGCCGTTGGGACGCTCGACCCGGTCCGTTCCGGCGGGCGGGCGCATGGTGAAGGCCCGGACCCTGGCCAGATAGGCCTCGGCCGTCTCCGCACCGAAGTCCGCGCCGTTGCGCTCGAACAGCCGGGTGATCTTGGCGTCGACGGTTTCCTGGCGGTTGGCGGTCAGCGCCGGCCGGGCTTTTTCCCGGGCGGTCTCTCCGGCCTGCGCCGGTGCGCCGGTGAGCGTCGCCTCGACGCCTTGCGTCTCGCGCTCACGCGTCTCGACGGCCGAGCCGCCGTTGCCGCACCCGGCCAATGCCAGCAGCCCCGCCGCCAGCCATGCCGAACCCTTGTTGGCGATCATGTAATCCTCCCTTGATTGAAATCCGCCAACACCAACATAACCACAGGTCACATGTTCATGCAATGTTCCAGTTGATCCCGGTTCCTCTCGACGCCGCCCGGCCGCATCGCTAGATCAGCAGCATGACCGCAGCCTCGTTGTCCGGACGCAAGATCCTGCTGATCGTCGGCGGCGGCATCGCCGCCTACAAGGCGCTGGAGCTGGTGCGGCTGCTGAAAAAGGCCAGGGCCGAGGTCATGAGCGTTCTGACCGCGGCGGGCGCGGAATTCGTGACGCCGATGTCCCTGGCCGCCCTTACGGGCCAGCCCGTACGCCAGAACCTGTTCATGCCCGAGGACGAGACGGCCATGGGCCACATCGAACTGTCGCGCTGGGCCGATCTGGTGGTGGTCGCGCCGGCGACGGCGGGCCTCATCGCCAAGGCGGCCAATGGCCTGGCCGACGATCTGGCCTCGACCACCCTGCTGGCCACCGACAAGCGGGTGCTTCTGGCCCCGGCAATGAATGTGCGGATGTGGCTGCATCCGGCGGTGCAGGCCAATCTCGGGCGTCTGAAGAGCTTCGACGACTTCCACGGCGTGGCCGTGGTCGGCCCCGATGAGGGCGAGATGGCCTGCGGCGAGTTCGGGCCGGGCCGGATGGCCGAGCCGGCCGCTATCCTGTCGGCGATCGAAGGCCTGCTGGCGGGTCCTGACGGACGGCCGCTGGCCGGACGCCGGGCCGTGGTCACCGCCGGACCGACGTTTGAGCCGATCGACCCCGTGCGGGGGCTGACGAACCGGTCCAGCGGCAAACAGGGCTATGCCATCGCCGGGGCGCTCGCCCGATTGGGGGCAGAGGTGACGCTGGTCTCGGGTCCTGTGGCGCTGGCCGCGCCGGTCGGCGTCGAGCGGATCTGGATCGAGACCGCCCGCGAGATGCAGGCCGCCGTGGCGACGGCCCTGCCCGCCGATATTGCGGTGATGAGCGCCGCGGTCGCCGACTGGCGCGTCGACGGCGTCGCCTCCGGCAAGATCAAGAAGGCTCCCGGCGGCCCGCCGTCGCTGTCACTGATCGAGAACCCCGACATCCTCGCGGGCGTCTCCGCGCCCGGCAAGAAGCGGCCGAAGCTGGTGGTCGGTTTCGCCGCCGAAACGACCGACCTTGCCGTCAACGCCCGCTCCAAACTGTCGCGCAAGGGCTGTGACTGGATCGTCGGCAATGATGTCTCCGACGACGTCTTCGGCGCCGACGGCAATACGGTCACCCTGTTCACCCGCGACGGCTCGGCCGAGACCTGGCCGCGCCAGTCCAAGGCCGAGGTGGCGAGGAAGCTGGCCGCCAGGATCGCCGCTCATTTCAAAGCCTGAAAGCCCTGCCCGCATGACCACCGTCCGCGTCGAACGCCTGCCCCACGCCGAAGGCCTGCCCCTGCCTGCCTATGAGACCGGCGGCTCGGCCGGCATGGACCTGCGCGCGGCGGTGCCGGAGGATGCCCCGATGACGCTCGAACCCGGCGCGCGGGCACTGGTGCCGACGGGGCTGAAGATCGCGCTGGAGCCCGGCCATGAGGCCCAGGTGCGGCCGCGGTCGGGTCTGGCACTGAAGCACGGCCTGACCTGCCTGAACTCGCCCGGCACCATCGACAGCGACTATCGCGGCGAGGTCGGGGTCATCCTGATCAATCATGGACGGGATCCGTTCGTGATCCGCCGCGGCGAGCGCATCGCCCAGATGGTCATCGCAAGGCACGAACAGGCGGCCCTGGTCGAGGTCGCCGCGCTGGACGAAACCGCGCGCGGCGCGGGCGGGTTCGGCTCGACGGGTCGCTGACGACCCGGGACCCCGGTCAGGCCTGCCGGAATCCCAGCACGTCCTGCATGTCGTAGAGGCCGGGCTTGCGGTTGCGCACCCAGGCCGCGGCGGCGACGGCGCCCTTGGCGAACAGCGACCGGTCGATGGCCGAATGGCTGAGCGTCAGGGTCTCGTCTTCAGAGGCGAACAGGACCGTATGCTCGCCGATCACCCCGCCGGCGCGCAGGGAGGCGAAGCCGATCTTGCCGGTCTCCCGCTCGCCGGTGATGCCGTCGTATGGCGCGGACCTGACGTCGGCCAGATCGACATCGCGGCCGTTGGCGGCGGCCTCGCCCAGCATCAGGGCCGTGCCCGAGGGCGCATCGGCCTTGCGGCGGTGATGGGTCTCCAGCACCTCGATGTCCCAGTCGGCCGCGTCAAGCCGCTGGGCCGCGTGTTCGACCAGCCCGATCAATATGTTGACGCCGAGCGAGAAATTGCCGCTGCGGACGATGGCGATCTTTTCCGACGCCTTGTGGATGTCGGTTTCCTGTTCGGGTGTCAGGCCGGTGGAGCCGATGACCAGAGCCGGGCCGCCGCGCCCGGCGCAGGTCCGGGCCAGTTCGACCGACGCGTCCGGGGTCGAGAAGTCGATGATCACATCGCACAGCGACAGGTCGGCCGTCTCGCCGCGGTCGAAGCGTGCGGCGACGACCACGTCCTCGCGGGCGTCCAGAACGGTCGAGACGGCCCGGCCCATCCGGCCGCGCGCGCCGGAGATGCCGGCGTGGAAGATGGCGCTCAACTCAGACCCCTGTCAGTTCGTCGGCATTGTGAAGGGTTTCTCCCGAACCGTCATCCTCGGGCTTGACCCGAGGATCAGGCGTGGTCGTGCGCCTGGGGTCGGGAATGGCCCTTGTGCCGACGCACACAAGGTCATCGACGGGGCGTCGTACGATCTGCCCCCTCGGGTCGAGCCCGAGGGTGACGGCGCTACTGTGGTGCTTCGGATCCGAGGATGTCGGCCCAGAAGCGTTTGGCCTTGCCGGCGAAGGAGGAGTTGCGCGGGGTCTGGCTCTCGCCCAGCGAGGCCGCCAGCTCTTGAAGCAGCGCCTTCTGGTGCGCGGTCAGGTCGGTCGGCGTCTCGACGAACAGCTCGACCACAAGGTCGCCGCGGTTCTTGCCGTTGAGGTGCGGCATGCCCTTGCCCTTGATCCGCACGGTCTTGCCGGTCTGGGCTCCGGCGGGGACGCTGACCGGTGCCCGGCAACGGCCGTCGCAGGCTTCGGAGGTCAGGCAGGGGGCGTCGATCTCGCCGCCGAGGGCCGCCGTGGTCATCGGCACCGGTACGGTCACCAGCAGATCGAGGTTGTCGCGCTCGAACAGTTCGTGGGGCGTGACGGAGATGAAGACATAGAGATCGCCGCGCGGTCCGCCGCGCGTCCCCGCGTCACCCTCGCCCGACAGGCGGATGCGAGAGCCGTCGTCGACACCAGCGGGGATCTTGAGCTGCAGCTTGCGGTTCTTGCGCACCTGGCCATGGCCGGCGCAGGCCGTACAGGCGTCCGCGGCGGCCAGCCGGGAGCCCTGCCCGCCGCAATGGGGGCAGGTGCGTTCGACCTGGAAGAAGCCGTTGGCGGAGCGCACGCGGCCCGCGCCCTGGCAGGTCGTGCAGGTTGAGGCCTTGGCACCCTTTTTCGCGCCGGAGCCTTCGCAGGTGTCGCAGGCGGCGGTGGTGGGTACGGCGATCTCGACCTCGGAGCCCTTGTAGGCCTGCTCCAGGGTGATCTCGAGGTCGTAGCGCAGGTCCGAGCCGCGGCGCGGGCCATGCTGTCGCGCGCCGCCGCCGGCGCGGCCGCCGAACACATCGCCGAACGCGTCGCCGAAGACCTGGGAGAAGATGTCGTTGACGTCGGTAAAGCCCTGGCCCTGGCCCCCGAACCCGCCGCCGCCGCCGTTGACCCCGGCGTGGCCGAAGCGATCGTAGGCGGCGCGTTTCTGGTCGTCGGACAGGACCGAATAGGCTTCGGAAATTTCCTTGAACCGCGCCATGGAGTCGTCGCACCCGCCGTTGCGGTCAGGGTGGTGCTGCATCGCCAGCTTGCGATAGGCGACCTTCAGGCCGGCGGCGTCGATGGTCCGCTCGACCCCCAGAACCTCGTAATAGTCACGCGTCGCCATGCGGCGTTCGTCCTCTTACCCTTGCCGATGGTCCGCGCCTCCTGGTGGGCGGCGACCGGACGGCTGACCAGGCTGACATGGGCGCCCGGCCGAATGATGCAAGTTTCGTGAAACGGCCCCGCCCGTCGAGGACAGGCGGGGCCGTGACAGTTGCGGGCCGTTCCGGCTTACGCGCTCTTCTTCTCGTCGTCGTCGCCCGAGACTTCCTCGAACTCGGCGTCGACCACGCCGTCGTCAGCGGTGGCCGTGGCGTCATCGCTGTCGCCGGCACCCTGTTGCGAGGCGTACATGGCCTCGCCCAGCTTCATCGAGGCCTGGACCAGGGTGTTGGTCTTCGTCCGGATGTCTTCCGGATCCGTGCCGTCCTTGGCCGTCTTCAGTTCGGCCAGGGCGGTTTCGATCGCAGCCTTCTCGTCAGGTCCGACCTTGTCGCCGTGTTCGGCCATGGCCTTTTCGGTCGAGTGGATCAGGCTGTCGGCGGCGTTGACCGCCTCGACCATTTCCTTCTTGGCCTTGTCGGCGGCGGCATTGGCCTCGGCTTCCTTGACCATCTTGTCGATGTCGGCGTCCGAAAGGCCGCCGTTGGCCTGGATGCGGATCGACTGTTCCTTGTTGGTCGCCTTGTCCTTGGCGGTGACGTGCACGATGCCGTTGGCGTCGATGTCGAAGGCGACCTCGATCTGCGGCATGCCGCGCGGTGCCGGCGGAATGCCCATCAGGTCGAACTGGCCCAGAACCTTGTTGTCGGACGCCATCGGACGCTCGCCCTGGAAGACCCGGATGGTCACGGCCGACTGGTTGTCGTCGGCGGTCGAGAAGACCTGGCTCTTCTTGGTCGGGATCGTCGTGTTGCGTTCGATCAGCGGGGTGAAGACGCCGCCGAGGGTCTCGATGCCGAGGGTCAGCGGGGTCACGTCCAGCAGCAGAACGTCCTTGACGTCGCCCTGCAGCACGCCGGCCTGAACGGCCGCGCCCAGCGCCACGACCTCATCGGGGTTCACGCCCTTGTGCGGCTCCTTGCCGAAGAATTTCTTCACGGCTTCCTGAACCATCGGCATGCGGGTCATGCCGCCGACCAGCACCACTTCGTCGATGTCCGAGGCTTTCATGCCCGCGTCCTTCAACGCCTTGGCGCAAGGCTCGATCGTGCGCTGGACCAGGTCCTCGACGAGGGCCTCCAGCTTGGCGCGCGACAGCTTGATGTTCAGGTGCAGCGGGCCCGAGGCGTTCATGGTGATGAAGGGCAGATTGACCTCGTACTGGGTCGTGGAGCTGAGCTCCTTCTTGGCCTTTTCGGCCTCTTCCTTCAGGCGCTGCAGGGCCAGCTTGTCCGAGCGCAGGTCGACGCCCTGCTCCTTCTTGAACTCGTCGGCCAGATAGTCGACCAGGCGCAGGTCAAAGTCCTCGCCGCCGAGGAAGGTGTCGCCGTTGGTCGACTTCACCTCGAACACGCCGTCGCCGATCTCGAGGATCGAGACGTCGAAGGTGCCGCCGCCGAGGTCATAGACGGCGATCTTCTGGCCGTCGTTCTTCTCGAGGCCATAGGCCAGGGCCGCCGCGGTCGGCTCGTTGATGATGCGCAGGACTTCGAGACCGGCGATCTTGCCGGCGTCCTTGGTCGCCTGACGCTGGGCGTCGTTGAAATAGGCCGGGACGGTGATGACCGCCTGGGTCACGGTCTCGCCGAGGTAGGCCTCCGCGGCCTCCTTCATCTTGCCGAGGGTGAAGGCCGAGATCTGCTGGGGCGAATAGTCCTTGCCGTTGGCGCGCACCCAGGCGTCGCCGGTCGGTCCCTTGACGATCTCATAGGGGACCATCTTCTTGTCCTTGGCCACCACCGGATCATCGAACGAGCGGCCGATCAGGCGCTTGATCGCGAAGAAGGTGTTGGTCGGGTTGGTCACGGCCTGGCGGCGCGCCGGTTGACCCACGAGGGTCTCGCCGCCATCCTGGATGGCGATGACGGAGGGCGTGGTGCGATTGCCCTCGGCGTTCTCGATGACCTTGGGGGTCTTGCCGTCCATGACGGCCACGCACGAGTTGGTGGTGCCCAGGTCGATACCGATGATCTTGGCCATTGGTGGTCTTTCACTCCATTTCAGCGGGCGATGCGGCGGCCTTTTAAAGCGAAGCGCCGCGCGTGACCGCCCCCGGTGTCAGGGTCTTTGGTCGGTTGGTACGGTTCCGGCCGCAAAGCCCCACGCAGGGCGGGGTTTTAGGTCGGTTGAGGCCGATATGGGAAACACCCCACCCGCCGCAAGCCCCAAACAGCCCTGACGCACGATTCAACTGTCAGGGTCCGTCAGACGCCGACCCGCGTCGCAGGTGGCATAACGCTGTCATCGCCGAGCCATCAGGGTCCGGCCGCCGGGGAGAGACTGACATGAACACCTTCAAGACCATCGCCCGCGCCGCACTGATCGCGGCGGCCCTGGGAACCGCTTCCGTGGCCGCTGCCGAGCCGGTTGTCGCCGCGGACAAGACCGCCGTTTCGGCACCGGTCCAGTCGCGAGACGGCCTGAACCGTCGGGTGCGCATCCACAACAACACCGGCTGGACCATGCTGCGCTTCTACGCTTCGGATTCCCGGGTGACGGACTGGGAGGAAGACATGCTGGGCCAGGGCACCCTGGCCGCCGGCAGCAGCATCATGATGAACATCGACGATGGCTCGGGCGCCTGTCTGTATGATTTCAAGGCCGAGTTCACCAACGGCCAGGTGCTGACGCGCTTCAACGTCAACGTCTGCCAGATCGCGGATTACTACTACACGCGCTGAGGCGCGGAGCGCCTCAGCTGGTTTGGGGCGCTAACGCTCGCGACACGCTCGCTCGCTGCTTGAGCGCCGGGGCGGAAGGCCTATCCTTTGGGCATGGGTTCTGCGCGCGAGATCGATACGGGCATGGAGGGCTTCCGGTTCTGGCCGGGAGCCCTTTCCGCGTCCGGACAGGCGGATCTGCTGGCCGGGGTGCTGGCGGCTGCTGAACAGGCACCCTTCTACAGGCCTGTGACGCCGGGCGGGCGGCCGTTCTCGGTGGAGATGACCAATCTCGGCCCGCTGGGCTGGGTCTCGGACCGGGGCGGCTACCGCTACCAGCCGACCCATCCGGTGACCGGTGGCCCATGGCCATTGATGCCCCGGGCGCTGACGGCGCTCTGGAGTGACCTGACCGGCTGGCCGGAGCCGCCCGACGCCTGTCTGGTCAACCGCTACCGGGAGGGTGCGAGGATGGGCCTGCATCAGGATCTCGACGAGCAGGACCAAAGCGCGCCCGTTCTGTCCGTCTCGCTCGGCGATGCGGCGGTGTTCCGGATCGGCGCGGCGGGCGGCGGGCCGACGCAGACGGTGCGGCTGACCTCCGGCGACATCTGCGCCCTGACCGGCCCGGCTCGGCTGGCACGGCACGGGATCGACCGGATCATCGCCGGCTCCTCGACCCTGGTTCCCGGCGGCGGCCGGATCAATCTGACGCTTCGAAGGGCTGCGCCAGCTTCACGGCAATCGTGAATGGACGGCGGACGGACGCGCGGCCAGTCTCCCCGCTTCGCAAGACCGGAGCCGTTTGATGCCGAACCTGATCCGCCCCGAGGGACCCGAGCCCGACGATTTCCGCTTCAGCCGCCGCGCCCTGGCAACCGGCGTGGTCGGCGGTCTGGCCTTCGCCGGCTACGCCCCGGCGGCCCTGGCCAAACAGGCGGCCCCGATCACCACGGACGGTGAGGGGCTGACCCAGGAAAACACCACCATTACAGCCCCGGACGGTTTCGCCCTGCCGATCTTTTCGGCGCGGCCCGCGGGCGACGGCCCCTGGCCGGTGGTGGTGGTCGCGTCCGAGATCTTCGGCGTGCACGAATATATCCGCGACCTCTGCCGGCGGCTGGCCAAGGCCGGATTTGCGGCCATCGCCCCGTCCTTCTTCAACCGGGTCGAGGACCCGGCACCCCTGTCGGACATGACGCGCGTGCAGCAGATCGTCGGCGCGGCGAACTACGAGCAGGTCATGGGCGACGTCTCGGCCACCCTCGACTGGGTCAGCCGGCAGCTCTGGGCCAATTCCGACAAGGTCGGGATCACCGGCTTCTGCTGGGGCGGCAAGGTGGTGTGGCAGGCCTGCGCCCGCTTCGCGGTGCTGGACGCGGGCGTCGCCTGGTACGGCCGCCTCGCGCCCGCGCCGACCGCGACGCCGGAACAGGCCGCCGCGGGCCAGCCCTGGCCGGTCGATCTGGCCGACGACCTGAAATGTCCGGTGCTGGGCCTGTACGGCGGTCAGGACCGCGGCATCCCCCTGACCAGCGTTGAGGCCATGGGCGAGGCCCTGCAACGCGCCAGCCAGACCGACAGCGGCATCCACGTCTATCCGGACAGCCCGCACGCCTTCCACGCCGACTATCGCGACAGCTATCGCGCGGCGGACGCGGCCGACGGCTGGAGCCGGCTGCTGGCCTTCTTCAATGAACGGCTGAAAAACTAGAGACCGCGCATCGCGGCTTCCGCCGGGATGCGCGGATCAGGATCACGCCTTCTGGTCGAAATTCCCGCCGGTGGCCGCCGCCGCCGCATAGGCCGCATTGCCCGCTGCCGCGCCGGAGCCCTTGGCCGCGACCACCACCATGGCCGGGCGCACCGTGCGGCCGAACAGGGCGTAGCCGGCCTGCAGCGTCTGGATCACCTGCCCGCCCTGCACGCTGTCGGAGACCTGTTCCATCATCGCCTGGTGCAGATGCGGGTCGAAGGCCTCGCCCGGCTCGGGCGCGACGCGTTTGAGGTTGTTGCTCTCAAACGCCTGCAGCAGCGACCTCTGCGTCAGCTCCAGTCCGGTGACCAGGCCGGCCTCGCCGGCGTCGGCGTCCTTGGGGGCCGCCATCAGGGCGCGTTCCAGATTGTCGGCCACACCCAGCAGGTCGCGGGCGAAGCGCTGGATGGCATAGGCGCGGGCGTCGTTGGACTGGGTCTCGGCCCGCTTCTTCGTGTTCTCGGCCTCGGCGACGGCGCGCAGGGCGCGGTCCTTCCACTGGTCGCGCTCGGCGATCAGGGCGTCGATGGGTCCGAGTCCATCATCCAGACCGGCCTCGGCCTCCGCGATATCGGCGGCCAGCTCTTCGGAGTGGGGGAGGTCGTCGTGTGTGTCGCTCAAGTCTCTTGTCCGTCCAGCATTCGCCCCAGCACCCGGGCGGTATAGTCCACCAACGGTATGATGCGGGCATAGTTCAGTCGCGCGGGTCCGATCACGCCGATGGCGCCCAGAACCCTCTGCCGGCCCGTCATATAGGGCGCCGCGATCACGGCGGAACCCGAAAGCGAAAAGAGTCTCGTTTCCGCCCCGATGAAGATGCGCACCCCCTGGGCCGTCGACACCCCGTCCAGCAGGCCGATCAGCTGTTCCTTCTGTTCCAGGTCGTCGAACAGGATGCGGACCTTCTCCAGATCCTCGGCGGTCTCACGGTCGTGCAGCAAATTGGCCCGGCCGCGCACGATCAGCGACCGTTCACGCTCGGCCCCGCCGGACCAGGCGGCCATGCCGTCCTCGACCAGGCGGGCGGCGGCGGCATCCAGCTCGCGGCGGGCGGCGTCCAGTTCGGTGCGCATCTCGGTGCGCGCCTCGTGCAGGGGCCGGCCCTTGAGCCGGGCGTTGAGGAAGTTGGAGGCCTCGGTCAGGGTCGAGGGGGTGACGCCCGCCTTGAGCGGCATCAGCCGGTTCTCGACCGAGCCGTCGTCCCCGACCAGCACCGCCAGCGCCTGATCGTGGCCCAAGGCGACGAACTCGACATGTTTGACGCCCGCCTCGCGCACCGGGCTGGCCACGATACTGGCGCCTCCCGCCAGACCGGACAGCAGACTTGAGGCTTCGTTCAGCGCCTCGTCGAAACTGCGGCCCCGCCCGGCGAGGCGGGCATCAATCTCGCGTCGCTCCTCGGTCCCGACGTCGCCGATCTCGAGCAGGCCGTCGACGAACAGCCGCAACCCGGCGTGCGTCGGTATCCGCCCCGCCGAGGTGTGCGGTGCCCCCAGCAGGCCGGCCAGGGTCAGGTCCTGCATGGTGTTGCGGATCGAGGCGGGGGACAGGGCGATGCCCGTCTGGGACAGCGTCCGCGAGCCGACCGGGTCACCGGTCTGAAGGTAGGTCTCCACAATCCGCCGGAAAATATCGCGGGCGCGTTCGTCCAGCGCGGCCAGACCGGCCGGGCTACCGCTGAGCGGCGAAGGGTTGGGGGCATACAGGCTCACGGTTTCAGGATAAGCAGCGCCGCCGCCCCGTCCAAGGAAATCCATCCATGACCACCGCCCGCCCGTCCGATCGCACCCCCGACCAGCTCCGCGTCGTGACGCTGGAGACCGGCGTCAACCGCTATGCCGAGGGCTCCTGCCTGGTCACTTTCGGCCATACCAAGGTGCTGGTGACGGCCTCGGTCGAGGAAAAGGTGCCCGGCTGGATGCGCAATACCGGCCAGGGCTGGGTCACGGCCGAATACGGCATGCTGCCCCGCGCCACCCATACGCGCGGCCGCCGCGAGGCCGCCGCCGGCAAGCAGAGCGGCCGGACGCAGGAAATCCAGCGCCTGATCGGCCGCTCGCTGCGCGCCGTGGTCGACCTCAAGGCCCTGGGCGAGCGTCAGGTGACGCTGGACTGCGATGTCATCCAGGCCGACGGCGGCACCCGCACGGCGGCCATAACCGGCGCCTGGGTCGCCATGGCCAGCGCCTTCGACTATCTGCGCGCCGAGGGCGTGCTGAAGACCGATCCCATCCTTGACCAGGTCGCGGCGGTGTCGTGCGGCGTCTGCAACGACCAGCCGGTGCTGGACCTTGACTATGAGGAGGATTCCAATGCCGAGGCCGATTCCAACTTCGTCCTGACCGGGGCCGGCGCGATCGTCGAGATCCAGGCCACGGGCGAGAAGCGCGGCTTCTCCCGCACCGAGTTCGACCGGCTGTTCCAGCTGGCCGAGGGCGGCTGCGCCGAACTGTTCGCCCTTCAGCGCGCCGCCCTGGGCCGCTGAGCGGACCGCCGGCGCTTCCGCGCCGGGCCGAACCGTGCCTAAGGTGCGGCTTCCCGCGACCGATCGGAGTGCCTGATGCGCCGGACCGTATTCGCCCTGCTGGCTGTGACCGCCCTGGTCTCGGCCTGCGAACGCCCCGCCGAGGCTCCGGCGGCCGAACCGGCTGCCGCCGCCGCTACGCCGGCCCCCGAAATGCCGGCCGACGCCCCGCCGCAGGAAGAGGTTGATCCGGCCGTGGCGCTGGAACCTGTCGGCGCGCCGGTGTCCTGCCTGAACGACATCGGGCAGACGGCCGCGCAGCGTCTGGTCGACCGGTGCATCGCCGTCAGCCCCGCCACCCACCCGCCCTGCAACGTCGCCAACGCCTGCGAGATGATCCAGGGCGAAATCGACCGGTCCTGCGAAATGTATGCGCCGGGCGAGGCGAAACCGGCGGAATGCGCGGCCTGAGACCCGCTTCCAGCGCCGTTTAACGGTTCCTGTACCCCCGGCGGCTAGACATGCGGGCCATGACGCCCGTACCAACGCCGCCCGATCTGCGCGCCCTGACCACCCTGCGGTTTTTCGCGGCCCTGTGGGTGGTTCTCTACACGGCCTGGCCGCACCTCGATGTCGGCTTCGTCCCGGTCGCGGTGAGCAAGGGCTATCTGGGCGTCGAGACCTTCTTCGTCCTGTCGGGCTTCATCCTCAGCCACGTCTATCTGGAGGCGGCGGGCGAGAAGCGGTTCCGCTACGGCGGATTTCTGTGGGCGCGGCTGGCGCGGGTCTATCCGCTGCATCTGGTCACCCTGTTCGGCATGATCGGGCTCGGCGTCGTCGCGACGGCCGCCGGGATGAGTATCGACGGCAGTCTGACCAACTGGCGGGATCTTCCGGCACATCTGACCCTGACCCACGCCTGGGGCCTGGCCAGCAGTTCGGCTTTCAACCATCCGTCCTGGTCGATCTCGGCGGAATGGGCGGCCTATCTGAGCTTCCCCGCCTTCGCCTTCGTGGCCTGGCGACTCAGGGACCGGGCCGTGCTTGCGACGGTGCTGGCGGCGGTCTTCGCGCTCGGCCTCTACGCCGCCTTTGAGCCGCTGGCCGGCTATTCCCTGACCGAGGCGACCTTCCGCTGGGGCGCGTTGCGGATCGTTCCCTGCTTCGCCCTCGGCTGTGCCCTCTATCTGGTCCACCGTCGCGGTGGCGTACCCTTTGCCGGCCCGATCGCCCTCGTCAGCGGCCTCGCCGTCCTGGTCAGCGCCTCTCTGGGCTTGTGGGACGCGCTCACCGTGCTGGCCGCCGGCGGTCTGATCCTCGGCCTCGGCTCGCTCGACAACGCCCGCGCCGGCGTTCTGGGGTCGAAGCTCGGGGTCTATCTCGGGGAGATCAGTTATTCGATCTACATGGTCTGCGCGCCGGTGCTGCTGCTGACCACCAATGTCGCGGCGCGCCTGACCGGGGCCGACGACAAGCGGTTTCACATCATTGTGTGGCTGGCGCTGGTCGCGGCGATTCCAGTCGCGGCCATGGTCACCTACCACCTCGTCGAACGCCCGGCCCGCAAGGCCTTGAGGGGGTTCGCCGATCGTCGCGCCGCGAGAGCCGCCGCGACGAAAGCGCGCACGGATTCGCCCGACAGGGGACTTCAACCCTCTTAAACTATCGTCTAGGGCTACCCGACTGAAACGGGTCGGGAACCACGCCTGCATGTTGAAACGGCTCACAGCCGCTGTGGTTGCAGCGACACTCGGGTTTTCGGCGCTGGGCTATGCCCCCGCCGCGAAGGCCGACGAGCCGTACTGGCAGTGCGTGACGTTCGCCCGCATGTTCTCGGGCATCAACATCTTCGGCGACGCCCTGACCTGGTGGCGTCAGGCCCAGGGCAGGTTCCGCACCGGCGGCCAACCGGAAACCGGCTCGGTCCTCGCCTTCCAGCCCAGCGGCCGGATGACCCGCGGCCACGTCGCCGTCGTTTCCGAAATCCTGACCGACCGGGTGATTCGCGTGACCCACGCCAACTGGGGCGGCAGCCGCGGCCGGATCGAGGAAAACGTCACGGTCGTCGACGTCTCGCAAGCCGGCGACTGGACCGCGGTCAAGGTCTGGTACAATCCGATCCACGACCTCGGCACGACCGTCTATCCGACCTATGGCTTCATCTACAAGGACCCGGCAGCCTTGCCCGACGGTGTGATGATGGCCTCGGTGCCGGCGGCCAACGGCCAGCCCTGACCGACTGACTCCCGGATCCGGTCTTGACCCGCGGACATCGTCCGCGCTTCCTGCTGTCAGCCGCCCGGAGTCTGCCATGCGTCCCGTATTCGCCGCCCTCGCCGTGCTCGGCCTCGCCGCCTGTTCGCCGTCGGAGGAGCTGGATCGGCCGGATCAGCCGCCTGTGCCGTCCGAACAGCCCGCGCCGGTGCTCGGCGGGGTCGATCTGGGCCAACCGGTCCGCGCGCTCGGCACCGAGCCGTTCTGGAGCGTCGACCTGACCGGGACCGGGATGATCTATACGGCCGCCGAACCTCCCGGGCAGACCGCACCGCAGCCCGATCCCGTGGTCCAGGGGACGACCGCGACATACGAAGCGGAAACCGCAGACGGGACCGCTCTGCGCGTCACCCTGATCGCCACGGAATGTTCGGACGGAATGAGCGACCGAACCTATCCGCTCACGGCCATGGTCAAGGTCGGCGATCTGGACCTGAACGGCTGCGCCGCCTCGACCGCCGCGATCATGTCTGTCGGCGAAAGCGGGCCGGTCGTCGAATAGGGGCTCAGTCCGCCGGCTCCCTGAGCGTCCGCATCGCGCCGAGACGGGCGAAGGCCACCAGCAGCGCCTTGCGCCGCGCCGGGGCCAGGGGCAAGGCCGGCGCCTCGCGCACCACCGCCCCGCCGAAGCCGTCGGCGACGATCAGTCCCGGCTCGTCCGGCAGGATGTCGCCCGGGAACTCCGGCGCCACCGCGAAATAGAAGGCATCGCAATAGGGCCCGTACTCGCCCCATTTGCGGTCGACCCGATAGTCCTCGACCCCCGACTTGACCTCGCAGATGACGATGTCCCCGCGCGGTCCCAGGGCCATGACGTCGGCACGCCGCCCGTTGGGCAGGCCGACTTCCAGCAGGGGGGCGTAACCGAGGTCGACCATCAGCCGCGCCGCGCCGCGGGTTACCGCCAGCGTGGTCTGTGGCCGGCTGAAGACGAGGTCGATCTGGAGCAGGGCGGCGGCCATGCCGTCTTTATGTTCGGCATATGTTCCGATTTCAAGCCGTGAGCCGCGGTCGATGGTCCGCGGCTATCGCCCGGTATGCACCACCGCGCCGGTGTCGAGCCCCAGGGCGCGGGCGCGGGCCAGCAGGCGGGTTCGCTCGGCCTCGGACGGGCTCTGGCTGCGGTGCCAGACCCACCAGTCGGACTTGTTCGGAAGGGCCATGATGGCCCAGCTGTAGTCCGGCGCATGGTCCCAGACCCAGTAGTTCTGCCCCGCCAGCCCGCCCACGCCCAGCAGGCCGGTCAGGGTGAAGCGGAACCGGGCATTGTTGCCCGGGTCGGTCACGCGGGCATTGGCGCGCAGGGTCTCGACGACCCCGTCCGCCCGCCGGGTGCAGGTCACGACAATGGAGTAGCGGTTGGCCTGGCTCTGCGGATTGAAGTCGATCTGGGCCCGCCGGCAGTCCTTCTGGGCATCGTTTGGGCTGCGCGCGATCTCGAACCAGCGGCCGTCGAACTGGTCCAGCGCCACATTGCGCGCCTGGGCCGCAGCGGGGCCCGCCAGGGCGCAAAGGCCGAGGGCGACGGTCAGGGCGGCGGCGGTTCGGATGGCGGTCATCGGGGCGTCCCTCGGAGCGGTTGGCGCATAGATACGAATGAACCGCGAGAAGGGCTGCCCGTCTAGAGGATGAACCGGCTCAGATCGGCGTCGCGCGCCAGTTCCGCGACCAGATCCCGCACCCGGTCGCCGTCGAAGGCGACGGTCTGGCCCGACAGGTCCGAGGCCTTGAAGCTGGTTTCCTCCAGCACCCGCTCGATCACCGTCACCAGTCGCCGCGCGCCGATGTTTTCGACCGCGCCATTGGCCGCCACGGCGGCGTCGGCCAGGGCCTCGACCGCATCGGGGGTGAAGGTCAGGGTGACGTTCTCCGTGGCCAGAAGGGCCTGGTTCTGGCGGATCAGGTTCGCTTCCGGCTCGGTCAGGATGCGCACAAAGTCGTCGCGGGTCAGGGCCTTCAGCTCGACCCGGATCGGCAGGCGGCCCTGAAGCTCGGGCAGCAGGTCCGACGGTTTGGCGACGTGGAAGGCCCCCGAGGCGATGAACAGCACATGGTCCGACTTCACCGGCCCGTATTTGGTCGAGACGGTGGTGCCCTCGATCAGCGGCAGCAGGTCGCGCTGCACGCCCTCGCGGCTGACGTCGCCGCCGGACCGGTCGGACCGGCCCGCCACCTTGTCGATCTCGTCGATGAAGACGATGCCCTCATTCTCCGCCAGCAACAGCGCCTCGGTGGTCAGGCTTTCCTGATCCAGCAGCCGGTCGCTCTCCTCGGTGACCAGCGGGGCCACGGCGTCGCGGACCAGCAGCTTGGCCGTCTTCGTGCGCTGACCGCCCAGCTTGCCCAGCATTTCCGACAGATTGATCATGCCGACATTGCCGCCGCCGGGAATGTCTAGCCCCTGCATGGGCGAGGCCGTGTCGGCCAGCTGGAGCTCGATCTCCTTGTCGTCCATCTCTCCGGCCCGCAGCTTCCTGCGGAAGCTTTCGCGGGTGGCCGGCTGTGAGCCCGGGCCGACCAGGGCGTCGAGGATCCGCTCCTCGGCCGCCGCCTCGGCCCTGGCCTTGACCCCGGCCCGGCGCTTTTCGCGCACCATCACCAGCGCCGCCTCGACGAGGTCGCGCATGATTGAATCCACGTCGCGGCCGACATAACCGACCTCGGTGAATTTGGTCGCCTCGACCTTGAGAAAGGGCGAGCCGGCCAGTTTGGCCAGCCGCCGGGCGATCTCGGTCTTGCCCACGCCGGTCGGCCCGATCATCAGGATGTTCTTGGGTGTGACCTCGTCGCGCAGGTCGTCGGGCACGCGCTTGCGCCGCCAACGGTTCCTCAGGGCCACGGCCACGGCACGTTTGGCGGAGTCCTGGCCGACGATGAAACGATCCAGCTCGGAGACGATTTCGCGGGGAGAAAGTTCGGTCATGGTCTGCAGATAGGGGAGGTCAGGTCCCGGCGGGAGGGGGTGGGACGATCGGCGCCGGGATCAGCTGGGCGAGCACGATTCTCCATCCCTCAATCTGGCGTTGCCAAACCCGCACATAGTGGCCGGTCCGCGCCTGACCGCCGTCGGTCCAGCCGGCTGGGCCATAGGTCCAGACAAGGTCGCCGTAGCGGGCGGCGCCGCCGCCTTCGGTCGGGCCGAACTGGAAAGTCCCGGGCCAGTCGGACAGAGCCTCGGCAATGGCCTCACTCCCGTCCGCGGGCGGTCTTGTCGCGACATAGAGCCGTCCGTTGGCGGCCATCACGGCAAGATGGGCGGCCTTCTGGTCCGTCGCCGCCGCCACGGCGAGTGCGGCTTCCCGGGCCCTCACCGCAGCCATCGCGCCCTCGGAGAAGGGCGTGTTCGAGATTGGTACGCCGTTGTAGGTCTCCCGGAGAAGTTCCACCCCGAGCCCAAGGATCACGGGTTCGCTGTTCGGTCCCGGGACATCCGCCGCACTGGCCCCCGTGCCGCCGTCGTAGACCCAGCGCCACGACCCGTCGGACTGCTTCTTCCAGATGGTGAAGTAATGCCCCGTGCGGCGACCGTTGATCGCCACGCCGCCGGTGGTGAAGCCCAGATCGCCCGAGCGGGAAATCCCTGCAAAATTCGGCCACCACTCCAGCCGGGCTTCGTCCTCGGGCCGAGGGACGTCCGGCGGAAAGACATCCCGAACGGTCCGGACCAGGCCGCCGCCGATCATTACCGCGTCGGGGACCGACCATTTGTTGAAACTGGCCGTCAGCCCCAGCACCGGTGCATCTGCCGCGAAGGCCCGCTCGGCTGCTACGATGGGGGCGGCATCCGGCGTCTGGGCGAGGACAGGAGTGGCGGCCAGCACGGCGGCGGCGAAGGCGATGGCGCGCATGGGAAATCCTCCAGCCCGCATGATCGCCGAAACAACCCGCCTGTCCCGTTAAATCGCGGCAAGGCTTGGCACCGTAGCGCGCTCAAGCAGCGAGCGACCGCGTCGCGAGCGATAGCGCCCTTACCTAAAGCGTCTCGACCGTCAGATTGCCGTTCGTGTAGACGCAGATATCCGCCGCGATCTCCATGGCCCGGCGGGCGATGGTTTCGGCGTCCATGTCCGTGTGTTCGATCAGGGCGCGGGCGGCCGACAGGGCGAAATTGCCGCCCGAGCCGACCGCGGCGACGCCATGTTCCGGCTCCAGCACATCGCCTACGCCGGTGACCGTAAAGATGGAATTCCTGTCCGCGACCAGAAGCATGGCCTCAAGCCGGCGCAGATAGCGGTCGGTGCGCCAGTCCTTGGCCAGGTCGACGCAGGCGCGCGCCAGTTGGTCCGGATACTGCTCCAGCTTGGCTTCCAGCCGCTCGATCAGGGTGAAGGCGTCGGCCGTCGCTCCGGCGAAGCCCGCCAGCACCTTGCCGCCCGCCAGCACCCGGACCTTGCGCGCGGCACCCTTGACGATGGTCGGCCCCATCGAGACCTGACCGTCGCCGGCGATGACGGTTCGGCCGTTCTTGCGCACGGCCAGGATGGTGGTGCCGTGCCAGTCCGGGAAGTTGGGGTTCGCGTTCATCATCCGGTGCAGATGGCGACCGAAATGCGGCGCGGCAAGCGGAAAGAGACAGAATTACAATGGCTGCGCCCAGCCACATTATGACCAATGTAACCCGTTACATTGCCCGGCTGTACCCCAAAACCAGACATATGAGGGAAGCGTCGTGCTTCACCGCGTGATATACGCCAGCGAAGCCGTTGGCGCGACCGGGGCTTCGACCCTGTCGATCGCCCAGATTCTCGGTGTCTCGGACCGCAACAACCGGCGCGACCGCGTGTCCGGCTGCCTCATGTTCCACCAGGGCCATATCCTCCAGGCCCTCGAGGGTGAACGCGCCGATCTGGACCGGCTGATACGCCGCATCATCGCCGATCCGCGCCACACCGGCCTGCGCGTGCTGTCCGACATGCCCATTGTCAAACGCCGCATGAATGAGCCGATGAGTCTTTGCGCGGACCCCGCCGCCCTGCTGGAGCGGATCGGCCTGACCTGCATCTCCCGCCTGTCGGCCAATGAGGCCGAGGTCCTGCTGGATATTCGCAAGGCCGCCTGACGGCGTGGACGTCCGGCCGCGCACCCCCTAACTGGGGGCGTGACCTTTTCCGACGATGAAATCGAGCGCTACGCCCGCCACCTGGTGCTGGCCGAGGTCGGCGGGCCCGGGCAGCAGCGGCTGAAGGCCGCGCGCGTCGGCCTGGTCGGTCTGGGCGGCGTGGGGGCCCCGGCGGCCCTCTATCTTGCCGCGGCTGGGGTCGGCACCCTGCGCCTGATCGACGACGACGCCGTCGCCCTGTCCAATCTGCAGCGTCAGATCGCCTTCGACACCGCCGATATCGGCCGGCCCAAGGTCGAGGCCGGGGCGGACGCCCTTGCCGCGCTAAACCCCCATGTCCGGATCGAACCGGTCGCGGAACGGCTCGCTGTGGCGAATGCCGCGCGGCTGATCGCGGACTGCGACGTCGTCATCGACGGGACCGACGATTTCGCGGCCCGGTTCGCCGTCAACGCCGCCTGCGTCGCCGACCGGGTTCCGCTGGTGTCCGGTGCCCTGGGCCGCTGGAGCGGTCAGGTCGGCGTCTTCACCGGCCGGCCCTGCTACCGCTGTCTTGTGCCCGCCGCTCCGCCGGACGCCGCGACCTGCACCCGTGTCGGCGTGATCGGGGCGCTGGCAGGCGTGGTGGGATCCATGGCCGCGCTCGAGGCCATCAAGCTCATCACCGGCGCGGGCGAGGCGCTGACGGGGCGGCTGCTGATCTATGACGGCCTTGCCGGGACCGCCCGGACGGTCACGGTCGCCGCCGACCCCGACTGTCCGGTCTGCGCCTAGGCCTGGGCGAAGGCCTGGCGCAGGAGGGCGACGTAGCGGGTCATCAGATCCTGCTCCCTGGCGTCTTCCCAGTCCGCGTGCCCGGCGTCCTCGACCTCGATCAGCTCGACCGGCTTGCCGGCGCTGCGCAGGGCGTCTCGCATCCGGCGGGACTGGATCACCGGCAGGACGGGGTCATCGACCCCGTGCACCAGGAAGACCGGGCAGGTGATCTCGCCGGCCCGACGACGGGGTGAGGCCGCCTCCAGCGCCGGGCCCATGACCGACCGGTCGCCGATCCGCCGGGTCCAGAACTCATAGATCGGCTTGCCCGGGGTGTCGTCCTGGCGCTCTTCCCACGCCAGCACGTCGGGCAGGTCGTAGACGCCGCAGATGCCGATCGCGGCCTTGTACAGGTCCGGCCGCTTCACCGCCCCCATCAGGGCCGCATAGGCACCGTAGCTGGTGCCCATGATCGCGACCTTCGACGCGTCCAGGCCTCTCGCGGCGATGGCATGGGCGACCGCGTCCTCGACGTCGTCCTGCATCCGGTCACCCCAGCGGGTCCAGCCCTGCTGGGCGAAGGCCTGGCCATAGCCGCCCGAGCCGCGGAAATTGGGCTGCAGCACCCACCAGCCCTGGGCGGCCAGCACCTGCACCTGCCGGTCCCAGCCCGGCGTGTCGCGCACCTCGGGTCCGCCATGCGGAAGAACCACCAGCGGGCCGGGACGGCCTCCGGGCGGCGCTGTGAGATAGGCCTCGATGGCCGCGCCGTCGCGGGTCTGCACCTGCAGGACCTCGCCCGCGCCCAGTCGCGCCGGGTCCAGATCCCGCGCCTGGCCGAGGTTGACGATCGCCCGCGCGGTCTTGTCGTAGAAGAACCAGGCTCCCGGCTCCGCCGGCCCGTCCACCCGGGCGATGAAGCGGTTGCGGGCCATGTCGACGTCGGTGAAATGGACGTTGCAGCTGTTGCCGAAGAAGCGGTTCAGCGCGCGGTGGTGGACGGCCAGGGCGGGGTCGACGAACTCATACTCCAGCCGCTCGCCATAGTAGGCCGCGCCCAGATAGTTGCCGGCCGAGTCCGGCAGGCCATAGGCCACGTCCCGGCCGGGGCGGGGGTTAAGCGGCGGACCGAGCGCCGTCGTCGTCAGGTCCATCTCGCGGACGCTCTGGACGTCCTCATGGTCGAAGCGGGCGATGACCAGCACCTTGCCGGGCGTCTCGCTGCCGCCGACCCACTCGAAGTCGGGGGCCTCGCGCACGCGGGTGCGGCGGGCCATCTTCCACTCGGTTTCGCCCGGTGCCCGGACCATGATGGTCTCGACCGTGCCGCGGCTGTTCATGTCATGACGCAGGACGGGCACGCCGTTGACGGCCCGCCAGTGATAGGTGCCCGAGCCGCCGCGTTCGATCCGCGTCGCCGCGCCGGTGTTCACATTGACGCGGTGCAGCCCCATCACCCCGTCGGCCTCCCACGCGGCCATCAGCACATTGTCCGGATCGTTGGGCAGCATGTCGATGATGCGCCCCATGTCGAACGAGTTGCGCACCCGGTTGCGCTGGTCGTTGAACAGCAGCACCACCTCGCCGGTGGTGGCGTTCACGGAGACCGTGCGGCGCATATAGTATTCGACGCCCTCCACCCGCCGGTTCGATCCGGCCTGCGACCGGGCCGAGGTCTCGGCCTTCAGGATGACGCTGACCAGAAGGCGCTCGTCACTGGCCCAGTCGATGAAGCTGACCACCACTGCGCCGAGCGGAACCCGGCGACGCTGACCTTCGGGGTCGGCGGCGTCGATGAAGTCGACGGCGCTGACCGGGTTTTCATCGGTGCCGAGGTTCTCGGCCACCGCGATCCGGTTTCCGGACGGCGACAGGGCCGCGCCGCTGCTCATGGTCGGCTTGAAGAACTCGGCCAGCGGATAGGCCCCGTCCTGGGCCCGCGCCATGCCAGGAGGCAGGGCCGCCATCCCCGTCAGCGCCACCGTGCCGGCCAGCAGGCCGCGCCGCGACAGGGCGGCTCGCGCCGCCTTGCTCAATCCGATTTTCATGGACCCACCCCGATACGCGACGACGCTCCTACCAACCCAAGGTTTGGCCGGGCGTCAAGCACAAGGAGTCAGAGCATGGCCGGGATCACCCGGTCCGGCGGCCGGTGGCCGTTGTGGAAGGTCTGGATATTGGTGATGACCCGGTCGCCCATATCCTGCCGGGCCTCCAGCGTCGCCGATCCGAGATGGGGCAGCAGCACCACATTGGCGTGGCCCGGCAGGCCCGGATGAATGGCCGGCTCGTGCTCATAGACATCCAGCCCGACGCCCGCGATCGCACGGCGCGCCACCGCGTCGGCCAGGGCCGCCTCGTCGATCAGTTCACCGCGGGCGGTGTTGATCAGGATGGCGTGGGGCTGCAACCGGGCCAGCCGTTCGGCCGACAGCAGATGCCAGGTTTCCCTTGTCGCCGGACAGTTCAGCGAGATCAGGTCCATCCGCGCCAGCATCTGGTCCAGATCGTCCCACCAGGTCGCCCCCAGTTCCTCGGCGATCATGGCCGGAACGGGTTTGCGGTTGTGATAGTGGACCTGCATCCCGAACGCCCGGGCACGACGGGCCAGGGCCTGGCCGATCCGGCCCATGCCGACGATGCCCAGCCGCTTGCCCCACAGTTTGCGGCCGGTCATCCAGGTCGGGGACCAGCCCTCGAACCGACCCTCGGCGACCACCTGGGCACCCTCGACGATGCGGCGGCTGACCGCCAGGATCAGGGCCATGGCCAGGTCCGCCGTGTCCTCGGTCAGGACGCCCGGCGTATTGGTGACGATCAGTCCGCGTCCCACGGCCGCGTCGATGTCGATATGGTCCACGCCTGCGCCGAAATTGGCGATCATCTTCAGCTGCGCGCCCGCCGCCGCGATCAACGGGCCGTCGATGATGTCGGTGATGGTGGGAACCAGCACCTCGGCGCGCTGCACCGCCGCCTCCAGCGCGGCGCGATCCATCGGCCGGTCGGTCAGATTCAGCTCGGCGTCGAACAGTTCGCGCATGCGCGTCTCGACCGCGTCGGGCAGTCGTCTGGTTAACACCACCTTAAGTCTGGGCGCGGACATTGGCGGCCTTCGGTTTCAATCGCTTCGGCTTATTGGCGCATCCGGTGTCTGGCAAGGCTCGCTCCCGTTTCCAACGACTGGTCGTCCTCGCCGGCGTCCTTGCCGCGGCCGCCCTGGCCGGGGCGGGCCATGCCATGCCCGACGGCCGCCCGACCCCCAGCGGCCAGCCCGTGCCGCGCTGGCTCTCGCTGAAATCCGACGAGGTCCGGGCGCGGTTCGGCCCCGGCCTCGACTACAGGATCCTGTGGGAATACCAGGTCTCGGGCCTGCCCGTGCAGGTCGTCGCCGAGACCACGGAATGGCGCAAGATCTGCGATCCCGAAGGCGGCGTCGCCTGGGTCCACCGCAGTGTCGTCTCCAGCCGCCGCAGTGCCTTCAACCCCTCGGACGCCGAGATACCGATCCGCTCCGGCCCCTCCGCGACCGCCGCCCTGCGGGCGCGGCTGACGCCGCATTCGCTCGTGGCCATGGAAGACTGCAGGGACGGCTGGTGCGAGGTGCGGGTGCGCCGGATGCACGGCTTCGTGCGCCAGAGCGAGGTCTTCGGCGGCCAGGAGCGGGCCCTGTGCAGCGCCGCCCGCCCGGCGGGACGTGGGCGCTGATCCTCTCCGTCCTGTCCCACAGCTAAAAAGTTGAGCCGCCGGTTCCCGTCGTGTAACCCGGCGGCAACACCCGCTGGAGAGTTCCCTTGAGCCAGTCGCAATATCCGTCATCGTTCGACTACGAGGCCCTGCTGGCCTCGGGCCGGGGCGAACTGTTCGGCAACGGCAACGCCCGCTTGCCGGCGCCGCCGATGTTGATGCTCGACCGGATCGTCAACATCACCGCGGACGGCGGCGCCCACGGCAAGGGCCATATCGAGGCCGAGCTGGATATCCATCCGGACCTCTGGTTCTTCCAGTGCCACTTCATCGGCGACCCGGTCATGCCCGGCTGTCTGGGCCTCGACGCCATGTGGCAGCTGGTCGGCTTCTACCTCGGCTGGATCGGCGGTCCCGGAAAGGGCCGCGCCCTGGGCGTCGGCGAGGTCAAATTCACCGGCCAGGTCACGCCCGACGTCAAGAAGGTGGTCTACAGGATCGACCTGAAACGGGTCATCAATCGCCGCCTCGTCATGGGCATCGCCGACGGGGTTCTCGAAGCCGACGGTGTCCCCATCTATACGGCATCCGATATGCGCGTCGGCCTGTTCGGTGCGACCGACCCCGTCGACGCCTGATCCAAAGACAGCTTCAGACCGCGGCCAACGCGGCGATTTCGGCATCAAGAAGGAAACCACCATGCGGCGTGTCGTCGTCACCGGTCTGGGCATCGTCTCCTCCATCGGCACCGGCCAGGATGAGGTTGCGGCCTCCTTGCGCGAGGCGCGCTCCGGCATCGTCGCCGCGCCGGACCACATCCAGTACGGCTTCCGCTCGCAGGTCTGGGCCCCCCCGGCGCTGGGTGCTACGGCCGAGGACTGGGCACCGCACGTCGACCGCCGCGCCGCCCGTTTCCTCGCCAACGGCACGGCCTGGGGCCATATCGCCTTCGAGGAGGCGCTGAAGGACTCGGGCATGTCCGCCGAGGAGATTCAGTCCGACCGCATCGGCGTCATCGTCGGCGAGGGCGGCCCCTCGACCCAGATCATCCTCCAGGCCGCCGCCACGACGGTGGAAAAGACCTCGCCCAAGCGCATCGGGCCGTTCGCCGTGCCCAAGGCCATGGCCTCCGGCCCCTCGGCCGTCCTGGCCACATGGTTCCAGCTCAAGGGCATCAACTATTCGATCTCCTCGGCCTGCGCGACATCCGCCCACTGCATCGGGGCGGCCGCCGAACAGATTGCCTGGGGCAAGCAGGACGTCGTCTTCGCCGGCGGCGTCGAGGACATCGACTGGTCCATGTCCAACATGTTCGACGCCATGGGGGCCATGTCGTCCAACTTCAACGAAACCCCGGCCCGGGCCAGCCGGGCCTATGACAAGGACCGCGACGGCTTCGTCATCGCCGGCGGGGCCGGCATCGTGGTGCTGGAAGAGTATGAGCGAGCCCTGGCCCGCGGCGCGACCATCTATGCCGAGGTCACCGGCTACGGCGCCAATTCCGACGGCTATGACATGGTCGCCCCCTCGGGCGAGGGCGCCGAGCGCTGCATGAAGATCGCGCTGGAAATGGCCGGCAATCCGAGGATCGACTACCTCAACCCGCACGGCACCTCGACGCCGGTGGGCGACAGCAAGGAAATGGGCGCGGTCCGCAACGTCTTCGGCGACGACCTGCCGATGATCTCCTCAACCAAGTCGCTGACGGGCCATTCGCTCGGCGCCGCCGGGGCCCAGGAAGCCATCTACTGCCTGCTGATGATGAAGCACGGCTTCGCCGCCGAAAGCGCCCACATCGAAAACCTCGACCCCGAGTTCGAGGGCATGCCGATCCTCAGGAAACGCCACGACGGCGAGCTGAAGCACGTCATGTCGAACTCGTTCGGGTTCGGCGGGACCAACGGCACGCTGATCCTCAGCAAGGTCTAGAAGCAAGGTGGCCGCAAAGCTCTTCGGCCTGATGGTTTTCGGAGCAGTCGGGCTAGTCTTCGCCGTATGGACGGTTAGGGATTTCAGGCGGGGCGAGACCACCATAGTGCCAATGGGCATCGTTTCCCGTGCTGAGAAGCCCGGTTGGTTCTGGACCCAGCTGACTGTCCAGGGACTGTTCGCAGCCGCCAGCCTGTTTGGCGTGGTCCGGATTGCGCTGGCGTAGTGGGTTTTCGCCGTGACCGGCCCCTGCTAACCCTTCGGGCGAATTCTGAGGAGATGAATGATGGCCGCTGAATCCAGCTGGAACATGCCCACCGGTGAACTCATGAAGGGCAAGAAGGGCCTGATCATGGGGGTCGCCAACAGCAACTCCATCGCCTGGGGCATCGCCTCCCAGCTGGCGGCCCAGGGGGCCGAGCTGGCCTTCACCTATATGGGCGAGGGGCTGGAGCGCCGCGTGCGCCCGCTGGCCGAGAGCGTCGGTGCCAAACTGCTGATCCAGGCCGACGTCACCGACGAGGCCTCGATGGACCTGGCCTTCGCCGAGCTGGAAAAGGCCTTCGGCACGATCGATTTCGTCGTCCATTCGGTGGCCTTCGCCAACAAGAACGAGCTGCAGGGCTCCTTCGTCGACAACACCACCCGCGACAGCTTCCTGCTGGCCATGAACATCTCGGTGTTCAGCTTCGTCGACGTGGCCCGGCGCGCCTCGAAATTGATGCCCAACGGCGGGTCGATGGTCACCATGACCTACCTCGGCTCCGAGCGGGCCATCCCCAACTACAACACCATGGGCGTGGCCAAGGCCGGTCTGGAAGCGGCGACCCGCTACATCGCCCGCGACCTCGGGCCCCGCGGCATCCGCGTCAACGCCATTTCGGCCGGAGCCATGCGCACCCTGTCGCTGGCCGGCATCTCGGGCGGCCGCGGCATGATCGCCCAGGGCCGGGCCATGTCGGCGATGAAGGAGGACACCTCGATGGAGGGCGTCGCCGGCGCCGCCCTGTGGCTGTGCTCGGACCTCGGCTTCTCGACCACGGGCGAGGTCATCCACGTCGACGCCGGCTTCCACATGATGGGCATGGGGACGGACGAGGAGGGGTAGGTCTCAAGCTACACGGTTATGTGACTCGATCCGCGATGATGCTCGCTTAAGAGGAGTGAGCCATACACGGATAGCGAACATGCCCGACACCCTTCCGGACATTGAGGTCGTCGGCCAACGGCGAAAGCCCAACGGGACGTTTCCCCAACGCGGAGGTGGAAGCGGCGGCGGTGGACTCGGCGGCGAAGGCGGCGAGCATCAAAATGAGGTCGGGGAGAATGACCCACCGCCGGATCAGATCGACCCGTGCGCCGACCCCGCGACTGCTCGGGAGTGGAACGCGGATGCGGCAGCGGCCGAGGGCCTACGGCGCATGCAAGAAGATGCTGACGATCCATTGCTGGACAGCAGGGAGCGCTCCATAATTATTGCCCGAGACCCTCAGACCGGGACAGTCTACTTGGGAAATCTCAGCGTAGGTCCTCCTTTTGGTGGGACCGTCAGCTGGGATTTCACCGGGATCAACCCGGCCCGCATCATCGGATATATGCATTCCCATCCGGCAACGGGTCCCTATCCGTCTGAATGGGACCGGACTGAGGTCTTCCCTTCGGCGCAGCAGAATGTTGCATTTGCTGGTGGTGACCCAAGCTTGATGCGACTGTATCTCGTAGGTACGCGGGCAGATCCAGGCAGCGCGGCAAGACTTCAAATAAGGGTGTACGATCAGACCAACTTGAATGGCGATGAAAACAGCCCAGGCCCTGAGGTAAATCCTGATGCCCAACCATGTTCCTAGACATCTCCTGATTCTGACGTGGCTGGCTTTGAGCGCGACAAGCGCGAGCGGCCAAGAGCCGGACCCGTTTATCCCGGAGCGCGCGGCTCCCGTTGTTGCCGGCTTGAGATCGGTTGCCGGCTACTCGACGACACATGCACTGACCCGGGAATGGCAGACTGTAGACATCTATGCGGTGCCGAATTCCGACATCAGGCTGCTCGATGGCCGACCGTCAATCGACTACGTCGCGCGTAGAACGTCACACCGGGGCTCTATCGAGTGGGCCAGCTCCAAAGACTGTCTCCCCCTTCGAAATACCTTGATCTGGATGTCCGCCCTGATCGCCCCCCGTATCGAGATTCCAGGAATTGCGCCTGGCGAGGCCGAACCGGCCGGTAGGCGCCCCATCACTGTGTATGCAGACGGCTTGGTCACCACGGTATGGGGACGCGGAACTCAACCTGACCACACACAGGACACCCAAGTCCAAATCCGCAGCAACGGTGGACTCGTCGCCGACTTTGGGCGCGCGGCGAACGGGAACCTGGAACTGTGCTGGCGTAGCGACGAGCCTGGCGCCTAGAGGTCTCCACCAACTCTGTTTGGCCGGGCCGTGCGAACTCTTTCGCGGGCTGGTCATCATGGATGACCGCGGCGTGTTCCACGTCGATGCCGGCTTCCACATGATGGGCATGGCGGCGGACGAGGAAGCCTAGTCCGGCTCGCGCTCGCCGATCTCGTTCGGTTTGACCGCCAGCAGCCAGCCGTCAGCGATGTGCAGGTCGGGCACGGCGTCCTTCGTGAACGGCAGGTACCAGGTCGGGCCGCCCTGCGCCGGGGCGATCTCCAGCATGTCGTCGGCGCCGAAATTCTGCACGGACTTCACGGTTCCGAGGACGAGGCCTTCGGGATCGCGCGCCTCAAGGCCCACCAGGTCGGTCAGGTAGAATTCGTCCTCATCCGGCTCGGGCAGTCGGTCGCGCGGGATGTACAGCTTCAGCCCGCGCAGGGCGTCGGCCTCTTCCTTGGTGGCGATCTCCTTTGCCCGGCCGACGACGGCGGACTTCTCCGCCCGCCCTCCGGTCAGGGTCAGGCCGGTCGAACCGTCCGCGCGCAGCAGGACGCCGAACGACAGCAGGGTCTTCGGCTCGGCGGTCCAGGCCGTGACCCGCACCTCGCCCTTGACCCCGAACCCGCCGGCGACCTGGCCGACGAGGATGAGTTTGCTGTTTTCGGTCATTTGTCCTTCTCCCCTCGGGGGAGAAGGTGGACCGCGGAGCGGGACGGATGAGGGGGCTGTCCGAAGCTCGCCCTCATCCATCCTGCCCCGCGTCCGACATCCCCCTCATCCGGCCCTCACGGGCCACCTTCTCCCCCGGAGGGGAGAAGGATCACTGGATCAGGCCTCGGTCTTTTCTTCTTCGGTCGCTTCGGCAGCCGGGGCTTCCTCGGCGGCGGCTTCGGCCGGAGCCTCTTCCGTCACGGCTTCCGCTTCAGCGGCCGGGGCTTCCTCGGCAACAGCTTCGGGCTCGGGAGCCGGCGGCGCGTTCTTCGCGGCTTCGGCGGCAGCGGCCGCTTCTTCCTTGGCGCGGACGGCGGCTTCAGCGGCCTCGATCTTGGCGGCGGCTTCGGCCTCGGCGCGGTCGGCTTCGCGCTGGGCACGCTCGGCGGCGCGTTCCTGGGCCTTCTTGCCCGGCTCGGCCTTCTTCGGGTTGTTGCCCTGCGACCACTTGACCTTGCCGGCGAGGGCTTCGTCCTGGCTCAGGAAGCGGGCGACGCGGTCGGTGGGCTGGGCACCCTTGCCGAGCCATTCGGCGATCCGGTCGGTCTTCAGATTGACGCGCTTCTGCTCGCCGTCGCGCGGCAGCATCGGGTTGTAGGTGCCGACCCGCTCGATGAATTTGCCGTCGCGCGGAGCGTGGCTGTCAGCAACGACGATGTAATAGTAGGGGCGCTTCTTGGCGCCACCGCGGGCCAGACGAATCTTCAGCATTTTCAGTCTCTTTCGTTAAGTCGGATTATTTCTTGGGAGGGAAGCCCGGCAGGCCTGGAAGGCCCCCCGGAAGTTGTCCGCCACCCAGTCCGGCAAGCCGGTCCTGGAGGGCTTTCATGTCGTCGGCGCTGGGTTCGGGCATGCGGCCGCCCCCCATCGCCTTGAGGCGGGCCATGTCGGGGCCGCCCCCCATGCCTGGAATCTGGCCACCGCCGAGGCCGCCCATCATGGCGGCCATCTGTTTCATGCCCTTGCCGCCGCCACGCGACATGGACTTGACCATGTCGGCCATCTGGCGGTGCTGTTTGAGCAGGCGGTTGATGTCCTGGACCTCGACCCCGGCACCGGCGGCGACGCGCTTCTTGCGGCTGGCGTTGAGCAGGTCGGGCTTCTTGCGCTCGGCCTTGGTCATCGAGGAGATGATGGCTTCCTGGCGTGCGATCATCCGGTCGTCGACGCCGCTGTCGGCCATCTGGGCCTTCATCTTGGCCACGCCGGGCAGCATGCCCATGATGCCCTGCAGACCCCCCATCCGCTTCATCTGCTGCAGCTGGGCGGCGAGGTCGTTCAGGTCGAACTGGCCCTTGGCCAGTTTGCGGGCCATGGCCTCGGCCTTGGAGGCGTCCAGCTCCTGCGACGCCTTCTCGACCAGGGCGACGATGTCGCCCTGACCCAGGATCCGTCCGGCGACGCGGCGGGCGTCGAACACTTCCAGCGCGTCGACCTTCTCGCCCGCGCCGATGTATTTGATCGGCAGGCCGGTGACGGCGCGCATCGACAGCATGGCCCCGCCGCGCCCGTCGCCGTCGGCGCGGGTCAGGACCAGACCGGTCAGGGGCAGACGGTCGTGGAATGCCCTGGCGGTGCGCACCGCGTCCTGGCCGGTCAGGCTGTCGGCGACCAGCAGGGTCTCGACCGGTTTGGCGACGGCGGCGACTTCCGCCACCTCGGCCATCAGGGCCTCGTCCAGGGTGATCCGGCCGGCGGTGTCGAGGATCAGGACATCGAAGCCCTGGAGCCTGGCCGACTGCAAGGCGCGTTTGGTGATCTGGATCGGCGACTCGCCGGCCACGATCGGCAGGGTGGCGACCTCGATCTGTTTGCCGAGGGTCTGAAGCTGTTCCATGGCCGCCGGACGACGCGTGTCCAGCGAGGCCATCATGACCTTCTTGCGATCGAATTTCGTCAGCCGCAGCGCCAGCTTGGCCGAGGTCGTCGTCTTGCCCGAGCCCTGCAGGCCGGCCATCAGGATCACGGCGGGCGGGGTGGCATTGAGGTTGATCGGGGTCGGCTCGTCCCCGCCCAGCATCTCGACAAGGCCGTCATAGACGATCTTGATCACCTGATCGGCCGGTTTGACCGAACGGATGACATCCTCGCCCGTGGCGCGCTCGGTGGCGAAGGCGATGAAGTCCTTGACGACAGGCAGGGCGACGTCGGCCTCGAGCAGGGCCACACGCACTTCGCGCATCGCCTCCGTCACGTCCTTTTCGGACAGTGCGCCGCGCCCGGTGATCCGGTCGAAGACGCCTGTCAGTCGCTCGTTCAGAGCCTCGAACATACAAACCTCGTCAGCCCTGCGGGCCACCAACATCCGACGAGCGAGACGGTCTCCATAGCGAAATGGCCTCCGGCGACGATCACGTCGGCGGAGGGTTCTCGCCTGCCTCGTCCGGCCGGAACCGGGGTCGTGCAGGTGGAGACGCGAGGTTCACTTGCGTCGGAAGCGGCGGCTTATGGCGGAAAAGGGGGGCGAAGACAAGGCGGCGGCCCCCGGCGTGCTGATCGCCGTTCAGGTTTCCGCGAATTCATCCTCCGTCGCTATTTCGCCGCGGAAGCCACACGCGCCTGAAACAGCCGGTCCGTATCCCCCGGCCCGTCGCCGCCAGGAGCGACGCAGACCTCCGCAGGAGATCGCCATGAAGATCCTCGTCTCTCTCGCCGCCGCCCTGACCGTCAGCCTCGCCGCCGGTGCCGCCTCCGCCCGGGAGGCCACAGTCCAATGGGGCGATCTGGACCTGTCCAGCGCGGCCGGCGCGGATGCCTTCGACGCCCGGGTCTCGGCGGTGGCCGACCGGACGTGCCGGGGCGTCAAGCGGCCGGGCAGCCGCATCAGCGACCGCGCCTTCTGCCGCACGGCCTTCCGCAATGAGGCTGTCCGCCAGCTGCCGGGTGCCGTCCAGGTGGACTATGCGCTCAGCCGCCTGCCGGTCATCCTCTGAACGCCGCGCCGGACAGTCAAAACGGCCGGCGGATCGCTCCGCCGGCCGCCTTGTTGTTCTCGCTGGCGACCGCATGGCGAGCGATCGCGGTCCGGTCAGGAAACCGGGAAGCCCCGCACCTTCAGCAGGGCCGTGACGTCCGGGTCGCGGCCGCGGAAGCGGCGATAGGCTTCGGCGCGGTCGGTGGTGTTGCCCTCGGCCAGGATGATCGCCTTGTAGCGGCTGGCGATGTCCGGATTGAAGACGTCGCCCGACTCCTCGAAATAGGCCCAGGTGTCTGCGTCCATGACCTCTGACCAGAGGTAGGAATAATAGCCCGCCGAATAGGCGTCCGAGGTGAACAGGTGATTGAACTGCGGCAGGCGGTGCCGCATCACGATCTCTCTCGGCATGCCCAGTCGGGCCAGGCTGGCCCGTTCGAAGGCGTCGATGTCGGTCGGCGGCACGGCCTGGGTGTGCAGGTCCATGTCGACCAGGGCCGAGGACAGATAGCTGACCGTGGCGTAGCCCTGGTTGAAGGTCTGGGCGGCCTCGATCTTGTCGACCAGGGCCTGGGGCATGGGCGCGCCGGTCTGGTAGTGTTTCATGAAGCCGTCGAGGATCGGCCGGCTCAGCACCCAGTGCTCGTGCACCTGCGACGGATATTCGACATAGTCGCGCGGCGTGCCGCCCAGGGCCGGATAGGTGACCTTGGACGAGAAGGCATGCAGGGCGTGGCCGAACTCGTGGAACATGGTCTCGGCGTCGTCGAGCGAGATCAGGATCGGCTCGCTGCCTTCGGCCTTGATGAAGTTGTTGTTGTTCGACCCGAGGGTGTTCTTGTCGCCGTCATAGGTCGAATGCGACCGGTAGGTCGTCATCCAGGCCCCCGACCGTTTGCCGGCGCGGGCATAGTCGTCCGTGTAGTACAGGCCCACAGGGCGGCCGGCGTCCCTGACCTCATAGACGCTGACATCGGGATGGAAGACCGGCACGGAGCCCGGCGCCAGCTTCTCGAAGGTGAAGCCGTACAGGCGGCGCGCCATCTCGAACGAGCCGGCGCGGACGTTGTTGAGCTCGAAATAGGGTTTCAGCTCATTCTGGTCGAGGTCGTATTTCGCCTTCCGGACCTTCTCTGCATAGTAGAGGTAGTCCCACGGCTCGATGTCGTGGCCGGCGATCGCGCGCATGTCGGCGACCTCCTCGGCGACCCGGGCCTTGGCCGGCGCCCAGACCCGGTTCATCAGATCCATGGCTGCGCGCGGGGTGCGGGCCATGGTGTCCTGCATCCGCCATTCGGCGTGATTGCCGAAGCCCAGCAGCCGGGCGCGGTCCTGACGCAGCTTCACGATCTCGGCGATGGTCGCATTGGTGTCGTTGCGGTCGCCGTTGTCACCGCGGTTGACGAATTTGCGCCAGACCACCTCGCGCAGGCCGCGGTCGTCGGCGAAGCTGAGGAAGGGATCGACGCTCGATCGGGTGTTGATGATGGCCCAGCCCTGGACGTTGCGGCTGCGCGCCGCGGCGGCCGCGGCGGCCTTGTTCGAAGCGGGCAGGCCGGCGACGCCGGCCTCGTTGGCGATGACCGTCCAGGTGTTTTCGTCGGCCACGACCTTCTGGCCGAAGCTGGTGAAGGCATTGGCCAGGGCGGTGTTGATCCGGCCCAGCTCGGCCTTTCCGGCGGCGTCCAGGGCTGCGCCGTTGCGCACGAAGCTGTCGCGGCTGCGGGTCGCGATCCGGGTCTGTTCGGCGGAAAGGCCGGCGGCCGCGGCACCGTCGGCGACGGCCTTGATGCGGGCGAACAGCCGCTCATTGAAGGTGATCTCGTCGCCGGCCGCCGACAGCAGGGGCGACAGTTCGGTATCGACTTCATTGTAGTCGTCCGAGCCGATGTTCGAGGTCATGACGCCGTAGATGGAGCCGGCCCGGTCCAGCGGTTCGCCCGCCATCTGCAGGGCGACCATGGTGTTGGCGAAGGTGGCGGGTTCGGGATTGTTGGCGATCGCCTCGATCTCGGCGCGCTGCAGTTCGATGCCTTCCAGCATGGCGGCGCGCAGCTTGGCCGCGGTCACCCGGTCCCACGGCGGGGTGCCGCCGTACGAACCGGTCCAGGCCTGCAACAGCTCGGCCCGGGGCGTCTGGGCCGGCAGGACGGCGCGGGCGGCGGCGGCGTCTGCCGCCAGGGTCGCAGGCGGAGTGCCTCCGCCCATGGACATGCCGTTGGTGGCGCAGGCCGACAGGGCGAGCAGACTGCCTCCGGCGACGAGAAGCTGGCGTCTGTGCATGCGTATTCTCCGTGGTTCATGAACCTTCCGGCCACCCTAGGCGAAACCGGGATGACGGTCACATGAACGCGGCGTAAGATTTGGGGGCAGCCCGTCGCAGCCCGGAGACCGAACGATGTCCCGTTACCGCACTTTCCTGTTCGCGACGCTGGCCATGTCAACCCTGGCGGCTCCGCTCCTGGCCCAGGAGCCCCCGAGCCGGCGATCTCCCGACCGAATCGCTCCGTCCCGCCCGATCCGGGGCGTCCAACCGACCCTGCCGCGCCCGCTCGCCGACTGGGCGCGCGCCCGCGCACGAGGCCCGGCGGTCTCCGGGGCCGCGCTGTTGGCTGAGGCGGAGGCACAGGCGAGGCAACAGTCTGAGGCGCTGGATCTGGCGAATATGCCCATCGATGAGGCCATCCAGATGATCATGTCGCTGATCGCTGAGGCTGCGCGTGACGATCTGAGAGACCGGGCCGAGGAGATGCGCGACCACCTCGCGGAAAAGAAGATGGCCCGCGAGGAACCGTCTCTCAGGGCTCGGTGTCCCGACGGGCGACCGAACGGAACCCGCCCCCCCGAGGGTTGCTGAGTCGAGGAACCGTTTCTCCCGAACCCAAATCCGTCTAAAGGCCCCGCCATGGCGATTGGCGTATTCGACTCCGGCGTAGGCGGCCTCACGGTCCACCGCGAACTGACACGACGGTTCCCCGACCGGGACTTCGTCTATCTGGCTGACCAGGCCAATGCCCCTTATGGCGGACGCGGCGGCGAGGAGATCGTCGACCTGACCCGCGCGGGCTGTGAGCGGCTGTTCGAGGCCGGGGCCAATGTCATCGTCCTCGCCTGCAACACCGCCAGCGCTATCGCCCTGCGCCGCCTGCAGCAGAGCTGGGTGCCCGAAGCGCGCGCCCGCCACGGGCGCGCGATCAATGTGCTGGGCATCATCGTCCCGACCATCGAGGCCGCGACCGGCCTGCCCTGGACCTATGAGCGGACGCCGCTGGACGACAAGATCGAGGCCATCGACATCACCGGCGTCTTCTGCACCGCCGCCACGGCCATGAGCCGGGTCTATGAGATCGAGATCGACAAGCGGCGCGAGGATCTGGCCGTCTTCTCCGAACCCTGCCCGGGCCTCGCCGGCCTGATCGAACTCGGCGCCCCGGCCGAGGAGCTGAAGGTGGTGGTCGACGACCACGTCGACGCCCTGCGGCGCCGCATCGGCCGCCATCCGGACCAGGCCATCCTCGGCTGCACTCACTATGAGATCGTGGCCGACCTGTTCGCCGCCGCCCTGCCGCCCGGCACGCCGGTGATCCACCAGCCCACGGCCGTCGCCGACGCCCTCTCCCGCTATTTCGAGCGTCACCCCGAATACGATCTCGGAGGCTCGGGCCGCCGCGACTTCCTGACCAGCGGCAAGGCCGGTCCGCAATCCGATCTGGTCAGCCAGTTCTGGGGCGCACCGCTGTCGTTCACCCCGGCTTGACAGGTCCGGCCTGAGGGCGGCCCATCCGGTCAGGGAGGCGCATCCATGTTCAAGATCCTGTCGGCCGGCCTGGCGCTGGCGATGCTCGCAACGACCGCTTCGGCCGAGGTCAGGACACGGACGGCTGACAGCTTCATGCTCGCCTTCGAACGGCCGGTCCGCGCCGCGCCCGAGACCGTTCTGGAGGCCGTGGCCATGCCGGCCGCCTGGTGGAGCAGCGAACACACCTATTCCGGCGACGCCGCCAACATCCGGCTGGATCTCATTCCCGGCGGCTGCTGGTGCGAGACCCTGCCCGGAGGCGGGGTCAAACACGCGGAAACCGTGCTCGTCTGGCCGGAGCGACGCATGGTCCGCTTCGATGCGCCGTTTGGTCCCCTGCAGGGGCTTGGGGCCGACGCCGTCCTGACCATGACCTGGTCCGACCCGACCGAGGGCGGTGAGCGGGTGCTCCGATGGACCTATGTGGTGAATGGAGTCGGAACCGGTGCCATGGCGGACGTCATCGACGGCGTCATGGCCGAGCAGTTCCGACGGCTCGGGGACCGTCTGGACGGGCTCTAGCCCGCCAGCGCCGCTTCCGAGGCCGCGATCCGGCTGGCGGCGTGGACCACCGAGGCGATGCGCAGGGCGGTCTGGACGTGGGTCGCCGGCACGCCGTGCTGGCGCAGGGTGCCCTCGTGGGCGTCCAGGCAGGCACCGCAGCCGTTGATGGCCGAGACCGCGGTCGACCACAGCTCGAAATCCATCTTGTCGACGCCCGGATTGGCCAGGATGTTCATCCGCAGCCGGGCGGGGATGGTCGTGTACTCGTGGTTCTTCATCAGGTGGAGCGACCGGTAGTAGATGTTGTTCATGCCCATGATGGCCGCCGCCGCCTTGGCCGCGTTCATCGCCTCGGGGGACAGGATGGTCGCGGCCTGGGCCTCGATCGCCTTGACCACCGGCGCGACGCCGACCGCATGGGCCGAGGCGAGGAAACAGCCCCATTTCTGCTGGTCGTTCAGCACCGTCTCGGAGGCGAGCGAGCCGAGGTTCAGCGAGATGTCCTTGGCATAGGCGGGCATCAGGTCGCGCAGGGTGTCGATCGACATGGAAGGTCCTCAGTGGCGAGTGTCGAGTGGCGCGTGGCGAGCGCCGGAGAGGGAGCAAATGGCGGGCGCAAGAGACGAAAACTCGCCACTCGCCACCCGCCACTCGTCACTGCTAGGCCGCCAGCGTCTCGCCGCCGACCGGGCGGTTGCAGGCGCACAGTTCGTCGGTCTGCAGGGCATCGACGACCCGCAGGGTGTCGGCCGGGGCACGGCCCACGTTCAGGTTGGTGACATAGACGTGCTGCACGACATTGTGCGGATCGACCACGAAGGTGGCGCGCAGGGCGACGCCCTCGGCCTCGTCCAGAATGCCCAGATCGCGGGCGAATTTGCCGCCGTTGTCGGCGAACTGCCAGATCGGCAGCTTCGACAGGTCGGCGTGGTCGCGGCGCCAGGCCAGCTTCACGAACTCATTGTCGGTCGAGCCGCCCATGACCACGGTGTCGCGGTCATTGAACTCGCGGGCCAGCGAGGCGAACTCGGCGATCTCGGTCGGGCACACGAAGGTGAAGTCCTTCGGGTAGAAGAAGATGACCTTCCACTTGCCCTCGAAGCTGTCCTTGGTGATCGGCTCGAAGGCCGAGACGCCGTTCTCTTCGTGGCTGTTGAAGCCCGGCTTGACGCCGATGATCTTGAAGTCCGGCAATGTTTGACCGACGCCCAGCATGGCGGGTTCTCCTGATGAATCTGAAAGGGTTTGCGCCCGGGGAGGGGCGCCGCAGTTGCGAAATGGCTTGTGCGTTGCACAAAGTCAATGATTGGACATGGTTTTCTTCGATAGATTTTATCTATCGCATTCATAGGCGCGGGGACCGCCCGGCCTGATGAATCCCGACCATGGGTTTACGGTCGGGACCTGCGGCTGCAAGGTCTGACTCCAACCAAGGGATATCCACCATGCGTCGCCTGACTGCCGCCCTGATGATCGCCGCCACGGCGCTTCCCGCTGTCGCCCTGCCCGCCGCCGCCACGGCCCAGACGCCGCCCGCGACCATCGGCGACCGCTATGTGCCCGCGCCCTGGTGGATGCGCGATCCGGTCATCGCCTCGGTCGGTTATGTCCGCACCGAAATTCCCGCCAACCGCGCCGGATTCAGCGCCAGCTTCCAGTCGGTGGACCGCACGGCGGCGGATGCCTCGCGCAAGGCGGCGGACCAGGTCCGCGCCCTGAGTCAGGCCCTGGCGGCCTGGGGGGTCGACAAGGTCCGGGTCGAGACGACCCTGACCACCCAGCCGCTCTATGACCAGTATCGCGACGAGAGCGGTGTCCTGCGAGACAATGTTCGCGCCGATCGCATCGAACGCTACCAGGCCAGCGCGAGCGTCACCGTCACCATCCGCGACGTTTCGGCTCTGGAGCGGGTCTATGCGACGGTCGTGGCCTCCCAGCCGACCTCGATCGGTCAGGTCTGGTTCAACCTCGAGCCCGACAATGCCACCAAAACCTGGCTGCAGGGCGAGGCTGTCAAGGACGCGGCCGCGCGGGCCCGGGCAGCGGCTTCCAACGCCGGTGCCAGTCTGGGCGGCGTGCGGGTGATCGACCCGACCGGCCGCGCCTGTGAGACCGATGTTCTGGCCGGCTGGCCGTCCTATTCGTCCGGGGGATCGCTGGCGACCACCGTCAACAGTCGCGACGGCCTGGTCAACTTTGGATCACCGGTGATGGCCATGGCGCCGCCCCCGCCGCCGCCGCCCGGCGGCGGGGCCCCGACCGAAGACCAGATCGAGGCTGCCCGGCTGGCGCTTCAGCCGCCCCTGCGCGAACTGACGGACCGCGCCTGCGTGGTCTACGGGCTGAACTGAACCGTCCCGCTTGACCCATCGTCGTCTCCGGGCGACCGAAGGGCATGACCGCTGTGTTCAAAGCAGATCCGGCCTTCGAGTCGGGCTCCGTCATCGCCTGCGACTGGACCCTGTGTCAGGTGCGGCTGCAGGACGACGCCCGTTTTCCGTGGCTGATCCTGATTCCGCGCCGCGCCGGCCTGCACGAGATCGAGGACCTCAGCCCCGCCGAGCGCGCCGCCCTGATGGAGGAGGTCGTCCGCGCCGGCGAAATGGTCCGCGCCCTGGGGCAGGCCGCCGGACGGCCGGTTCAGAAGCTGAACGTCGCTGCCCTCGGCAATGTCACGGCCCAGCTGCATGTCCATGTCGTCGGCCGCCGCCATGACGACGACCAGTGGCCCGATCCGGTCTGGGGGCGCGGCGCGGCCACCCCCTATGGGGCCAACGGTCTGCAGGCGGCGGTGTCGCGTGTTCGGCTCAGTTCGGGCGGATAAGGCTCGCCGGGAGGGTCTCGCCGCCGACGGTCAGCTCGCCGCGCCAGCCGCTTCCGGTCCGCTGCAGGGTCATGGTGCCCGCGCCATCGAGCGTCAGGGTCGCGCCGTCCGAGGTCGCCGGCCCCCAACCCGCCGGACCGCGCCAGCCACCCTCGACCGGTCCGACGCCGGAATCACTGAGAGCCACGTCGTAGAGCCTTCGCCCCGTCGCATCGACGATCCGCCAGGCCCCGTCCAGCCGTCCCGCAGCCTGATCGGCGCGGATCTCGGCAGAGGCCACGCCCTGATCATAGGCCGCCTCGACGTCGGTGGGCATGTACTCATAGGACCGCACATAGGCCTCGACCACGACCGGAGCTTCCAGCGGTCGGCGGAAAAGCTCGCCGTCGGCGTCGCCCTGGGCCGGTTCGCGGCCGAAATTCCGGCCGGGCTCGAACGGCCGGATCACCGGGGCCTGATAGGCGGCCTGGGTGGACGGATGCGGCGCGGCCTCCTGCATCAGCAGGCCGGCGAAGGCGAGGACGATAAAACCCGACATGGGGACCAGACTGCCGCGAACGGGCGCAAATGACAAAGGCCGTGCACCCCGCCCGCGAATTCGTGATCCGGGATGCCGCACCCGCTCACGTTTCGTTGACCCCCGCCGTGACCCTGACTAAACCCCATTCACCGGTTTCGAGCGGCTGAATTCGCTCAGGTTTCTGAGAACCATTCGCAATATGTCGACCTCCCCCTTGCCGGGCGGCGCGTCCAACGACCCGCCCCACCCAGCGCCCTCTGCCGATCAGGCCGGCCGCCCTGTGGTCCAGCCCAACGGCCGCGTCCGTCCCCTGTCGCCGCACCTGCAGATCTGGCGCTGGCACGTCACCATGCTCGCCTCGATCCTGAACCGGTTCACGGGCGGTGCCCTTTCGGTCGGATCCGTGCTGATCGCGCTGTGGCTGATGGCCCTGGCCTTCGGACCGGACGCCTACGCCACCTTCACCGGCTGGATGAGCTCGCCCCTGGGCCTGTTCGTCTGGTTCGGCCTGACCCTCGCCCTGTGCCTGCACCTGACAGGCGGTATCCGCCACCTGATCTGGGACGCCGGCCGTGGCCTGTCGCCCAAGGCCGCCGACGCCCTGTCCTGGGCCTCGATCATCGGCGGCATCCTCATCGCCGTAGGCTTCTGGGCCTTCCTCTTCAGTTCCGGGAGGGTCGGACTGTGAGCCGCCACACCAAGACCTTCGTAAAGGGCGTCAAGGTCTCCGAGCGCCACGGTGCCGGGGAATGGACCGCTGAACGGCTGTCGTCCGCCATCCTCGTTCCCCTGACCCTCTGGGGCCTGTGGAGCGGCTTCACCCTGTCGGGCGGCGGTTATGATGGGGCGCTCGCCTGGTTCCGCTCGCCGGTGAACGCGGTCCTGCTGGCCGTCACCCTGCTTGTCAGCGTCTGGCACATGCAGATGGGGCTGAAGGTCATCATCGACGACTATATCCACAAGCCCGGCTCGCGCGGTGCCCTGCTGGGCCTGATCGGCCTGCTCTGCGTGCTGATCGCAGCAGCGGGCGTATTCTTCATCGTACGGCTGGCCCTGGGCTCCGCGCCCCTGCCCGCCGGCTTCGGGATCTGACGGCTGATGGCTGCATATGAATTCGTCGATCACGCCTATGACGTCGTCGTCGTGGGCGCGGGCGGCTCGGGTCTCCGCGCCGCTCTCGGTGCGGCCCAGCAGGGACTGAAGGTCGCCTGCGTCACCAAGGTCTTCCCGACCCGTTCGCACACCGTTGCGGCCCAGGGCGGCATCTCCGCCTCGCTCGGCAATATGGGCGAGGACAGCTGGCAGTGGCACATGTACGACACCGTCAAGGGGTCGGACTGGCTGGGCGACCAGGACGCCATCGAATATCTGGTCCGCAACGCCCCCAAGGCCGTCTATGAGCTCGAGCACTGGGGCGTGCCCTTCTCGCGCACCGAGGAAGGCAAGATCTACCAGCGCGCCTTCGGCGGCATGACGCGGAACTTCGGCGAAGGCCCCGTGCAACGCACCTGCGCCGCCGCCGACCGCACCGGCCACGCCATCCTGCACACCCTGTACGGCCAGTCGGTCCGCCGCGAGGTCGAGTTCTTCGTCGAGTATTTCGCGCTGGACCTGATCATGCAGGACGGCGCCTGCACCGGCGTGACGGCGCTGAAGCTTGACGACGGCACCATGCACCGCTTCCGCGCCAAGCTGGTGATCCTGGCCACCGGCGGCTACGGCCGCGCCTATTTCTCGGCCACCTCGGCTCACACCTGCACCGGCGACGGCAATGCCATGGTGCTGCGCGCCGGCCTGCCCCTGCAGGACATGGAGTTCGTCCAGTTCCACCCGACCGGCATCTACGGCGCCGGCTGCCTGATCACCGAGGGCGCCCGCGGCGAGGGCGGCTATCTGACCAACTCCGAGGGCGAGCGGTTCATGGAGCGCTATGCGCCGACCGTGAAGGACCTGGCCCCGCGCGACATGGTCAGCCGGTCCATGACCATCGAGATCCGCGAAGGCCGCGGCGTGGGCCCGAACAAGGACCACATCCACCTGCACCTCGACCACCTCGATCCGGCCGTCCTGCACGAGCGCCTGCCGGGCATTTCCGAGAGCGCGAAAATCTTTGCCGGCGTCGATGTGACGAAGCAGCCGATCCCGGTCCTGCCGACCGTCCACTACAATATGGGCGGCATTCCCACGAACTATCACGGCGAGGTCCTGACCAAGGTCGGCGACAATGCCGACACCGTCGTGCCCGGCCTGATGGCCGTGGGCGAGGCCGCCTGCGTCTCGGTGCACGGGGCCAACCGCCTCGGCTCCAACAGCCTGACCGATCTGGTCGTCTTCGGTCGCGCCGCCGGCCTGCGCTGCGGCGAGGTGGTCGACAAGGCCTCGAAGGTGCCGGATGCGCCGGCCTCGACGACGGACGGCCATCTGGCCCGCCTCGACCGCTTCCGCAACGCCAACGGCTCGATCCCGACCTCGAAGCTGCGCATCGACATGCAGCGCGCCATGCAGTCCGACGCCGCCGTCTTCCGGACGGGCAAGACCCTCGAGGAGGGCGTCGCCAAGCTGCGCGCCATCCACGCCGCCGGCGCCGACATCAAGACCACCGACCGCGGCCTGATCTGGAACACCGATCTGGTCGAGACCCTCGAATACGACAACCTGATCGATCAGGCCCTGGTCACAATCGAGGGTGCCCTGAACCGCACCGAGAGCCGCGGCGCCCACGCCCGCGAGGACTATCCGGACCGTAACGACGTCGAGTGGATGAAACACACCCTCGCCTGGAAGGTCCCGGGCGAGGCGGTGAAGATCGACTACCGTCCGGTGCATAACTACACGATGTCGAAGGACATCGATTACATTGAGCCCAAGGCGCGGGTGTACTGATGGTCCAGCTGACTCTCCCCAAGGGCTCGAAGCCCACCCGCGGCAAGGTCCACAAGGCCCCCAAGGGCGCAAAGAACGTCAAGACCTACAAGGTCTATCGCTATGACCCCGAGGTCGATGCCGACCCGCGCTGGGACACGTTCGAGATCTCGGCCGACGATCACGGCCCGATGCTGCTGGACGCCCTGATCCACATCAAGAACGAGATCGATCCGACCCTGACCTTCCGGCGGTCGTGCCGCGAGGGCATCTGCGGTTCCTGCTCGATGAACATCGACGGGCGCAACACCCTCGCCTGCACCAAGGGCTGGGAGGAGTGCTCTTCCTCGACCATCTCCATCGCCCCCCTGCCGCACCAGTCGGTGGTCAAGGATCTGGTGACGGACCTGACCCTGTTCTACGCCCAGTACGACTCCATCCAGCCCTACCTCCAGTCCGATGAGCCGGACCCGGAGAAGGAGCGTATCCAGCTGCCCGAGGACCGCGCCAAGCTCGACGGCCTGTACGAATGCATCCTGTGCGCCTGCTGCTCGACCTCCTGCCCCAGCTACTGGTGGAACCAGACGGAATACCTCGGCCCGGCGGCCCTGCTGCAGTCCTACCGCTGGATCGCCGACAGCCGGGACGACGCCACGGACAAACGGCTCGACGACCTCGAGGACCCGTTCAAACTCTACCGCTGCCACACCATCATGAACTGCGCCCAGGTCTGTCCCAAGGGCCTGAACCCGGCCGAGGCGATCGCGAAAACCAAGAAGCTGATGGTGGCCCCGTCGCGCAAGAAGACGGAAGCGGCCTGACTTGGCGAAGATAACCTACATCGAACACGACGGCCGCGAACATGTCGTGGAGGTCAAGACCGGCCTCACGGTCATGGAAGGGGCGATCCGCAACAACGTCCCCGGCATCGACGCCGACTGCGGCGGGGCCTGCGCCTGCGCCACCTGCCATGTCTATGTCGACGAGGCCTTCGCTGCGGAGACTGGCCGTGCCTCGGCCATGGAGGAGTCGATGCTGGACTTCGCCGAGAACGTCCAGCCGAACAGTCGCCTGTCCTGCCAGATCCGGGTTACCGACGATCTGGACGGCCTGATCGTCCGCCTCCCAGAAAACCAGCACTGAGCCTCGGCCGTGGGCCGGGCCAACCCTGAGCTTGTCGACCGGGTCGGCCGGCTGATTGCCGACGGCCCGAAAGATCGCCCGCCGCTGATCGCCGTGGTCGGCGCCCAGGGCTGCGGCAAGACCACCCTCGCCCGCGCCGCCGCCGAGCGGTTCGGAGCGGTGCAGATTTCCATCGACGACGTCTATCTGACCCGCGCCGAACGCGAGGCCATGGCGCGCGACGTCCATCCGCTGTTCGTCACCCGCGGCCCGCCCGGGACGCACGATCTGGGCCTGCTGCAACAGTTGATCGACGCCCTGTCCGCCGCCGGGCCGGACGACGAGACCCTCATTCCGGACTTCGACAAGCGGGGGGACGACCGGCGGCCCGTCGCCGACTGGCGGGGCTTCCGGGGCCGCCCCTCGGCCATCCTGATCGACGCCTGGTGCCTCGGTGCCCTGCCTGAAGAGGCGGCGGCGCTGGCGGAGCCGGTCAATCCGCTGGAAGCCGAACAGGACGCCGACGGCGGCTGGCGGCGGGCCGTCAACGGCTTCGTCGGCGGGGCCTATGCCGACTTCATCGCCCGGTTCGACGCCGGCCTGTTCCTGCGCGCGCCGTCGTTCGACGTGGTGCTGGACTGGCGCTGCCAGCAGGAAGCCGACCTGCTGGGGGTGGCGCCGGCGGACCTGCCGGCCGCCGAGCGCGAACGGCTGGCCCGCTTCATCCGGTATTTCGAACGGATCACCCGGCGGATGCTGGATGGCGGCGTAATGGCCGATGTCGTGGTGCAACTGGATCGAAACCGTCTGCCGGGTTCTATGGCCCCATGAGTTCGCCGCAGGATCGTCGTTTCGAGCCCCGCTCCGCCGCCAACACCCGTGCGGTGGTGGTCGCTCCGGGTTTCGAGATTCCGTGTCTGCTGGTCGATCAGTCGGCCCAGGGCGGCCGCGTCCGGCTGGACCGCAACCTGGTCCTGCCGAAGGTGGTGATGGTGATCGACATCGCCCAGGGCATTGCCATCGAGGCGCAGGTGGTCTGGCAGAAGGGTCAGGAGGCCGGTCTCAAACGCACCGGCCAGGCCTCGCTGCGCGGCCTGATCCCCTCGCGCCTGTCCGACGCCCGTGCGGCGTGGATGCGGGCGGGCGGTCGCTAGGCAGCTTTTCGCATCAGGCCCCGGTCAGCGCCTTGATCGCCACATAGACGGCGACGATCAGGATCAGTCCGGCGAACAGTCGACGGCCGAGCCGGGCGTTGGCCCCCAGCCGTCTGGCGATGGGCAGGCCCGCGAGGGTGCCGGCCGTGCCGCCCAAGGCCATGGCGGCCACGATCGGCCAGTCGATCAGACCGGACAGGGCGTAGTTGGCGGCTGTGGTCGCCCCGAAGGCCGCCACACTGACCAGGGACGAGGCCTGGGCAAGGGCCAGGGTCATGCCCGCCGCCCCCATCAGCCCGGGCACGATCAGAAAGCCGCCGCCGATCCCGAAGAACCCTGCCGCCGCGCCGACGCCAGCGCCCGAGATCGCGACGCGCGGTGCCATGGCGCGGGTCAGGCGCACGTTCTCCGCCCCGACCGGCGCGGTCGGCCTCAGCATGGCGAGGGCGACCAGCCCCATGGCCAGGGCGAAGAAGATCAGCAGGGCGTGACCATCGATCGCCTTGGCCACGGACGACCCGGCGAAGGCGCCGACCGAGCCGGTCGCGGCGAACAAAAGGGCGCAGGGCCAGCGCACCCGGCCGGCCCGCGCCTGACCGGCCAGCGCCGTCAATGCATTGAGCGCCACCCCGGCCGCCGAGGCTCCGATGGCGACATGCGGATCCTTCACCCCGACGACATACAGCAGCAGCGGCACGGCCAGCACCGAGCCCCCGCCGCCGAACACGGTCAGCAACAGGGCGACGATGCCGCCGCTGAGGACGGCCAGCAGTAACTGGACGAGCGTCGGGTCCATGCGATCACGCGGCCCGCATCGCCCGATTCCAGGGCATGACAGCCAGGAGCCGCGCCATGCCGCAGAAGCCGGTCGCCCCGGCCAGGAACAGGCCCGCGCCGACGAAGGCCGAAAGACCCCAGAAGGCGGGGTGGACCAGCAGGCCGAGCAGCGCGCCGATCAGGATCAGGCCGCCGGCCGTCATCTGCACCTGCCGCATCAGTTCCAGCGGGGCTTTCGCATTGGTCAGTGTGGGCAGTCCTTCGGCCTTCCAGCCGTCCAGCCCGCCGTCCAGCACAAAGGCCTCGCCCGGAATGCGGTCGGCCAGCCGGATGCAGTTGGCGCCGGTGCGGTTGCCGGTCCGGCACATGAAGACCACGTCGAGGCCGGGCCGGAGGTCCAGATGCGCCTCCTCGAAGAGGGACAGGGGGGCGGCGACGCTGCCGGCGATCCGCTCGCGGGCGACTTCGTCGGGCTCGCGGATGTCGACCAGCAGGGCCTTGCCGGCCTTGATGCGGGCCGAGACCTCGGCGGGAGACAGGGAGGTGAGGGACGCCATGGGTCAGTTTCCTTGGGGAGGAGGGCAGTAGATGTCGGCGAGGACGGCGATGACCTTCAGGGCCGCCGGGTCGGCGATGCGGTAGAGTATGGAGACACCCTCGCGCCGGCCGGCGACCAGACCCTCTTCCCGCAGCACCGCAAGGTGTTGCGACAGGGCGGACTGGGACAGGCCCACCAGCGGCAGCAGCTCGCCCACGGCGCGCTCGCCGTCGCCGAGCTGGCACAGAATCATCAGACGCCGCTCGTTGGACAGGGCCTTGAGCAGCCGCGCGGCCGCGCCGGCGCTGGCTTGAAACTGGTCGAGGGACAGGGTGTGAATGTCGGCCATGTCGCGGCTTGTATCAGAGCTTGCTAAATTAGCAATACCTAATATGTTGAACCCAACAAGGGAGTTCCCGCATGTCCGTCATTGCCCCGTCCGTTGAAGGCTTCTTCGACGCCGCGAGCCACACCATTACCTATCTGGTCGCCGACCCCGCGACCGGCGCCGCGGCCGTCATCGATCCGGTGCTGGACTTTGACGCCGCCAGCGGCCGCACCTCGACCGCATCCCTGGAGCAGGTCCTCGCCCGCATCGCCGAACGCGGCCTGACGCTCGAGCGGGTGCTTGAGACCCATGCCCATGCCGACCACCTGACCGGCGCGGACGAAATCCGCCGCCGCACCGGCGCCCCCATCGGCATCGGCAGCCGCATCACCGAGGTGCAGAAGGTCTTCAGCGTCCTGTTCGAGGCGCATGACGTGACCGCCGACGGCGTCGTCTTCGACAGCCTCTATGCCGACGGTGCCCGCTTCAATCTCGGTTCCCTGCCGGTCGAGGTCCTGCACACGCCCGGCCACACCCCGGCCTGCGTCAGCTATGTCATCGGCGACGCGGCCTTCGTCGGCGACACCCTGTTCATGCCCGACTACGGCACGGCGCGCTGCGACTTCCCCGGCGGCGACGCCCGTACGCTCTACCGGTCGATCCAGCGCCTGTTCGCCCTGCCGCCGGAGACCCGCGTCTTCGTCGGCCACGACTATCTGCCCGAAGGTCGGGCCGACTATCGCTGGGAGACGACGGTGGGCGCCGAGAAGACCGCAAATATCCATCTGGGCGGCGGTCGGTCGGAAGACGAATTCGTGGCTCTGCGCGAGGCCCGCGACGCGACCCTCAAGGTCCCGGCCCTGATCCTGCCCTCGCTCCAGATCAACATCCGCGCGGGCGCCCTGCCGCCGGCGGAGGCCTCGGGCAAACGCTTTCTCAAACTGCCGCTCAACGCGATCTGAGGGTCAGACGATCAGAGGACGTCCGGAACCGTCCCGGCCGTGATCGCGATCCGGCCGATCAGGCCCTTGACGATCAGATCCAGGGCCGAGCCCTCGCGATAGTCGGCGGCGGCGACGAAATTGACCCGGTCCTCCGAGATCAGGCCGTAGATCTTCTGCTGGTCGCGCTCGGAATTACGCGGGTCATAGACCGCGATCGAATAGCCGCCCTTGGTGTGCATCATCTTCATGGTCGGGACGTCGGTGTCGCCGTCGCCGAGGAAGATCATCCGCTCGAACGGCACGGGCCGGTCGTCGTCGGCCATGAAGCGGTTGATCTTGTCGTGCTCCCAGTGGTTCAGCACGCCCTTGTTGATGCGGAACAGATACTGGGTCTTGGTCGTGTAGTTCACGCCGACCGCGGGCCAGATCGCCACGCCATGGTCGTCATAGACGAATTTGGACGCGAAGACGTGCCGGAACTCCGGCCGGATCGGACAGCCCTCGATCATCTCCTCGAGCCCCGCCGAGATGATGTAGTGCTCGATATCCAGCCCGTATTTCTCGCCCATGGCATTGATGCGGTCGAACCAGCCCTTGCCGGTCAGGTCGGACTTCAGCCCGTCGAACAGCTTCACATCCTCGCCATGCTCGGCCAGCAGCTTGCGCGTGATCGGCGCATTGTTGTCGCGCGCCTGTTTCAGCATCAGCTGCATGTACATCAGGATGTTGTCGCCGTCGGCGTCGCGGGTCAGCTGGTCCGCCGCGCCCCAGAAGTCGCCGATCCCCATGCCGATCGACGGAATGAAGGTGACCTCCTGCATGTTGCCGCGTGCCAGGGTGCCGTCGAAATCGTAGATCAGCGCGGTCTTGAGGGGTTTGGCCATGGCGGGTCCAGGAAGCAGGTCTTGGGGCTTAGGGCTTAGGGCTTGGGGCTTGGGTGACGGATAACGGCCGCCCGGACATTTTGACAGTCACTACGGCCTTCGCTGGTTGAGACTTCCCTAAGGCCAAAGGCCTAAGCCCTAAGCCCTAAGCCCTAAGCCCTAAGCCCTAAGCCCTTATCCCAGCCGCAACTCCGGCGCCGCCGCCACACTCGCGGCCTCCAGCGGCAGGTGCAGGATGAAGGCCGCGCCCTTGCCGGGTTCGCTTTCCACCTCGGCCCAGCCGCCGTGCAGTTCGACCAGGGCCTTGACCAGGGCTAGGCCGACCCCCGGCCCGCCGCGCTCGCGCCGTACGAACCGGTCAAAGACATGGGCCTGCAGGTGGTAGGGAATGCCGCGCCCGGTGTCCTCGACGCGGATGCGCAGCTCGGTGGTGTTGGCCTCGGCGGTCAGGGTCACTGCGCCGCCCTCGGACACCGAGCGGGCGGCGTTGTCCAGCAGGTGATCCAGCGCCTGACCGACCCGTTGGGCGTCGGCACGGATGGGGCGCAGGCCGTCGGGGCAGGTCACCCTGAGGCTGGCACCGCGGGCCTCTATCCGGTTCCCGATCCGGTCGGCGGCGGCTTCCAGCAGGTCGCGCACCCGCACGTCGCCCAGCTGCAGCTCCATCTCGCCGGCATCGATCTGGGCCATGTCCAGCACATCGTCGATCGAACTGGCCAGCTGGCTGGCGGCGATGCGGATGGCACCGGCGTGCTGGCGGCTGCGCTCGGGCAGGTCGCCCTGCATCTCCAGCAGTTCGGAATAGCCGACGATGGTGGTCAGGGGCGTGCGCAGTTCATAGGACACGCTGCCCACGAACTCGCGCTTCAGCGCCGTGGATTCCTCCAGCGCCTGGGCCTTGGCGGCGAGGGCCTGTTCCAGTCCGCGCCGGGCGGTCACGTCGGAAAAGGCCACCAGGGTGGCGCCGTCGGGCAGGGGCCGGGTCAGCCAGGAGGCGATGCGGCCGTCGGTGGTCCTGCCCTCGCCCGCGATCGGCACGCGGCTTTCGGGATCGGGGTCGGCGACCCGCGCCTTCAGCCCCAGCCACAGGGCCGGATCGGGCATGGTCGACTGGCACAGGGCGGCGACGGCGTCGAAATCTCCCGCGGCATCCAGCGCCTCGCCCGTGACGCCCCAGAAGGCGTCGAAGGCTTCGTTGTGCAGCCGGATGCGCCCGTCCGAGCCGAACACGGCCACGGCGTCGTTCAGCTTGTCCAGCGTCGCGGTCTGGACCTGGATCTGGGCGTTGAACCGGCTGCGAAGTTTCAGTTCGTCGGTGATGTCCGAAAACAGCAGCAAAACGCCGCCCAGCGGGTGCGGCTGGCGCACCACCCGCAGTGTCCGGCCGTCGGGAAGCGACCAGCTGTCGTCCGGTGCGGCGGCCGAGGCGCCGTAGAAGTCCAGCTCCCTGGCCTTCCAGCCGGCGTAGTCGATGACCTCGGGCAGCAGACGGCGCTGGCGCAGCCGGTCCAGCAGCTCGGCATGGGTCGGCCGCTCGTCCAGCCAGGCCGGATCGATGTTGAACAGGGTCTGGAAGGCGGTGTTGTGGAAGGCCAGCCGCTTGGACGGGCCGAAGATGGCCACGGCGTCCGCGAGGTGGTTCAGCGTCTCGTCATGGGCCTCGACGTGGCGGCGCAGGGTGTCGCGCGTCTCCTCGGCCTCGGTCATGTCCAGCGCAAAGGCCAGGACCGCGCCCGCCCCGCCCTGCACCGGCTCGGCCACGATCCGCCAGGCCCGCCGCCGCCCGCCGCCGGTGGTCCAGCGGAAGCCGTCCTGATGCTGATGCGTCCGGCCCGCCTCGGCGACGATCGCATCCGCCCCGCGGTCGAAACTCAGCCCCTTCTCGCGCGCCGCCTCGACGCTCTCGGCCTTCATCTCGGTCAGCCAGGCCTTGTTGGCCCAGGCCAGCCGCCCGGCGGCATCGGTGATCCAGGTCGGCGCCGGATAGGAATCGGCCAGCAGCCCCAGACCGCTTTCGGCCGCCGTCCCGACCAGCCCCAGCCGCGACAGCCGCAGCCAGGCCGCGCCCGCCGAGGACCGACCCTCGACCGACCAGGCTCCGCCGGAACCCTCAAGAACCGCGTCAAACGCCTCGCCCTGGTCGATCAGCGCATCCAGCCGCGGTCCGGCCGCCCGCCGGGCGGCGTCCAGCACCACCAGCCCCGGATCGCGCCCGGGGTCTTCGTCGCCGGCCAGTTCGCGCGTGATCGCGTTCCAGGCCTGCGGCGATCCCAGCCGCCGGGTCTGGCCGTCGGGCGTCAGGGCCAGCCGCACATCCTCGAAAGCCGCCAGCGCCCCGTCGCGATCGGCCAGATCGACCAGGGCCGCGGCCAGTTCGGCTTCCGCCACCTGATTGCGCGCCGCCAGCCGCCCACGCAGCCGGGCCGCCCAGGCGCTGAGGGCCAGGGCCAGCCCCGCGGCGCCCGCGGTCGCGACATAGGCGATGTCGGCCTCGGCCATGGTGTCCTGTCAGCTCCCCGGCGTGATTCGGTAACCATACCTGAAGAGAGGCGAGGGACTAGGGACTAGGGATTAGGGATTAGGAGGTGGGCGTGCGCTCGCGCGGCTCCGCGGCCTTTCCAACCTAATCCCTAATCCCTAATCCCTAGTCCCCATGACCTGGACCACCCAATCCGCCCCCTCCCTCGACGACTTCGCCCGGCTGGCGCGTGAGGCGTTCGACGCCCTGCCTGAACCGTTCCGCTCGCTGGCCGGCGAGGTGGTCATCCGTATCGATGACTTCGCCGACGAGGAGACCCTGGCGATGATGGAGATGGAGGACCCGTTCGAACTGACCGGCCTCTACCACGGCGTCGACCTCGGCGGCCGCGACGCCCTCGGCCCCGCCGCCGAGCCCTCGCGTATCTTCCTGTATCGCCGCCCGATCCTCGACGAATGGTGCGAGCGCGGCGACGTCGGCCTGTCCGAGATCATCGCCCACGTCCTGATCCACGAAATCGGCCACCATTTCGGGCTGGATGACGATCGGATCGATGAGGTGGAGGGCGGAGACGAATAGGTGATTGGTGGTTGGTGGTTGGTGATTGCAGCTTCACGGCCTGCGGAAGGGCGACGCCGTCACATCGGCTCCGCAGGCGGCGGCCAACCACCAATCACCAATCACCAACCAACCGGCGAAGCCGCCCCGCCTTAAAACCCGCACGATCTGTGGTATAAGCCCCGCCTCCCTCGCCCACAGGATGTCGCCTTGAGCCTGACGCTCGACCTTTCCCGCACGTCCGCCGCCAAGCCCGCGGCCCCCGTCAACCTGTCCGGTCTGACGCGCGCGGGCCTGCGGCAGGCGCTGATCGACGCTGACATCTGCCCGCCGGAGAAGGCGAAGATGCGCGCCTCCCAGGTCTGGGGCTGGATCCACCACTACGGCGTCACCGACTTCGCCGCGATGAGCAATATCGCGAAGGACACCCAGGCGAAGCTCGCCGCCGCCTTCACCCTCGCCCGGCCCGAGATCGTCGAGCGTCAGGTGTCGAAGGACGGCACGCGCAAATGGCTGATCCGGACCGCCCCCGGTATCGAGATCGAGACGGTCTACATCCCCGATGTGGGCCGGGCGGGCGCGCTGTGTGTGTCCTCGCAGGTCGGCTGCACCCTGAACTGCACCTTCTGCCACACCGGCACCCAGAAGCTGGTCCGCAACCTGACCGCCGCCGAGATCGTGGCCCAGGTCCAGGTCGCCCGCGACGACCTCGAGGAATGGCCGTCGCCCAAGGAAGACCGCCGCCTGTCCAACATCGTCTTCATGGGCATGGGCGAGCCGCTCTACAATCTGGACCAGGTCGCCGACGCCATCGACATCATCTCGGACAATGAGGGCATTGCCCTGTCGCGCCGCCGGATCACCGTCTCGACCTCGGGCGTGGTGCCGCAGCTCGACGCGCTCGGGACCCGGACCCAGGCCATGCTGGCCATCAGCCTGCACGCCACCAACGACCCCCTGCGCGACGTGCTGGTGCCGCTGAACAAGAAATACGACCTGGCCCAGCTGATGGCCGGTATCCGCGCCTATCCGGGCCTGTCCAACGCCCGCCGCGTCACCTTCGAATACGTCATGCTCAAGGGCGTCAACGACAGCCCGGAAGAGGCCCGCGCCCTGCTCAAACTGATCGAGGGCATTCCGGCCAAGGTGAACCTGATCCCGTTCAACCCCTGGCCCGGCACGGACTACGAATGTTCGGACTGGAAGACGATCGAACGGTTCGCGGCCATCCTCAACAAGGCCGGCTACGCCAGTCCCATCCGCACCCCCCGCGGCCGCGACATCCTCGCCGCCTGCGGCCAGCTCAAGTCCGAAAGCGAAAAGGTCCGGGCCTCGGCGCTGCGCAAGGCGGCGGCGGAAGCGGCCTGAAGCGGGTGATTGGTGGTTGGTGATTAGTGGTTGCAGCGTCTCTGGCGGCGGAAGGGCGGCGCGGCCCGCGCCATCGCACAGCGGCCGGCCAGCCACCAACCACCAACCACCAGTCACGCCCTCCCCGACACACTTCTTCACCAACTGTGTCCCCGCCCCCCTTGCGGACTGAGGGGAAATCCGGGCAATCGTCGGCGGGCTCTGACAACGGACATCCATGGACTCCTCGTCCCTCACTACCCTGCTCGAAAGCGCCGAGGTCCAGGCCTTCGCGACCGGCTTTCCGACCACTCTTGCGCATCTCGGCGTAACGCTCGCCCTGCTGGTCCTGGGCGCGGTGCTCTACGCCCTGTTCACGCCGTGGAAGGAGATCGCCCTGATCCGCGAGGGCAACGCCGCTGCGGCCGTGGCCTTCGCCGGCGTCCTGGTCGGCCTGGCCGTCCCGCTGGCGACCAGCCTCAGCGTCTCGACCTCGCTCAAGGACATCGCCCTGTGGGGTGCCGCCACCGTGGTGCTGCAGCTGCTGGCGTTTCGCCTCGTCGACATGATCCTCACCGGCCTGCCCCAGCGCATCCGCGACGGTGAGATCGCCGCCGCCGTCCTGCTGGTCGGTGCCAAACTGTCGACCGCCCTGATCCTGGCGGCGGCGCTGACGGGCTGAAGCTGTGGGTTTCCCCAGACCCCCCGACTGGCTCGTCTATTCGCTGGTCGTCAGCGCGCTGGTGATCTGGTCGCTTCAGCTGCGCGAAAACGCGGACGCGCCGCCGGCGCCGCCCGCGCCGGATGAGGTGGAAGGCGCCCTGCTGGGGCCGATCACGCCGTTCGACCCCGCCGTCACCGTCAATGCGCCGGACATCCCCTTCCAGCCGAGCTCCGGCACCGCCTTTTCCATTTCGCGCGACGGCCGCTGGGTCACTGCCCGCCATGTCGTCGAGGGGTGCCGGCGTCCGGCCATCCTCGTCGGGGGGGGCCGCGCCGTCGCCGCCGACGTGCGCCTGGCCCCCCGCGCGGATATCGCGGTCCTGCTGACGCAGGGCGGCCCGGACGCCGTTCCGGTCATGGCCGCCCACAACCTGCGCGCAGGCCAGCGCGGCTTCCATCCCGGCTTCCCCCAGGCGCGGGCCGGCGAAGTCGCCTCCCGTCTTCTCGGCCGCGAGACGCTCAGGATCCGCGGTCGCGGCCAGCGCGACGAGCCGGTTCTGGCCTGGGCCGAGGTCGGCCGTACCGATGGTCTGGGCGGGACGCTGGCGGGCCTGTCAGGCGCGCCGGTGCTGGACCGCCAGGGTCGCGCCGTCGGCGTCACCATCGCCGAGAGCCCGCGCCGGGGCCGGATCTACACCACCTCGCCCGACACCTTCGGCCCGGCCATTCGCGGCGTGCAGAAGGCCGACGAGCCCCTGACCGGCCGCCTCGTCACCGTCGACAACTACGGCCTCGTCGCCGACGACCTGCGCCGCGACCTGCGCGTGGCCCAGGTGGTGTGTCTGTCGACGTAGTCTTCTCTCCCTCCCCATGAAGGGGAGGGAGACGCGTTTTCCTTACCGCAGAGCGGCCCTGTCGAGGTTCAGCGCGCTCAGCGGGATGACCTCCACGTCCGGATGCTTCGCACGCAGGGCATCGATGAACTGGGCGGCGTCGCCGACGATGACCAGGCTGGCGCGGTCGACCGGCAGGTGGCGGGCGAAGGCGGCCTCGACCGCCGGGCCGTCGATGGCCCCGACGTTTCCGACATAGGCGGCCAGTTCGCTCATCGGCAGGTCGTAGAGCGCCAGGCCGGCGACCAGCCCGCCCAGACCGTCCACCGTCTCCAGCGAGCTGCCGAAGGCTCCGGTCAGGATCGCCTGACGGGTGGTCAGCTCAGACGCGCTGGGTCGGGTCGTCGACAGGCGCGTGACCTCGGCCAGGATCAGGTCGGCGACCTCGGCGGCGGCGTCATTGCGGGTCTGGGCACTGGCGGTGAACAGGCCTTCGTCGCGTCGGATGCCCAGGGATGAGCGGGTGCCGTAGCTGAGGCCGCGCTTGATGCGGATTTCCTGGTTCAGCCGAGAGGTGAAGCTGCCGCCCAACAGGGTATTGCCGAGCGTCAGAGGGAAATAGTCGGCGTCGGTGCGCGACACGCCGCGCAGGGCGACGGTTACGGCCGCCTGACCGGCGCCCGGCTGGTCGATGACGACGATGCGGGGCGGGCGGGGATCTCCGGCCGGGGCACTCACGGGGACGGAGGGGCCGGCGACCGCTTGCCAGTCACCGAAGGCCGACCGGGCGAGGGCCCGCGCGCCGGCCTCGTCGATCGCACCGGAGAAGACCAGCGTCGCGTCGGACGGGCGATATCCGGCAGCGTGGAAGGCCACCACGTCGTCGCGGGTGATGGCGGGCAGGGTGGTCAGCGTCCCGCCGCCCGGAGAACCGTAGGGGGCGTCGCCATAGACGACCCGCGCGGCGGCCGCGGCGGCGATCGGGCCGGGCGTGGTCAGGGCGATGCGCAGACCATCGATCGTCTGGGTGCGCTGACGGTCCAGTTCCTCCTGGGCGAAGGCCGGGTTGCGGACCAGGTCGGCCATCAGGGCGAGGGCCTGGGGGAAGACATTGGCCGGGGCATTGGCGAAGACGTTGGAGAAGTCGGCCCCCGCCCCGGCTCCCACCGTGGCTCCCAGCTGTTCGATCTCGGTGGCGATCTGCGGCGCGGTGCGGGTGGTCGTGCCCTGGGTCAGAAGGGCGGCGGTCATGGCGGCGACACCGGCCTTGCCGGCCGCCTCATTGGCCTGACCGGCATCGAAGCTCAGACGCGCCGAGACGAGCGGCAGGCCGTCCTTTTCGACGACGAGAACCCGCAGGCCGTTGTCGAGACGGAAATCAGCGACCGGCGGCGTCACAGGGGCCACGGCTTCGGCGATCCCCGGCAGGGCGGCGCGCTCGGCCTCGGGCAGAAGGGTCAGGATTTCGCCGACCGGGGCGAGGTCTGCGATCTGCACCGGGGCCGTGACCTCGGTTACCTGCTGCGAGACGGGATTGGCCTCATCGGCATTCAGATAGCGAATGGTGACGCTGCGCTGGTCTGTCAGGTACCGGCGGGCGACCCGCTGGATGTCGGCGACGGTCACGGCCTGGATCGCGGCGATCTCGCGGTCGGCGACCGAGGCGTCATTGGTCTGGATCAGGGCGAAGCCCAGCACATTGGCGCGGTCGTCCACGGTCTCGCGGCTGCGCAGGGCGTCCGCCACCAGCTCGTTCTTGGCCTCGGCCAGTTCCGCCTCGGTGACGGGCTCGTCGCGGAAGCGGGCGATCTCTGCGCGCAGGGCGGCGATGCCTTCGTCGGGTGTCTTGCCGCCGGCCATGATGGCAAAGGCCGACATGTAGCCTGCCTGCTGGGCGAAGTCGGGGCTGGACGAGGCCTGGGCCGCCAGCTGCTGCTCATAGACCAGCGAGCGATAGAGCCGCGAACTCTCGCCGGTCGACAGTACGCCGTCCAGCACGGTCAGCGCGACCCGGTCGGCATCGCGATAGGCCACGGTCGGCCAGGCCAGGACGACGGCCGGCAGCGGCACGTTCGGCGCGTGGAAGGTCACCTCGCGCGGACCGGTCGGCTCGGGCTCGACGACGCGATTGGCCGGCAGTGGCCGGTCGGGGTTGGGCAGGGGGGCCAGATACCGGTCGATCCAGCCGTCCAGCTGCGCCTGGTCGAAATTGCCGGCCACGATCAGGAAGGCATTGTCGGGCCGGTAGTAGGTGGCGTGGAAGCGGCGCACGTCCTCGATGGTCGCGGCATCGAGGTTCTCGATCGAGCCAATGGTCGAGCGGCGATAGGGGCTGTCCTGATAGACGGTCGCCGGCACGAACAGGCTGAACAGCCGGCCATAGGGCTGGGCCAGGACGCCCTGGCGGTATTCCTCCTTGACCACATCGCGCTCGCTTTCGAACACGTTCTCATTGACCACCAGCGAGCCCAGCCGGCTGGCCTCGGCGAAGATCAGGCGCTCGAGGTGATTGGACGGAATGGTCTCGTGATAGGCCGTGACGTCGTCACTGGTGAAGGCGTTGTTGTTGCCGCCCACGTCCTCGGTCAGGCGGTCGAAGGTCTCGTCGGGGAAGTCCTTGGTCGCCTTGAACATCAGGTGTTCGAACAGGTGGGCGAAGCCGGAGCGCGCCTCCGGATCGTCCTTGGAGCCGACGCGGTACCAGACCTGGACCGTGACATTGGAGGTCGAGGTGTCGCGCGCCGTATAGACGTCCATGCCGTTCGGCAGGGTCCGCTTGACGAAGCCCAGCGGCGGCACGACGACCTCTCCGCCGCCGGTGGGGGTCGCGACCGCGACCGGCACCGCGGTCGTCATGTCGGAGGTAGCGCAGGCCGATACGCCCAGCATCAGGGCGGCGATCGAGGCGGCGGCGAACAGGCGGGATTTCATGGGGCACGGCTCCGGGACGCCCGGGCACGCGGGCGCGCGAACCCTATCAGGGCCGAAACCCGGTGCACCTTACGGAGTCGTAATGAGTCCAATTCTCTTTCCGCTCATCCCGGCTTTCGCCGGGATGAGCGGAGAATTGACAGATCAATCCAGCTTCAAAGCCTCGGCCAGCAGCCTCGCCTCGGCCGCCCGGCTCGAGCCGGCCCGCCAGGCCACCACGATCTCGCGGCGCGGGGCCTTCGCCGTGATCGGCCGGACCACGACGCCGGGCAGGTCGGCCAGTCCGGCGCGCACCGCCATCTCGGGCAGGAAGCTGACCCCCAGCCCGGCCGACACCATCTGCACCAGCGTGTGCAGGCTGGTCGCGGCGAAGACGTCCTCGCCGCGCGGCGGCTCGATGCCGAAGGCGGCCAGGGCGTGGTCGCGCAGGCAGTGGCCGTCCTCCAGCAGGATCAGGTCCTCGGCCTTCAGCGACCCCGCCGGGATCGGCCCGGTTCCGGCCAGCGGGTGACCGACCGGGGCGGCGGCCAGGATCTCGTCGTCGCCGATCCGGGCGTGGTCGATGCCGGGTGCCGAATAGGGCAGGGCGATCACCGCCGCGTCCAGCTGACCCGCCTTCAGCCCGGCAATCAGCCGCGGCGTCAGGTCCTCGCGGATGAACAGCCGCAGCGCCGGCCATTCGGCCTTCACACCCGGCAGCTTGGCCGGCAGCAGGAAGGGGGCGACGGTCGGGATGACGCCCAGGCGGAACCGGCCGGACAGCGGCTTGCCGGCGTTGCGGGCCGCCTCGACCAGGTCCTCGGTCCGGGCCAGGACGTCCTCGCCGCGCCGGACGGCCTCGGCCCCGACGGCGGTCAGCTGGATATTGCCGCGCGTCCGCTCGACCACGGGCGCGCCGAGGATCTTCTCCAGCTCCTGCACCCCGGCCGAGAGGGCCGGCTGGCTGACATGCGCCGCCTCGGCCGCGCGGCTGAACGAGGCATGTTCCGCCAGAAGCTTGAGATACTGGAGCTGGCGCAGGGTGGGGAGCATGGCCGACATATAGGTGCCTGCTATCGCTTTGGCCAAAGGCAATCGAGCGGCTTTATGGCAGGGCCGGCGGCGGCGACGGGCCGATCAGGCCGCCGCCGCCCCGGATGCGCTCTTTCAGGCCAGGTCGAAGCGGTCGGCGTTCATGACCTTGGTCCAGGCGGCCACGAAATCCCGGACGAATTTCGCGCCCGCGTCGGCCGATGCATAGACCTCCGACAGGGCCCGCAGCTGCGAGTTGGAGCCGAACGCCAGGTCGGCGCGCGTCGCCGTCCACCGCGCCGCACCAGTCAGGCGGTCCGAACCGACGAAGGTCTCGTCGCTGCTGTCGTCGGCCGGGTTCCAGCCCGTTCGCATGTCCAGCAGGTGGACGAAGAAATCGTTGGTCAGCTGGCCCGGCCGGTCCGTGAACACCCCATGCCTGGACCCGCCGTGGTTGGCGCCCAGCACGCGCAGGCCGCCGACCAGCACCGTCATCTCCGGTGCCGTCAGGCCCAGCAGCTGGGCCCGGTCGACCAGCAACTCCTCTGTCGGCACATTGAAGCGGACCTGCAGATAGTTGCGGAAGCCGTCGGCCTTCGGCTCCAGCACCGCAAAGCCCTCGACATCGGTCTGTGCCTCGCTGGCGTCGGTCCGGCCCTGGGTGAAGGGAACCTCGATCGCATGACCGGCCGCCCTGGCCGCCTTCTCGACGCCGACGCAACCGCCCAGCACGATCAGGTCGGCGATGGAGACGAGCCGCTCGCCGTCGAAATCGCCCTTGATGGCCTCATAGACCTCCAGCACATGGGCCAGCTTCGTCGGCTGGTTGACCTCCCACGACCGCTGGGGCTCGAGCCGCAGGCGACCGCCATTGGCGCCGCCTCGGTGGTCTGACCCGCGATAGGTCGAAGCCGCCGCCCAGGCCGTCGAGACCAGGTCGGCCACGGTCAGGGTCGAGGCCGCGATCTGCTCCTTCAGCGCACTGATGTCGGAGGCGGTGAGCGCCGGACCGGTCCGCGCCGGGATGGGGTCCTGCCAGATCAGGTCCTCGGCCGGGACGTCCGGCCCGAGGTAGCGGGCCTTCGGCCCCATGTCGCGGTGGCACAGCTTGAACCAGGCGCGGGCAAAGGCATCGCCGAAATGGGCGGGATCCGCCCTGAACCGCTCCATGATCTTGCGGTATTCGGGGTCGATCTTGAAGGCCATGTCGGCCGTGGTCATCATCGTCGGCACCCGCTTTCCGGGCGTGTGCGCCGCCGGGGCCAGGGTCTCCGGAGGATTGCCGACCGGCTGCCACTGTTTGGCACCGGCCGGGCTGCGAACCAGCTCGTATTCGTGGTCCAGCAGCATGTCGAAATAGGTCATGTCCCACTGGATCGGCGTGGGCGTCCAGGCTCCCTCGATGCCCGAGGTGATGGTGTCGTCGCCCTTGCCGCTGCCGTGGCTGGAGATCCAGCCCATGCCCTGTTTGGCGATGTCCGCGCCCTCGGGCTCGACTCCGACCTTTGAGGCATCGCCCGCGCCGTGGGCCTTGCCGAAGGTGTGGCCGCCGACGGTCAGGGCGACGGTTTCCTCGTCATTCATGCCCATGCGCGCGAAGGTCTCGCGGATGTCGCGGGCCGACAGCAGGGCCTCCGGCACGCCGCCGGGACCCTCGGGATTGACATAGATCAGCCCCATCTGGATGGCGGCCAGCGGGCTCTCCAGCTCCAGTCCCTTGTCGGGCTGGATGCGGGTCTCCTCGGCGGCGACCCAGTTCTTCTCGGTGCCCCAGTAGACGTCCTTCTCGGGCTCCCAGACATCGGCCCGGCCACCGCCGAAGCCGAACACCGGCCCGCCCATGCTCTCGATGGCGACATTGCTGGCGAGGATCATCAGATCGGCCCAGGACAGGCTGGCCCCGTATTTCTGCTTGATCGGCCACAGCAGGCGCCGCGCCTTGTCGAGGTTGCCGTTGTCCGGCCAGCTGTTCAGCGGGGCGAACCGCTGCTGCCCGGCGCCGGCCCCGCCGCGGCCGTCGCCGGTGCGATAGGTGCCCGCCGAGTGCCAGGCCATGCGGATGAAGAAGGGGCCGTAGTGGCCATAATCCGCCGGCCACCAGGGCTGGCTGTCGGTCATCAGGGCGAGCAGGTCGCGTTTGACCGCCGCATGGTCCAGGGATTTGAACGCCTTCGCATAGTCGAAGCCGTCGCCCATCGGATCGCCGGACCGGCCCTGCTGGTGCAGGATGTCCACGGCGATCTGGTTCGGCCACCAGTCGCGGTTGGTCCGACCGATCAGCGAGCGCGGCGCGGCCGGCTCCTTCTTCGGATCGTTGAGGGGGGTGGCTCCGCCGGCGTGTCCGTCCATGGTGTCCTCCTGCGTCTCAGCGCGATTGGAGGGAGCCTAGGCCTTTCGCCTCAGGAGGGAAAATCGATAAACCCTGTCATCAGCAACAGGAAAATCTATGGCGAAATATGATCTCCGCTCATCCCGGCGAAAGCCGGGACCCAGTCCTGTCCAGCCTGACGCCGGCGTTTCAGGACTGGCGGGCGAGCGGCATCGTCCCCGCTGCATCACCCAAAGCACTGGATCCCGGCTTTCGCCGGGATGAGCGGATCGGGGGAACCCTTAAGCCACCGCCCCGTGCTCCATCATGAAGGCGTTCAGCTTGTTGCCGTCGGGGTCGCGGAAATAGGCGGCGTAGAAGGTATCCCCGCGCGGTCCGGGCGGCCCTTCGCAGGTCCCGCCATGGGCCAGGGCGATCTCGTGCAGCCGATGGATCTGCTCGCGCGACGACGCCTCCAGCGCCACCATCACCCCGTTGCCGACGCTGGCTGCCTGACCGTCGAACGGCTTCGTCAGCCCGATCCCGGCTCCGCCGCCCGGCGTGCCCCAGGCGATGGCCCCCGGCCACTCCATCATCCGCGCCGTCCCCATCTCGGCGGCGATCGCGTCATAGAATTTCGCCGCCCGCTCGAGGTCGTTCGTACCCAGCGTCACATAGCCGATCATGTGGAAGCCCTCCCTTTGGGCGATAATCAATCACGAACAAATCAGGAACACAAGTCGTCCGGGGCGCGTCGAGCCAATCGTCTTGTCATCCCGCCAACCACCGCTAGGCTCCATGGCATGGCTCTTCGACTACTTCTCTCCGCCGCCCTTTCCATCCTTGCGCTGGTCGGCTGCGCGACTGCGCCAGCGACGCCATCGCCCATCCCGTCGGACCGGGAAGTCATCGCCTTTGTGATGGCAACGTGGGACCACTACGATCGTCGTTTCGCCTACCTCAGTGAGCGCCGGGGGCAATCATCCAACCCGATTTCGGTGACAAACGTCGAATGCGGCCCGGACGGGGAAGACGCCAAATGCACCTTCATCGTGAAAGGCCGTTTCGGGGACGGCACGGTCGTCAGTCAGCCGATGGAGAGCTTTTTCCAGCGTCAGCCTGACGGTTCCATCGATGTTCTCATCCCGGTGGTCTACGGCTGACGCGGCGTGAGCCCGGCCTCCCCCAGCCACCGCATCCGGCACGCCATCATCGCCGTCTCGCCCAGCCGGTCGACCAGCCGCCAGTTCACCACCGCCCCGATCGGGGCGCCCACCACCGGGATCAGCTGGGCCAGCTTGGCCAGGTCGATGTAGTCCCGGTACTCGATCTGGAACCGCCGCCAGTCGTAGTCGGTGATCGCCTCCGGCTGGTCCACGCCTGCGATCCAGCGCTCAAGTTCCGCCAGCGCCTCCGGTCGTCGTTTCGCGCTGGCGAAGGCGAGGTGGAAGATGTGCAGCAGGAACAGTCGCTCGCGCACCGTATCGCCGCCCCAGCCATAGGCGGCGACCACATCGCCCAGCATCCGCACCTTGATCGCCATCAGGGCCGGGAAGTCCGCCGCCGCCAGCACGAAGCCGCCCGCGCCTGCGACCCCGCCCTCGACGCTGGCCGTCGTGCGGTAGGCCTTGATCCTCGCCCGCGCCCGAAGCTCCCGCGCCGCCAGCGAACCGTCCGCGGTCGGCCGGTTGGGAATCAGGTCCGAGCCGAACAGGATGCCCTTCGTCATCGCCTCGACGCCGGCCGTGATGATGGCGTGGACCCGCTCGGGGATGATCCTGTTGATCCGCTCCTGGGTCCCGCGCGTGGCCCTGTCCCACAGGCCGGGCCGCTTCAGCACCCTGGCCCGCCACGCCGCCAGCTCGGACCGCACGGTGGTCTCATCGACGATGGTGATCAGGTCGTCCGGCGTGTCCCCGGCGGCGACGATCTCGGGCAGGCTGGCCATGACGGCTCCGGGTGACGCGGGGTTACGGTTGCAGGCGAAAGCGCACGGGTCTAGACCGCCGCCAACGCTTTCCCTCCCCACTCATACACGGCCTCAAGTAGCGCGAAGCGCGGCAGGCCAACGGAGACACCTATGGCTCGCGCGAAGATCGCCCTTATCGGCGCCGGCATGATCGGCGGCACCCTGGCACACGTGGCCGCGCGCGAAGCGCTGGGCGACATCATCCTGTTCGACATCGCCGAGGGCACGCCCCAGGGCAAGGCGCTGGATATCGCCGAGGCCACCGCCGTCATCGGCACGGACGTCGCGCTCAAGGGCGCCAATGACTATGCCGACATCGCCGGTGCCGACATCTGCATCGTCACCGCCGGCGTGCCGCGCAAGCCGGGCATGAGCCGCGACGACCTGATCGGCATCAACCTGAAGGTCATGAAGGCCGTCGGCGAGGGCATCAAGGCCCATGCCCCCAACGCCTTCGTCATCTGCATCACCAACCCGCTCGACGCCATGGTCTGGGCCCTGCAGAAATTCTCGGGTCTTCCGAAGGAGAAGGTCGTCGGCATGGCCGGCGTGCTCGACTCGGCCCGGTTTGCGTATTTCCTCGCCGAAAAGACCGGCGTCTCCATCCAGGACATCCACGCCTGGACCCTCGGCGGTCACGGCGACGACATGGTGCCCATGGTGCGCCACTCGACCGTCGGCGGCCTGCCCCTGCCCGACGCCGTCAAGGCCGGCATGCTGACCCAGGACGAGCTGGACGCCATCGTCGACCGCACTCGCAAGGGTGGCGGCGAGATCGTGGCCCTGCTCAAGACCGGTTCGGCCTTCTACGCCCCGGCCGAGAGCGCCATCGCCATGGCCCGCTCCTATCTGCTCGACCAGAAGCGCGTCCTGCCCTGCGCCGTCTGGCTCTCGGGCGAATACGGTCTGAAAGACCTCTACGTCGGCGTCCCCGCCCTGATCGGCGCGAACGGCGTGGAAAAGGTCATCGAGTTCACCACCAATGACGAAGAGAAGGCGATGTTCGCCAAGTCGGTGGAGTCGGTCCAGGGCCTGATCCAGGCCTGTAAGGATATCGACGGAAGTCTCGCCTAGGGCGCTGACGCTCGCCGCGCGGCGGCTCGCTGCCTGAGCGCCGTGAATGGAATGGAAAAGGGCCGCAGAGCGATCTGCGGCCCTTTGTTCTTCTCTGCTTTCGTCATCCCGGCGAAGGCCGGGACCCGGCGGCGCCGAAGGCGACCTGTTCAGGCAGGGTGTTCGCGACAGCTTCGCGCTCACGCGCGCCGCCGGGTCTCCCGGTCTGCGCCGCGAAGGCGCGGCTTGCCGGAGGATGACGGCAGCTATTGCGCGGGCGCTGCTTCGGCCGCCGCCGCCAGCCCCTGGGCGAACTGGCGCAGCATCTGAAGCCAGATCACCGTCGGCTCCTGCAGCTGACCCACCCCGGACCCCGCCAGCACGACGTCATACTGGACCATCGCGCTCGCCTCGCCGCCCGGCTCGGCCGGAATGTGGAAGGCCTTGAGGAAGCGGTGGTCGCGGTTCCAGGCGTTGATCTGGTCGGCCGTGATCGGGCCGGTGAAGATGGCGCTGAACTGGATGTCGTCGCACAGGGTCGGGCCGCAGGCGTAGAAGGTCAGGTTCCACGGCAGGGGCTCGTCGGCGATGTGCAGGCTGGTCACCCCCTCGCTCAGCACCGGCTCCCCGACCGAACCGCCCAGTCCTGTCAGCCAGGCCCTCGTCCCGGCGACGGAAACGCCGTTGGTCGAGGCCGCCGCGGGCGGAGGTGTCTGGGCCAGGGCCGCGCCGGGCAGGGTGGCGGCCAGGGCGAGGGCGGACAGCAGGACGGGCAGGCGCATGGGCGATCTCCAGGGACGGCCGAAGTTAGAACGATCCGGCCAAGCAGAATTGTGGCATCAGGCTCCAGAGGAATGCGGGACCGAAATCTGAGTCCCGGTGGACTGCGTCCATCAAGACCGATTTCGGTCTAGGCTGTTCGCTCACGCGCCAGCCAGTCCGCGCTGGCCATCTCGTTGAGCCGTGAGACGGTGCGCTCGAATTCAAAGGCCCCGACCCCCTCGCGATACAGGGCCTCCGGCGCCGCCGCGGCCAGCACCACCAGCCGGGTCCCGGCCTCGTAGAGGGCGTCGACCAGGGTCACGAACCGCCGGGCCTCATGGTGATTGGCCGGTCCCAATATTGGGACATCCTCCAGGAACAGGGTGTGAAAGCGGGCCGCAATGGCCAGATAGTCCTGCGGCCCCAGGGCCGTTCCGCACAGCTGGTCGAAGGTCGCCCGCGCCAGCCCGCCGTCGGTGCGCTCGATCACCACCTCGCGCCCCAGCACCGTCAGCCGGGTCGGCGATTCCTGTTGCTCGCCCTTGAGCTGCTCCCACAGGCCCTCGAAGCCCGTGCGCCGGCCCACGTCGGTCCCGGTGTACCAGACCCGCGTCCCCATCAGGCGGTCCAGCCGCCAGTCGCGCGCGCCCGAGACGCTGACCACCACGCATTTCCGCTCCAGCATGGCGATGAAGGGCAGGAAGAGCTGGCGGTTGATCCCGTTCAGATACAGCTGGTCCGGTGCCCGGTTCGAGGTCACCGCCAGCACCACCCCGCGCTCGAACAGGGCCTCGAACAACCGGCCCAGGATCATGGCGTCGGCAATGTCGGTGACCTGCAGCTCGTCGAAACACAGCAGTCGCGCCTCGGACGCGATCAGCTCGGCCACGGGCTTGATGGGATCGTCGCCTTTCGACTGTCCGAACACGCGTTTGCGCGCCCTGGCATCCCCCTCGCGCCACTGGCGCACCAGGTCGTGGACCCGGGCCATGAAGGCGTGGAAATGGGCGCGGGTCTTCCGCGGCTCGGGGACCGAGGCGCAGAACATGTCCATCAGCAGCGACTTGCCTCGCCCCGGCGGACCCCACAGATAGACGCCGCGCACCTCCGGATGGCCGCCGAACAGGCCTCGCCGCCCCAGATCCTTCTCCAGCCGGGTCAGGGCCTCGACCACCGGAATCTGCGACGGATCCGGTGTCAGCCGGCCTTCGGCCAAACGACGGTCATAAGCGGTGCGTATGCGTGAGGGCATCGTTCTCGGGCTTAGCGGCACCCGCGACCGCTGAAAAGCGATTGCTTCGCGCCCGCGAAAGCCCACATACAGCCGTCACCGTCCGGGCCAGGCCGGCACCAATCCAATTTGCCCTCAAGTCGTGAGCGACCGCGTCGCGAACACAGGGCGTCCGAAGGACCAACTCTTATGGGTTACAAAGTCGCCGTCGTGGGCGCCACCGGCAATGTCGGCCGGGAAATGCTGAACATCCTCGAGGAACTCGAATTCCCCGTCGACGCGATGCACGCCGTCGCCTCGCGCAAGTCCAAGGGCGTCGAGGTGTCCTGGGGCGACAAGACGATCAAATGCGAGGACATCGAACTGTTCGATTTCTCGTCCGTCGACCTCGTCCTGATGAGCGCCGGCGGCGACGCCTCGCGCCTGTGGTCCGAGAAGATCGGCAAGGCCGGCCCCATCGTCATCGACAACTCCTCGGCCTTCCGCATGGACCCGGACGTGCCCCTGATCGTGCCCGAGGTGAACCCGGACGCCATCAAGCTGGCGACGAGGAAGAACATCATCGCCAACCCCAATTGCTCGACCGCCCAGCTGGTCGTGGCCCTCAAGCCCCTGCATGACGCGGCGAAGATCAAACGCGCCGTGGTCTCGACCTATCAATCGGTGTCGGGCGCGGGCAAGGCGGGCATGGACGAGCTGTGGAACCAGACCAAGGCCATCTACGGCCTCGGCGACGCCCGGCCGAAACTCTTCCCCAAACAGATCGCCTTCAACGTCATCCCCTTCATCGGCTCCTTCCTCGACGACGGCTCCACCGACGAGGAAGCCAAGATGTGGAACGAGGTCCACAAGATCATGGATCCGTCGATCAAACTGACCGTCACCTGCGTGCGCGTGCCGGTCTTTGTCGGCCATTCCGAATCCGTGAACCTCGAGTTCGACCGCCCGATCAGCCCGGACGAGGCCCGCGCCCTGCTGCGCGACGCCCCCGGCGTCATGGTCATCGATAAGCAGGAGCACGACGGCTACATCACGCCCGTCGACGCCGCCGGCGAACACGCCGTCTATGTCAGCCGCATCCGCAAGGATCCGACCGTCGAGAACGGCCTGTCGCTGTGGATCGTCTCCGACAACCTGCGCAAGGGCGCGGCCCTCAATGCGGTCCAGATCGCGCAGCTGCTGGATGAAACGGGAACCATCAAGCCGTCCTCGGGATATCGCAGCATCACGGTCTGACGGCCGTGCCGACCGCCGCGTCCGCCACGCCCCGCGCCGCCCTGCTCTCGGCCTTCGGCTGCTATGTCGGCTGGGGCTTCATGCCCCTGCTCTTCATGGGGCAGGGCGCGCTCGGCTTCGATTCGCTCGAGATCCTCGCCCACCGCGCCCTCTGGTCGGTGGCGGTGGCCGGCCTGCTGGTGCTGCTGGCGAAACAGGGCGATCAGGTCCGTGCCGTCTTCGCCGCGCCGAAGACCCTCGCCTGGCTGACCCTCTCGACCCTGCTGATCGCGGTCAACTGGGGCCTGTACGTCTGGGCCACCACCCACCACGCCACGCTCGAGGCCAGCCTCGGCTACTACATCAATCCGCTGCTCAACATGGTCGTCGGGCTGTGGCTGTTCCGCGAGAAGATCGACAAATGGGGCTGGGTCGCCATCGGCCTGGCCGCCATCGGCGTGGCCTTCCAGACCGCCGCCCTCGGCCGCCCGCCGTGGATCTCCATCGTCCTGGCGATCAGCTTCGCCAGCTACGGCGTCATCCGCAAACGCGTTCCCATCGACGCCCAGGCCGGCCTGCTGGTCGAATGCCTGCTGCTGGTCCCGTTCGGCCTGGCCTGGGTGCTGTGGCTGCAGCACACCGGCGCCGGCGTCGCCTTCGACAGCCCGGTCAACACCCTGTGGGCCCTCGCCAACGGCCCGGCCACCGTCCTGCCCCTGGCCCTGTTCGCCTGGTCGGCGCGGCGCCTGCCGCTGTCGACCATCGGCTTCATCCAGTTCCTCGCCCCGACGCTCCAGTTCGTCGTCGGCGTCTGGGCGGGCGAGGCCCTGACGCCCCTGCGCGTGATCAGCTTCGCCTTCATCTGGGGCGGCGCGGGCGTGTTCGCGGCGGCGGCCTTCTTCCGCCACAGGGCCGCGCGCGAGGCGCTGAAGCGGTCGGCGGAGCCGGTGTGAAGCGGTGATTGGTGGTTGGTGATTGGTGACTGACGCCGCCGCCATCCGGGCAAAACGGCCCACCCTTGCTGACGCCGCAACCACCAATCACCAACCACCAATCACCCCCGGCATACCGCCCCGATCAACCGTTGAGCCCGCGGGTCCCCGATGAGATACGGCGACTGCCGGGTCATCACATAGGCCATCGACAGCTCCGCCTCCGCGTCGGCGAGGACAAAGCTCCCGCCCCAGCCGCAATGGCCGACGGCCTCCGTGTTCGGGCCGAAGATTTCGAGGCCCTCGTTGCGCGTCAGCCCGGCGCCCCAGCCCATGTCGAACGGCAGAACCCTGTCCCGTCCGAACACCCGCGACCGCGTCGCCGCCGCCAGCGTCCCCGGCGACAGCACCGCCCGCCCGTCCAGCGTTCCGTCCACGAACACCCCCATGATCCGCGCCAGATCCTTCGCCGTGCCGTGCAGGTTCGCCGAGGGGATCTCGATCGTCCGCCATTCGACCGAGCCGCGTCCGCCCGGCGATGAACCCCGGTCGAGGAAGGCCGCCGCCTTGATCGCATCGACCACGCCCAGATCGGCCGCCCTCGCCGGCTTGCGCATCTGTGCCACCCGCCCGTGCTCGGCCTCCGGCAGGCCGATCCACAGGTCGAGGCCGGGGAAGTCCTCGCGCAGCGCCGTCCCCATGCTACGCCCGTCGACAATCCGGAACAGCGCGCCTGCCAGATAGCCGATGACGATGGGGCTGTAGCCCGAGGCCGTCCCCGGCGGCCACATCGGCACCTGGGCGCAGAGCCGCGCCAGCGTCGCCTCGCGATCGAACCAGATGGCCGGGTCCTCCGCCGTGTCGAACCCCGGCAGCCCCGCCTGATGGCTCATCATCTGGCCGACGGTGATGGTCTCTTTCCCGGCCTGGCCGAACGCCGGCCAGTAGTCCGAAACGGGCCGCTCATAGTCCAGCAATCCCCGCTCGACACAGGTTGCGATCAGCAGGGCCATCACCGCCTTGCCGGTCGAGAACACCGGCGTCAGCGTCGTCTCGCCAAAGGGAACCGACTGCGCCGTATCGGCCCACCCCGCCCACAGATCGACCACGACCTCGCCGCTGACGCAGACACTGACCCGCGCCCCGCGCTCGTTCAGCCCTTCGGGCGCGTCGGTGAAATTGGCCGCGAAAGCGTCCTTGAGGGCCGCGAAGCGCGGCGGGCAGGGGCCGTGGATGTCGGGGAGGGTCATGGGTTGGTACTACCCATCCCATCTATTCCCGTCACCCTCGGGCTTGACCCGAGGGCCAGACGATCCGCCGTGCGGCCGCAGATTCGGCCCTCGACCTCGGGGGCGCTTCGAACAACCAGTCCGTCCCGACCTCAGATCCTCGGGTCAAGCCCGAGGATGACGACCCCGGATAACGAACCCTACTCCCTTGCCGCCGCCGACGCCGCCCGCGCTGCCTCGAACTCCGCCCCGGCGTTCCACGCCGGCCAGGCCCGGCTGTCCGCCAGATCGCGGCCCACCAGATACAGCAGATCCACGTCCACCGCCGCCGCGTCCATCACCCAGTCGCTCGTCCATTCGTCAGAGGGCTTGTGATAGCGGTTGGCCACATAGTCGCGGCTGGCCGCATTGTGCCCGGTGAAGCCCGCCGCCCCGAACAGGGCCGGCACGCCCTTCCTGGCCAGCGGGAAATGATCCGAACGGTAGAAGCCGCCGGCCTGGGGTGCCGGGTCGGGGATCAGGGTGCGGCCCTGTTCCGTCGCGCGCCGCTCCAGCCAGGCGTCGGTCTCGCTCTTGCCCGCGCCCATGACCACAATCTGCGGCGAGATCTCGGTGCCCGGCAGGAAGCTGTCCATATTGATGTTGGCCACCGTCGTCTCCAGCGGCCAGACCGGATTGGCGGCATAGTATTCGGCCCCCAGCAGCCCGGCCTCCTCGGCCGTCCAGGAGGCGAACACCACCGATCGGTCAGGCGGCGGCCCCGCCTTGAACAGCCGCGCCAGCTCGATCAGCCCGGCCACGCCCGTCGCATTGTCGACGGCGCCGTTATAGATGTCGTCGTCCCCCACCGGCGTCGCGCGGCCATAGGCGTCCCAGTGGGCGCCATAGAGAACCGTCTCGTCCGGATGCCCCGCGCCTGGGATACGCGCCAGGATGTTTCGGCTCTCGATCCGGTCGGCAGTCTGGCCGAAATCGATCGACATGGTCACCCCGGTCAGGGTCACCGGCGTGAACTCCGGCGTCCGGGCCGCTGCGCGCAGGGCGGCGTAGTCGAGGCCCGCGTCGGCGAACAGCTGCGCCGCGACCGGCCCCTGTATCCAGCCCTGGGCCGGGACCCGTTCGGCGTCCGGATTGGCCCGCACGATGTCGAATTTCGGCGCCGTCGATGAGCCTTCCAGCACGCTCCAGCCATAGCCGGCACCGGCCGTGTCGTGGATCACCAGCACCGCCGCCGCCCCCTGCCGCGCCGCCTCCTGGAATTTGTAGGTCCAGCGACCGTAGAAGGTCATGGCATTGCCGTCGAACCGCCCCGCCACCGGATGTCCCTCGGGCGCGCCGAAGTCCGGATCGTTGACGATGACCAGCAGGATCTTGCCCCTCAGGTCCATGCCCTTGAAGTCGTCCCAGCCCCGCTCGGGCGCGCTGACGCCATAGCCGGCGAAGACTACCTCGGCACCCGCGATGGAGATGTGGTTCACTGGCCGATCGCTCGACACGAGGACGTCCGGCCCGCGCGCCAGCGTCCGGATTTCACCGTTTGCTGCAACGACAATGGCTGCCGGCCCGTCCTGCCGCGTGCGTCCCAGCTGCGCCCTCTGCACCCACTGGCCATCCGGCCCGCCCGGCTCCAGCCCCAGCGCCTGGAACTGGCCGACGATATAGTCGACCGTCCGCTGCTCCCCCGGCGTCGCCACCCCGCGCCCCTCGAATTCGTCCGAGGCCAGCACCCGCACATGCTCGCTGAGGCGCGCACCTTCGGCGTGTTGGGCGAGGGCGGGGGCGGCCGACAGGAGGACGGCGACGGCGGCGAGGAGGATGCGGTGCTGGATCATGCGACCGTTCTAGACCCTTCGGTCAGAGGCCGTCACTCCCCGCCCCAAAGGCCGTCACGTCGCCCGGGAACGGGAAGCCTCCGTTGCAGGTCAGCCAGCCCTCAGGCACCTTGTCTGAATGGCAAGGCTGGCAGCTTGGGTGTGGACGCTGGTTTGGTTCCTCGCGACCGCTTTCTTCGGACTGTTTTTCTACGCCTCGTATTGGCGGTGGCGGGGCTGTTTCAACGAAGAGGGGCGGTGCTGGACTGGCGAGGTTGTCCATGACCATCAGTCGGTGGTTCTCGCCCTGCCACTCGCGGTATCGGTGATTGCCGCACTGTTCGGCTTTCTGTGGCTGATCAAACTCTCGGTGCGCTCGCCGGATCGGATGTAGGGCCCGTTACGGCCCCGCCAGCCACCGCAATACCCCGTCCGCCGCCACCACCCCCGACGCCATCGACGCCTGCAGCAGATAGCCCCCCGTCGGCGCCTCCCAGTCCAGCATCTCGCCGGCCACGAACACGCCGGGCAGGGCGGTCAGCATCAACCCTTGATCGACCTGGTCCAGCCGCACGCCGCCCGCCGACGAGATCGCCCGAGCCAGCCCCTGAACCCCCGTCAGCGTCAGCCGCACCGCCTTGATCCGCTTCGCCAGCTTGTCGGCCCCCGCGGGCAGCTCTCCGGGAATCTCCCGCAACAGCCCCACCGCGACCGGCGACAGCCCCGCCACCTTCCTCAGCCAGTTGGTCGCGCTGTCCTTGCCGCGCGGCTTCGCCAGCCGCCCCGCCAGCGCCTCGACCGTCAGGTCGGGCCGCAGGTCCACCGTCAGCGCCGCCGTCCCGTCCCGTTCGATCGCGTCCCTCAGCCCCGCCGACAGGGCATAGATCGCCCCGCCCTCGAGGCCATAGCACGTCACCATCGCCTCGCCGCGCACCGTGTGGTCCCCGTGCGTCAGGGCGATCGGCTTCAGCGGCTGCCCGGCGAACCGGTCCGCGAACACTTCGCTCCACGCCACGTCGAAACCGACATTCGAGGGCCGGAACGGTTCGACCGCCACCCCTTCCGCCGCCAGCCAGTTCCGCCACATGCCGTCCGACCCAAGTCGCGGCCAGCTGGCCCCGCCCAGCGCCAGAACCACCGCATCCGGCGTCTCGACCCGCTCGCCGTCCGGCGTGTCGAACACCCAGCCGCCGTCGCGGCGGCCGACAAGGCGCGACCGCGTCCGGACCTCGACCCCCAGCTCGCCCAGCCGTCCCAGCCAGGCGCGCAGCAGGGGTGAGGCCTTCATCGCCCGCGGAAACACCCGCCCAGACGACCCCGTGAACGTCGCCTGCCCCAGCCCCTCGGCCCAGCCGATCAGATGGGTCGGCGAAAAGGCTTCCAGCCAGGCCGCCACCGTCCCGGCCGCCTCGCCATACCGCCCCGTGAAAGGCGCGATGTTCTCCGAATGGGTCAGGTTCAGCCCGCCCCGCCCGGCCATCAGGAATTTCCGCGCCACCGAGGGCATGGCCTCATGCACCGCCACCGCCACGCCCGCCCGCGCCAGCCGCTCGGCGGCCATCAGCCCGGCGGGTCCGGCCCCGATGATGTGAACTGTCTTCGTATCGGTCATCGCGCAGCCAGTATCATGTCCCACCTCCGACGCGCCCCTTTTGCTTTCGTCATCCTCCGGCGAGCGTAGCGAGACCGGGGGACCCAGCGGCGCCGAAGGCGATCTGTTCAGGCAGGGTGTCCGCGACAGCTTCGCGCTCTCGCGCGCCGCTGGGTCCCCCGGTCTGCGCCGCTTCGCGGCTTGCCGGAGGATGACGAAAGCAAAAAACCGCTCCGGGAACCCCCCAAACCCGCCTACCCTGACCCCATGAGCGTCGCCTTTACCCGCGAGGAAGATCTGGAGGCCACGGCCGCCGACCTTCCCGACCGTCCGATTTCGCCCCACCCGAACCTGGTCACCCCTTCGGGACTGGCGCTGATCGAGGCCGCCCTGGCCTCGGCCCGCGCGGCGTACTCGGCCGCCCAGGCCCATGGCTCGATCGAGGCCGACCGCACCGCCATGGCCCGTGCCACCCGCGACCTGCGTTACTGGTCCGCCCGCCGCGCCACCGCCCAGCTGGTCGAGACCGAGCCGGACGGTCGGGTCCGTTTCGGCGGCTCCGTCACCCTCGAACGGGCCGACGGCCGCATCCGGACCTGGCGCATCACCGGCGAGGACGAGGCCGATCCCGCCGCCGGCTCGGTCAGCCATGTCTCGCCCCTCGCCGTCGCCCTGATGGGCAAACAGGTCGGCGATGAAGCGGTCGTCGTCGGGCAGACCGTCGAGATCATCGCCGTCGATTGACCGTCAACGGTTGCCCCGGCTCCCCGCTTGCCCCACCCTGTGTGTAGACGGCGCTGGCGTTGCGTCTCCTGCGCTCAACCAGCGCGAAGCGTGGTAGCGCCAACAATCTGCGCTCAAGTAGCGCGAAGCGCGGTAGCGCAACGAAAAGAGAAGGAGCCGCCGATGGCCCGAAAGCCCAACTACAGTTTCGAGCGTCAGGAACGCGATCGCGCCGACGCCAAGAAGGCCGCTGAAAAGGCCGCCGCCAAGGCCGAGAAGAAAGCTGCTGCCGCCGCCCGCAAGGAAGCCGGCCTGCCCCCGCTCGAGGACTGAGACCCCCCGGACAAACGGTCGCGGGGCGCTGAGGCGGCCGCGCCGGGCATTGCGTGTCTGAGCGCCGCGGCTATGGTCGCGGCCGTCAGTCAACAGGGGTGTTTGTTCATGCATCGTCGTCTCGTCTCGTTCGCGGCCATTCTCGCGGTCATCGCGCCCGCCTCTTCCGTCTGGGCCCTGTCGCCTGACACGGGATCGGCCCCGGTCGCCGTCGTCTCGGCCCCGGCCCTGCCGCAGGCGGCGCCGCTGCAGGGCGCGCCGGTCGCCGACCTGGTCGCCCGCGTCGACATCCCCTGGTCGCGTTTCCAGCTCGACAACGGCCTGACCGTCGTCGTCCACACCGACCGCAAGGCCCCGGTGGTCGCCGTCTCCGTCTGGTACAATGTCGGCTCCAAGGACGAGCCGGCGGGCTCCACCGGCTTCGCCCACCTGTTCGAACACCTGATGTTCGGCGGCTCCGAGAACTCCCCGACCAGTCACATCCAGGCCATGAGCGCCGCCGGCGCCACCGGCCTGAACGGCACCACCTGGTTCGACCGCACCAACTATTTCCAGACCGTCCCGACCCCGGCGCTGGAGCGGACCCTGTTCCTCGAGAGCGACCGCATGGGCTATCTGCTCGGCCAGGTCGGCCAGGACGTGCTCGATCTGCAGCGCGGCGTCGTCCAGAACGAGAAGCGCCAGGGCGACAACCAGCCCTATGGCCTGGCCAACTATGCCCAGCTGGCGGCCCTGTTCCCCGAGGGTCATCCCTATCGCCACTCGACCATCGGTTCGATGGCCGATCTGGACGCCGCCAGCCTCGAGACCGTGCGCGACTGGTTCCGCCAGAACTACGGCCCCAACAACGCCGTCCTGGTCCTGTCGGGCGACATCGACGAGGCCACCGCCCGCATCCTCATCGACCGCTATTTCGGCGCCATCCCGCGCGGCCCGGTCAATGTCCCCGCCGCCGCCGACATTCCGACCCTGGCCGCCCCGGTCGAGGAGGTCCTGCACGACCGCGTCGCCAGCACCCGCGTCAGCCGCGCCTGGGTCGTTCCCGGCCTGCTCGACCCCGACGCCATCCCGCTCAACGTCGGCGCCTCCATCCTCGGGGGCCTTGAGTCCTCGCGCCTCGACAACGCCCTGGTGCGCGGCGACCAGACCGCCACCAATGTCAGCGCCGGGGCCCAGGCCTTCCACCGGCTCGGCTTCTTCACCTATTCGGCCAATGTGAAGCCCGGCGGCGACGCCGCGGCCGTCGCGGCCCGCATGGACGCGGTCCTCGCCGACCTCATGGCCAACGGCCCGACCCAGGACGAGATCGACCGCGTCGTCACCCAGTACGCCGCCCGCACCATCCAGGGTCTGGAACAGGTCAACGGCAAGGCCTCCGCCCTCGCCGAGGGCCAGCTCTATGCCGGCGACCCGGACTTCTACCGCACCCAGCTGGCCGCCTATGCCGCCGTCACCCCGGCCCAGGTCCAGGCCGCCATGCAGCGCTGGCTGAGCCGCCCGGTCTACAGCCAGATCGTCGAGCCCGGCGAGCGCGAGGCCTATGTCGAGGCCGCCGCCGCCCCCTCGGGCGCCACCCCGGTCCCGGCCGCCGAGATCCAGCGCGTCGCCCGCGACCCCATGCCGACCATCGGCGACGTCTCCAACATCGACTTCCCGACCGTCGAGCGCGCCACCCTCTCGAACGGCGTCGAGATCGTCTATGCGCAGTCGACCACCGTCCCCGTGACCCGCGTCGCGGTCGAGTTCGACGCCGGCTATGCGGCCGATGACGCCGATGCCCTGGGCGTCCATTCGATGATGCTGACGCTGATGAGCGAGGGCACCACCACCCGCGACTCCAACGCCCTGGCCGAGGCCCAGGAGCGGCTCGGCGCCTCGGTCAATGTCGGCGCCTCCATGGACCGCACCGCCGCCAGCCTGACCGCCGTGACCACCAACCTCGACCCTTCGCTGGTCCTGCTGGCCGACATGGTGCGCAACCCCGCCTTCGCCCCGGCCGAGGTCGAGCGCCTGCGCGCCCAGCGCCTCGCCGGTCTCGCCGCCGAACGCACCCAGCCCGCCGCCATCGCCGCCCGTGCCCTGCCGGCCCTGATCTATGGCGAGGCCAGCCCCTACGGCCGGCCCTTCAGCGGCACCGGCACACCGGCGACCATCTCCGCCCTGACCCGCGAGGACCTGATCGCCGAACACGCCCGGTGGGTCCGCCCCGACAACGCCCGCATCTTCGTCGTCTCCGACCTGCCGCTGGCCGACGTCCGGGCGCGGCTCGAGCGCGCCTTCGGCGACTGGCGCGCCCCCTCGACCCCGCGCGGGACCAAGGCCTTCCCGGCCGACATCCCCGCCACCACCGCCCGCATCGTCCTGATCGACCGGCCCCAGTCGCCGCAGTCGATCATCTACGGCGGCGCGGTCCTGCCCGTCTCCGGCACCGACGACCTGCTGACCCTGCAGGCCGCCAACAGCGTGCTGGGCACCGACTTCCTCAGCCGGATCAATGCCGACCTGCGTGAGACCAAGGGATGGTCCTACGGCGTGCGCGGTTCGATCAACACGCTCCAGCACCGGGCACCCTATATCGTCAACGCCCCGGTCCAGGCCAATCGCACGGGCGAGTCCATCGCCGCCCTGATCGCCCAGTACGAGCGCTTCCTCGGCCCCGACGGCGTAACCGCCGCCGAGCGGGACCGCACTGTCAACGGCGACACCCGCAGCCTGGCCGGCGGCTTCGAGACCTCGGGCCAGATCCTCGGTGCCCTGCGCTCCAACGCCCTCTACGGCCGTCCGGACGACTATCAGGAAACCCTGGCCAGCCGCACCCGCGCCCTGACGGCGGAACAGATGGACGCCGCCGCCCGCGCCGCCATCAACCCGGCCACCTTCGTCTGGGTCGTCGTCGGCGACGCCTCGGTCGTCCGGCCCCAGCTGGAAGCCCTCGGCCTGCCGGTGGAAGTGCGTCCGGCGCAGTAAAAAGCACCGTGTCTCCTCCCCGTCGCTTGCGATGGGGAGGGGGACCACGCGCAGCGTGGTGGAGGGGTTGGGCTCCGCTGATCAGCCCTGCTGGTTTCGACCGGGGTGTTGGACTATTCTCACTGCATCAGCCCGGCGAGCAGGTCTCGTCGGATAGGGGGTCGCAACCGGCAACGGAGGCGGCCCCTTTCTCGTTCCGTAACCGTCGTGGACGATTGGAGCGGCAGATCGCGGCTGCTACTTCCCGAGTATGAAGCCGCTGAATGACCGAACGACCGCCGCAATGGCCAAGGTCCGACAGTCTCGCACAACCCCCGAGGAGCGTGTGGCGGCAGCGCTCCGCGACCTCGGTCTTGCCTACAGGCGAAACGTGAAAGCCCTCCCCGGCAAGCCCGACTTCGCGAACCGTTCCAAGGGCTGGGCCGTCCAGGTCCACGGCTGCTTCTGGCATCAGCATGACTGCAAGCGTGGCACGATGCCGACCCACAACCGCGCCGAATGGGAAGCCAAGTTCCTGCGAAACAGACAACGGGACGCCGAAGTCGAGGCCCGACTCGCCGAATCCGGGCTCCGCGTCGTCACCGTCTGGGAGTGCGAGACGAAAGACTCTGCCAGCCTGAAGGAAAGGCTCAATACCTATTTACGGTAGGTAACCCCACCTTCACCCACAATCTGTAGACGGCAACCGGTTGACACGGGTTTTGCGTTCGCGTTTTGTTTACAGGCATTTTCCGCGAGACCATGAGCCATGACCCTCCGTTTGATTGACCTGTTCAGCGGTGCCGGCGGTATGAGCCTGGGCTTCTGCGACAAGCGATTCTGCGGCGGCTTCACCACCGTTCTGGCGCTCGATCACGACGCCGCGGCGGTGAAGACCCACGAACTGAATTTTCCTGGCCGGGCTGTGCAGGCCAATATCGAAGAATGGCTCCTCAACAATGAGGTGCCGCAGGCCGACGTCGTTATCGGCGGCCCGCCCTGCCAAGGGTTCAGTCTGCTCAACAAGAAGCGTGACGGCGACGCTCGACGTGCGTTGTGGGAACCCTTCATCGAGATCGCGGAGCGCTCGGGCGCCCGTGTCTTCGTCATGGAAAACGTCGCGGAGCTCTATCGTTCTCCCGAACGCCAACTGATCGAAGCCAAGGCCCGGCAGCACGGTTTCCAGACCCAGGCGACGATCGTCAACTCGGCTGACTACGGCGCGCCGCAGACGCGCAAGCGGACCATAATTCTCGGATGGCGAGACGCCCACAATCTGCCGAGCTTCCCGCCGCTACCCAGTCACGCCGATCCCAAGTTGAAAAGCAATTTGCCGCGCTGGCGGACGGTCCGCGACGTCATCGCCGACCTGCCTTTCGAGACCATCGGAACGGAGATCGGGTCGCGGAAAACGCTCGACCTCCACTTCGGCCGGACGCCGACTGCAAAGAGCATGGAGCGGTATCGGGCCGTGCCGGCCGGCGGAAATCGCTTCGATCTTCTGGCCAACCGCCCCGACATCACGCCAGACTGCTGGGTACGCAAGAGCAGCGGCGGCACCGACCTGTTCGGACGCCTGTGGTGGGACCGCCCGTCGGTCACGATCCGCACGGAATTCTACAAGCCCGAGAAGGGCCGCTACCTTCACCCGGAGGCCGACCGGCCGATCAGTCACCGCGAGGCCGCCCGCCTGATGGGCTTTCCGGACGACTTCAAATTCTATGGGACAAAGGTCGAGGTCGCGCGGCAGATTGGGAACGCTGTGCCTCCGCACCTAGCCGGTGCTCTTGGAACCGTTGTCCGGAATATCTTGGTTCCGCTCGCGCTTTCTGCTTGAAGTTGCCGCCCATGGGGCGGCGATCAAAACAAGTTGGCGATATCGGTGCCGGGGCTCGCGCTGCTGCGGATCAGTTAGCTGATTTTGCTCGGCTCGATTCAGACGTCCCGATCCGGACAAGAGCCGCTTCGCTTGCGCCTATTGCCCACGCTGTGCGTGATATCGGCAGTAGTTTGCTTCCCGGATTTGATTCTGGTCGCAAGCGCATCTTGGAGTATTTCCGGCTCCATCCGGGGCAGGCAATCAAGGGCGAAGAGCTTTTTGTCGTCGCCGGCATTGATGACTGGGCACGCCGCCTTCGTGAACTACGCGTAGAAAAAGGTTGGCCCATCTATTCTGGGGTTACGTTCGGCCACCTCCGCGAGCATGACCGCGAACAGCTGTTGGAGATCGAGTCCCAGATCGGTTTTGACACAGCTGCGCTGGGGCCGGAGCAATACGTCTTGGTGGAGGACTCGCCTGACCACAACGCGGCGAAGCACTGGAAGTTGCTCAAGAGTCTGAGGGGGTCGGATCTGAGCGTTCAAGATCGGATTCTGGAGCTCCTTCGTAACAATGTGGGCCAGGCCATTTCGGGCGAGCAGATGCGCTACGTGGCCGGTGACGCAAGTGAGTGGGCGCGCCGAGTTCGGGAACTTCGAACAGAAGAGGGCTGGCCGGTTCTCACCAAAATGCAGGGGCGGCCAGAAATCCCGGTCGGTTCCTATGTCTTGGCAGAAGACAAACAAAGCCCGAGCCACGACCGGAAGATTTCCGACACGGTCAGGATCGCCGTGCTTCAACGCGACGGGTTCAAGTGCCGGCACTGTGGATGGTCGCGAGCCGACTTGGATCCGGACGACCCGAGGAAGTTCCTTGAACTCCATCACGTACGGGAACACGTTCAAGGCGGAGTGAACACCTTCGAAAATCTGGTGACCCTGTGCAACGTCGACCACGACGCCGTGCACGCGAAGACTCTCAGTCTTCCTGCCGACTGGCCGTAACCAAAAAAGGGCGGCCCCGTCCCCGGAGCCGCCCTCTTCTGTCTCAGCCGCTAGAGCGAACCGAGCGACGCGGACTTAAAAGTCCATATCGCCCATGCCGCCCATGCCGCCGCCGCCCATGCCGCCGCCGGCGCCGCCGGCCGAGGCCTTCTTCGGCGCATCGGCAACCGCTGCTTCCGTCGTGATCAGGATGCCGGCGACCGAAGCCGCGTCCTGCAGGGCGGTGCGGACGACCTTGGCGGGGTCGATGACGCCGGCCTGGATCATGTCGACATACTCTTCCGTCTGGGCGTTGAAGCCGTAGGTGGCCGAGGCGTTCTCCAGCACCTTGCCGACGACGATGGAGCCTTCGACGCCCGCGTTCTCGACGATCTGACGGATCGGGGCCTGGATGGCGCGGCGGATGATGGCGATGCCGGCGGTCTGGTCGGCGTTGTCGCCTTTCAGACCTTCCAGTGCCTTCGTGGCCTTCAGCAGGGCGATGCCGCCGCCGGGGACGATGCCTTCTTCAACGGCGGCCCGCGTGGCGTTCAGGGCGTCGTCGACGCGGTCCTTCTTCTCTTTCACTTCGACTTCCGTCGAGCCGCCGACGCGGATGACCGCGACGCCGCCGGCCAGTTTGGCCAGACGTTCCTGCAGCTTTTCCTTGTCGTAGTCCGAGGTGGTGGACTCGATCTGGGCCTTGATCTGGCCGATGCGGGCCTCGATCGCGTCCTTCTCACCGACGCCGTCCACGATGGTGGTGTCGTCCTTGGTGATGGTGACCTTCTTGGCCTTGCCGAGCATGTCGATGGTGACGTTCTCCAGCTTGATGCCGAGGTCTTCCGAGATGACCGTACCGCCGGTCAGGACGGCGATGTCTTCCAGCATGGCCTTGCGGCGGTCGCCGAAGCCCGGCGCCTTGACGGCGGCGACGCGCAGGCCGCCGCGCAGCTTGTTGACGACCAGGGTGGCCAGGGCCTCGCCCTCGATGTCCTCGGCGATGATCAGCAGCGGGCGGCCCGACTGGACCACGGCTTCCAGGATCGGCAGCATCGACTGCAGCGACGAGAGTTTCTTCTCGTGCAGCATGATGAGGGGCTCCTCGAGCTGGACCTCCATCTTGTCGGCATTGGTGATGAAGTAGGGGCTCAGGTAGCCGCGGTCGAACTGCATGCCCTCGACGACGTCGAGTTCGGTCTCGGCGGTCTTGGCTTCCTCAACCGTGATGACGCCTTCGTTGCCGACCTTTTCCATGGCCCTGGCGATCATGTCGCCGACTTCGCTGTCGCCGTTGGCCGAGATGGTGCCGACCTGGGCGATCTCGGAATTGGCGCTGACCTTGCGGCTGGAGGCCTTGATGTCGGCGAGGACGGCGGTGACCGCCTTGTCGATGCCGCGCTTCAGATCCATCGGGTTCATGCCGGCGGCCACGGCCTTGAGGCCTTCCTGGACGATCGACTGGGCCAGGACGGTGGCGGTGGTAGTGCCGTCGCCGGCCTTGTCATTGGTCTTGGAGGCGACTTCCCGGATCATCTGGGCGCCCATGTTCTCGAAGGCGTCTTCCAGCTCGATTTCCTTGGCCACCGAGACGCCGTCCTTGGTCGAGCGCGGGGCGCCGAAGGACTTCTGGATCACGACGTTGCGGCCCTTGGGACCGAGGGTGACCTTGACCGCATTGGCCAGGACGTTGACGCCGCGCAGCATCTTTTCGCGCGCGTCGGTGGAGAACATCACTTGTTTGGCAGCCATCTGGCAGCTCCTTGAAAAGGTGGTTGGTGGTTGGTGGCTGGTGATTTTTCGGGATCAGCGGTGGCGGCGAACCGGTCTCGGTCGCGCCAGCCACCAATCACCAATCACCAGTCACTCAGCTGAGGACGCCGAGAACGTCCGATTCCTTCATGATGATCAGGTCTTCGCCGTCGATCTTGACCTCGGTGCCCGACCATTTGCCGAACAGGATGCGGTCGCCGGCCTTCAGGTCCATGGCGACGTGCTTGCCGTCCTCATCGCGGGCGCCGGGGCCGACCGAGACGACTTCGCCTTCCTGGGGCTTTTCCTTGGCCGAGTCGGGGATGATGATCCCGCCCTTGGTTTTGGATTCTTCTTCAACGCGCTTGACCAGCACGCGGTCGCCGAGCGGACGAAACGCCATTTGTCTGTCTCCCTGAGAGTGTCTTGAGGCCCTCCCGCGCGGCTTTGGCAGCCAGGACACGAGAGTGCTAACGGCGGGCAGATAAGGTCGACAGGCAGGGGCGTCAAGCCGGGCCGCGGTAATGGGCTTGACGCAATGTACTTTAAATCTTAAAGCGCTCTACATGTTGCGGCGGGATGGCCCGTCGCTCACTGCCCAGGAGACTTCCATGCTGCTCAAGACCCTGTCCCTTGCCGCCGTCGCGGCGCTTTCCCTCGCCGCCCCCGCCTTCGCCGGCGACGTCACGGTCACGCTTACGGGGGTCCAGGCCCGCGGCGGCGTCCTGCTCGCCGCCCTGCAGACCCAGGGCCAGTTCATGCAGCCCGCGGGGGCCTATGGCGAACGCATCACCGATCCGGCCTCCGGCGCGGTGCGCGTGACCTTCCGCAACGTCGCCCCGGGGGACTACGCCCTGATGGTGCTGCACGATGCGGACAGCGACGGCCAGATGGCGATGAACGGCTCCATGCCCGCCGAGGGCTGGGCGATGGTCAATGGCGACACCCTGCGGGCGGCCCCCACCTTCGACCAGGTGAAGTTCACCGTCGCCACCTCGGGTGCCGATCTCAGCGTGCCGATGTCCTACCCGCGCTAGGGCGCGGCGGCCGCCAGCGCCCAGCTCGCCTCGACCTGACGCGCGAACAGCGGCCGGGCCCCGCGCACGCGGGTGCGCCAGTCGCGGCCGCGCCCGTCCTGTCCCAGCAAGTCGCCCAGCTCCGCCCGGACCAGGCCCAGCGCCTCGTCCGGGCGGTTCTGCCGGATCAGGAAGCCGGCATGTTTCTGCGCCCCGTCCATGGCGTCGGCATGGGCCGGCGGCAGGCGGGTCGAGGCGATGGTCAGGGCCCGGCGATACAGGGCCTCCGCCTCATCGGCGCGGCCCAGCTGGTCCAGCACGGCGGCATAGCCCTCGATGGTCTCCAGCAGGTCGGGACTGTCCGGCCCCACACCGCCCTCATAGGCCGCCAGTCCCTCGCGGAACGGCGCCTCGGCCTCGGCCCAGCGGCCCTGGTCGGACAGGGCGTAGCCCAGATTGGCCCGCGCATTGCCGGTAAAGGGATGGTCCGACCCGACGATCTGCAGCGCCAGCGCCAGCGCGCGGCGGAAGGCCGGCTCGGCGGCCACCCCGTCCCCCGTCACATGCAGGAACCAGCCCTGGTTGGTCAGGCACTGGGCCAGCAGCACCGGATCATTGGCCTGTTCGGCGATGGCCACCGCCCGGGCGTACAGCGGCGCCGCCTGATGCGCCCGGCCCGTCCGCCGCAGGGAGTTGCCGAGGTTCGAGAGCACGATGGCCACGTGATAGTCGGTCGGGCCGTACAGCACCTCATACATCCCCAGCACCTGCCGGTAGAGCGGATCGGCCTCGGCGTGCCTTCCCTGGGCGGTCAGGGCGTTGGCGACTAGGTTCAGGCTGTCGGCCGTCTTCTCATGCACCGGCCCCAGATGTTCGCGGCGCAGCGCCAGGCTGGCCCGCGCCGCCGCCTCCGCCTCCTCGTTGCGGCCGAGGAAGTCATAGGCCCGGGCGCGGTCATAGATCAGCGTCGCCCGGTGCACCGGGTCCGGCGCGGCCTCCCGGTCCAGCAGGGCCAGGGTGCGGTCAATGTCGGCCAGGGCACCGACGTAGTCGCCCTGCTCCAGTTTCAGCCGCCCCCGCACGGTCAGAGGCCGGCCGACCTGGGTCCCGTCGGCACCGAACCGGGCTTCCACCACCGCGACGGCGGCGGCGATGGCCGTCTCTGCGCCCGGCAGGTCGCCGGCCGTGAACCGTTCATTGGTCAGGGCGATCAGGGCCGTCGCCGCCGCCTCGGCGTCGGTCTCGCGCGCCAGTATGTCGGCCACGGCGTCGGGGGAGGACGGCGCCGAGATGCGGACGTCTGCGGGTGGCGGCGGCGGCGGCGGTGGAGGTGGAGGTGGAGGTGGCGCGGGCGCGGTCGCCGGAGGCGGCTGCTGCGGCGCGGGTCGGTCCTGGGCGGTGGCGCACGACGCCGTCGCCGCCAGGGCCAGTACGATCACGCCACTCCGCACCAGCCTCGCCACCGACGTCTCCCCTGTTCGGGATCCATGTTCGGCCGACCGAACCGGCCTTGGCAAGGCCGTTTGCGGATGAACGCGGGATGAACGGCGACCTTGAGGCCCGTTCAGACGCCTGGTCCTACATCTGCGGTCAAGCTTGGCCTGTCCGCCGGCGTGACCAACAGGGGCCCCGACCATGAAGACGTCTTCGAAGATCTTTTTCGCTTCGCCCGCCGTGATCGGTGCCCTGGCCCTCAGCCTGATGGCCGCCGGCCCGGCCGACGCCCAGAGCCGTCATCGCGACCGGGACCGCGACCGTGACAGCGACCGCGCCGGGGACGTCCTGATCGGTGCGGCCGTCGGCGCGCTCGCCGGAGCCATCATCGGTGACGGCGATGGCTCCTACATCGCCGGCGGAGCCCTGGCCGGCGCGGCCCTCGGTGCCAGCTCGGACAGGGGTGACGACTGCGGCTACTACCGCGGCGGCCGCTGCTACCGGAACCAGGGCCACTGGGAGCGCGAGCACGGCATCAACAGCCGCGACGGCTACTACAACAACGACCGGTATGACCGTCGGGACGACCGCCGGGATCGCCGCGACTACCGCCGCGACCGTCGGGACGACCGCCGCGATGACCGCGATTATCGCTACGACCGTCGCTGGTAGTCTCCATCCCTTCCGCCTTTCGGCTGACGGTCAGGACCGGGCGGGTCAGCTTGACTTGCCCCTCCCCGGCATCCAGCCTCCCTTGCCCGGGCGGCCCCTCGCCGGGCCATGCGTCTGCAGCGCATTCAAAACGGAGCGGTCCTATGGCCTCGCGTCTGCCGAAATCCTCAAGGTTTGCATTGAGCCTCACGGTCGCTGTCGCGGCGATGGCCCTCGGCGGCCCGGCCTGGGCGCAAAGGGCTGACGAACTCAATGGCGGCAAGGCCAATGTGAGGTGCGAAGGGTCCACCAACAACTGCGGGACCCCGGCTGGCGGCTCGCTCCGCAATGCGCCGGAAGATGAGGCCGGGGACCAGACCGCAACAGGCCAGGCTGCGACCGACCCGGAGCCCGCCCCGTCAGAACCGCCTGCCGACCCTGACCAGGGCACGACACCGCTTCCGCCGGCCCCGGCCACCAGCGACGATGAGCCGGGCGAGCCGGAATAGATCGGCGAGCGGACCGATCTGGCCTGCCCTGATTGACGTCAGGAAACGGGGACCTGCGACGGGCCTGCCCCGGGGCTAGGCTCCACCCTAGACCATCAGCCGTTTCATCAGCTCCGCCGTCGACGGATCCAGCCCAGCTGACGGTTCCCCCGCCGCGACGTCCGCCAGCACCACCCTCGCCAGCGCCTTGCCCAGCTCGACCCCCCACTGGTCGAAGCTGTTGATGTCCTGGATCACGCCCTCGACGAAGGTCTTGTGCTCATAGAGGGCGATCAGGGCCCCGACCGCCTCGGGCGATACGGCGTCCATCAGGATCGTCGTCGACGGGCGATCGCCCGGGAAGGTCTTGTGCGGGGCCAGCCGGTCGGCCTCGGCCGCGTCAGCCCCCGCCGCGATCAGCTCGGCCCGGGCCTCGGCCTCGGTCTTGCCCACCATCAGGGCCTGGGCCTGGGCCAGGGCATTGGACCACAGCGGGGCGTCGCCCTCGCGCGCGTCCATGGCGGCGTCGGTGGTATGGCCCACGACGATGAACTCCGCCGGCACCACCTGCGGCCCCTGGTGGATCTGCTGGAAGAAGGCGTGCTGGCCGTTGGTGCCCGGCTCGCCGAAGACGATCGGGCTGGTGGCGGTGTCGACGGGCGTCCCGTCACGCTTCACCCGCTTGCCGTTCGATTCCATCTCCAGCTGCTGCAGGAAGGCCGGCAGCCGGCGCAGGCCGTGCGCATAGGGCGCCACCGTCCGGGCCATTCGTCCGCGACCCTCGACATTGTAGATCTGGGCCAGGGCCAGCAGCACCGGGGCGTTGCGCTCCAGATCGGCCTCGAGGAAATGCGCGTCCATGGCCCGGGCGCCGTTCAGCAGCCGCTCGAACACGTCCCAGCCCAGGGCCACCGCCACCGACAGGCTGACCGCCGACCAGAGGGAATACCGCCCCCCGACCCAGTCGCGGAAGGCGAAGGTCCGGCCGCAGCCCCAGGCCGCGGCCTTGTCCGGTGCCGCCGTCACTCCGATCAGGTGATGGACCATTCGCTTGGGCGACAGGCTCTCGGCCAGCCAGGCCTTGGCCAGTTCGGCGTTGGCGAGGGTTTCCTGGGTCGTGAAGGTCTTGGACACCACCACCACCAGCGTGGTCTCGGGGTCGAGCCCGGCCAGGGCCTCGCCCATCTCGCGCGGGTCGATATTGGCCACGAACCTCAGGTCGATGACCGGCTCCAGCGGCCGCAGGGCGTCCCACAACAGGCGAGGCCCCAGGTCCGAGCCGCCGATTCCGATATGGACGATGGCCGTGAACGGCTGGTTGGTGCCGCCCCCCTCGGCGCCCGATCCGATGTCGGTCGCGAATCGGGCCATGGCCTTGCGCGCCGCGGCGACCTCGGCGGACACGGGCTCGCCGAGCGCGCGGAAATCCGCGTCATCGGCGGCGCGCAGCGCCGGATGCAGCACCGCCCGACCCTCCGTATTGTTGACCGCCTCGCCGCCGAACAGGGCGTTGCGCCGCCCCTCGACGTCACAGGCCCGGGCCAGATCCAGCGCGGCCTCGAACCCCTCTGCGCTCCAGGCCTGTTTCGACAGGTCCAGATACAGGCCCGCGGCCTCTACCCCCATGCGGTCGACACGGCCGGGATCGGTCGCGAACTGATGCTGAATGCGTCCGTCGGCGTCCTTGCGGGCGACGCCGCGAAGCATGTCGAGGGCCTGGGTGCGGGCGGTCATCGGGACGGTCTCGAAATTCGGAAAGGTAAACCCTCGTTTACGGGTCGGGCGTAAGCCGGTTCAACGCCGAATCCGCGATTCGGCCAACTATATGAGGTTAGCCATGTCCTGCGGCGTCGCCCTGGCGGTCTCCCTGCTGCTCTCCGACCCCAATATCGCGCTCGCCGCGGCCCTGCCGCCGCCGGCCGCCGACGCACCGGTCTCGGTCGCAGGGGAGCCGTTGTTCGCTGACATCGTCGCCCGCTCCGGCGCGCTGAAGGGCGTGGTCCAGGGCTGGATCGACGCCGGGGTGATGGACCAGTCCGACTTCGTGGCGGGCGAGGCCTTCACGGGCTTCCGCGCCCGTGCCGCCGAACTCGCGGCTCTCGACATGCAGGGACACATCATCCTCAAGGAGCGGGGCACGGACGGCGACCTGAAATGCATCCTGCGCGGCATTTCCGAGGACATTGCGGTCAAGATCGCCGCCGTCGAGGCCGCCGCCACCCCCGCCGAACGCCGCGTCGCCCTCGACGAACTGCACTATCTCCTGAACGACAACGTCGAAGTCATCACCGCGCCCCCGCAGCCGCCGGTGTAGCTTCCCTCTCCCAACGGGAGAGGGATCATTGTTCAACCGTCTCCGGATACATCGCCGAACAACACGACCAATTCTGACGCAGCGGCACCCGATCCTGCGCCCATGTTCGAGGGACAGGCCCGAAAACTCAGGTCCGAAGACACCTGGCGCGCGGTGCGCCGGGCCTGGGAGTCCGGAGAGACCGCGGCCTCTCTGGCGCAGCGCTATGACGTCGGCCTGGCCAATCTGTGGAGGCGCCGGGCGTCGGAAGGCTGGAAACGGCGCGTGACCGCCGATCCGGATCCGGAGCCGCCGGAGGGCTGGGAAAGCTACGCCCGGCGCAAACAGGCCGAGTTCGAATACCAGCTCGAGGAGACCCGGCTGCTGGCGGCCAAACTGGCCGAGGCGATGCAGGGCGGGGCGCTGGAGCAGGTTCCCGTCTGGCATCTCGGCTTCGTGCTGGAATGGCGGGCGGAGACCCTTCCGCCCGACACGGCGGCCCGCGACCGGGCCTGGGCGCTCCGCCACGGCTGGACCGAAGCCTTCTGGAGCGAGTCAGGCTGGCTGCACCCCCTGTCGTACCTCGACGAGGTGACCCTGCAGGCCAACCGCGACGCCTGGCGCGAAGACGCCGGCCTCCCGCCGGGCGCGGCGGAGTCGTGGCCGTGTTGAGGCTGGCTGGTCCTCTCCGGCTGGCGGGGTCCAGTCCGGATCATTCACCGGGTACCAGTCCGCTGCGAGATCCAGCCATTCGGGATTGTCCTTCTCGATCAGCGCCAGCTTCCAGTCGCGAAGCCACTTCTTGATGCGTTTCTCCCGGCGTATGGCCGCGACGACCCATGCGTGCCGCTCAAACCAGACCGGCCGTGTGCAGGCGTAGTCGTCGGTGAAGCCGGCCCAGGCGTGCGTCTTGTGCTTCCAGACGCGAGCCCGGAGGTTGGAGGTCATGCCCGTATAGATGGCGCCATTCAGTCGACTGGCCATCATATAGGTCGCGATGAACGTCCGATGCGTTCCCATCCGCACAACCTATGCGTTTTTCTTCCTTTCGTCATCCTCCGGCGAAGCGGCGAAGCCGCGGAGACCGGGGGGACCCAGCGGCGCGCGAGAGCGCGAACCTGTCGCGGGCTCGCTGTGTCAGACATCCTGCGTGAAAAGATCGCCTTCGGCGCCGCTGGGTCCCCCGGTCTCGCTGCGCTCGCCGGAGGATGACGAAAGATGCTTGCGGTCGGCTACCGCTTCAAATCCCCCAACGCCTCCACCACCACCCCCTCGGTCAGCAGCTGCGGCAACACCCGCGGCCCGGCAGCCCCCGGTGAATACAGCAGATACAAGGGCACCCCCGACCGCCCGTGCCGCTGGAGTTCGGCGGTGATGGCGTCGTCGCGACGGGTCCAGTCCCCGACCAGATAGACGGCGTTCGAACGCGCGATCGCGGCCTTCACGCCCGCCGAGGTCAGCGACGTCCGCTCGTTGATCTTGCAGGTCACGCACCAGTCGGCGGTGAAATTGACCAGCACCGGCCGACCTTCCGCCAGCGCTGCCTCGACGGCCGCCGTCGACCAGGGCGCATGCGTCGGCCCCGTACCCTCGACCGACGCGGCCGAACCCGCCGCCTCGGCCGGAGCCCGGACCGCCAGGATCAGCGCCGCCCCTGCCAGCAGAAGCGCCGCGACGCCGGCGGTCAGATGGAACACCCCGCGCCGTCCGAAGCCGCGCTCGGTCTGGCCACAGCCGATCAGCCAGGCGCCCAGCGCCAGCAGCAGGCCGGCGGCGAACAACAGGCCGAGGGCGTCGGCCCCGGTCTGGCGGCTGAACACCCAGGCCAGCCACAGGGCCGTCGCATACATGGGGAAGGCCAGCAGGCCCTTCAGTCGCTCCATCCACGGGCCGGGGCGCGGCAATTTCGCCAGCAGGCCCGGCGACAGGCTGACCACCACGAAGGGCAGGGCGAGGCCGAGCCCCAGTCCGAGGAAGACCAGCAGCGCCATCGGCCAGGGCATGACCAGCGCCGCGCCCAGGGCGAAGGCCATGAAGGGGGCGGTGCAGGGCGCGGCCACGATCACCGCCAGTGCGCCTGTGAAAAAGGCCCCGAGACCACCCGGAAGGCGCGACAACGGTCCTGATCCGGCACCCTGCAGTCCGCCGCCGACATGAAAGACGCCCGACAGGTTCAGGGCCACGGTCATCATCAGCAGGGCCAGGCCGGCCGTCACCGGCGGCGACTGCAGCTGGAAGCCCCAGCCGATCGCCTCGCCTGCCGCCCGCAACCCCAGCAGGACGCCGGCCAACAGCAGAAAGGTGGTCAGGACGCCGGCGAGAAAGCCGAGGCCGTCTCGCCGGGCGTGGCGCGCGTCATGGGCCGAGGCCGCCAGCGAGGCCGCCTTCATCGCCAGAATCGGGAAGACGCAGGGCATCAGATTCAGGATCAGCCCGCCGAGGAGGGCGAAGAGAAGGGCCTGGGCGAAGGTGGCCGGACGGGTCCCCGCCTCCGCATCGGCTCCGGGGGGCGTCCTGTCCGCCGCGGCGGCCAGGGTGCCGGACCCGGACGTTCCTGCGGGCGCGGCACCCGGCCTGGCGCTGATTTCCCAGGCACCGTGGGCGGTGACGAGCACGCCGCCGACGATTCCGCTCAAGCCCGTCGTCCGGCTCTCGCTGCCCGGCTGCAGCCGCAGGGTCAGTCCTTGCGGACCCCATTCGCCGGTCTGGGCCGCCGGATGGTCGATCACTCCGCCCTCGAACGGGAAGAAATAGCTCGGGCCCGGCGCGCGCCCGGCCAGCGGTCCGCCCGCCGCGGCCAGCGATAGCGAGCCGTTCTCCAGCGCGATCCGCGCCTCGATGCCCGCAGGCCGGGGTGCGGTCTCCAGCACCGCCGTGATCGCGCTGCCGTCGCGCCGATCCAGCGGCGCCGCCCCGTTTCGGATGGGCAGGTCGAGTCCGAGGGTCAACTCTTCCGGGACGCACATGTCGGCGCTGCACACGAGGAACAGGGCCTTGACCGTCAGGGGCAGAACCGTCCCGGGCCGCGCTGACACGGGCACCTCGATGGGGACCGGCAGCCAGACCTCGCCGGAATAGCCGTAGTTCATCAGCCCGGCGATCCGCTGGCGCTCGGGGACGGGCCAGACGATGTCGCCGGCCCGTACGCCCTGCGGCAGGGTCCATGTCAGGGTCGTGGCCCCGCCGGAATCGCCCGGATTGCGCCAGTAGGTGTGCCAGCCCGGCCGGATCGTCTGTTTGACCGCCACAACGGCCGTCGATCCCGGAGCCGCCCAGGACGACATCGGGACCAGTTCGGCCTCGATCCGTTCCGTGCGCTGCGGGCCTGCGGCGGTCGACGGCGGGTCGGTCCGGGCCATGGCCTGGGCGGGCCATGCGCACAGGGCCAGCAGGATCAGCGCTCGAACAAAAGGGATCACGCGGCCTCCGGAGACGGTCGCGCCGACCTTAGCCGTCCTCGGGGCCATCCGTCACCGCCCGCGTGGAGCGGCCGGGCGTCGCGCCCTTCAGGATTTCAGCGGGGCGCGGCGTCGACCAGCACCTCGGTGCGGCGGCGCATGGGTTCGCGCACGCCGGCGTCGGTCACGGCACCCTCGTCGCCGCCGGCCTCCACCTCGAAGGCGGGGGCGGGCCAGCCGGCCGCGGTCAGAGCCTCGGCCACCGCCTGGGCCCGGCGCCCGGACAGGCTCAGGTTCGCGCTCGCCCCGCCGCGGGCATCGGCCAGGCCCAGCACCTGCACCTTGCGGATATCGCACCCGTGCAGCTGGGCGGCCGCCATGCCGATCGCCTGCCGCGCCGGCTCGGTGAGCCGCGCCTCGCTGTCGGCGAAATAGACCTCGAACCGCTTCGCCGCGCAGGGCGACGGCTCGGTCACCACCGCGCTGCGCTCCATGAACCGCGTCATGCCGCACCCGGACAGCCCGACCGCCACGGCAAGCCCGATCAATCGCTTCATGTCCAACCCCTCACAGCTCGTGAAAAGGGCGGTCCGCCTCGCGACGAACCGCCCTGACTTTCAGTCAACCAGCCCGCGCCTAGTAGCGACGCTGACCGTTTTCCCAGTAACATTCGTCCTGACGACCGTCGTAGCAGTAGTAGTACCGGTTCTGGCTGTCGCGGTAGCGCTGCTGGTTGGCGCGGTCCTGTTGCGAACCCCGCACTGCGCCCGCGACGCCGCCGACCACAGCGCCGATGGCGGCACCGCGTCCGGCGTTGCCGTCTCCGACGTTATTGCCGATGATGGCGCCGGCGACAGCACCGATCCCGGCGCCGATAACACCCTGGCGGGTTGCCTCATTGGGGTTGCCGTATTCGTCTGTTGCGCAGGCGCTGACCAGAAGTCCGGCGCCGACGATTGCGATGATTGCCTTGTTCATGGATTTTTCCTTCATCCCTCGGGTTCGCCCCACGGGTGAGAACGCTGGATAAGCGTTGCGGTTCCCGCGTTATATTCTAACCCAAGCCTGCTTTAGGCTTCAATCGGTGCCGTCCGGAGGGTGCGGCCTCGATTTTCTGAGTTGAGACGGGGGTATTGTATGCGTTTTTCTGAACCGGTCCGCATGGCGGACGACGGCGAGCACAGCCCGGTATGGGCGCGCACCAAGCGACGTTCGGGCAATCCGATCGTGGGGGTTCTTGTGACCCTGCTGGCCCTTTTCGGGGTGCTGACGGCGGTACTGGGCATCAAGGAACAGTCTCTGGCTGAAGGTGGTGCCATGATGGACGGCTGGATCGCCAAGGGAGTCTCGACCGTCAAGGGTGAGGCCCCCCGGGTCGCTGACGAAGCCGCCGACGCCGCGGGCTCTGCCGCCGAAAAGGCCGGTGACGCCGCTCAGGCCGGTGCCGCCGCGGCTTCCGACGAGATGAAGAAGCAATAGTCGCGCTTTGGCGCTCCCGATCGGAACATCGTTCCGGTCGGGACGTTCGGGCGGAATGACTGATACCGGAGTGCCTGAAACGGATCTGGAGACCCCGGCGGCAGCCGAGGTCTCTGAACCCCATGTCCTCACCCCGCATATTGCGCTGGGGCGTGTCATCATGCTGGTGAACCCGCTGTCCGGCGGGGTGGGCCCCAACGCTGCGGATGAGGCCTCAGCCATCCTCGCAGACTATGCCCTGGAGGCGACGGTCGTCGCTCTCGAGGGAAGCCAGTTCGACACCCAGGTCCAACAGGCGCTCGATGCCCGGCCCGATGCGCTCTTCGTCCTTGCGGGAGATGGAACCGCCGGCACCATAGCCTCGCGTGCCGGCCCCGATGGCCCCCTGGTGGCCCCGCTGCCGGGCGGCACGATGAATATGCTGCCACGCGCCCTGTATGGCACCGCCGACTGGAAGATCGCACTCAGACGGGCCCTCGAGGCGGGCGCGCCACAGCACGTCGCGGGCGGCGAGGTTACCGACGGGCGTTTCAGCCAGGCCTTCTATTGCGCCGCCATCCTTGGAGCGCCGGCTCTCTGGGCGCCCGCGCGCGAGGCCGTCCGGGAAGGCAAGTTCGGCCTGGCCTGGGCCTATGGTCGCCGGGCGCTGAAGCGCGCCTTCTCGGGCCGTCTGCGCTTTTCCCTGGATGGGCGCGCCGACCGCCGCGCCGAGGCCCTTGTCCTGATCAGCCCGATGATCTCAAAGGTGATGGACGAGCAGACCGGGCTGGAGGCCGCGGCCATGAATCCCGCCGATGCACTCCAGGCCTTCCGGCTCGCCGCCCACGCTGTGTTCGATGACTGGCGACAGGATCCGGCCGTGACCACCAAGGCGATCCAGCAGGCGACAATCCGCGCCCGGTCGCGCATCCCCGCCGTGATCGACGGCGAGCCGGCGCTCCTGCGACACGAAGCCAGGGTCCGCTTTATCCGCACGGCCTTTCGCGCACTGGCCCCCAACCCTGCGACCGCGGAGGACGCCGTCTAGTGGGGCGCATCCTGCAGTTCTCGGACATCCATTTCGGCTGCGAACACCCGCATGCCTGCGCCGCCGCGCTCGACTATGCGCATGGCACCGCTCACGATCTTGTCCTGATCACGGGCGATATCACCCAGCAGGGCCTGCCGGACGAGTTTGAGGCGGCGGGCCGCTGGATCGCCAGCATGCCGGACCCGCGGTTCGTGATCGTCGGCAATCACGACGTCCCCTACTGGAGCCTGTGGGCCCGGGTCTTCTGTCCCTGGCAGGCGTTCGAGCGCGCCACCGGCCACCCCGCCCATGACCACCAGTTCCTCAGCCCGAACCTGATGGTGCGCGGCGTCGTCACCGCGCGCGGCTGGCAGGCCAGGGCCAACTGGTCCAAGGGCGTCATTGATCTGGCCCAGACCCGCAAGGCGGCCGAGGCTCTTCGTCAGGCACCGGTCGGCGCGCTGCGCGTCCTCGCCTGCCATCACCCGCTGGTCGAGATGATCGGTACGCCCATGACCGGCGATGTAAAGCGCGGCGATGCGGCGGCCCTCATCTTCGCCGAGGCCGGTGTTGATCTGATCACCACCGGCCACGTCCACGTCCCGTTCGCCTTGCCGATCAGCCTCGGCGACCATTGTTCCTATGCGGTGGGCTGCGGGACGCTGTCGCATCGTGAGCGGGGCGCGCCGCCCAGCTTCAACCAGATCGACTGGGATGCGCACCACATCACTGTCACCGCTGTGGCCTGGACCGGTGACCGTTTCGAGCCTGACCAGACGTGGAAGCTGCCCCGCCGTCAGGACACCCGGCGGACCGCCACGGCACCGGACCCAAACGGGGCCGGACAAATGGAAAAGGCCGCGGTCTGATCGACCGCGGCCCCTTTGGTGTTTCGTGTGTTCGTCGCTAGATTCGCCGGCCTCGGCCGGTGAAGAAGTGGACAACCAGCAGGATGAGGAAGACGACGAACAGCACATAGGCGATGTTCATCGAAAGACCCGCCACACTACCTGCGCCGAGGGCGCCGGCGACGAGGGCGAGCACCAGGAAGATAACGGCCCAACGCAGCATAGGATTTCCTTCCAGAGCGGTTGATCAAGGCGCAAGCGCGCCTGCGAAACAAACGTTCTGAAGCCTCTGCCGTTCCACCTCAGCGACGACGGCGACTGCCGTGCGATCTTTCGGTGAAGGCTGCCGCCACCATGGTGGCGAGGGCCGGGTTCCGCAGGAAGATCCAGCCGCCGGCGAGGGCGGCGACGGTGCCGAGTATGGGCCGCTGCCGGAACAGCATATAGGCGCGCTGACCCAGGCCTGAGACGTCTTCCTCATCCTCCTCATCTTCTGCCCCGCTGCGCGCGACGAAGATCAGGGCGACCGCGAGGGCGATAACGGCGAACAGCAGGAAGGTGATCGCCGCCGCCGCAAGGGGAACGACGACCAGTTGCAGGGCGTAGAAGATCGTCGCCCCGAGCGCCAGGACGGCGACCAGGGCGGCACCCGCCGCGACCGAGGCCGCGACAGCCTTCTTGACCAGGTGGCTGGCCATGCCCCGGCCGAACATCAGCGCCGACGACCGGCGAGCAGCAGGCCGAGGACGACGCCGACGCCCAGGGCGATGGCGGTCGACTGCATCGGGCGCTCCTGCACCCGCTCGACCAGATAGCGCTGCGCTTCGTCGAAGCGCTCGCTCGCCTCGTCGTAGTACTCCTGACCCCGCACCCGGGCGGTGTCGTAATATCCGCGGGCCCGATCACGCAGGACGTCGGCTTCCTCACGCAAGCGGGTCTCGGCTTCCGCCGCCTTGGCGCGCAGGCGGGCTTCCGCAGCGGTCGCCTTCTCGCGTAGACGGGCTTTCTCTTCGGTGCCCAGCACCTTGAGATCGTCCTTGAGCGTGTTGATGTCGTCTTTCACGGTCGCCCGTGCCGTTTTGGTTGTCGCCATGATGCGCGCTCCGTTCGTCAAGCTTGACGGTTAGATAGAGAACCCTGAGCCGGAACGCCACTGTCCGGTGACGGTTCCCGCATTGCAGCATCAGCCGATGGTGGCGAAGCGCCGCATCCAGGCATAGACAGGGCGAATGACCGACTGGCTGTTTCTCCCCTCGCCGACGCCCTCGCTCCCGATCTCCGGCCGAAGCGAGCGCTTCCCGATCCGACGCATCCTCTGTGTGGGTCAGAACTATGCGGCCCATGCCCGCGAGATGGGGCAGGCTCGCGCCGAGCCCTTTTTCTTCACAAAGCCCGCCGACGCGGTGGTTGTCGATGGTGCCGACCCGATCTTTCCGACGGCGACCGCCAATCTGCATCACGAAGTTGAACTGGTCTGCGCCGTCGGCGCGGACGGCGACATCGCAGGCTGGGCCGTGGGTTGTGACCTGACCCGCCGCGATCTCCAGGCCCTGGCCAAGGAGAAGGGTCGCCCGTGGGATGCCGCCAAGGGATTCGATCAGTCGGCACCCTGCGGCGCCCTGACGCTCGGTGCCTTGCCCGACCCGGCGGCGGCCATCGCCCTGTTGGTCAATGGTGAGGCGCGTCAGTCCGGGCAGCTCGACGACATGGTGTGGAGCCCGGTCGAGATTCTCGCCAAGGCGCGTGAGTTATGGGACGTCCGGCCTGGCGACCTGATCTTCACCGGCACGCCGGAAGGCGTCGGTCCGCTCTTGCCCGGCGACCGGGTCGAGGCGACGATCGGCGGGCTGCAAACCCTGAACTTCACGGTGAGGCCGCGATGATCCTGCACGGTTACTGGCGCTCGGGTGCCGCCTACCGCACCCGTATCGCCCTTGCGCTCAAGGGACTCACCTACGACCAGCAGGGGGTCGACCTGCGCACGGGCGCCCAGAAGTCCGCGGCCTTCGTCGCCCTCAACCCCCAGGGCATGGTGCCCGCACTGGAGGTCAACGGCGCTGTGCTGACCCAGAGCCCGGCCATTCTGGAATGGCTGGAGGAAACCCACCCGGTTCCGGCCTTGTTGCCCACGGGTCCGATGGAACGTGCTTCTGTCCGTGCCATGGCCGCGCTGATCGGCTGTGACATTCATCCGCTGAACAATCTGCGCGTCGGCAAGGCGCTGCGCGAGACGTTCGGCGCCGATCAGGCCGCCGTCGACGCCTGGGCCGCACGTTGGATCCTGCCCGGCTTTGACGCGCTGGAGGCGCTGGTCGGGGAGCGCGGCGCGGGCTGGTGTTTCGGCGACGCCCCGACCCTGGCCGACTGCTATCTGATCCCGCAGGTCTATTCGGCCCGACGGTTCAACGTGCCGCTCGGGTCTTTCCCGCGGCTTCTGGCCATCGACGCGGCGGCGGCGCTTCACCCGGCCTTTATCGCCGCCCATCCGGACAACCAGCCGGACGCTGACTGAGACTTCAGGCGAGGAACCGGTCCACCGCCGCCATGAAGCGCGTCGGCTGATCGATCATCACCATATGCTCCGCTCCCTCGATCGGGACGAAGGCCGCCGGGGCGCGAAGCCGGGAATAGGCGTTGCGGAACAGGCTGTCCGTGCGGCTGCGCGGCGAGCGTCCATCCGCGCTCCAGCCATAGACGACCGTCACCGGGGCCGTGATGTCGGGGAGGCGGCGGCGCAGATCGACGGTCATGACCTCGTACAGCGCCTGGGCCAGGACGCGGCGGTCGCCGCCCTGCCAGCCCAGGGTTCCGAACACGGTGTCGGTCGCGCCGCCCAGTTCCAGTCCCATCTCCCGCCCCCGGGCGCGCAAGGCTGCGTCGCCGAGGAAATGGATCGCCTGATAGGCCAGCTGGGCGATCGGCTCGACGTCACCAACGGTGGCCTGTGGGCTGATCAGGGCGGGAAAGAACGGAGAGGAGTCGACGACCATCACCCGGCCGATCCGGGTCCCGGCATCCGCGGCCACGCGCAGCCCCAGCTGGCCGCCCATGGAGTGGCCGATGATCGCCGGCCGCTGCAGCCCCTGTTCACTGGTGTAGCGCCTGACTTCGGCCGCGACCGCCGCCATCACCGCGCCGCTGGCGTTTGCACCTGCCGGCAGATCGCCGAATCCATGCACCGAGACGAGGTGAAGCCGCCGTTTGCCGGCCAGCCGGTCCGCCACACCGCGCCACACCTCCGGGGTCGAGGCCAGGCCGGGGATCAGCAGTACGTCTGGTCCGCGGCCGCGCGTCGTCACCGTGATCCGCCGTGAGCGGAAGGCCGTCTGCGCCCGGACGCCGGATCCGGCGCCCCACAGGAGGGCTCCTCCGACCAGGCCGCGCAGAATGTTTCGTCTTTGTTCCATGCCGTCTTCGGGTTAGCGTTCGCGCCGGAACGCGAGGGAGAGCGCAGTGAGCCAGTCCGACGAGATCGTCTTCTACACCAACCCCATGTCGCGCGGCCGCATCGCGCGCTGGATGCTGGAGGAGATCGGCCAACCGTACCGCACGGTGGTTCTGGATTACGGCACGACGATGAAGGCCCCGGACTATCTGGCGATCAATCCGATGGGCAAGGTGCCGGCGATCACCCACCGCGGCGTGGTGGTGACGGAATGTGCCGCCATCTGCACCTGGCTTGCGGACGCCTTCCCCGAGGCTGGTCTCGCTCCGGCGTTCGACGACCCGGCGCGCGGACCCTACCTGCGCTGGATGTTCTTCGGCGCCGGCCCGCTGGAGGCGGCGGTGACGGCCAAATCACTGGGCCTGCTGGCCCCGGCTGAAAAGGCCGGGATGGCCGGATACGGCAGCTTCGAACAGGTGGTCGACGCGCTCGAGGCCGTCGTCTCGGGAGCGGGGCCGTGGTTGCTCGGCGACCGGTTCACCGCGCTGGATGTCTATCTGGGCAGCCAGATCGGCTGGGGCCTGCAGTTCAAGAGCCTGCCGGACCGGGACGCCTTCAAGGGCTATGCCGCCCGGCTGTTCCAGCGGCCGGCGGCGATCCGTGCGCGTGAGATCGACGACGCGCTGATCGCTGCGGCCAATACGGGAGGCTGAAGGAGCCTAGCCCTGGGCGGGCCGCAGGCCCTCAACGGAGGCGCGCTGAACCACCGGCCGGCGCTCGCCGCCGGCGGCCCGGATGCGGTCAATGCGGGCCTTCTCGGCCTTGAAGGCCGCGAGGTCTGCCCCGGCCAGCACGGTACCCTCTGTGGTGCGAACGCCGGCCGGATTGATCCTCTGGCCGCCGCGCCAGATTTCATAGTGCAGGTGCGGGCCGGTCGAGGCGCCGGTCGAACCGACATAGGCAACGATCTGACCCTGACGCACGCGCTGCCCGGCGCGCAGGCCCGACGCGTAGCGGGAGAGGTGGCCGTAGCCGGTCTCCAGGCCGTTCGGGTGGCGGATGCGCAGCCAATTGCCATAGCCGCCCCAGCGCCGGGCCTCGACGACCACGCCGTCAGCAGGCGCCACGACGGGCGTGCCGCTGCCGGCCGCGAAGTCGATGCCCTGGTGCATCTTGCGATAGCCGGCGATCGGGTGGCGGCGGAAACCGAACGATGACGACACGCGGAAGCCGCGCTCAAGCGGGGTACGCATGAAGGCCGAACGCGTGTTCTTGCCGGACGCGTCGAAATACTGGGCCTCGCGGGCCCCGTCGGGCTGGAAGCGATAGAAGGCGACGCCTTTCAGTTCGGCGTACAGGAGCCCGTCCGTGCCGATGGTCCGGCCATTCTCGGTGATGGTGCGGCCAAAGACATAGGTGAACTCGTCATTCGCGTGGACGTCGCGGTCCATGTCGAAGCGGTGCGAGAAAAGACGGCCGGCGGCGCGGGCCACCTCGGCGGGCGCCCCTTCGCGACGGGCTGTCCTTATCAGGGAGCCCTCGACCTTGCCGGTCAGAACCACGGTCTCGTGGGTGACTTTCTCCTCCAGCGCCCGAAGACGCAGCGCCCCGTCGAAGCTGCGCGACACGGTCAGCTGGGTCGCCGGACCCGTGCGCATGGTCAGGCCGATCAGACGGGCCTCGCCCCGGCCGCCGCGCGGCTGGGAAATGGCGGTCTCGAAACGCTGGCCGGCACGCATGGCGTTCACGTCCATCGCGTTCGAGAGGGTCGCGGCCACGGCCGACGCTTCTTCCGGGGCGATGCCGGTGCGGCGCACAGCCTGCTCGAAGGTCTCGCCGCGGCGGATCTGGACGGGAATGGCCTCGGGCGTCGTGAGGCCGGCGGGCATGCCGGCGGCGGCAAACGCCTGATCGGCCAGGACAGCGATCTGATTCTGGGTAAGAGGCGGAGCCTCTTCCGCTTTCGCGGGTTGGTACACACGACCGGCAAGCAGCGCCACCGAGATCGCGGCCACCGCCGTCAAGGCGTGTGGCGCAATGCGCATCGGCTGGCGACGTGGATCGAACTGAGCCATCGGTCCCCGAGAAACGACGACGCCGGACGGCGCCAAAGCCACTGGTAGCAAGGATCGCGCCGAAGGAGCCTCCGCCGCGAGACAGGGCCTATAGCCCTTCCGTCCCATCATGGGAAGGTGGTTCGTTACAGCCCGTTAACCGGGGCCGTAGTCGTGGGTAAAGCTTGCGTGAACCGTGAGACTAACTGCGGGAACGGGTCGTGTATTCGCGGCGTTTGAGTGATGGATAGACTCTAGCCTGCGGCAAGATGTCCCGAACTGACCCGTGGACACTCAAAGTGGCCCATGCGCCACTCACCTGTGTTTCCGCAGACACGCCCATATTGCTGACTGCGAGAATTCCTTTGCTCAGCGGCCTTTCTTCCGGCGCGACTGTGCCGTTATGACCGGTCCATGACCGTTGCGACCGATCCCGCTCCGCCCCCCGTGCGGCCCGTGCGCAGGCGGGGCCGGCGGGCCCTGCTGATAGCGGGGGTGGTGTGCGGTGTGCTGCTTGTTCTGACGGCCCTGCTCTACCTCAACCGGCGCGCGGCGACCCGGCAGGTCCTGATCGGCTGGCTGGAGCAGCAGGGCATTGAGGCCGACATGCAGGTCGATCGGCTGGAACTGGACGGTCTGGTCGCCCGGGTCCGCATCGGTGACGCAGTCGACCCTGACGTCACCGTCGAACGGGTCGAGGTCGACTACGCCATCGGCGCGCCCTGGTCGAAGGGAGGGATCGGCCTCACACCCACCCGTATCCGCCTGATCCGCCCTGTGCTGCGCGCCAGCGTTCGGGACGGCAAACTGACCCTCGGCTCGCTGGATCCGCTGATCGAGCGTTTCATCGGCCAGCCCCCCCGTCCCGACAGCCGGGGCCCTCTGGTTCTGGTCGAGGGTGCGCGGATCCGGCTGGACACCGACTACGGCCCGGCCAACATCCTTGGCGACGCTCGCATCGATGACGGCAAGCTGATGCGGCTGACCGCCCGGATGCCGGCAACGGCCTTCAGGAGCGGAGACGCCGAGGCGGCAGGGCTTCAGGCCACGGTCGACCTCAACACGACCGGTGATCGGGTCGCCCTGCGCGTCTCTGCTGCGGCTGACCGCGCCCGCCTGCCGGGCTTCGTGGGTGAGGCGGTCGACGCGACCGTGGTCGGTGACCTGCCCTATCCCGACCTCAAGGTCCGGCGCGGCGACGGCCGCGCGCGGCTCGACGTGCGAGTTGCGGTGGCCCGCCTCGCCGCCGGAGAGGCATCGGCGCGAGACGCCGATCTGCGCCTCACCTTCGACGGCCGGACGACCGGCTGGATCAAGGCTTTCCGGATCGACGGGACCAGCGCGGTCGACCTGCGTGCCGCCCGCATTGATGGCCTTGCGGCCTCGGCTGCGACGACCCGCCTGCGTCTGGCAGGCACCCGGACCACCGTGACGCGCGATCCTCGCAGCCTGGCCTGGCGGCTGGATGGTGCCGCTGCCCTGAGCGCCGCGCGGGCCTCCGGGGCCGGACTGGACGGCACCGACCTGACGCTGACTTCAGGCCGATTGATCGTGGGCGGCCGCGGTGGCGCGATGGAAGCGGGCGGCCCGGTCGTCCTGTCTGCGGCACGACTGGCCCGGGACGAACTGGTCCTGACCGATGCGAGGGCCACGACCGATTTCGATCTGGTCTCCGACGGCGGCCTGCGTGTTACGGCTAAAGGTGAATTCCGATCGGCTCGCGGAGCCTGGCCCCTGTTCGGTGCGCCGTCGAACGATGACGTGCCGGAACTTGCGGGGATGAAACGCGCTCTTTCCGCCTTTGCGGTTGATGTTCCCGGTTTCGATCTGAGCACGGGACTTTCGGGAACCCGCCTGACCCTGACCCGTCCGGCGACCCTGCGGCCGGCGAATGGCGGCGTACTCACCCTTCGACCCGCCGCGACGCCGATCTTCCTCGCGGCACCCGACCAGGCCGGCGGCGGTGCCCTGTCGCTGACCGCGACGCGAGGCCAGGGTCTGCCCGAGGCCGACTTCGCCGTTCCGGCCTGGCGGCTGACGCCCTCGGGGTTCAGCGCCACACTGGACGGCCGCGCCGTTCTCGATTTCGGCCTTGCGCGGGGGATTACTCTCCAGACCCGCGGCGCGTTGAGCGCTTCCGGCAGCCGCCTCGCCTATGTCGCCGCCCGATGCATTCCGGTGACCGTCGACCGGCTCGACCTCGATGAGAGCAATGTCGTCGACGTCGCGGGCGATATCTGCCCCGTCTCCCGTCCTCTGGTGAGCGTCACCGACGGCCGCTGGCGGGCGGACGGTGCCCTGCAGGGCCTGAACGCCTCGGCACCCTTCCTGGCGCTGAACGTCCGCGGTGCCGAGGGGGGCTTTTCGGCGACCGGCGGTTCCGGCGACGTTGGTCTCGAGGCGCGCATTGCACGCGCGACGGTCGAGGACGCCACCACGCCCCTGCGCTTCAATCCTCTGACCGCCGGCGGCTCGGCCCGCCTGTCCGACGACGACTGGACGGGTGCCTTCGATCTCGCCCGCGAAGGGGTTTCGCTCGGCCGCCTGACCCTGACCCACGACGGCCCGTCGGGGGCGGGGGGACTGACCATCGACGCCCCCTCCATCGTCTTCGCGGAGGGTGCTCTTCAGCCTTCCGACCTCAGTCCCCTGGCCGCATTCGTCGGCTCGCCGGCGACCGGTTCTGCGGCCTTCAGCGGCCGCATCGACTGGCGAGCGGACACCGAGGGGACGAGCTCGGGTCGCCTGACCATCCCCGGCCTCGACTTCATCAGCCCCGCAGGCCCGGTCAAAGACCTTCGCGGGACCGTCGACTTCATCAATCTGGCCCCCCTGACGGCGGCGCCGGGCCAACGACTGTCCGCCGACCTTCTGGAATCGGTCGTCCCCCTCACGGACATCAAGCTGACGTTCGGTCTGGACAAGGCGGCGGTGACTATCGAGGGCGGCGATCTCGCAGTGGCCGGCGGATACATCCGGGTCGAGCCCTTCGCCGTGCCTCTGGACCCCGCGCAGCCGATCACCGGCGTTATCGTGTTCGAGAACGTTCAGCTGGGTCAGGTGATCGCTGGGTCCGGGTTCGGCGACAAGGTCAACCTTGATGCCGTCGTCTCAGGGCGGCTGCCCTTCACCTCCGATCGGGTGAATGGCGTCCGCATCTCTGGCGGATCGCTCGCGGCCGTCCAGCCGGGTCGCCTGTCCATCGCGCGCGAGGCGCTCAGCGGCCTGGAGGCCGGCGGGGGCGGCGAGGCTGTCCCGCCCAACACGGTTCAGGATCTGGCCTATCAGGCCATGGAGAACCTCGCGTTCGACATCCTCTCCGCCGAGGTCAACAGCCTCGACGAGGGCCGGATCGGCGTCCTGTTCCGCATTCGCGGCCGTCACGACCCTCCGGTACGCCAGGAACTGCGCATACCCCTCGCCGAGTTCATCAGCCGGGAGTTCCTGAACCGGATTCTGCCCTTGCCGTCCGGCACCGGGATCGACCTGACCCTGGACACCACGCTCAATCTGAACCAGTTGATCGGCGACCTGTTGGAGATGAACCGGGCCCGCGCCGGGCAGCCCACGGTCACGCCGTGATCAGGCCATCTTCGCTGTTCAGAACCCATTCACGCTCCTGCGCGTTAGATCGCAGCAGATTGTAGACCGGAGACCTCCGCCCATGACTCGGCCCAAGACCCGGACGCGCGCCCGCCTCACCCTGCTCGGCCTTGTCGCCGCCGTGGGGATCGGGGCCTGCACGCCCACGGTCCGGCTGCAGGTCGATCCGATCACCATCTATGCGAAACTCGATGCCGATGTTCGCGTGCGCCTCGACAAGGAGTTGCAGGACCTCCTCGTAGAAAATCCCAACCTGTTCTGATGCGAAAGTTGACCCAGATGTCTTTCCGCAAATTCTTCGTCGTCGCCGCGGCCATCGCGGCTCTCGGCGTCGCCGCGGGCGCGGCTTTCGCCCAGACCTCCGCCCAGAAGGCGATGATCGATGCCGCCAAGGTCCAGGGCACGGTCGGCGAACAGGCCGACGGTTATCTCGGCTTCCGTGTCCCGGCCTCGGATGCCGCACTGACTGACGCCGTCCAGGTGACCAATGCCGCCCGCCGCGACGCCTATGCCCGTAGCGCCCAGGCCGCCGGCGACGGCGCGACGACCGAAACCGCGGCGGCGCGGATGTTCCAGACGCAGCTTCTGCCCCGTATCAGCACCGGCCAGTGGTACCGCAACGCCCAAGGGCAGTGGGTCCAGCGCTGACCGCGCGCCGGATGCTGCTGAGGGTCCTTGCGGTCATCGGCGTCGCCGCGCTCGGGACGATCGTGGTCAGCCTCGCCTGGACCGCCATCGGGGGTGGAGCTCTCGGCCTGCATGGCCTGATCGCCCTTTCTCTCGGCGTGCTCGGCACCGTCGGGTTGACCTGGACGCTTATGGGGCTGGCCTTCAAGTCAAGCCGGGAAGGCTGGGATGACCGGCCGGACCATCCCGAGAAGCCTTGAGCCTCAACGTCTCCCGCGCGATAGGTCGGGGATGACTGAAGCCGCCAATCCTTCCGAGATCACCTACGCCGGCTACCTGGCGCTCGACGACCTGCTCGTAGCCCAGCACCCGCTGTCGGATGAGCATGACGAGATGTTGTTCGTCATCATCCACCAGACCAAGGAGCTGTGGCTCAAGCAGATCCTGCACGAGGTGATCCTGGCCCAGGCCCTGGTCCGCAGCGGCGATCTGGTCCCCGCCTACAAATGCCTGGCCCGCGTCAGCCGCATCCAGGCGGTGATGACCATGAGCTGGGACATCCTCGCCACCATGACACCGGCCGACTATCTGCGGTTCCGCGGGGTGCTGGGTTCCTCCTCCGGCTTCCAGAGCGACCAGTTCCGGCGGTTCGAGTTCATGTTGGGGCTGAAGGACGACCGCTTCCTGCGCTTCCATGTCGAACGTCCGGCGGCCCATGCCGCGCTTGAGGCCGCCCTTGGTGCGCCGAGCCTGTACGACGACACCCTGTCGCAGCTGGCCATCGCGGGCCTGCCGATCCCGGTCGCGGTGCTGAACCGGGACGTCAGTCAGCCCTATGAGCCGTCCGAAGAGGTCGAGGCTGCCTGGCTGGAGGTCTATCGCGACACCGCCCGCTGGTGGCCCTTCTATCAGCTCGCCGAGAAGCTGGTCGATCTCGACGACGCCCTGCTGACCTGGCGGCACAAGCACGTCGTGACGGTCGAGCGCATCATCGGCCGGCGGCGCGGCACCGGCGGTACCGAGGGCGTGGCCTATCTGACCGAGACCCTGCAGCGGCGCTGCTTTCCCGAGCTCTGGTCGCTGCGGACGAAGCTCTAGAGAAAAGGCCCCGGTCGCAGGACCGGGGCCTTTGTAATTTCAGCGAAAAGAAGCGATTTATGCTTCGGTGTCGTCGGCCTTCTGGGCGGTGCCGGTTTCCGGGACCACGACGCCCTTGACCGGGCGGACCGTCTGCTTCTCGGCGATCCGGGCGGATTTGCCGCGACGGTCGCGCAGGTAATAGAGCTTGGCGCGCCGGACGACGCCGCGACGCTTGACCTCGATGGAGTCGATGTTCGGCGACAGGATCGGGAAGACCCGCTCCACGCCTTCGCCGAAGGAGATCTTCCGGACGGTGAAATTCTCGTTCACGCCGCCGCCGGCGCGGGCGATGCAGACGCCCTCGAAGGCCTGGATGCGTTCGCGCTCGCCTTCCTTGATCTTGACCATGACGCGCAGCGTGTCGCCCGGCTGGAAGTCGGGGATCGCGCGCTTGTCGATCAGGCGGGCTTTTTCTTCGGCTTCGATCGTCTGAAGGATGTTCATTCTATTCTCCTCGAGCTTTTGCGCTCTTTACCTGTGATTTGGCGGGCTCAAGTCCCGCATGGGCCGTCTTTTCCAGATGCGCCGCCCAGAGGTCTGGCCGGCGTTCCCGGGTCGTCTCTCGCCGCTGCTCTTCGCGCCATTGTGCGACCTTCTTGTGGTCGCCCGACAGAAGCACCTCGGGTATCTCCAGCCCCTCGAACGTCCGCGGTCGCGTGTACTGCGGATGCTCCAGAAGGCCGTCCTCGAAGCTCTCCGAACTCAGGCTTTCGGCCTGGCCCAGCACTCCGGGGATCAGTCGTACGCACGCCTCGATGACCACCATGGCCGCCGCCTCGCCACCGGCGAGCACCGCGTCCCCGACGGAGACCTCCTCGAACCCGCGCGCGTCGAGCACGCGCTGGTCCACCCCCTCGAACCGGCCGCAGAGGACGGTGATCCCGTCCGCCTTCGCCCATTCCTTCACGCGCGCCTGGGTCAGGGGCCGACCCCGGGCACTCATGTACAAAAGCGGCCGTCCTGACCCGGATACGCTGTCGAGCGCCCTGGCCACCACGTCCGCTTTCAGCACGGCTCCCGGCCCGCCACCCGCGGGGGTGTCGTCCAGGAAGCCGCGCGTATCTGTGGAAAAGGCCCGAATGTCAACCGTATCAAGGCTCCAGAGCCCGCGCTCGCGCCACGCCGTGCCGATCAGCGAGACGCCGAGCGGGCCCGGAAACGCCTCGGGGAACATGGTCAGGACGGTGGCGGTGAAGGGCATGGGGAGGGTGATTGGTGGTTGGTGATTGGTGGTTGGGGCGGGCTGGGGGCCGGCGACCGATCCTCTAGCCCCAACCGTGGCTATCCACCAATCACCAACCACCAATCACCGGCTAGCACACCTGCCCCGCCGCCCAGCCCGACGACCAGGCCCACTGGAAATTATAGCCGCCGAGCCAGCCGGTGATGTCGGCGGCCTCGCCGATGACGTAGAGGCCGGGGACGGAGGTCACGGCCATGGTCTGCTGGTCCAGCTGGTCGGTGGCGATGCCGCCGAGCGTCACCTCGGCGGTGCGGTAGCCTTCGGAGCCGACCGGCTTGACGGTCCAGCCGTTCACGGCGGCGTCGAGGCGGCGCAGGGTCTTGTCCCCGACCTCGGCCAGCTTGCCCTTGACGCCTTCGCGCTCGCAGACGCTTTCGGCGAGGCGGCGGGGGATCAGGTGGCCGAGGGCCGTGTGGACCATCTGTTTGCCGTTCTCCGCCTTGGCGGCCTTGAGGCGGGTGTAGAGGTCCTCGCCGGGGGCCATGGCGACGGTGATGGCCTCACCCTCGCGCCAGTAGGAGCTGATCTGGAGGATGGCGGGGCCCGACAGGCCGCGGTGCGTGAACAGCATCGCCTCGGCGAAGGCGGTCCCGCCGCCTTTCACCACGGCATCCACCGCGACCCCGGCCAGCGGCGTCGTCTGTTCCAGCAGGCCGGCCTCGAAGGTCAGGGGGACCAGGGCCGGGCGGGTGTCGGTGACGCGCAGGCCGAACTGGCGGGCGGTGTCATAGGCCCAGCCGGTGGCCCCCATCTTGGGGATCGACTTGCCGCCGGTGGCCAGGACCAGCGACCGGCTGCGGACTTTGGTCCCGTCCGACAGGGCGGCCTCATAGCCGTCGGCGACGCGGTCGACGCGCTCGACCGAGACGCCCAGCGACAGGACCACGCCCGCGGCCCGCAGGTCGTCGGTCAGCATGCGGATGATCTGTTTGGCGCTGTCGTCACAGAACAGCTGGCCCAGGGTCTTTTCGTGCCAGGCGATGCCGGCGCGGTCGACGCGTTTGACGAAGTCGTGCTGGGTGAACCGCTTCAGGGCCGAGGTGGCGAAGCGGGGGTTCTCGCCGAGGAAGTTGGCGGGCCCGGTCCCGGTGTTGGTGAAATTGCAGCGCCCCCCGCCGGAGATGCGGATCTTCTCGCCCGGCGCCCGGGCGTGGTCGAGGATGCGCACCGAGCGCCCGCGCCGTCCGGCCTCACCGGCACACATCATCCCGGCCGCGCCGGCACCGACGATCAGGACATCCACAGTCTGGGGGGTCATGCGCGGGCCTTAGCACGGGCCGCGCTCAAGCCGCGAGCGACCGCGTCGCGAGCGGTCGCGCCGAAACGGGCCCGCAAAAACACCGTCCGCTGAGTCCACTGGGTCCACTTCGTTCGCGGCGTGCGGAGGGGCGGGAACACACGGTCGGCGGTGTAAAACCCCGGGGCGGTTTCGGGCGGGTGTTCGGGCAGCGTCAATCTGCTGACAATCCGCCTCGGCCCGGGGCGGTCGGGCGGGGTTCTAGGGTGGCGATGTCAAAGACCGGCGAGGCGGGGCGGCCCTTTGGCCGCCTCGCGCCGCATTATACGCCGGTGCGGAGGGCTGGTGGGTTGGTGGGGGTTTGCGGTGGCGGATCAGGGGTCGGGAGGGTGCCTTTCGGGGTTGGAAGGGGCGGGATTACACTGTTTCGGCGCCCCATCCCCCACCCGCTATCGTCATTCCGGGCGTAGCGCAGCGAAGACCCGGAACCCAGCGGCGCCGCGACGGCGGCGACCCAACGGGCGGCGCGAAGCGTCAAACACCGTGCTCCCGACAGGTTCGCGCTAGCGCGCGCCGCTGGGTTCCGGGTCTCCGAGCCGCTGCGCGCCTCTCCGCCCGGAATGACGATAGCTGTGGAGGTAACCCACACGAAAAGAACAAATCACGAACGTTCCGATTGACTCCGCCCCCTCCGTTCGGCTGGATCATCCCGGGTCGGCGGTTTCAGAAACGAAGGACACAGATCATGCGTGCCGAAGACCGCATCGCCGCCCGCCTGCTGGAGGCCCTGGAGGGCCTCGACCTGACCAGCGCCGACGGCCGCGCCGGCATCGGCACCCTGCTGTCCGAGATCGAACGCGCCTGCCCCGGCGCCATCCTGCAACAGGCGGCGCGGATGGAGCTGCGGGCGGCGGGGTGGCGCTCAGGCAGCGAGGCCCCGCGCTGAGCGATCGCGACCCTTACCCAACATGCGCTCAAGCAGCGAGCGACCGCGTCGCGAGCGTTAGCGCCCCTTACTCAAGATGACCCGGCGAAATCCCGACCGCTACACGGCGGACGACTGGCGACAGGCGGGCCCCACGGTCGGCGCCATCCTGGCCAACCGCTGGCTGGTCTATACCGAGTGCGACCTGTGCGAGCTGCGCTTCGTCACCCTCGCGAAGGCGGGGGCGCGCCGACCTGAAACGCATCGCCCGCGAACGCGGCCCGGGCTTCGTCCTGTGGGGCCGCGCCACGACCTGCCGCAGGATGGGCTGCCCGGGCCGGGTCACCTTCTGGGTGCGGCCGCATGGGGCGACCGGGGATGTGGCGATGACGTGAGGGGGGGCCTTGGAACGTTGATTGAAAAGGATCGCTCGACACCACCCCGGATTGAGCCCATGCCAGCGTCAGGTCCGGTGAGTTCCCGACCTTGGAGGGGGCTCCCCAAATGAAATACGCTGTCGCCGTGGCGGTTTGTGCCGCCATGTCCGTATCCGCGTGCGCGTCGACCTATACGTCCACGCCACGCCCGACCGCCGGTCAATCGATCCGCTATATTCAGGGGGTCGCCACGACCCAGGCAGATGGCCGCAATGCCACGGTGCAGGTCACCTCGTTTGGCCCGAATGACAAGGGTCGGCTGATCTTCGCCGTAGCGGTGTTCAATCGCGGCGAGGCCGCCATGAATTTCGGCGTGGAGAACATCTCCGTCTCCGCGCTCGGTGCTCCCGTTCGTGTCTTCACCTATGCCGAGCTTGAGCGCATGGCCAAGAACGACGCGACCACTGCGCTCGTGCTGACAGCGCTGGCCGGCGGTGCCGCCGCCGCCGCTGCCTCTTCGGGACCGACCTATCGCAGCACGACCGTGACGCCCTACGGCACCTACAGCACCGTCGCGACGAACTATGCAGCCCAGGCCGTCGCAAGCTCGGTCGCGATTGCCGGTGCGGCCAACCAGATGAACAACATCAGCGCCAATCTGGACAACACCCTGTCTTCGCTGAGCGGCAGCGTGTTGCAGACCACGACCATCGACCCGGAAACCTCGTTCGGTGGGCAGGTAGTTTCAGATCGGGTCGCCTTCCCTGAAGCCGGGGCCCTTCCCACCAACTTCATCGTGGTCTTGGGCGACGAGACATTCGACTTCGCCTTCGATATCGCGAAGGACTAGCGACCGATCGGCTGACTCCCGGGCCCGCGAACGCGGCCCGGGCTTCGTCCTGTGGGGCCGCGCCACGACCTGCCGGAGAATGGGCCGCTCGGGCCGGGTCACGTTCCGGACTTGGAGGCCGTTCGACGGGCGGGCGTTGGCCACGCCGACCTCGCCCGGCTCCTCGAGGTACTCGGTCTGATCTAGGCTTACAGAAGCTCGACATAGTCCCCCTAGCTCAACGACCGCTAGCGGCGCACTGAGGACTCAATGCGCCTCGTCCCAATTCCCGGCCGCCCGAGCCTCCACCACCAGCGGCACCGTCAGGGCCAGGGCCGGTTCCGCGGCCCCCTCCATGGTGCGTTTGATCACGGCGATGGCGCGCTCGGCCTCGGCTTCGGGGGCCTCGAAGACCAGTTCGTCGTGGACCTGGAGCAGCATCTTCGTTGACAGACCGGCCTCCACTAATGCCCCCGGCATCCGCATCATGGCGCGGCGGATGATGTCGGCGGCGGCGCCCTGGATGGGGGCGTTGATGGCGGCGCGTTCGCCGAACTGGCGCTCGGCGCCGGATTTGGAATGGATGGCGGGGATGTGGATGCGGCGGCCGAAGACGGTGCTGACCATGCCGGTCTCGCGCACCTGGGTCCTGGTGGCGTCCATATAGGTGCGGATGCCGGGGAAGCGTTCGAAATAGGTCTTGATATAGTCGCCGGCCTCGCCCTGGCCGATGTTCAGCTGGGCGGCCAGGCCGAAGGCGCTGATGCCGTAGACGATGCCGAAATTGATCGCCTTGGCGCGGCGGCGGGTCTCGGGGTCCATCTGGTCGACGGGGACGCCGAACATCTCGCTGGCCGTGGCGGTGTGGATGTCGATGCCGGCGGCGAAGGCGCGCTTGAGCTCGGGGATGTCGCCGATATGGGCCAGCAGGCGCAGCTCGATCTGGCTGTAGTCGGCGCTGATCAGGACATGGCCGGGGGCGGCGATGAAGGCCTGGCGGATCTGGCGGCCGGTCTCGGTGCGGATCGGGATGTTCTGGAGGTTGGGGTCGGAGGAGGCGAGGCGGCCGGTGGTGGCGGCGGCGAGCTGATAGGAGGTGTGGACGCGGTCGGTGGCGGGGTCGAGCGCCTCGATCAGGGCGTCGGTATAGGTGCCCTTGAGCTTGGAGAGCTGGCGCCAGTCCAGCAGGACGCGGGGCAGGTCGTGGGTGGGGGCGAGGGTCTCGAGGGTGGCGGCGCCGGTTTCCCACTGGCCGCTGGCGGTCTTCTTGCCGCCGGGCAGGTTGAGCTCGCCGAACAGGATGTCGCCGATCTGTTTGGGGCTGCCGATGTTGAAGGGGCGGCCGGCGATCTGATGGGCCTGGGCCTCCAGCTCGGCCATGCGCAGGCCGAACTCTGACGACAGCCGCTTGAGGCGGTCGGGGTCGACGCGGATGCCGGCCTGTTCCATGCCGGCGAGGACGGCGGGCATGCCGCGCTCCAGCGTCTCATAGACGGTGACCAGGTGTTCCTCGGCCAGGCGCGGCTTGAGGATGTGCCAGAGGCGCAGGGTGACGTCGGCATCCTCGGCGGCATAGGCGGTGGCCGGTTTCAGGGCGACGTGTTTGAAGGATTTCTGGGCCTTGCCGGTGCCCGCCACGGCCTTGAAGGCGATGGGGTCGTGGCCGAGGTGGAGGCGGGACAGCTCGTCCATGCCGTGGCCGTGCAGCCCGCCTTCGAGCACGTAGGACAGCAGCATGGTGTCGTCGATCGGGGCCACGCGGATGCCGCGCCGGGCCATGACGGCGAGGTCGTATTTGCCGTTCTGGGTGACCTTGAGGACGGCGGGGTCTTCCAGCAGGGGCTTGAGCCGGGCCAGGGCCGTGGCCTTGTCGATCTGGATCAGGGGCTCGCGGGCGTCGGCCTCGCCGCCGAAATCGAGGCCGCCGGCTCCGGCCACCGGCTCGTGCTCATGGGTCAGGGGGATGTAGCAGGCGTCATTGGGGCTGATGGCCAGGGAGATGCCGCACAGGCCGGCGTGGGTGGCGCTGAGGGCATCGGTCTCGGTGTCGAAGCCGATGACGCCGGCCGCCGTGGCGCGGGCGATGAAGGCGTCGAGGTCTTCGAGGGTCTGGATACAGAGGTAGGCGTCGGTGTCGAAGCCTTGCGCCACGGCCGGGCCCTCGACGACCTGGCCGTAGCGGGGGGTGGCGACAGGGGCTGAAGGGGCCTTGGGCCGGGCGACGAAGGCGGTGCCGTTGGTCGCCGGGGCCTTGCCGTCGCCGACCCGGGCCCGCAGGGAGCGGAACTCCATCCGGTCGAGGAAGGCGGCGAGCGCTTCCGGGTCGGGGTCGCGGACGGCGAAGTCGGAGATGGGCTCGGGCGCGGGGGCCTCGCAGTCGAGGGTGACGAGGCGGCGCGACAGGCGGATCTGGTCGGCGAACTCGATCAGGGTCTCGCGGCGTTTGGGCTGTTTGATCTCATGGGCGCGGGCCAGCAGGGTGTCGAGGTCGCCGTATTCCTCGATCAGCTGGGCGGCGGTCTTGGGGCCGATGCCGGGGGCGCCGGGGACGTTGTCGGTGCTGTCGCCGATCAGGGCCTGGACCTCGACCACCTTGTCGGGGGTGACGCCGAATTTCTCGAACACGGCCTCCTCGGCGAGGCGGCGCTCCTTCATCGGGTCCCACATGACGACCGAGGGGCCGATCAGCTGCATCAGGTCCTTGTCGGAGGAGACGATAACCGCCTCGCCGCCGGCGTCGCGGGCGCGGCAGGCATAGGTGGCGATCAGGTCGTCGGCCTCCCAGCCGGCCAGCTCGACACCGTGGACCCCGAAGGCGGCGGTGGCCTCGCGCACCAGCGGGAACTGGGGGATCAGGTCCTCGGGCGTGGCCGAGCGGTTGGCCTTGTAGAGGTCGTACATCTCATTGCGGAAGGTCTTTTCCGAATGGTCGAAGACGGCGACCAGATGGGTCGGGCCGTCCTCGCCCTTCATGTCGCGGATCAGCTTCCACAACATGTTGCAATAGCCCTGGACGGCACCGACGGGCAGGCCGTCGGACTTGCGCGTCAGGGGCGGCAGGGCGTGGTAGGCGCGGAAGATATAGGCCGAGGCGTCGATCATCCACAGCCGGACGGGCGCGGCGTCCTGCGAGGCGTCGGGAGCGGGCGAGTCGGGCGCGGCGTCGGTCATGCGGCGAACATAGGCGGGCGCGCCGCCGCCGTCACCGGCTGACCGCTATCCGCGCAGGCCTGTGATGGTGCGGCCGGGGGCGATGTCCTCGGCCGAGGTGATGAGATGCACCATGGCGGGGCGGCCGGCGCTGCGGGCGGCCTTGAGCGCGGCCGGGAAGTCGGCCGTGGTCTCGCAGCGGATCCCGAAGGCGCCGAAGGCCTCGGCATATTTGACGAAGTCGGGGTTCACCAGGTCGGTGGCCATGACCCGGTCGGGGCCCGGATAGTGGCCCTCCTGATGCATGCGGATGGTGCCGTAGGTGCCGTTGTCGACGACCACGACCACGACATGGATGCCGTACTGGACCGCCGTGGCGATCTCCTGACCGGTCATGAGGTAGTCGCCGTCGCCGGCGATGCAGATGACGTCGCGCCCGGGATGGACGCTCTTGGCGGCGATGGCGGCCGGATAGCCGTAGCCCATGGCCCCCGAGGTCGGGGCCAGCTGGGTGTGCATGGCGCGGTGGCGGTGGAAGCGGTGCAGCCAGGCGGCGAAATTGCCCGCGCCATTGGTCAGGATGGCGTCAGCGGGCAGGACCTCGCCGAGGTGGCGGATGACCTCGCTCATATTGACCGCGCCGGTGACGCTGACGGGCTGGATGAAGGCCTGGTAGTCGGCGTGGGCGGTGGTGGCTTCGGCGGTCCAGTCGCGGCCCGGATCCATGGTCGACAGGGCGATGGCGGCGAGCGAGCAGTCGGCGGCGGCCCCCATCAGGGTCGGCCAGACGCGGCCCAGTTCCTCGGGCCCGGGATGGATGTGGATCAGGGTCTCGGCCGTCCGCGCCCGCGTCAGCAGGGTGTAGCCGAGCGTCGGATTCTCGCCCAGCCGCGCGCCGATGGTGAGGATCAGGTCGGCGTCCCTGACCCGCTGGACCAGTTTCGGGTTCGGCCCGAGACCGAGATCGCCGGCATAGTTGGGCCGGTCGTTGGAGATCAGGTCCTTGCGGCGGAAGGACAGGGCAACGGGCAGGCCGATGCGCTCGGCCCAGTCGCCGATGGCGGTGGTCGCCGCTTCGGTCCAGCCGGAACCACCGAGCACCAGAAGCGGACGTTCGGCCTTCGACAGACGCGCACGAACCTGTTCGACGAAGGCGGGGTCCAGCGCGGCCTTCGCGGGCGTCACCGGACGGATCGGTGCCGGGCCGCCGTCGGCGTGGAGGATGTCCTCGGGCAGGGCGATGACCACGGGACCCATCCGCCCCTGCAGGGCGGTGGCGAAGGCGCGTTCGACGACCTCGACGGTCCGTTCCGGGCTCTCGATCTCGGTGGCCCATTTGGCCAGGCCGCCGAAGACCTCGCGGTAGTCGACCTCCTGGAAGGCGCCGCGGCCGCGGTCGGTCAGGGCGATCTGGCCGACGAACAGGATCATCGGAGTGGAGTCCTGATGCGCCGTATGCACGCCGATGGAGGCATGGGTCGCCCCCGGGCCGCGGGTGACCATGCAGACGCCGGGCTTGCCGGTCAGCTTGCCGTAAGCCTCCGCCATATTGGCGGCCCCGGCCTCGTGGCGGCAGGCGATGACCTGGATCTTTTCGCGCACATCGGCGAGGGCGTCGAGGACGGCGAGATAGCTCTCGCCCGGCACGCAGAAGACGCGGTCGATGCCGTTCATGACGAGGGTGTCGACGATGCGGCGGGCGGCGGTGTTGGCGGGCTGGCTCATGCGGCGGGGGTTAGCAGATCAGACCCCGGCTTGGCCATGCGGGGGCTCATATCGGACACCGGTCAGATAGAGCCCTGTTGACGGTGCCACCGGCCCGCAGGCGGCGCGGTCGCGGGCGGCGAGGGCCGCCGCCACATCCTCGATCGCCCAGCGGCCCAGTCCGACCTCGGCCAGGGTGCCGGTCATGGAGCGGACCTGACGGTGCAGGAAGCTGCGCGCCTCGAAGACCAGATGCACCTCGTCGCCGACCCGCGTGACCCGGGCCACATCGAGGGTCTTTTCCGGCGATTTCGACTGGCAGTTCACATCGCGGAAGGTGGTGAAGTCGTGCAGGCCGACGAGGCCTTGCGCCGCCGTTTGCATGGCGTCCGCGTCCAGGGATTTGCGCATATGCCAGACCCGGCCGGCGTCCAGCGCGGGCGGTCCGGGGCGGTTTAGGATGCGGTAGAGGTATCGGCGGCCGGTGGCCGAGAAGCGGGCGTGCCAGTCGTCATCGACGCCGACGCAATCCAGCACCGAGATCGCCTCGCCGACCAGATGGGCGTTGAGGGCGTTCATCACCGTCTTCGCCGGCCAGTCCTTTTCGAGATCGAGGCTGATGACCTGGCCGGTGGCGTGGACGCCGGTGTCGGTGCGGCCGGCGGCGGCGAGGCGCACGGTCTCGCCGCAGAAGGCGGTGATCGCCGTCTCGACGGAGCCCTGCACCGTCGGCTGGTCGGTCTGGGCCTGGAAGCCGTTGTAGGCCGAGCCGTCATACTCCAGCGTGAGCCGGTAGCGCGGCATCAGCCCAGCACCATTCCGGGGGGGAGCGGGAAGCCGCGCAGCATCTCCTCGGCCGACTGGGCCGCCTTGCCGGCGCGCTGGACCCGCAGCAGCCGCACCACGCCCTCGCCGCAGGCCACGCGCAGGCCGTCGTCGAGAACCTCGCCCGGCTCGCCGGACCCGGATCCGGACAGGCGCGACATCAGCACCTTGATCCGCACCGGGCCGTCGTCGCCGGGAACCTCGAACCAGGCGCCAGGGAAGGGCGACAGGCCGCGGATGTGGGCGTCGACCGCGGCCGCCGGACCGGTCCAGTCGATGCGGGCCTCGGCCGGGGTGATCTTCCTGGCCCAGGTCGGTTCGCCGACCTGTTCCGTGCCCTCGACGCCGCCGCGTTCGATGGCCGCCAGGGCCCGGGGCCAGAGGCCGGCGCCGATGTGCGACATGCGTTCGCCGAGGCTGGCCGCGGTGTCATCGGGGCGGATGTCGAGGACCTCCGACAGCAGGATCGCGCCCTCGTCGAGACCCTCGGACATGCGCATGATCTGCACGCCGGTCTGGCGGTCGCCGGCCATGATGGCGCGCTGGATCGGGGCGGCGCCGCGCCAGCGGGGCAGCAGTGAGCCGTGCAGGTTGAAACAGCCGAGGCGGGGCGCGTCCAGCACCTCGGCCTTGAGAATCTGGCCATAGGCGACGACGCAGGCGGCATCGACCTCGAGGCTTTTGAACGTCTCGATGGCCTCGGGGGATTTCATCGAGGCGGGGGTGAAGACCGGCAGGCCCATGGTCTCTGCGAAGGCCTGGACCGGCGAGGGCGTCAGCTTCTGCCCGCGCCCGCGCGGCTTCGGCGGTTGGGAGTAGACCGCCACGATCTCATGGCCCGAGGCGATGAGCTCGGCCAGCGACGGCACGGCGAATTCGGGGGTACCCATGAAGGCGAGGCGCATCGGCGCGCTTTGCCCTATGCGCGGGGCGGGGACAAGGCGAGGGGCGGGATGGGGCCGGTTTCAGGCGGGGAGGCAATCTCCGCTATCGACCCGTTGCGGACATGGCCGGTTGCCCTCGCTGGAGCCGATTCCTCAGCTTCCGGGAAGTTCACTGGTCATCCCTGGCAAGCTTGACAGTAACAAGGCTTGCCTGATTGTCTGGGTCGCCGAGGCACAATCCACCCTGCGCTTTGATCGAAGTGAGGACCTCATGGACGACGAAACGATCGACCTCCCGCCTGCGCCGAAGAAGCCATACGTACGGCCGCAGTTGCATGAGCTGATCGGGTCCGAGGCGGATGGGAAGTTTATCTCCGCCCCGAGCGAGATGGGTCGCTATACCGCCCCGTCCTGAGCACGACATCGTGTTGCCCTGCAGGGGGTTTTGTCAGCGGACAGGTCCACGGAAGGCACCGCCTCCGCCGTCTCGGGTAACCGAGGTAAGCGTCTTCCCATGCGCCAACTCTGGTTGGGATAACGGGATGACCGTGAGGTCACGTCCGCTTTCCACCCAAAGCAGACATTGGCCGTGATGCCCTCGCCGGAGCCGTTTCCCCAGCTTCCGGGCGTTTCAGCAGTCGACCCATGGCAAGCTTGACGGGGCCATGCGTTATTCGCTTGAGGGGGATGGGTGCAATTCCACCGTAAGCCTTGATTGAAGTGAGAGTCTCATGGACGACGAAACGATCGACCGCCCGCTCGTGGTGAAGAAGCCCTATACGCGGCCGCAACTGCATGAGCTGATGGGGTCCGAGGCGAATGGGAAGTCCAACGCCCCGTTCGAGATCGGTGGCAGTTCCGGCCCGTCCTGAGCGCAACACCCTGATCGTGCTGACCCTCCGGGTCTCGTCAGCCCAGGTTCCCGCTGGTCCCCTGTCCTGAGCGGACGCCTTTGGATCTGACAGCTGGTCTGCGTCACGGCGAGTCGGCCCGCCAGGCCTGCCGCCGGCAGGTCTCACTCCCGGGACTCCGGGATCACAACACCCCCATGCCGAGCAGCCAGGCCCTGACCTGTTCCGGCCAGTCCGTCGTGACCGGATCGGCCGTCGGCCGCATGCCGAAGGCATGGCCGCCCCTGGCATACAGACGCAGGTCCACCGGCACGCCGGCGTCGTTGAGCGCCAGCGCATAGGCCATCGCCTGACGGATATCGTCGACGGGATCGTCCATGGCGTGAATGATGAGCGTCGGCGGCGCCGTTTCGCTGATCCTGACCCAGGGCTGAAGCTGAAGGTCATTCCGGCCTGCGCTGTTGTCCAGCATGCGGGCGGTATAGGCGACGATGGCGAAGTCCGGCCGCGAGGATTGCCGGTCGGCGGCGTCGGTCGGCGGATAGGTCCGCTCGTCCGTATTGCTCATATTGGCGACGAGATAGGCGCCGGCCGAGAAGCCGATCACGCCGATCTTCCGCGGATCGATGCCGTAGTCGGCGGCGTCGTGGCGCAGCAGGGCCATGGCGCGCTGGGCATCCTCCAGACCCAGCAGGACCTCCGGCCGCTGCTGCCGGCCGTTGACCTTCGGCCAGACCTGCGGCGTCCGGTATTTAAGCACGACGCAGGTCATCTCCTGCCGGACCACCCAGTCGCAAATCTCGGTGCCTTCGAGGTCCATCGCCACGGCGTGAAATCCGCCGCCCGGCAGGACCAGCATGGCGGCCCCGGTGTTGCGTCCCTTCGGCCGGTAGACGGTCATCGTCGGCCGGGTGACATAGGTCGCCCAGTGCCATGGCCGACCCCCGACCGTCGGCGACCCATTGCCGGTCGCCTCGGGACGGTCGCCGCTGTCGGGTTTGGCGAGGGGGACACTGGCGGGCCAGAGCGGGACCTGCGTACCGCCCGCGGTCGGACGCCAGACGCCCTCCCGCTCCACCTTGGGAACCTCGACCCTTGCGGTCGAAACCCCGCGGCCCGCCGCCGGAGCCTCGACGTGTGCCGTCGCGGTCCCGGTGTCACTCGCCTGACCACAGGCGGCCAGGCCGAGGACAAGGGCCAGCAGGAGGGAAGGCGGGGTGATCAGAAGCCGTGACACTGGAAGCCTCCTGTCGAGCGCCGGAAATGCGTTGGTCAGCGCGCGTCCCCGGTCGAACGTGTCCCATGAATGTCAGGCTGGACAATCGATCGTCAATCGAGCCGTCACGGCGCTCCGAACTCCCTCCAAAGCGCAAGATCGGGCGAGCGCGCGACAGGCCCGCGCGTCACGCCAGTATCGCCACAAAGGATGAGGACGATGACGGCGGCGCTGGATCACATCGACCCGTTTCGGCCCTGCCCGCCGCCCCGGTTCAAGGCTCAGCGCGCATTGTTCTTGCTCGTCGTCGAGCTCTTGCCGCAGGCCGGGCAGGAGCCGGTGAGGGTCCCGGGCCCGATCTGCACCGTGATCACCGCCGCGAGCAGGGTTGACGCCGGCAAGGGCGCGCAGGTGGCCGAGACGGTGCCTCCGGCCCTGCCGTTCACCGTCAGGGGCGCGCCTTGCGTTCCGACATAGCAGGGCCCTTGCGGCCCGGCGGCGCTGACGCGGTAGGCGCCCGGCGTGAGGTTCTGAAAGCCGAAATTGCCCGAAGGGTCCAATGGTGTGGAGGCCACGGTCATCCAGGTCCCGCCCTGAAGGCGTTCCAGCGTAGCCGGTTGCACGTCCGGCGTGGTCAGCACCGGCGGCGCGACGGTGAGCCCCGACACCTGGGCCTGGGCCGAAGTGCCGAAACCGGCCAGCGCGACTGCAAACGTCAAGGCCGTGATCCGGCCCGATACAGATCTGTTCATGGTCCTGCCCCGTTTTTCCGGATCGACCCGACACCAAGGCGGGCGGGCTTGCGATCCTCAAGTCAAGGTTAACGCCACGCCATATGAACTGAAACCGAACCCAGGAGTCGACCCCCATCGTTTCGTCCGGATGACGCTGCCTGCGATGGGTCCATCGCTCGACGGCTCAACGGGCGTACAGCAATCGTCGCGTCCCGGGACTGCCCCGGGCAGCGCGGAGCGCATCGAAGTCAGGAGTTCCCATGAAGGCGAGGCGCATCCCTGCGCTTCGCCCTATTCCCGGGTCTGGGACAAGGCGAGGCAGATCAGGCCGTCATGGCTCTGCCGCCGGGCGATCGGTCAGCCGCAGGGTCGCGGACAGACCGCCCCCGGCGCGGTTTTCGAGCGCGACGGTTCCGCCGTGGAGGCGCGCGATCGACGTCGCGATGGCCAGGCCGAGGCCCGCGCCGCCTGTGTCCCGGTTCCGGGACTGGTCCAGACGGGCGAAGGGACGAAGCACCTGCTCAAGCTGGTCCGCCGGGATCCCCGGACCGTCGTCCTCGACCCGGATGAGCAGGGCCCCGCCCTCGACAGCGACGCGCAGGCGCGCACTGCCCGCATAGCGGACGGCGTTGTCGATGAGGTTCCCGAGCGCCCGGCCCAGAAGCTCTGGCCTGAGGGTCCAGCCGATCGCCTCGCCGGGCTCCAGCGCGACCACCGCCCCCTGTGCCGTGAACTCGGCGACGATCCCGGACACGAGCGCCCTGACGTCGACCCGCGCCAGCGGCTCGGCGGACCGGCCCGTCCGGGCGAGGGTCAGGATGTCCTCGATCATCCGCTCCATCCCGTCCACGGTCGCGAACAGGGCCGTGCGCTGGTCGACGGGCCGCATGCTCGCCGCCCGGATCTTCATGGAGGCGAGGGGGGTGCGAAGGTCGTGGCCGAGCGCGCCCAGCATCTGGTCCTTCTCGTCCAGCAGGTCGGAGATGCGCCGGCTCAGTCCGTTGAAGGCCTCGATGGCGCGCCGCATGTCGGGCGGGCCCTCAGGCTCCAGCGGCTGCAGCGGCTCGGTGCCCGAGAATTTGTCGGCGGATTCCGTCAGCCGCTGAAGGGGCCGCGTCACGCGCGCCGCCAGCCAGGCCACCGCCGCGAGCAGGGCCAGGAAGATCAGCACGCTGAGCGGCGTAAGCAGGTGCTGGCCCCCATGCATGTGCCGCAAGCCGCTCCCGAGGAGCATGTTCAGCATATGGCCGACGACGAAGCCGCCGACGGCGATCAGCAGCAGTTGCGACCTCAGGGAGGGCGACGGCAGGGGCAGCCTCATGTGCGGGTGACCTTTGCGTCCAGCATATAGCCCGCGCCCCAGACCGTCCTGATCCAGCGCGGATTGCGGGGGTCGTCCTCGAGGCGGCGGCGGAGCCGGCTGATCTGGTTGTCGATGCTGCGGTCGAAGGGTTCGGCGTCGCGGCCGAGGGTCAGGTCCAGCAGCTGCTCGCGGCTCAGAACCCGTCCGGGTGCGCTGACCAGCGCATGAAGCAGGCGGTATTCTCCGGACGTCAGGGGGCGGGGCGTTCCGTCGCCACGGCGCAGGGACCGAGTCCCGGCCTCCAGCGTCCAGTCGCCGAAGGTGAAGCATTGCGAGGGCGGGGCCTCCGCGGCCGGACTGGTCCGGCGGACGCGGCGCAGGACGGTCCGCATGCGCGCCACCAGCTCCCGCGCGTCGAAGGGCTTGCAGATATAGTCGTCGGCACCGAGCTCGAGCCCGACGAGCCGGTCGGCCATCTCCGTCCGTGCCGTGACCAGCATCACCGGAATGTCGGTGGTCGCCAGGACCTCGCGCGTCAGCGACAGGCCGTCCTCGCCCGGGAGCATGATGTCGACCAGCAGCAGGTCACAGCCGCCCGCCGCCAGGGCGTGGCGGGCGGCTTCCGCGCTGCCGACCGCGGTCACCTCGAAATGGTTGCGCGTCAGATAGCGGGCCAGGGGCTCGCGGATGTCGCCTTCGTCCTCGACGACGACGACCCGGGGCAGGGTGCGGGCCGCGAGGCCCGTGTCCCCACCCCGGGCGATGTCGCCGGAAGCCCGCATTCAGTGGGCCTGGCCGCCGTGCATCGCGGCGCCCAGTTCGGCGACGGTCAGCCGGCCGTCCCGGTCAGCGTCCATCTGCGTCGCATGACTGCGGAGGCCCTCGCGGAAGGCCTGCCGGTTGACCGGGGCAGGGGCATGGCCGGGACCGTGCTCCATCGCCGCGCCGCCGCCCGGCATCATCGCGTGCAGGGCGCGAAGTTCATCGGCGGACAGGCTGCCGTCGCTGTCCCGATCCGTGCGGGCGAACAGAAGATCGGCATGGGTGTCGACCTCGGTCGTCGAGATGACCCCGTCGCCGTCGGCGTCCAGCGAGGCGGGGTTGAAGCCGTGGTCCGCCTGCAGGGCAAGGGCGGCGGTGGCGACACCGACCGTGGCCAGGCCGACCAGAAGCGTCCCCTTGAGAAGCGTTTTCATGCGCGTGTCCTTTCACGGCGCGGAGGTGCGCCGGAGATCACGGTGCTTCGGACTTGTCGCAAAAGTATCCCGGGCGCGGAAGCGGCGTCGGGCCGGCCTATTCCCAGCGGGTGTGAACGCCGCCGCCTTCGTCCCATTCGCCGCCGGCGTCGAGGACGTCGTCGAAATCGAGCAGGCGGTCGAGCAGGACGCCGGCGATGACGCCGGCCGCGGCGACGCCCAGCAGGACGGCCAGGCTGCCGATGCCGACCTTTTCATTGCGGGTCAGGCGGCGACGGCCGTGGGTGTCGATGATCCGGTCGCGACCGCGCTTCAGCCGGGGCATCAGGCGGCCAGCCTTGCGTTCTTCTTGACCTTGGCCACGGCGCGCTCGCGCTTCAGCCGGGACAGGTGGTCGATGAACAGGACGCCCTCGAGGTGGTCCATCTCATGCTGGATGCAGACGGCGTAGAGGCCCCCGGCCTCTTCCTCGACCGTCTCGCCCGCATAGTTCATGTAGCGCAGGCGCACGCGGGCGGGGCGTTCGACGCTGTCGTAGTATTCGGGGACCGACAGGCAGCCCTCCTCATAGGTGAACAGTTCGTCGGAGGCCCAGACGATCGCGGGATTGACGTAGTAGCGGGGGTTGCGGCGCGCGAGCTCCCATTTGGCCCGGTCCGCGTCGGACAGTTCAGCGGGGTCCTGATCATCGGCGACGCCGTCGCGATCGTTCAGGTCCATGACGATGACCCGGCGGGTGTCGCCGATCTGGACGGCGGCCAGGCCGATGCCCGGTGCGGCGTACATGGTGTCGAGCATGTCATCCATCAGACGGCGCAGCTCATCGGTCACCGGCCCTTCGACGGGGGTGGAGACCTGCTTCAGCACCGCCAGGTCGGCGGCGTTGTCGATGGTGAGGATGCGACGGACGGCCATGCTCGCGAGGTAGGGGCGCGGAGGCCAAAGGTCAAGATTTCCGACTGTCGCAGTGGGTTATGCGGCGGTTCCGGGCAGCGCTCTCGGCTTGTGGTCCTGATCGATGGCCACATAGGTGAAGACGCCCTCGGTCACGCGCACCGAGGCGGCCTGGGCCCGGTCGCGGGGGCGTTTCCAGGCCTCGACGTGGACGCGGATCGAGGTGCGGCCGGTCTTGAGCACGCGGGCGTAGATCGACACCTCGTCGCCGACCGAGACGGGCTGGTGGAAGACCATGCCGTCGAGCGCAATGGTCACGCAGCGGCCCTGGGCCAGTTCAAAGGCCGGGGTGGCGCCGGCGAGGTCCATATGGGCCAGCAGCCAGCCGCCGAAGATGTCGCCCTCGGGATTGGTGTCGGCCGGCATGGCGATGACGCGGCCGACGGGCTGGCCTTGCGGCCGGGTCGGAAGGGCGTCGGTCACGCGCGGCTCCGGTTCTGGGAAGGAATGGCGCACCCGAGAGGATTCGAACCTCTGACCCCTGCCTTCGGAGGGCAGTACTCTATCCAGCTGAGCTACGGGTGCGTCTGCGGCGAAACGCCGGAAAAAGGGCCTTACAGCAGGACCGGCCGGCCCTCAATCCCGAATGCGCCCTCCACCGTCCTGAGGCCCGGGCCAGACCGATCCATTTGTAGGGTGCGGGACGGCGCGTCCCGGTCTAGCCTGTGCCGGCTTCGACGATGGAGGGTCCGATGCGCGCTGTTCTGTTCGGTCTGCTGATGCTGCTCGGGGCCTGCGCCACGGCCCCTGACGATGTGACCACCGGCCATCCGGCAGTCGCGCCGGACAGCCTCGACGCCATCGCCGAGTCCTATGTCATGCTGATCCTCGACATCGGCGAGCTGGAGCCGGGCTATGTCGACGCCTATTACGGCCCGGCCGCGTGGCAGGCGGCGGCGCGGGCGGAGACCGAGACCCCGGCCCAGCTGATCCAGCGTGCCGGCTATCTGTCCGGCCGGCTGGCGGACCTCGACCGCAACGGCGGCATGGCTGGTGCGACCCCGGCGGAGGTCCAGCGGCGCAAATACCTGGCCGCCCACGTCTCGGCGGCCGCGGCGCGGCTGCGGATGATCTCGGGCGAAAAGATGAGCTTCGCCGACGAGGCCGAGGCCCTGTTCGGCATCCGGCCCGAGCTGCCGCCGCTGGAGAGCTTTGATCCGGTTCTGGCCGAGATCGACGCCCTACTGCCCGGCGAGGGCTCCCTGACCGACCGGGTCATCGCCTTCCGCGCCGATTTCGTCATTCCGAAGGACCGGCTGCAGCCGGTGATGGATGCCGCCATTGCGGAATGCCGTCGCCGCACCGCCCTGCATATCGCCCTGCCGGCCAATGAGCGGTTCACCCTCAGCTTTGTCGGCGACAAGGTCTGGTCGGGCTACAACTACTATCTCGGTGACGCGGCCAGCCGGATCGAGATCAACGCCGACCTGCCGATCTATACCGAACGGGCCATCGATCTGGGTTGCCACGAGGGCTATCCGGGCCACCACGTCTACAACGCCCTGCTGGAACGGACCTTCGTGCGCGAGCGCGGCTGGGTGGAGATGAGCGTCTATCCGCTGTTCTCGCCCATGTCCTTCGTCGCCGAGGGCAGCGCCAACTACGGCATCGACCTGGCCTTCCCGGGTGATGAGGGCCTGGCCTATGAGCGGGATGTGCTGTTCCCCCTGGCCGGGCTCGACCCGTCCACGACCGAACGCAAGGCCCGGCTCGGTGCCCTGATGCGCCGGCTGGCGCGGGCCGAATACACGATCGCCGACGCCTATCTGGCCGGGCGGATCGACCGGGCCGAGGCGACCCGGCTGCTGATGCACTACAGCCTGTTCAGCGAGGCGCGGGCGGCCCAGAGGGTGCGGTTCATCGACGTCAACCGCAGCTATATCATCAACTACGGCCTCGGCCGTGATGTGGTCCAGGCCTGGGTCGAGCGCCAGGGTCCGGATCACTGGCAGGGCATGGAGACCCTGCTGGCGAGCCAGATCCTGCCGGCGGATCTGTTGGATTAGGGATTAGGGATTAGGCAGTAGGGAAGCATCGGCTCGACCAAGGGCGGTAGCCCTCATCCCTCATCCCTAATCCCTAATCCCTAATCCCTAATCCCTGCCTTCACTGCGCCAGCATGCCGCCGTCGATCTTGAACTCGGTGCCGGTGACGAATTTGGATTCGTCCGAGGCGAGGTAGAGGACGCAGTACGCCACATCGTCCGGTTCGCCGATCCGCTTCATCGGGATGCCGCGGCTCAGGCGTTCGTGGGCCTTGGCCTCGTCGCCGCCGGCCATGGCGATGAAGGGGTCGAGGATCGGGGTCTTGATGAAGACCGGGTGGACCGAGTTGCAGCGGACGTTCCAGTCCATCTTGGCCGCCTCGAGGGCGACGGTCTTGGTGTACATCCAGACGCCCGCCTTGGTGGCGTTGTAGGCGCCCATGCCCGGGGCGGCGGCGAGGCCGGCGATCGAGGAGATGTTGATGATCGAGGAAGGCGCTGCGGCGCGCAGGTGGGGCATGGCGTGTTTGCTGCCCAGCATGATCGACAGCAGGTTGATCTCGAACTGACGCTGCCAGGACGCGACCGTGTCCTGTTCGACGAAGGTCAGGCCGTCGCCGACGCCGGCGTTGTTGACCAGGATGGACAGGCCCCCCATCGCCTTGACGGCTCCGTCGATGACCGAGACCCACTGGTCCTCCTTCGCGACATCATGCTGGAAGGCGAAGGCCGCATCGGGGAGCTCGGCGTTGATCGCGTCGGCCAGGGCCCGGGCACCGGCCAGGTTGACGTCGGTGACGGCGACCTTCGCCCCCTCCCGGGCCAGCATCCAGGCCATGGCCTCGCCCAGCCCGCCGGCCGCGCCGGTAATCAGGGCCTGTTTGCCCGCGACCCGTCCTGCCTTGCCCGTCATCATTTCGCTCCAAGTTCGGCCGCGGCCGTATCGATGAACCGCGCCATGTCGATGTCTCTTTGGGTGACGCCGTCGGCGTCGTGCGTGGTCAGCAGCACCTCGACCCGATTGTAGACGTTCGACCATTCGGGATGATGATCGACCTTGTCGGCCAGAAGGGCGACGCGGGTCATGAAACCGAAGGCGGCGTTGAAGTCGGCGAAGGCCAGGCTGCGGGCGATCGCGGGCCGGTCGCCCTCGTGCGCGCGCCAGAGCGGCAGGCCCTTGAGAGCTTCCGCAACGTCAATCCGGTCGGCCATCGCGTCCTCCTGTTCCCTTCGCCGTATCGCGCCGGACCCGGCTCCACAAGCGTCGATGGCGGGGTGGCGACAACCGCGACCACGCAGCCCGGTGACGGCGGCGCGGTGACGCGCTAGACCGCGCCCATGACCGACACGGCCGCACCGTCTGGCAAGACCTCCTCCTTCGGCTTTCGCGATGTCGACGCGAAGGAGAAGGTGCAGCTTGTCCGTGGCGTGTTCGACAGCGTGGCCTCCAGCTACGACCTGATGAACGACCTGATGAGCGGCGGCGTGCACCGGCTCTGGAAGGATGCGGCGGCCGCGAAGCTGAACCCCCGTCCGGGCGAGACCATCCTCGATGTGGCCGGGGGCACCGGCGACATGGCGCGGCGCTATGCGAAGATGGCGCGGGCCGCGCAGGAGCGGCGCGGCGGTGAGGACGCCTCGATCATCGTGCTCGACTACAATGCCGAGATGATCATGGCGGGCGTCCAGAAGGGCGGCGAGCCCGAGATGCAGTGGTCGGTCGGCGACGCCATGGCCCTGCCGCTGCCGGACGCTTCGGTCGACGCCTATTCGATCAGTTTCGGCATCCGCAACGTCGCCGACATTCCGCAGGCCCTGCGCGAGGCGCGGCGGGTGCTCAAGCCGGGCGGGCGGTTCCTGTGCCTGGAGTTTTCGCGGCCCACGGCCTCGGCGGTGCGCAAGGCCTATGACGCCTGGTCCTTCCACGCCATTCCGCGCATCGGCGGCTGGGTCGCGGGCGATCGGGACAGCTACCAGTATCTCGTCGAGAGCATCCGCCGCTTCCCCGACCAGACGACCTTCAAGGGCATGATCGAGGCCGCCGGCTTCAGCCGGGTGACGGTGACCAATCTGTCGGGCGGCGTGGCCGCCATCCATCACGGGTGGGCGATCTGACCCGTCCTGCCGACTACAAGACGGCGCCGCCCCCGCCGCAGACCGAACCGGTGCGGCACCCGGTTGAGGCGACCCTGCGGCTGCTCGGCTGGGCCTGGGTGCTGGTGCGCCACGACGCCCTCACCCCGCGCGAGATCACGCCCCTGCTGCCGGTGTGGATCCGCTGGCTGGCGCATCTGCTGCACGCCTTCGCCGGCAAGGCGGGGCGCGAGGGCCGTCCCGGACAACGGCTGGGCAAGGCGTTCGAGCATCTGGGGCCGGTGGCGATCAAACTGGGTCAGGTTCTGGCCACGCGGGCCGACATCTTCGGCATTGAGTTCGCGCGCGATCTGGGCCGGCTGAAGGACGCCCTGGCGCCCTTTTCCCTCGAGGAGGCGCGGCGGGAGGTCGAGCGGTCGCTGGGTTGTCCGGTCGAGGCCCTGTTCACCGAATTCGGCCCGCCGGTCGCGGCGGCCTCGCTGGCCCAGGCCCATCCGGCCCGGCTGGCGGATGGCCGCAAGGTCGCGGTCAAGGTGCTGCGGCCCGGCGTTGAGCGGCGCGTGGCGCAGGGGCTGGACTCGATGCGGCTGGCGGCGCGGATCGCGGTCCGCTTCGTGCCCGTGGCCCGGCGGCTGGAGCCCGCGGCCTTCGTCGAGACGATTGCCCGGTCGATGCAGCTGGAGCTGGACATGCGGCTGGAGGCCGCCGCCGCCTCCGAGCTCAAGGACATCATGGACAAGGATGCCGCCGCGGGCGGCCATATGACCGCGCCGGCGGTGATCTGGGACGGGGTCGGCAAGCGGGTGCTGACGCTGGAGTGGGCGCCGGGCCTGGCCATGACCGACCCGGCCGCCGCCGATCAGCCGGGCCTGGACAAGAATGCCCTGGCCGACAATGTAGTGCGCGCCTTCCTGACCCAGGCGCTGGATCACGGGACCTTTCACGCCGACCTGCACGAGGGCAATTTGTTCTGCCATGCGCCGGCGGAGCTGACCGCGATCGATTTCGGCATCGTCGGGCGGATCGGGCCGGCCGAGCGGCGCTATCTGGCGGAAATCCTCTGGGGCTTCCTGAGCCGCGACTATGACCGCATCAGCCGCGTGCATTTCGAGGCCGGCTATGTGCCGCCCGAGCACTCGGTCGAGGCCTTCGCCCAGGCGTTGCGTGCCGTCGGAGAGCCGGTGATCGGCAAGGCGGCGTCCAAGGTGTCGATGGGTCGTCTGCTGGGCCAGCTGTTCGAGATCACCGACCTGTTCGACATGCATCTGCGGCCCGAACTGATCCTGCTGCAGAAGACCATGGTCTCGGTCGAGGGCGTGGCGCGGCGGCTCAACCCCGACCACGATCTGTGGGCCGCGGCTGCGCCGGTGGTCGAGCGCTGGATCCGTCGGGAGCTCGGTCCACAGGCCCAGGTCCGAGACGCCATCGAGGAAATACGCGCCACCCTGAAGGCGCTGTCCCGGCTGGCGCAGAACCCGCAGCCGCCGCAGACGGTGATCCTTCGGGAGCCCTACACGCCGGCGTGGGTGATTGTCGGTGTCACGCTTGCCTTGTCCGCGGCCGCAGCCGCCCTTGTTCTGTCGCTTTGGCCCGGCATCGTCTGATTTCAGTATCCGGAGACGACCGCATGAAGCCGATCTTGATCGCCGCCGCCCTTCTGCTTCTTCCGGCCGCGGCGCAGGCCCAGGTCGCCGCCGGTTCGATGCCCAACAGTTTTGATACCCCGGGTGCAGCGCGGGCGGCCCCCGCGGCCCCTGTTGTTGTGCCTCCGACGCCCGCCAACGCCCGGTCCGAGGACATGTTGCGTGAATTCATCGCCGGCGCCCAGGCCGGAAGGATCGACTATTCAGGCATGACGGAGGACGTGGCTACGAGGCTGCGCGCGCAGGAGGCCGTCAATCTGCCGCTGATTACAGGCTTCGGCCTCGTGCGGGCGGTTGATTTCCTGAACAACCAGAATGGCCTGGATGTGTATGCGGTGACCTTCGCCAACGCCGCGACGGAGTGGGCGATCGGCTTCGACGAGACCGACAAGGTCGCGGTCCTGCTTTTCCGTCCCGCGGAATAGCCCCACACTTCTTCAGCCGGAGTCCGCCATGCGCGACCCTCACACCGCAACGAAACCGCCTGTGTTCCGGGGCGCGCGCGCGCTCGGGGTCGGTCTGCTCTCCATAGCCTTCGTGAGCGGTTGCGCCGGCCCGGGGATGGGACCGGGTGGTCCGTTTGGCGGCCTGGCTGAGCACAGGCCCGCGCCGCCGGCCCTGTTCGTCAGCCCGTTCGGCGAGGTCTTCACGGCGCCGTCCGGCGGGGCGTGGCCGGTCGAGGACTGGTTCCGGGGCGCCGACGCCGACCGTGACGGCGTCCTCGTCTACGAGGAATTCGCCGCCGACGGCCGGCGGTGGTTCGATCGCCTCGACACCGACCGTGACGGCCGGCTGGGGCAGGGCGAATTGTGGGCCTATGAAGCCAGCCTGCGCGAACTGGGCGGCGGCATGGGGTCGGGCGGTCCCGGAGGCGGGCGCGGACCGGGTGCAGGGCCCCAGGGCCAGACCCTGGATCTCGCCCCGCCCCAGACCGGTGGCGGAACCAATATCCGGCGTCAGGCCGGCCCGCGCGGGCCGCGCGGTTATGGAATCGTGGCCGAGGCCGGCTTCTTCAACCTGCCCCAACCGGTCAAGGCCGCCGACGTGAATGTCGACCAGCGGATCACCCCCGACGAATGGACGGCGGCGACGCAACGCTGGTTCCAGGCGCTGGATACGGACCGTGACGGCCGGCTGACGCTCGCCGGCCTGCCGCGGACGCCGCTGCAACAGCGGACCGGACGGCGCTAGTCGTCGGACCCGGGGCGGCCGCGGCCGCTCTTGATGGTCGAGCGTTTGGCCTTGCCCTCCAGCCGCCGCTCCTTCGAGGCCCGGGTGGGCCTTGTCGGCACGCGATAGACGGGTGCGACCGAGGCCCTGTCGACCAGTCCCTGCAGCCGCTCGATGGCGTCGGCGCGGTTTCGTTCCTGGGTGCGATAGCGGACGGCGGTGATCAGGATGACCCCGTCCAGCGTCAGCCGGCTGCCCGCCAGCTTCATCAGCCGCGCCCGCACCGGCTCGGTCAGGGATGGGGAGTTTCGGGCGTCGAACCGCATCTGCACCGCGGTCGAGACCTTGTTGACGTTCTGGCCGCCCGGCCCGCCGGCACGGAAGAAGCGAAACTCCAGCTCGCTCTCGGGAATGACGGTCACCGGACCACCCGCTTCGCCCGAACCACCGCCTGATCCAGCGCCTGCAGGAAGGCCGACCGGTCCCTCGGCCCGAACGGCGGCGGGCCCGAGGTGGCGACTCCCATCGAGCGCAGGTGCTCGCCGACCATCCGCCCGGCGAGGGCCGAGCCGATGGAGTCCGGGGTGAAGGGCTGGCCGTTGGCCTTCAGCGCCTGGGCCCCGGCCTTCAAACAGCGGTCGGCCAGGGGGATGTCGGCGGTGATGACGATATCGCCCGGCCCCGCCCGCTCGGCGATCCAGTCGTCGGCGATGTCCGGCCCGGCGTCGACGACGACCTGCTCGATCCATTTTTCACGCGGCGTATTGATCCAGCTGTTCGAGACCACGAACACATGCAGGCCGTAGCGGGCCGCCACCCGATAGACCTCGTCCTTCACCGGACAGGCGTCGGCGTCGATGAAGAGACGGGGGAGGGCGGACATCGGGGAGGGGCTAGGGACTAGGGATGAGGGATTAGGGATGACGAAGTACGGGACGCTCATACCCCGAGCGCCTTGCGCATGAAACCTGAGTGCCGATCCCGGGTCCGATTCCCTAATCCCTCATCCCTAGTCCCTAATCCCTTACCGGCTGTAGGCCGGCGGCATCGCCCCTTCGCCGCCGTCGCGGTAGCGGTCGCGGAGCAGGAACTGGCGGCTGGTCGGGGCCTGTTCGGCGCCGCCGATGAAGATGGTCTCGGCGTTGCTGAGCGGCTCCAGCGGATCGCCGGACCAGATCACCACATCGGCCGCTGCCCCGGCGCGCAGTTCGCCGAACTGGCCGGCCATGCCGAAGATGCGGGCCGGATTGACCGTGATGGCCTCGATGGCGGCGTCATAGGGCAGGCCGTGCGAGACCGCATTGCCGGCGTTGTAGCGGGTCTCGCGAGCGCGGTGGATCGAGCCCTCATTGCCCTTGATGGCGATCAGGACGCCGGCGGCGTCGAGCGCGGCGGCGTTCTCCATCCGGCTCGCCCGGGTCTCCAGATTGCCCGGCAGGTTGGAGATCGGATTGAGCAGGACCGGGACATTGGCCGCCGCGATCTGGTCGGCGACCAGCCAGCCTTCCTCGGCACCGTCGAGGATGATCTTGACCCCTTCCTCGCGGGCGAGGCGCAGGACCTGCTGGATGTCGGCGGCGCGGTGGACGGTGATGATCAGGGGCATGGTCCCGTTGGCCACCGGGATCAGGGCCTCGAGGTCGGCGCGCGACAGGCTGAGATCACGAAGGCCGGCGCGGTCATAGGCGCCGCGGTTGCGGGCGTAGAGGCGGACCTCGGCCAGGGTTTCCTTGAACTGGGTGAACTGGGCTCCGCGGGCACCGCCGGCGATGCCGGCGCCGGCCTCGCCGAACGGGGCGACCATGGCGGCACGGGCCTTGACCAGGATGTCGTTTCCGGCGGCCAGGTGGATGATGGCGGCCTGGCCGGCGAACAGGCCGGGCGACTGCAGGCCGCCCTCGCCGATGCCGGCGAAGTCGGCCGAGCCGTCATCCTGGTGGTTGCCGCCGCCGCCGCCCGGATGGCTGGGGACGACGATGGCGCGGGTGATGCCGCCGAGACGGGCCACCGGCAGTGTGAAGGACCAGGGATCGAGTCCGTAGCTGACGTCGAACGAGGCACTGATGGTGTTGGCGCCGTTGGTCAGGTCGTCCGATCCATTGACCGAGGAGACCTCGGACCCGCCGAGGCCGGAATCGACCGCGACGAAGCCGGGAGACACGACCTTGCCGCGGGCGTCGATGATGCGGGCGCCGGTGGGCGCGGCGCCGGTGCCGACCGAGACGACCCGCCCGTTCTGGATCACCACCGTGCCGTTCTCGATCACGGAGGTTCCGGTCAGCACCCGGCCGCCGGTGATGGCGGTCAGGGTCTGGGCGAGGGCGGGGGTGGCGACGGCGGCCATGCCAAGAATGGCGGGAATGGCCGCGCCGAGGATGAGGCTCTTGAGGCGCATCAGCGGGCTCCCTGCAGGACGTTGGCGGCCGGCAGGCCGTAGCCCGGCTGGCCCAGTTCGAAGTCGGACAGGGGCTGGTAGGCCGGGTTCATGCGGTCGAAGGCCAGGCCGCCGTCGACGAAGACCTGGTCGGCGCGGGCATAGACGCTGAATGGATTGGCGCTCCAGATCACGACGTCGGCGCGCTTGCCGGCTTCGAGCGATCCGGTCTGGTCGGCGATGCCCAGCGATCGGGCCGGGTTGAGGGTGATCCAGCTGATCGCGTGTTCCTCGGAGATATTCATGCCGATGCGGCGACCGGCGGCGAGGGCGGCCGCGGCCTCCTGGTTCAGGCGCTGGGTCAGTTCGGCGTCGTCGGAATGGATGACGGCGCAGGACCCCTCCGGCGCGTCGACCAGGGCGGCATTGGCCTCGACCGCGTCCAGCCCCTCCATCTTGAAGCCCCACCAGCCGGTCCACATGTCGGCGCAGATGCCCTCGCGGGCCAGCATCGGCGCGACCTTGTAGGCCTCGATGGCGTGGTGGAAGGCGGTGATGCGGTAGCCGAACTCCCGCGCGATATCGATCATCACGGCCATTTCGTCGGCGCGGTAGCAGTGGTTCTGGACCAGGATCGACCCGTCCAGAACGCCGGCCAGGGTTTCAAGCTGCAGGTTGCGGGTCGGGGGCGAGCCCTCGCCGTCCTCGCGCCACTTGTCCCATTTGGCCTTGTATTCGCGGGCGGCGATGAAGGCGGCGCGGTAGCCGGCGACATTGCCCATGCCGGTGGCCGGCGAGCTGTTGCGGCCGCCGTAGACGCGCGACGGGTTTTCGCCGCAGGCCATCTTCAGGCCATAGGGGGCGCCGGGCATCTTCATGCCCTGCATGGTCACCGAGGGGACGTTGCGGACGGTCACGCCGCGGCCGCCGAACAGATTGGCCGAGCCGGGCAGGATCTGGAGGGTGGTCACCCCGCCGGCGCGCGCCTGGTTGAAGCCGGGGTCCTGGGGCCAGATCGAGTGCTCGGCCCAGACCTGGGCGGTGTTGGGGCTGGTGGCTTCGTTGCCGTCGCTCATCCCCGCCACGCCGGGCGAGGGATAGACGCCGAGGTGGCTGTGCACGTCGATGATGCCCGGCGTCACGAAGCGGCCGCGGGCGTCCACCACGCGATAGCCCGCGGGCACCGGGGTCGAGGCGTCGCCGACCGCGGCGACCTTGCCGTCGGTGACCACGACCACGCCGTTCTCGATCCTCTGGCCGGCGCCGGTGAAGACGGTGCCGCCGACGATGGCCATGTTCTCGCGCGGCAGGCCGCGATAGGTCGAGGGGAAGGGATCCGGATTGGCCGCATAGTCGAGGCCCCGGGCGAGAGGCTCGCGCGCCTCGGCGCCGGACGAACCGTCCGCGGCCGGGGTCTCGTCGCCGCCGCCCATGGTGGCGCAGGCCGACAGAGCCAGTGAACCCGCCAGTACGCAGGCGAGGGTAGCGAGGCTGGAGCCCCGCAAGGCGTGGAATCTCATAAGACGCTCCCCGGATGCGCCCGGCGTGAAGGATGCGGCGCACGTCGGAGCGGATTACAAAAGCGTTCGACCGGCGCCGTCAAAGCCGGAAACATTACAGATCGGTAAGGCGGCTCCGGATGTCCTCGTCTGACAGGCCCGCGACCTGGATCATCTTGGTTCGAGACTGGCCGCCGCGCTGGATGGCGACGGCCGATTTCGGGATGCCGAGCGCCCTGGCCATCAGCTTCACCAGCGCTTCATTGGCCTCCCCCTCGACGGGTCTGGCGCGCACGCGGACCTTGAGAACGGGCCGGCCTTCAGCGTCCAGGTCCCAGCCATCGATGCGGTCGGCGGACGCGCCGGGGGTGAGGCGGACGGCGAGGTGGGCCACTAAGGCAGCGCAAAGTCGAAGCCAGCATTTACGGCCAAGGTGATGCCGACCCAGAATATCGCCACGAGCACCGTCAATGCGATCACGCTGCGGACCAAGGCGGCAGCTCTGCGGCGGCGGGGCTGACCCGGATCGGCGGTCGAGGAGGGGGAACTGACGTCAACCGGTGAAGGCTCCTCCGGAACCCAATCGTACGTCAAGCCCAAGTTCTTCAGCGTTCTAAAGCGTCCAAGCCCAAGCGTGTCGAACTCATCGTCTCCCGGATGAGCCTTCACACCGAGCGATTTGAGAGCCGAGTTTATGGGATTGGGCTGATGCTCGTCGGTAAAGCGAACAGGCACTCTGCGCGGAGAGAAGACGACCGCGCCCTGACCGCCTGTGCCGCCAAAGTATTCAGTCTCGACATAGGCGAATGCCCCGCGCGTCGCCAATGACGCGAGAGCGCGCTCCAAGCCGATTGTAAGGTCGCCGAAGCCACGGACCCTCTCCCGGCGACTCTTCCGGACCAATCTGCCGATCTGAGCCTCCCCCAGAGGGACGATCGCCATGCCAGCCGCGAGTTCGGTCACCGGGGGGTTTCCAGTGGCGTCTATGACGGGCGCGATAGCCTGAAGAGGCCCGATTATGGCTCTGATACTGTGCACCATGCCTCACAGTAGCGCTCGGGTTGCCGGCTTTCCACCCGGCCAGATCGGCATCCGTTCTCGCGCACGAAAAAGGGAGCGGCCCACCAGGGCCGCACCCGTCCTGTGCGCAGACAGGGAACTTGTCATCCCGGACGGCGCGAAGCGGCGATCCGGGACGGAACATCTCTAAAATCGGAGCCTCCCGGAAATCGCGAAGCGGTTATCCGGGAGACAGGTGACCGTCGCACTTGCCCTGGCCTGCCTCCCGGATAGCGGCTGACGCCGCTTCCGGGAGGATCAGATGGGCGCATCTGCCGTCCCGGATCGCCGCGTTGCGGCGTCCCGGATGACAAAGGGTCTGTGCCCGGGCGGACGTTACCCCAGCGCCTTCATCAGCTCCGGCACCACCGTCTTGTAGTCGCCGACGATGCCGTAGTCCGCGACCTGGAAGATCGGGGCGTCGGCGTCCTTGTTGATGGCGACGATGACCTTGGAGTCCTTCATCCCGGCGAGGTGCTGGATGGCGCCCGAGATGCCGATGGCGATGTAGAGGGCCGGGGCGACGACCTTGCCGGTCTGGCCGACCTGGTAGTCGTTGGGGGCGTAGCCGGCGTCGACGGCGGCGCGCGAGGCACCGACGGCGGCGCCCAGCTTGTCGGCCAGCGGGTCCATGACGGCGTGGAACTCCTCGGCCGAACCGAGGGCCCGGCCGCCGGAGACGACGATCTTCGCGGCGCCCAGTTCGGGGCGGTCCGACTTGACCATCTCCTCGCTGACGAAGGCCGCCTTGCCGGCGTCCGCACCCGCAACGGTCTCGACCTTGGCCGAGCCGCCGTCAGCGGCGGCGTCGAAGCTGGTCGGGCGAACGGTGATGACCTTCTTGGCGTCGGACGACTGGACGGTCTCCAGGGCGTTGCCGGCGTAGATCGGGCGCACGAAGGTGTCGTTCGACACGACCTCGATGATGTCCGAGATCGGGGCGACGTCCAGTTTCGCGGCGATGCGGGGCATGAAATTCTTGCCGTCGGTGGTGGCCGGCGAAAGGATAGCGTCATAGCCGTCGGCCAGGCCGATCACGGTCGCGGCGACCGCCTCGGCCAGCTGGTGACCCAGGCCGGCGCTCTCGGCCAGCAGGACCTTGCGCACGCCGGCGATCTTCGCGGCGGCGTCGGCGGCGGCCTTCGAGCCCTGACCGATGACCAGGATGTCGACGTCTGACGACAGCTTGAGCGCGGCGGTGACGGTCTTGTTCGTGGTGTCGCGGACGGTGTCGCCGTCGCGATCGGCGATAACGAGAACGGCCATTACAGGACCCCCGCGGTCTTGAGCTTGGAAACCAGTTCGGCGGCGTCAGCCACCTTGATCCCGGCCGAGCGCGTCGGCGGGGCCGTGACCTTCTTCACCGTCAGGCGCGGCGCCGTGTCGACGCCGTAGTCGGCGACCGCCTTGACCGCGATCTCCTTCTTCTTGGCCTTCATGATGTTGGGCAGGGAGGCGTAGCGCGGGGTGTTGAGGCGCAGGTCGACCGAGACCACCGCGGGCAGGGTCGCCGACAGCGTCTGCAGGCCGCCGTCGACCTCGCGGGTCACCGTGGCCTTGCCGCCGCCGATGACGATCTTGCCGGCGAAGGTGGCCTGGGGCCAGTCGAGCAGGGCGGCCAGCATCTGGCCGACGGCGTTGTTGTCGCCGTCGATCGACTGTTTGCCGAGCAGGACCAGGTCCGGCTTCTCCTCATCGACCACGGCCTTGAGCAGTTTGGCGACGGCCAGGGGCTCGAGGTCGGCGTCCGACTGGATCAACAGGCCGCGATCCGCGCCCATGGCCAGGGCGGTGCGGATGGTCTCCTGGGCCTGGGTCACGCCGATGGAGACGACCACGATCTCGGTCGCGGTTCCGGCGGCATGGTGCTCCTTGCCCTCCTTCATGCGCACGGCCTCCTCGACGGCGATCTCGTCGAACGGATTCATGCTCATCTTGACGTTGGCCAGATCGACGCCGGTCTGGTCCGCCTTGACGCGAGCCTTGACGTTGTAGTCGATCACCCGTTTGACGGGGACGAGAACCTTCATTGTGCTATCCACGAAAGCGCCGGAATGTTGGGTGAGGGAATGGTACGCCTCACCCCGCCTGTCAACGTAACGCCGCGTCAACGGACAGAAACGTCCGCCTCCCACAGCTTCGGAACACCTCCATGCATCGCCTCCTGACCATGAAACGGCTCAGCATCCTGTTCCTGTCGATCTTCGCCGTGCTGATGGCCGGGATGTTCGCCTATGAGCGGCTGGTCGTGGCCCCGGGCGACCGCTGCGAGGCGGGCGGCGGCTGGTGGGACCCGGAGAGCAAGGTCTGCGCCCGGCCGATCTCGATCGCCGAGATCACCGGCCGGCCCAACCCCGGTGAGCGCGCCGCGGCCTCGGCCGAGAAGAACCGTGAACTGGTGGCGATCGAGGATGCCCTGGCCGCCCAGAAGCAGGCCCGTGACGCCGACGCCGACCGCCAGCGCGCGGCCCTGGCGGCGCAGTAGGGCCGCTGCAGGCGACCGGGAGGGGCGCAGTGACGGGCCGGGCATTCGCGACCTGCCGCGGCAGCTGCCATTGCGGCGCCGTGACCTTCGAGATCGACACTGACTTCCCCGAACTGACCACCTGTGACTGTTCGATCTGCCGTCGCAAGAACGCGCTGATGGTGAAGGTCCACGAGGACGACTTCCGCCTTCTGACCGGCGCCGACCAGATCACGGAATACCGATTTCACACCGGGACGGCCCGGCACTTCTTCTGCCAGGTCTGCGGCATCTATCCCTTCCACCGGAAGCGGGTGACGCCGGATTTCGTGGGCGTGAACGTCTTCTGCCTCGAAGACTTCGACCCGACCGGAATTCCGGTCCGCGCGACGGTCGGTCGCGGGATGGCCTGAGGCCGGAGCCTCAGCGCGTCGCGCCCGGCTTCCACTTCACGTCGTCCGCCCCGTTGGCATTGGCGCGGCGGGCGGCCACGAACAGATGGTCCGACAGTCTGTTCAGGTAGCGGATCGCCGCAGGGGTCACCGCCGCGCCGGTTTCGACCAGTCGCACCGCCTCGCGCTCCGCCCGACGGGCGACGGTGCGGGCCAGGTGCAGGTGGGCCGACAGGGCGGAGCCGCCCGGCAGGATGAAGCTGTCCAGTGCCTTGAGACTCTCGTTCATCCAGTCGATCTCGGCCTCGAGCCGGTCGACCTGGCTGTCGATGATCCGCAGGGCCTCCCATTTGGGCGGCGGGTCCAGCGGGGTGGCGAGGTCGGCGCCGAGGTCGAACAGCTCGTTTTGGATACGGCCCAGCATGGCGTCGATGCGGTCGTTCTGGCCGGAATGGAGCCGGGCCACGCCGAGGACGCTGTTCAGTTCGTCCACCGCGCCATAGGCCTCGACGCGGCGGTCGCTCTTGGACACCGTGGCACCGGACGCCAGCCGCGTCTGACCGCCGTCGCCGGTCTTCGTATAGATGCGGTTGAGGACCACCACGGCGTCAGGACCCCTGTGTGGATTTCCACCACATGCCGACGCAAAGCAGCACGATCGCCACGGCCTGAAGGCCCACGCGCAGCCGCATCAGCTTGTTGGAGCGCGAACGGTCCGCGTCTCCGCCCTTGTGCAGGGAATAGATTCCGAACCCGAGGGTCACGGTTACCGCCGCGATGGCGGCGAGGATGAGGATGTTGATGAGGCTGCCCATGGCGGCAATCTAGGCGCGGTCGCGGGGCGAGGCCAGTGCGGCGGTGCCGCATGCCTCCCGGCAGGATGGTTAAGCCGTCAGTCATGCTGTCGGCTAGGTCGATGGTCATTGTTTCGTGGTCTGGTGCCCGCTTCAGAAGGGCGCTCATGACCGACCGCACGATCCGCAATCTGGCCCACCTGCGCCGCTCGGCCTCGACGGCGCGCGTCCTGAATCTGCTGAAGATCGGGTTCGACCATGGCCATGAGGCTGAATGGGCGGAGCGGCCCCTGTTCCAGACACTGGCGCTGAACCGCGCGCTGATCATCAAGCACCGGCTTCGGCGGGATGAGGTGGATTGCTTCTACCTGCGGCGGCAGGTGGCGACCAAGGTGGTCATTCCCCTCGATCCCGACGACCTCAAGTCGGGGGGGCGATACGCCTTTGTGGGTCAGCGCGACTTTGAGCGGGTGATGCGGGAGGCGTTCGGGATCGCCCCCACTCACCCGGACATGCAGACGCTCGCCCTGCTGGACCGTCTGCCGTCGCTGGACCCCTTCCTGCTGCGCGAACAGTTGAAGCGCGGCGGGCTGGATCCCGCGGCCTGCTATTTCTCGATCAGCGACTCCGACCTCGAGCGCATGGCGAGTTTCGTGGAGGAAGAGATCCGTCCACTGGTCACCCTGTCCCTCGGCCCCGATCTTGAGGCGGTCGGATCGACGCGTCGTCTCGCGGTCAAGATCATGTCCAACCGCCCGAACGACCATATGGAGTCCTTGCGCAAGACCCTTCGGCTGGAACTGGAGGAGTATGAGGAGGGCGTCTTCTGCTGGAAGGGCTTCCTCTATTACAAATGGGTCCTGACCAGCCTCAGGGCCGAAGCCGCTGCCGTCTCCGATGCCGTCCAGACCGTGCGGCCGATCGGGAAGGTGGACCGGGACGCCCGCGCCTGGCTGGACCGCGGCCGGGGCGTGCTGCGGGACCGTATCATCGAGACCTGCAATGAGGCGGCACGCACACTGGCCGTCTATGACGTGGCCTTCGCCGGGTTGACGGACGCAACCCGTCCGGCGGCTTTCCGGGACTTCCTTCTTGAAGCGCCGCGGTTGTTTTCGAAGCTGGGCGATCAGCTGGGTGCGATCCAGCACGTCGTCAGCTTCTGGCGATTTCGTTTCAGTCCCGGCGCCTCGGGGGTCGGGGTCGACGAATTGATCGACATCTTCATGGATTTCGAGACCGGGCTGGCCGCCCGCCGGGCAGGTGAGGCCGCGTCCAGGCTGGCCGCCTGAACGGTCGCCCGGCCCGATCAGAAATCGCGGTGACGCATGGCGACATCACAGCGGTCATAGCGCGCCCCGAACCGCTCCATGACGTCTCCGTCGTGCCGGAAGCCCAGCTTTTCATAGAGATGGATCGCCGCCGCGCACCGGTGACTGGTCAGCAGATAAAGAAACTGCGCGTCCAGTTCCCGCGCCCGCTCCAGCACCGCCGCCAGCAAGGCCTCGCCCACCTTGTGCCCCCGCGCGGTCTCCAGGACGCCCATCTTGGTCAGCTCGAACTGATGGTCGCCCGTCTTCTGCAGCGCGCAGGTTCCCACGATTCCGAGTCCTGCGACCTGGGCGAACAGGATGTCGCCTCCCCGCGCCATGATGCGGGCTTCGGGGTTCTCCAGCACCTCCCGATCGGTCGATTCGAGCGCAAACATCGCTTCGATCCACTGGACGTTGATGTCATGGAAGTCCCTTGCCCGGTCCGGTGTGAAGGGCAGGATCTCGACGTCCGGAGCTGGTCGGCGTGCCATGGTGCGCCGGTGCAGCGGCTGGTCATCCAGAGAGTGCTCAATGGCGTCCAGCTGGGCCAGAAGCGGGCCGTCCAGGGTCGCGCACAGGTCTCTGACGCTTGCTTCGACAGCCGGCCAGACTTCGGCGCGGGAGCGCGCGACGATGTCGATACCGGCGGTGGAAAGCTGAAGTGTCCGGCGGCGACGGTCGGTTGAGGCGGGACCGTTCTCGATCAGGCCGGCCTCGACCAGCCGGGTGACCGCGCGGGTGACGCCGGGCTGGCTTACGCCGGTGGCCTCGACCAGTCCCCCCACAGAAAGCGGTCCACAGGAATCCAGGGCTGCGAGGATCGGATACTGGGCGGGCTGCACAGGCAGGCCGGCGCGCTCGATCAGGACCAGGACGTCCGCCTGCATCCGCTCGCCGAGGCGTTTAAGGCGGCTGCCCAGAAACAGGTGAGGTCGCGCCCTGAGCACATCCATGGTGGGTCACCGCATTACATACCCATATATATAACGCGTTATGAGAAAGGGTTGTCAACCGGCCGCCCGGCCCGAGTGACCGTCCCGGTCAGAGGCGACGGGCGTAGGCTTGGGTGAGAACGGCGACGTCGAGCGCGGATATCCGGCCACCAGAGCCCCCCAGGGTACAATCCCGCCGCCGGGCCTCGGCGCGCGCAGCCGGGGTGAAGGCCAGGTCCACCCCTCGCCGGCGATGCGTCGGGTCCTCGAGATAGTGCATCACCGAACAGGGGTCATACTGACGGGTGAACAGTAGCCGGGACGTCGTCCCGACTCCGTCCGCGGCAGCGCGGCGGTCAGGGGCGGGGATGTCGAGACGGACGGCATAGTTCCGCCGCCAGAGACTTTCGCGTTCAGCGAGGGCAAGGGGTCCCGTCCCGGCCGGTGCGGGCAGGCGGCGGACGTTGAGCCATTCCGCCCGGTCGCTGCGCTCGTGCTCATGGTCCAGCCCAAGGACATGGCCGATCTCGTGGACCAGAACCCGGTGACGGCACGGCCCGCTCAGGATGAGGAAGCTGCGGGCTGTCGGCGGCGCACCGACACCTGACGGCCGCTCGAAGGCACCGCGCGGTGGGGGCCGGTCGATGGTCCCGCGTCCGACGGTGGCGCGGCAGCGGTTGGCACCGTCATCGGACTGGTGGCGCAGAATGATCAGCCGTGGGCCGGAGGTCGCGGCCACAAAACGGACGGGGGCACCAGACGAGGTCCAGGACTGCATGGCCAATCGGACCGCAGCCCGGTCCGCGGCGGTCACGCCGGGACCAAAGCCGTAGTGAACCTGGCCGTCCGGCCACAGGCCGGTGTTCCGCTGGACCACGCCTGCAGCGGTCGGCCCTGCCGCCGCCAGAACGGCGACGAGCGCGGCGATGACCGGCAGCCGACGCTCCCAGATCCGGATCATTCTCTCTCCTGGTACCCTGCCGGGAGAGGCTATCAGGCCTCCGCCTAGTAGCGGTAGTGGTCCGGCTTGAACGGGCCGCTGGTCGGGACCGAGATATAGTCGGCCTGTTCCTTCGACAGGGTCGTCAGCTTGGCACCCAGCTTGGCCAGGTGGAGTGTCGCGACCTTTTCGTCGAGGTGTTTCGGCAGGACGTAGACCTGGTTCTCGTAGGATTTGGCGTTGGTCCACAGTTCGATCTGGGCCAGCGTCTGGTTGGTGAAGGACGCCGACATCACGAAGGACGGGTGGCCCGTGGCATTGCCCAGGTTCACCAGACGTCCTTCGGACAGCAGGATGATCTTCTTGCCGTCCGGGAATTCGACATGGTGGACCTGCGGCTTGATCTCGTCCCACTTGAAATTCTTCAGGCCCGCGACCTGAATTTCTGAGTCGAAGTGACCGATGTTGCAGACGATGGCGTTGTTCTTCATCGCCCGCATGTGGTCGACGGTCAGAACGTCCTTGTTGCCGGTCGCGGTGACGAAGATGTCGGCCTCGCCGGCCACGTCCTCGACGGTGACGACCTCATAGCCTTCCATGGCGGCCTGCAGGGCGCAGATCGGATCGACCTCGGTGACCTTCACCCGGGCGCCGCCCTGGCGCAGCGAGGCGGCCGAGCCCTTGCCCACATCGCCATAGCCGCAGACCACGGCGACCTTGCCCGACAGCATGACGTCGGTGCCGCGGCGGATCGCGTCGACCAGCGATTCACGGCAGCCGTAGAGGTTGTCGAACTTGGACTTGGTGACGCTGTCGTTGACGTTGATGGCGGGGAACGGCAGGTCGCCCTTTTTGGCCATTTCGTACAGGCGGTGGACGCCGGTGGTGGTCTCTTCCGACACGCCGCCGATGGCGTCGCGGATGGCCGAATAGAAGCCGGGCTTCTCGGCGATGTAGCGCTTCATGACCTTGAAGAGGGCTTCCTCTTCCTCGTTCTGCGGGTTGGCCAGCAGGGAGAGGTCCTTCTCGGCCTTGGGCCCGAGCACGCACAGCAGGGTCGCGTCGCCGCCGTCGTCGAGGATCAGGTTCGGATAGCCGCCGTCGGCCCATTCGAAGATCTTGTGGGCGTAGTCCCAGTACTCTTCCAGCGTCTCGCCCTTGGTGGCGAAGACCGGCGTGCCGGCGGCGGCGATGGCGGCCGCGGCGTGGTCCTGGGTCGAGAAGATGTTGCACGAGGCCCAGCGGACCTCGGCACCGAGGGCTTCCAGCGTCTGGATCAGCACGGCGGTCTGGATCGTCATGTGCAGCGAGCCGGCGATGCGGGCGCCCTTGAGGATCTGTTGCGCGCCGAACTCTTCGCGCAGCGCCATCAGGCCCGGCATTTCGGTTTCGGCGATGGCGATTTCCTTGTTGCCGAACGGGGCAAGCGAGATGTCGCGGACGATGTAGTCGGTCATGGGGCGGAGCTTTCCGGAAGACTGTTCGCGCGGCCTATAGACCGGACCCGGCGCGGGGGCAAGAAACCCATAAGGATATCTTTATGTGTTTCTTGCACACCTCGTGCGTCGCGGCGTTTCATGTCACCCTTGCCGTGAGGAGCGGACCATGGCGAGCGGAGACCTGACGCGTCGAACAGCAGCCCTGGCCGGGCTGATGGTGGCGGGATTCGCCGCGCCGGCGTTCGCCCGCATGCAGGATGCGCCCGCCTTCTCGAGCGACAATCAGCAGAGTGATCTGCTGACGGTCCCGGTCAGGATCAACGAACAGGGCCCCTACACCTTCGCCGTCGACAGTGCCGCCAACGCCTCGGTCATCGCCGAGGACCTGGCCGTCGCCCTCGGGCTGGCCGACGCAGGCGCGGTGACCATGCATACGGTGGTGGCCGGAGAGCTGGCCTCCACCGTCCGGGCCGATCGCGTCCGGACCGGAGCGCTCGACGCGCGCGACGCCCGGCTGGTGGTCGCCGGACGCGCGAACATGGGCGGACTGGACGGTCTCCTGGGAACCGATCTGCTCGCCGGCCTGCGGCTGGTGCTGCATTTCAGAGGTCGCGCGCGCGTCAATGTCATGCGCCCCAGGCGGGGCCTGCGCGACGCCGACAGCCTGGTGGTGACGGCACGGCCGACGGCTGGAGAGCAACGCTTCAACGGCATGCTGCTGATCGACGCCATGGCGGGGTCGGTCCCCTGCAAGGTCATCGTCGACACCGGTTCCAGGATGACCGTCATCAACTCCGCCCTGGCCGTCCAGGCCAACGCCCAGCCGCTGGTGCTGCCGGACGGGTCGAGACTGAACCGGGTCCTGTCCCCGACCGGCGAGGGCGTCATGGCCGAGGCCATGATGCTGCCCCAGCTTCAGCTGGGCGGGGTCCGGCTGACCCGGCTTCCCGTGCTGGTCGGCGACTTCCACACCTTCTCCGTCTGGGACCTTGCTGATCGGCCCGCCCTGCTTCTGGGCGTGGATCTGATGGGCCTGTTCGAGACCGTGACCATCGACCTGCGGCGCGGCGAACTGCTTCTGGACCCCTGAAGGCGATCTGTGGCTATCTGTCGTCAATCCGGGGAGGCAATCCATGAAGACGATGATCGCGGGCGCGCTGTTGGCGCTGACGATGGGCGGCGTGAGCCTGGCCCAGGACGCCGCTCCGGCGAGCGCCGGTCCGGTCACCCTGATCCAGGCGGGCCGGCTGCTGGATCGTCCCGGTCAGGCGCCGCGCGGCCCTTCGACCGTCGTCGTGCGCGACGGCCTGATCGTCGAGATCCGCGACGGCTTCGTGGACGCCGCCGCCTTCCCCGGCGCGACCGTGATCGACCAGCGCGACCGCTTCGTCCTGCCCGGCCTGATCGACAGCCATGTGCATCTGGTGTCTGACCTCGGCGGTCAGGCGGGTCTGATCTCCGGCGTCACCGAGAACCTGCCGGCCCATGCCTATCGCGCGGCCGAGAACGCCGAGAAGACGCTGATGGCCGGCTTCACCACGGTGCGGAACCTCGGTGATGAGGGCGGGGTGACCCTGGCCCTGGCGGACGAGACGGCCGCCCACCGCCTGCCCGGTCCGCGCATCATCGACTCCGGCAACAGCATCTCGACCACCTCGGGCCATATGGACGGGCGGCTGGGATTCAATGACGACCTGCGCGAGGTCATGCCGCACGACAACGTCTGCAACGGCGTGGAGAGCTGCCGCGAGGCGGTGCGCATCCAGGTCGGCCGCGGTGCCCGGGTGATCAAGATCGCCACCACCGGCGGGGTCAACAGCCGCATCGGCGCCGGACTGGGCGCCCAGATGTTCGAGGACGAGGCGCGCGCCCTGATCGAGACGGCGCACCTGTACGGCCTCAAGGTCGCGGTCCACGCCCATGGCGCGGACGGCATCAATATGGCGCTGCGGCTCGGTGCGGATTCGATCGAGCACGGGACCATCTTCGACGACGAGACGATCGGACTGTTCCGCCAGTCGGGGGCCTACTATGTCCCGACCCTGTCGACGGTGAACGGCTATATCGAGCGGCTGGCCGCCGATCCGAACGCCTATCCGCCGGAGGTCATGCCCAAGATCCAGTGGCGGATCTCGATCACCGGCCAGTCGCTGGAACGGGCGGTTCCGGCTGGCGTCCGCATCGCCTTCGGCACCGATGCGGGGGTGTCGAAACACGGACGCAACGCCGATGAATTCGCCCTGATGGTCCAGCATGGAATGACGCCGATGACGGCCATTGTGGCGGCGACCGTCAACGCGGCGGATCTGCTGGGATTGTCCTCGGAGATCGGCACGCTGGAACCCGGCAAGCGCGCTGACATCATTGCGGTCGACGGCGATCCGCTGACGGACGTTTCCGTGCTGACCTCCATGGACTTCGTGATGCGCGACGGCCGGGTCTATCGCGACGAGGAGTGAAGGGGTGATTGGTGATTGGTGATTGGTGATTGGTGATTGGTGAGGATGGGGCGTCTGCCTTGCCAGCACGAGCAATGCAATCCATGATTGTGCCGCGTTTCCATCGAGGGGCACATGACGGCGGGAGTGACCAGCTATCGGAACCTTGAGGTCTGGCAGTTCGCAGTGAACTGGATCCTGCTGGTCTACCGATCGAGCGCGGGATGGCCGAGGGACGAGCGTTTCGGCCTAACCAGTCAGGTTCGCCGGGCAGCCGTGTCGGTCGCCTCCAATATCGCCGAGGGCGCGGCCCGGCGCACCACGGGCGAGTTCCTCCAGTTCGTTGGTATAGCGCGCGGCTCTCTGGCCGAGGCGGAAACCCAGCTCATGATCGCCGCTCGCCTCGGATATCTGGAGCCGGACGCTGAAAACAGGCTATTGGCCGCAGCCGACCGTATCAGTCGGATGCTTGTGTCACTTGCCGCTGCTCTCCGGGATCGCAAAAGCCGGTAGGGTCATCATCCACCAATCACCAACCACCAATCACCCGACATGACCCCAACTGCTCGCCACGACCTTGCCGCCCCCCGCCAGGACTGGACCCTGGACGAGGTCGAGGGCCTCTTCGCACGACCGTTCATGGAACTGGTGTTCGACGCCGCCACCGTGCACCGGGCGTGGTTTGACCCCTCGGAAGTCCAGAAGAGCCAGCTGCTGTCGATCAAGACGGGCGGCTGCGCCGAGAACTGCGGCTACTGCTCGCAGTCGGCCAGTTTCGACACGGGGCTGAAGGCCGGGAAGCTGATGGATGCCACGGCGGTGATCGCCGAGGCCATGGCCGCGAAGGCGGGCGGGGCCAGCCGGTTCTGCATGGGCGCGGCCTGGCGAGAACTGAAGGACCGGGACACGCCCAGGCTGGCGAGCATGATCGCGGGGGTGAAGGCCCTGGGGCTGGAGACCTGTGCCACCCTGGGCATGCTGACGGCGGATCAGGCGCAGCAGCTGAAGGCGGCGGGCCTCGACTACTACAACCACAACCTCGACACCGGGCCGGAGTATTACGCCCAGGTCGTGACCACGCGGACCTATCAGGACCGACTGGATACCCTGCAGCACGTCCGCGATGCGGGCATGAGCACCTGCTGCGGCGGCATCGTCGGCATGGGCGAGGCGCGGCGCGACCGGGCCAGCCTGCTGCATGCGCTGGCGACCCTGCCCGAACACCCTGACAGCCTGCCGGTCAATGCCCTGGTGCCGGTCACCGGCACGCCGCTGGGCGAGCGGGTGATGCGCGAAGGCGAGATCGACCCGATCGAATTCGTCCGCACTGTCGCCGTGGCGCGGATCGTCTGTCCGAAGGCCATGGTCCGCCTGTCGGCCGGGCGCGAGACGATGAGCGCCGAGATGCAGGCCCTGTGCTTCCTCGCCGGAGCCAATTCCATCTTCGTCGGCGGCAAGCTGCTGACCACGCCCAATCCCGAACAGGACGAGGACGCGGCCCTGTTCGCCCTGCTGGACCTCAAGGCGATGGAGCCTGCCGCGGTCGGGGCGGCGGCGTAACCACGTCTTAAGCGCCGCGCGCTAGGGTCGGCGCATGGATCGTCGCGCTCTCCTCGGACTGAAGACCCAACCGCTCCGCACCAGCGGAGGCGGCGGGGGCGGCGCGCAGGCCACCTATCTCCGGCTGCCGACCATCACAGCCAACGTCCGGGGACCGGGCGGGCGGCTGGGGGTGATGACGGTCGAGACCGGGGTCGATACGCCGGACGCCGCCCTGCGCACCCGCGTCGCCCAGTCGGCGCCACGCCTGCGGGCGGCCTATGCGGCGGTGGTCCAGCAGTCCGCCAATGCGCTCCTGCCGGGGACGCCGCCGGATGTCGAACGTCTGGTGGCCCAGCTTCAGGCAGCGACCAATACGGTGATGGGGCGGGCCGGGGCGCGGCTGCTCATCGGGACGGTGATGGTCGTTTAAGGGCGAGGGCGGCGATCGGAGAGCGGACGCCGTGAAGGTCCGCTATGGGTGGAAACCGGACATGCGGATCACTCGTCGGCCTGCCCCATCCAACGTACCTCTTTCGGAAACGGAAGTCGGACACTGGCCGCCCACTTTCTTCCGTCGATCAAGACGGCACCTCGTTGCCGCCTCGTCCTCAAGAAATCGCGTAGGGCCTGATATTCTGTTGCTGGAATATAGATGCTGTAACCGTCGCCGCGCTGGTGGGCGTCTGGGTGGCGGGTGTCAGGCCAATCCTCCGGCCAGATGATCGATTCCTCTGGCGCGTATTCGTAGGGCCAAATCATCACCTCGACCGCGTTGGGAAGCCAAGGCAACTCACCTTGCCATTCAAAGGCGCTGAGCCTTTCGTAGATTTCGGCAACTTCGACGGGTAGCGCCGCCCTATTTTCAGGGGATCGAAGTGGCCCATATATCGAGACATGTGAGTAGGTCGATCCCGCCTTCACATGAATGATGGTTGTAGGCTGGTCCGTACTGTCGCTCAGCTCAATCGAACGATTTTGATCGCCGAGCCGGTCTGGTCGGAGCTCAGCAAGGAATGCCTGCAAATCGCTTGGGCTGAGCTGGGTGGCGTAATGCCCAGCCCCTCTTCGGTAGATCGCAGTCCCATCGTCATACAGCACGAACATGGGGCTATCCGACCCTATGACCATCGCCCAAGGATCGTACTGTATCAGGACCACAATTGGCTCTGCTTGCGCGTCCGGCTGCACTACCGTTCGCGCGCTCGAAGTAGCGATCTGCCCAGCGGGAACATCGCTTGGAAAGACCACCGTAAAGGCGAGCAGGAAGGCGAGGACAATCCGCTTCATGGCGCTACAATCGCTGGCGCCCCCAACTTCCGCAATGGGTCGAAAGCAGCCGTTCGCTCAGCGCAGGTCAAAACGCATCGCGCCCGCGCGCCGGCCTAGTCCTTCGTCGGGCTGACCTGGTTCGCATCGCCATAGGTCAGGGCCAGGAAGACGTCTTCCAGGTCGGGGTCCTCGGTGACGATGTCGGCGATGGTGACGCCCGCGGCGCGGACGGCGGCCAGCACATGCTCCACCGACGACTGGCCCTTTTTATAGGTGACGGCGAAGGCGCCGTTGGGGCGGGCGACGGCCTCGAAACCCTTCAGCTTCGGCAGGGCCTTAAGGGCGCCTTCGGGGGTCACCACCACGTTTCGCGTGTCCAGACGGCGCAACAGCTGGGGCGTGGGTTCGCAGGCGACGACCTCGCCGCGGTTCATGATGGCGATGGTGTCGCAGAGCTCCTGCGCCTCCTCGAGGTAGTGGGTGGTCAGCAGGATGGTCACGCCCTCGGCGTTGAGGCGACGGACGTATTCCCACAGCTGGCGGCGCAGCTCGACGTCGACGCCCGCCGTGGGCTCGTCGAGGATCAGGATGGGCGGATTGTGCACCAGGGCCTTGGCCACCATCAGGCGGCGCTTCATGCCGCCGGACAGGGCGCGGACATAGGCGTGGGCCTTGTCGCTGAGACCGAGGGCGGCGAGCAGTTCGTCGGAGCGGCGCTCGCTGGCGGGGACACCATAGAAACCGGCCTGGACCTCGAGCGCCTCGCGCGGGGTGAAGAAGACGTCGGCGACGATCTCCTGCGGCACCACGCCGAGGGCGGCGCGGGCGTCGCGCGGCTGTTTGTCGATGTCGCGGCCCCAGATCCGGGCCGTGCCGCCGGTCTTGTTGACCACGCCGGCGAGGATGTTGATCAGGGTCGACTTGCCGGCACCGTTGGGACCCAGCAGGCCGAACATCGAGCCGCGCGGAATGACCAGATCGACGCCGCGCAGGGCGACCTTGGGCGGGGCCTTCTTCGAGCCGGCATAGGTCTTTTCCAGCCCGCGGACCTCGATGGCGTTAACGGGCAGGGCGGCGGACTCGGACATGCGGCGGCTTTCGGTCGGTGACGGGCCTAGGTAGGCCCGTGGCCCGTCGCCGCCAAGGCCCGGGGCGGCGGGCGTCGCGGGAGGATGTCAATGGTGCTTGACACGGGCTGAAGAAATGTCTAGGACACTTGTCATTATGAACAGCATGCTTGACGGAGATCGGCGCATGACCCGTACGAAGATGATCGGCTGGACGGCTTTCGCCTTCTGCCTGCTCGGCTATGGGGCCTTCACGGCCGTTGTGGTCCTGAACCGGATGGGCGAGATCGCGATGCGCGAAACCCTGCTGATCGGCGGCCCCGCGGCGGTGATCGGCGAGATCGGCCTGTGGGTCGCCGCGGGCTGCCTGGGCTGGTCCCTGTTCCGCAAGCGCAAGGCCTTCTTCGACCGGGTCTTCCGCCGGAAAACGCAGACGGTTTGACGCCGTGCGCCGGGGCTTCTAGGGAGTCGCTCGAACTCCGCCCCACCCGTCAGGTCCGCCCATGCCGCCGCGCCACGCCGATGCGATCATTCCGCCGCCGGAAGCCATCGTGGTCTCCACCAAACGCGTGGCCTGCGACGGAGGCGGCGGAGCGCTCGGCCATCCGCTGGTCTATATGGACATGGGTGCGGAAGACTTCGTCGAATGCGGCTATTGCGACCGTCGCTTCGTGCTGGACGCCCATCCGAAGCCGGGGACCGAATACCTCAGCCCCGCCGCGCGGCCGCCCGAGGCGCACTGAGTCCGCCGATTCCCCGGGTCGTCAGGCGACCTTGACGCCCTTCCAGAAAGCGACCCGGCCTGCGATTTCCGCGGCCGCCGGCTTCGGCTCGGCATAGTACCAGGCCGCGTCCCGGTTCTCGCTCTCGCCGACGTGGACGGAATAGTATCCCGCCGTGCCCTTCCAGGGGCATGCGCTCGTCGTGGCGGACGGCGTCAGGACGCCCGGCCTGACCGAGTCGAGGGGAAAGTAGTGGTTTCCCTCGACCACCACTGTGTCGTCGCTCTCGGCGATCGTCTCGCCGTTCCAGATTGCCTTGACCATGGGTGTCTCCTTCAGCTCGAGAGATGGGAAAGGCCGCGCGGGACGCCAGCCGCAACCCCTCGTTAATCGACCGGGCGCACCTTCGACGTCGCTTCATTCCGGAAGAGCCGACATGTCGACCATCCAGACCTCAAGCTATCGCCGCCAGCGCGACCATTTCGAGCCGCAGGACACCGACCCGCACGAACAGCGGCGGTTGCGCGGCCTGCTGGAGCAGATCGACTATTCGGCCTTCGTCGCCAATCGCGAGGTGATCGGCCAGATGCTGCCGAAACTGGACGCATCGATGTTCCAGAAGCTGGCCGTCCTGACGGCGACGGCCCGGGCGAAATGGGTGGCCGAGAGCCTGAGGCAGTCGGAATCCGGCGCCCCCTCGACGCCCGACCAGATCGCGCGACTGGCCACAGCCCGCACAGCCTATGAGGAACTGGCCGAGGCCTATGAGGGCCTGCGCCGCATGGTCGAGCGCGGCTACGTCTCCCTGCGCTAGCCGATAGGCTGCGGCCGGGTCGCGATCGGCGCATCGGGGTCCGTCGACGGGCGCTCGGCTTCCGTGGGTGCCGGGCCGGGGGGCGGCGCGACCACAATCACGGGCGGCGGTGCAACGGTCGGGGCGACGGTCTCGGGTGCGGGCGAGGCTGGACGCGCGGCCGGCGGCACCGTGCGGGCCGGGGCCGCCACTGTGGCGGCCGGCCTTGCGACGGGCGGGGCGACGACCGGAGCGGGTGCCTCGACGACGGCTTCGGTCACGGGTGCCGGAACCGGCGCGCGCTCCGGCAGGACCGTTTCGGTGACCGGGACGGTCGGCGCGGGCGTGGCCACAGCCGCCGGAGCGGGGGCTTCCGCGGGCGACCGGGTCCAGATCCAGCCGCCCAGGGCGAGCACGCTCGCGGCGGCGAGGGCGATCCCGGCATAGAGCGGAATCCGGTTGGCCGAGCTGCGGGCATGGCCGGCGGCCGGGACGGGAGCGGCCGCAGGTTCGGCTGCGAAGACGACGGGCTGGATCGGCGCGGGCGCTCGAACAGGCTCCGGTGGCTGTGCGGGTTCGGGCTCGACCCTGGGCAGGGGGCGGACGGTCAGATCGGGCTCCGGCGCGGCGGCGGCCCGGGTCTGGTCTTGTGGACGCGCCGGCGCGGCGCGCGGGATCATCGAGCCGCTGAGGATGCCCGGCGTGAACTGCATGGGCGGTGCCGCGGGCGGGGGCGCGAGGCCGCCGCCCTTCGGCAGCGGGCCGGCGCGGAAAACGGTCTCGGGCGGCCGACCCCAGACCACGGGGCGGCGGAAGGGCTCAGGCGTGCCGTTGAGCTTCTTTTCGGTGTCGGTGGGCATCAAAACTCCCGCGCAGGAACCGGCGCGCTACATCAAATGCGGAGAGGGACCAAGGTGACCGCCGATCTGGCCCGTTTCGTGACCCGGGGCGGAAGACTTCAGTTCTTCAGCCGGTATCCGGTCCGGAACATCCAGCCGACGACGGCCAGACAGACCAGGAGGAAGCCCATCGTGGCCGCCAGACTGGCCACAATGCCCACGTCTCCCGCGCCGTAGAAGGTCCAGCGGAAGCCTGAGATCAGATAGACCACCGGGTTGAACAGGGTGATGCTGCGCCAGACCGGCGGCAGCATGTCGATCGAATAGAAGGACCCGCCGAGAAACGTCAGGGGCGTGACCACCAGCATGGGGATCATCTGCAGCTGTTCGAAGCCATTGGCCCAGATGCCGATGATGAAGCCGAACAGGCTGAAGGTCGTCGAGATCAGGATCAGGAAGGCCAGCATCTCGATCGGGTGCAGGATCTGCAGAGGCACGAACAGGGCCGCCGTGGCGAGGATGATGAGGCCGAGCACCGCCGACTTGGTCGCGGCCGCGCCGACATAGGCGATGACGATCTCGAGCGGGCTGACCGGCGCGGAGAGCAGCTCGTAGATGGTGCCGGTGAATTTCGGGAAATAGATGCCGAAGGAGGCGTTGAAGATCGACTGGGTGAACAGGCTCAGCATGATCAGGCCGGGCACGATGAAGGCGCCGTAGGGCACGCCGTCGATCTCGGTCATCCGGCTGCCGATGGCCGAGCCGAAGACGACGAAATAGAGGGCGGTGGTGATCACCGGGGTGACGATCGACTGCCAGACGGTGCGCAGGGCGCGCGCCATCTCGAAGCGGTAGATGGCCCAGACGCCGTAGCCGTTGAAGGTCAGGCTGTTCATGCCGCGGCTCCCGTCGAGGTGTCGACCTTGTCGCGGTGGACCAGGCTGACGAAGATGTCCTCCAGCGAGCTCTGGCTGGTGTGCAGATCCTTGAAGGCGATGCCCAGGTCCGAGAGCTTGCGCAGCAGGGAGGGCACGCCGGTCTTCTCCAGATTGGAATCGAAGACGTATTCCAGCTCGTTTCCGTCGGCTTTCAGCGTCGGCGACCATTCGGCCAGCGTCGCCGGAATCACGGCGAGGGGCTCCTGCAGATTCAGCGTCAGGGTCTTCTTGCCCAGCTTCTTCATCAGGGTGGCGGTCTGTTCGACGAGGATCAGCTCGCCCTTGAGGATCACGCCCACGCGGTCGGCCATCTCCTCGGCCTCCTCGATATAGTGGGTGGTGAGGATGATGGTGACGCCCTTGTCGCGCAGGCCGCGGACGAGGTTCCACATGTCGCGGCGGAGTTCGACGTCGACCCCCGCGGTCGGTTCGTCGAGGAACAGGATGTCGGGTTCGTGGCTCAGGGCCTTGGCGATCATCACCCGGCGCTTCATCCCGCCGGACAGGGTCATGAGCTTGTCGTTGCGCTTCTCCCACAGCGACAGCTCACGCAGGGTCTTCTCGATATGGGCGGGGTTCGGCGCCTTGCCGAACAGGCCGCGGCTGAAGGTGACGGTGGCCAGCACCGTCTCGAAGGCGTCGGTGGTCAGCTCCTGCGGCACCAGGCCGATCTTCGACCGCGCCGCTCGATAGTCCTTCTGGATGTCGTGACCGTCGGCGACGACCGTCCCCGTGGTCGGGGTGACGATACCGCAGACGATGGAAATCAGCGTCGTCTTGCCCGCGCCATTGGGCCCCAGCAGGGCGAAGATCTCGCCCTTGCCGATGGTCAGGTCCGTGGTCTTCAGGGCCTGCAGCCCCGATTTGTAGGTCTTGGTCAGACCCTGGATGGAAACAACCGGCTGCATGGGCACCCTCCCGAGAGGCAGGCAGATATGCGTCCGCCTGTCGCACCTCAAGGGTCGGCGGGGCGCGGGAGCCATATTCCGGGCTGCGGGATACCGTTGCCGGCACCCCGGGGTTCATCGCTCCCGGAGCCTTTTCCTTTATCGAGGCGCGGTTTCGGCGCATCTGTCCGCCGCCTGACCTGAATCCGCTGGCCTGAAGCGTCCACGCGGAACCTGCGCCGTACTTGCCAGTTCAACTCTCGCCGGAGACCGTCCCATGTTGAAGCGAAGCCTCGCTGCCGCCCTTGCCCTGACGGGCGCATTGTCCCTGTCGGCCTGCGTCACCGCGCCGGGACCCGATGAGGTGCGCGCGCCGGCGCCGGTGAGGGCGGTCGATCTGGATCGCTTCTACAGCGGCCGCTGGCTCGAGATCGCGCGTCTCCCGATGGGGCTGACGGACGGCTGCGTGGCCGGGGCGACCAACTATGTCGTGGTCAATCCGACGCGCGTGGATGTGCGCGACACCTGCCAGGTGGATACGCCGCAGGGTCGGGAGAAGGCGATCGGCGGGCGGGGCGAGATCCTCGACCCCGGCACCAACGCCAAGCTGAGGGTCCGCTATGTCGGCGGCCTGATCACCTGGGACTACTGGGTGCTGGACCACGCCGAGGACTACAGCTGGTTCATCTCCGCCGATCCGACCTTCGACAAGCTGTGGATCTACACCCGGGAGGTTCCGGACGCCGCCCAACGCCGCGCGCTCGTCGCGCGCGCCGCGGCGCTGGGTTATGACGTCAGCCGTCTGGAGTTCCCCGCGTTCTGACCCGCCCACGCAAAGGCCGTCCCATGACCCGTCCGACATTGCTCGCAGCCTCCGCCCTGGTGCTCACGCTCGCAGCCTGCGGAGCCAATGAGGCGCTGGATCCCTCTGCCGGGTTCGGTCCCGACCCGACCTTGCCGGCGCCGCAAGGGTCGCTGTTCCCGCGGGCCAATATCGCCGAGGCGGTCGGCTGGCCGGAGGGTCGCACGCCGGTGGCGGCCCGAGGCTTCCGGGTCCAGGCCTTTGCCTCGGGTCTGGATCATCCGCGCTGGCTCTATCGCCTGCCCAATGGCGACATCCTTGTCGCGGAGACCAATTCGCCCCCGAAGCCTGAGGGCAAGTCGGGCGGTTTGCGGGGCTGGGTACAGGGCCTGTTCATGAAGAAGGCGGGGGCCCGGGCACCGAGTGCCAACCGGATCACCCTGCTGCGCGATGCGGACGGCGACGGAGTCGCCGAAACGCGGACCGCCTTTCTCGAAAACCTGACCTCGCCCTTCGGCATGGCGCTGGTGGGAGGCACGCTCTACGTCGCCAACGCCGACGCCGTGGTCGCCTTCCCCTATCAGACGGGGCAGACGCGGATCTCGGCGCCCGCAACGCGGCTGGTCGCCCTGCCGGCGGGGCGCAACCATCACTGGACCAAGAGTCTGGTCGCCAGTGCGGACGGGACGCGGCTGTATGTGGGGGTCGGCTCGAACTCCAACATCGGTGAGAACAGTCTGGCCGAGGAGGAGGGTCGGGCCGCCATCCACGAGATCGACATTGCGACGGGGGCTGACCGCATCTTCGCCTCGGGCCTGCGCAATCCGGTGGGTCTGGCGTGGCAGCCGGACAGCGGCAAGCTCTGGGTCTCGGTCAATGAGCGGGATGAGCTCGGCAACGATCTGGTGCCCGACTACATGACCTCGGTCACGCCCGGCGGCTTCTACGGCTGGCCGTGGAGCTACTATGGCCCGATCGTCGATACGCGGGTCGAGCCGGCCAATCCCGGGATGGTCGCGCGGGCCCTGAAGCCTGACTACGCCCTCGGCGCCCATACGGCGTCGCTGGGTCTGACGTTCGGCGAGGGCGGCCTGTTTCCCGAGCGGTATCGCGGCGGGGCTTTCGTGGGCCAGCATGGATCGTGGAACCGGACGCCGCGCAACGGCTACCGCGTGATCTTCGTGCCGTTCACCGGCGGTGTTCCGTCGGGGCCGCCGGAAGACATTCTGACCGGCTTTATCAACGAACAGGATCAGGCGATGGGCCGCCCTGTCGGAGTCCAGTTTGATCGGACGGGGGCCCTGCTGGTGGCCGATGACGTGGGCAATGTGATCTGGCGCGTTTCACCGGCGGCCTGACGCCGGACAGACAAGGGCCCCGGCGGATCGCTCCGCCGGGGCCCTTTTTGCGAGCCATGCCGTTTCAGGCCCGATCAATACTGAACGGTCGGCCTCAGAAGTTGGTGAGTTCCGAAATCGACAGGACGGCGGGCTGCGGATCGCCGCTGGAATAGGTGCCGACCCAGATTTCGTAGCGGCCGGATACGGACCCCAGGGTGACCAGGGGGTTGTTGTCCTCGCCGGTGTCGTCGTCGCAGTACCATTCGCCGTTCGGGCCGTTCACGACCAGGGTGGTGTCGGCCTTGGACAGGACCGAGATCTTGATGTTCAGCGAGCCGTTGCCGTTCCACTGGAAGCGATAGTCCGGCGAATTGGTGATGTAACCGGCGCAGCCGTTGCCGGCGTTGGAGGCGCTGATGTCGCCGCCGGCGCGCAGGCTGACGAGGTGCGGATCGGGCTGGAAGCCCGGTGCCAGGGTGATGGTGCCGTAGTTGGGCTCGGCGTTATAGTCCTGGGCCGCGACGGGTCCGGCCAGCGCCAGGGCGCAAACGGCGGTCAGAAGATATTTCATCGTGTATTCCCCCGGGGATCATGCCGGCCCCACGCCGCCAATCCGCGTCCGGTGATTAAGACCCGCTGCACGCCGTTCTTCAAGCGGCTGTCAGACTTCGACAGGTTCCCCCTGCGTCACCGCCGCATCGGCGCCACGCCGCGGCGCAAACCGGCGATCTTTTGCCTCTAATCGCCCCTGTAATTCCCCTGCCGGTTGACCGCGACCGGCGGCTTGTCCATCACCAAGGCAGGGACGGCTTTCCGCGGAGTGATGAAGACGATGGGTCTGGTGGCGAACATCAAGCGCAACCTGCGTTTCGCCAAGGGGCTGCGCCGTCTGCTCAAGCGCATAAAGCCGATCGAGCTGGATAGCGCCGATCTGCTCTGCGACGACTGGGAAGAGGCCGTTGACCGGTTCGGCGAACGGGTCGCCATTGTCGATGACCGGCGGACGGTGACCTATCGCGAGCTCGACGCCATGGCCAACCGTTTCGGCCACTGGGCCCAGAGCCGCCGGCTGAAGCGCGGCGACACCATCGCCCTGGTGATGCTGAACCGCGCCGAATACATCGCCGCCTGGCTGGGGTTCTCCAAGGTCGGCGTCGCCACCGCCCTGATCAACACCAATCTGACCGGCCATGCCCTGGCGCACTGCCTGTCCATCTCCAACGCCTCCCAGGTCATAACCGACGAGGACTGCTGGAAGCGGGTCGAGGACGCCCGCGCGCTGTCGGGCCGCAACCTGATGCTCTGGGTGCTCGGACTGCGCGACGAGGATGAGGCCGACGAGCGGCGCGGGCTGGACAAGCCGGTGCGCAGCGGCTCGTCCGTGCGGCCGGCGCGGTCGGCGCGTCTGGGCCTGACCAACCGCGACACGGCCCTGTACATCTATACCTCGGGCACAACCGGCCTGCCCAAGGCGGCGAAGATCACCCACGCCCGGGCCCGCACCTATATGCGCGCCTTCGCCGGGGCGACGGGCGCCACCGAAAAGGACGTTACCTTCAACGTCCTGCCGCTCTATCACTCGACCGGCGGCCTGGTCGGGGTCGGACCCGCGCTGCTGAACGGCGGCGTGCTGGTGTTGCGCAAGCGGTTCTCGGCGACGAATTTCTGGCCGGAAGTGAAGGCCTCGGGGGCGACCCTGTTCGTCTATATCGGCGAGCTTTGCCGCTATCTGGTCAACTGCCCCGAAAATCCGGACGAAGGGTCGCACAGGCTGCGCCTGGCCTTCGGAAACGGCCTGAGGCCGGATGTCTGGACCGATTTTCAGAAGCGGTTCGCTGTGCCGAACATCTTCGAATTCTATGGTTCGACCGAGGGCAATGTCTCGGTGTTCAATTTCGACGGCAAGCCGGGCGCGATCGGTCGCGTCCCCGGCTTCCTCAAGAAGCAGATCAATTTCCGCCTGGTCCGGTTCGACGTGGACACGGAGGAGCCTGTCCGGGGTGCCGATGGATTGTGCCAGCTGGCGAAGGACGGCGAGGTCGGCGAGGCGCTGGGGATGATCGGCGACGACATCCGTCACGCCTTCTCCGGCTATGCGGACCGGGCGGCCTCCGAGAAGAAGATCCTGCGCGACGTGTTCGTGCGCGGCGACCGCTGGTTCCGGACCGGCGATCTGATGAGGCAGGACAGCGAAGGCTATGTCTATTTCATCGACAGGATCGGCGACACCTACCGCTGGAAGGGTGAAAACGTTTCGACCGCCGAGGTCGAGCAGCGGCTGGCCGATGCGCCCGGCGTGAAGGAAGTCATCGCCTATGGCGTTCCCGTGCCCGGCCACGAGGGCAAGGCCGGCATGGTCGCCCTTGTCGTCGAGGGCCGGTTCGCCGCCCGTCCGTTCGCCGACTGGGTCGATCAGGAACTGCCGGGCTATGCCCGCCCGGCGTTTGTCCGCCTGATCAAGTCGGCCGACACGACCGGAACGTTCAAATACAGGAAGGTCGACCTGGTCGCCGACGGCTTCGATCCGGGCAAGGTCGACGGCCCGCTCTATATCCGGGGTGGCAAGAACGGCTACGCCAAATTCAGCGAGGCGGCCCGCGCGGCCATCATGGACGGTGAAACCCGGCTCTAGGGCGCCGGTTCGCAACCGCCCCTTAATCATTAACGGCGAAGGTCGGCGTCTCTCGCGCGCAGGATCGACCGCCCCCCCATGTTCCAGATTATCGGCATTGTCCTGCTGTTCGGCATGGTGTTCGGCAGCTACGCCATCTCCGGCGGCAAGTTTGACGTCATCACCCATGCCGCGCCGCATGAGTTGATGGCCATCGGCGGGGCCGGCATCGCCGCCTTCCTGATCTCCAACAGCGTCACCACGATGAAGGGCACCCTGGGCGGCCTCGGCAAGGCGTTCGGCGGCCCCAAATGGAAGAAGCAGGACTACAAGGACCTGCTGTCCCTTCTGTTCCAGCTGACCAAGACGATGAAGTCCAAGGGCGTCATCGCCCTGGAGAGCCACATCGAAAAGCCCGCCGAGAGCACGATCTTCCAGAAATACCCCAAGGTCCTGAAGGACCATTTCGCCACGGACTTCATCTGCGACACCCTGCGGATGATGACCATGAACCTCGAGGATCCTCACCAGATCGAGGATGCGATGGAGAAGCAGCTCGAAAAGCACCACCACGAGGCGCTCGAGCCGGCCCATGCCCTGCAGAACCTCGCTGACGCCCTGCCCGCGCTCGGCATTGTCGCGGCCGTTCTGGGGGTCATCAAGACCATGGGCTCGATCACCGAGCCGCCGGAAATCCTCGGCGGCATGATCGGCGGCGCCCTGGTCGGCACCTTCATGGGCGTGTTCATGGCCTATGGCCTGGTCGGCCCCCTCGCCGCCCGGCTCAAGGGAATCGTCGACGAGGAAAGCGCCTACTACAAGATCATCCAGTCGGTGCTGGTCGCCCACCTGCACGGCAACGCCGCCCAGATCTCCGTCGAGATCGGTCGCGGCGATATTCCGTCCTCGGCCCAGCCTTCGTTCACCGAGATGGAAGAGTCCCTGTCGGCGGCACCGACCGACGCCTGATCGTTTGCCCTCCGGCCTGTAACCTTTTGCGCCCCGATATCGAACCAGGTTTCGGGGGCATGACGCCCCATGCCCGGCCATTCCGGCCGCTCGTTCTCTGGGGTTCAACATGATCCGCAAACTGCTCGTGGCCGCCGCCGGCGTCCTCGCTCTCGCCGCCTGTACACCCGCCGCCGAAGAAAAGGCCGAAGCGACCGAAGGTGCCATGGCTCCAGCAGCCGACGCCATGGCCCCGGCCGCCGACGCCGCGATGGCGCCCGCCGCCGATGCGGCCATGGCCCCCGCAGCCGAAGGCGCGATGGCTCCGGCCGCTGACGGTGCCATGGCCGCTGACGACAAGATGGCCCCGGCCCACTAAAGGGACAGGACACTGAACCCCGTCGCGGCCGGCCCTGCGCAGGCCGGGGCGGGGTTCGGACCGCTCCCGTCAGAAGGGTCGCGGACGACGGGGACGCTGTGCCGGCGTCTCCGTCACGCGCAGGTGAGTTTTCCCGACGCTGATTCGGCCTGGTGACCCCGGCGTCACAGCCACCGGCGGTTTGCCGGTCCCGGTCGGCGCGGTCTTCGGGCCGGTGCACGCTGGATTCCGGCCCCGGGGTGACGCGGGTTCACGAATACGTGAGAATTAGGCTTGGCTTTCGCTCACGTTCCCGTTATCTCCGGAACTGCGAGGAGTTCATGACCTCGTATGACCCTTCTGAAGGAATAAATATTATGCGCATCACCGCTCTGGTCGCCGCTTCGGTCGCCGCTCTGGCCCTGGCCGCCTGCACCCCCGCCGCCGACAAGGCTGAAGAAGCTCCGGCCACCGACGCCGCTGCCGAAGCCCCGGCTGCCGACGCCGCCATGGCCCCGGCTGCTGACGCCGCTGCTCCGGCCGCCGACGCCGCTGCCGCCCCGGCCGCCGACGCCGCTGCCGCTCCGGCTGCCGACGCCGCTGCCCCGGCCGCCGCTCACTAATACGAGCGACATCATTCGGGCCTTCGGGTCTGATGAAGGAAGGGCCGTCCCGGAAGGGGCGGCCCTTTTTCGTTGTCCCGTTCACCGCGCTGCGCCGAACGTGGGCGCTATTTAACTTGCGGGGGTTCGCCGGCGGTCGTTATCCAGTTCCCCGGGACGCCCCCGTCCACCGAATCCAAGGAGCTCATCGATGCGCATCACAGCCCTGATCGTGGCCGCCTCCGCCGCGCTTGCCCTGACCGCCTGCCAGAAGGCCGAGGAAAAGGCCGACGGCGCCGCGACCGAAGCCGCTGAAGCGGCCGGCGTCGCCGACCCGGCCGCCGCCAATGTCACCATCGACCAGGCCGCCGCTGACGCCCAGGCCGCCGCTGACGCCGCCGCCGCGGCCGAGATGGCTCCGGCCGCGGCTGACGCCGCCGCACCGGCCCCCGCCGCCGCCGCGCCGGCCGCTCCGGCCGCAGCTCACTAGACGTCGCACGCCGGCGTCCGGACCACCGGACAGGACCATGGACAGGGGCCGCTCTTCGGGGCGGCCCTTTTTCGTTGCGCGGCGGCCTGAGCGGTATAGGCCGTGACCAATGGCTGAAGACCGCGCCCCCCGCCTGATCTGGACCGATGACGGCTCGCCCCGATCAGGGCGGTTCGGCGACGTCTATTTCTCGCAGCAGGACGGGCTGGCCGAGACCCGCGCTGTGTTTCTCGCCGGCTGCGGTCTGCCGGAGGCCTGGCGGGAGCGGAGCCGCTTCTGCGTCGCCGAGCTGGGGTTCGGCACCGGGCTCAACATCGCCGCCCTGCTGGATCTGTGGCGTCGTGAGGGCCCCGCCGGTGGTCGACTGAGCCTGTTTTCGGTGGAGGGCTATCCGTTGAGCCGCGAAGAGGCCGGGCGCGCCCTGGAAGCCTGGCCGGAACTGGCGGAGGCGACCCGGGCGCTGCTGGAGGTCTGGCCGGAGCCGACGCCGGGATTTCATCGTCTCGACCTGCCCGCCTTCAATGCGACGCTCGATCTCGCCGTCGGCGATGTCGGCTGGGCCCTGTCCCACTGGACCGGACGGGCCGACGCATGGTTCCTCGACGGCTTTGCCCCCTCGACCAATCCCGACATGTGGTCGGACGCGGTCATGGACAGCCTGGCCGCCCGCTCCGCGCCGGGGGCGCGGGTCGCGACCTTCACCGTCGCCGGGGCGGTGCGGCGGGGACTGGCGGAGCGAGGGTTCGCTGTCGAGAAGCGGCCGGGCCATGGGCGCAAGCGGGAACGGCTGGAAGCGCGTCTGCCGGGCGCCGCCGCCGCACCGTCGCCGTCGCCGTCCGTGGCCGTGGTCGGAGCGGGGATCGCCGGGGCCGCGCTGGCGCGGGCCTTTGCGGCACTCGGCGTGCGGGCGACGGTCGTCGAGGGCGACGCGCCCGGTGCGGGAGGCTCCGGTTTTCCTGCCGCCCTTGTGACGCCCCGCCTCGATGCCGGAGATCTGGAGATCGCGAGCCTGCACGCCCAGGCCCTGGCCCGGGCGGCGGCGCTCTATGCCGCCATACCCGACGCCGTGATCGAGACGGGCGTGCTTCAGCTCGAACAGACGCCGCGCGACGCCGGGCGGTTCGCCAAGGTCGCGAGCCAGCCCTTCTGGTCCCCGGGGGCCATGGCGGTCCGCGACGCCACCCGCTGTGCTGTCCAGCTGGGCGAACCGGTCGCGTGCGGCGGGCTGTGGATGCGCGACGCCTTGGCGATCCGGCCGCGCGCCGTGCTCGACGCCTGGCTGGAGGGGGCGGTCCTCGTCACGGCGCGGGTGGCGTCTATCGAAGCGGCGGGGACCGGCTGGCGGCTGCTGGACGCGGCCGGCGGCTTGATCATTGAAGCGGAGATCGTGGTGTTTGCGGCCGGTTGGGGAACGGCGCGGCCGGTCCCCGGCCTGGCGCTGGCCCCGGTCCGGGGTCAGGCAAACTGGGTGGAGAGGGTCGACGCCGGCCCCGTCGCCTGGGGGGGCTATGCGGTGCCGACGGGCTCCGGCCTGCTGTTCGGCGCGACCCATGATCGGGGCGAGACCGACGGCGGGCCATCGGACGAGGCCGATGCCCGTAATCTGGCCACGGTCGCGACCCGTCTGCCGCAACTCGCGGCACGGATCGCCGCAGCGGGTCCGTCCCGGGCCAGGACCGCTGTGCGCGCCACCACGCCGGACCGGCTTCCGCTGGCCGGGGCCGCGCCCGGAGGTGAAGGCCTGTTCGTCCTCGGCGGGCTGGGGTCGCGCGGCTTTTGCGTCGCCCCCCTGCTGGCCGAGCATGTCGCGGCCCTGGTGACCGGCGCGCCGTCGCCGCTGCCGGCGGACCTGTCAGCGCGGGTCGATCCGTTACGAAACGCTGTTTCCGGGGCTCTTGTGCAACCGATCGGCAAGGCGGACGGTTGAGGTTCCGGTTCCTTGAGGAGACTCCCCCATGCGTACCCTCGCCTTCGCCGCTCTCGGCACCCTGACCTTCCTGGCCTCCTGCGCCCCTGTCGCCGACGGCGGCATGGCCGATGATGCGCCGCCCCGTGCACGCCAGTGTTTCAGCGTCCGTCAGGTCGACAATTTCGAACAGGGCCGCCCCGATCAGGTCTTCCTGCGGGTGGGCCGCAGCGACGTCTATGAGCTGAACGCCGCCGGCGGCTGCCCGGACATGGATTTTGCCACCCGGATGGCCCTGATCCCCGACGGCGGCCTGGTCGGCTCGCGCCTGTGCACCGACGACTGGGCGCGGATCGTGGTGCCGGGGTCCACGTCCCGGACCTCGGTCTGCCGCGTCAGGATCAGCCGCAAGCTCACCGCCGAAGAGATCGCCGCCCTGCCGGCGCGCCATCGTCCCTAGGTCTTCTGGGCGTAGCCGAGGCGCTGGTTGAGCTTGTCGATCAGGTCGATGGCCGTGTCCGCGATGACCGAGCCGGGCGGATAGACGGCGGCGGCGCCCATGTTGATCAGGGTCTGGACGTCCGATGGCGGGATCACCCCGCCGACCACGATCATGATGTCCGGCCGGCCCAGCTTCTCGAGTTCGGCCTTCAGCTCGGGCACGAGGGTCAGGTGGCCGGCCGCCAGCGATGAGGCGCCGACGGCGTGGACATTGGCGGCCACGGCGTCGCGGGCGGCCTCGGCCGGAGTCTGGAACAGCGATCCGGCCGTGGCCTCGAGGCCGAGGTCGCCATAGGCGGTGGCGATGACCTTCTGGCCGCGGTCGTGGCCGTCCTGGCCGAGCTTGGCGATCAGGATGCGCGGCGGGCCGCCGTCATTGTCGACGAAGGCGGCGACCATGTCGCGGGCGCGGCTGATCTTCGGATCATTTCCGGCCTCGCGGGCATAGACGCCGCGGGCGGTCTTCACCGTCGCCACATGGCGGCCGAAGGCGGCTTCCAGCGCGTCGGAGATCTCTCCCACGGTGGCGTAGGCCCGCGCCGCCTGCACCGACAGCTCCAGCAGATTGGCCGTCCCCTTCGCCCCGGCGGTCAGGGCGTCGAGGGCGGCCCGGGTCCTGGCCTCGTCGCGTTCGGCGCGGAGGCGTTTCAGCTTGTCGATCTGGGCCGCCAGCACGGCGGCGTTGTCGACCTTGAGCATGGGGATGTCGTCGACCGCGTCGGACAGATAGCGGTTCACCCCGACGACGGTCTGCTGGCCCGTGTCGATCCGCGCCTGGGTGCGGGCCGAGGCTTCCTCGATCCGCATCTTGGGCACGCCGGCCTCGATGGCCCTTGCCATGCCGCCCAGCGCCTCGACCTCGGCCATCAGGACGCGGGCCTTGTTCGCCAGTTCGTGGGTCAGGCGTTCGACGTAGAAGCTGCCGCCCCATGGGTCGATGACCCTGGTCAGGCCGGTCTCCATCTGCAGCAGCAGCTGGGTGTTGCGGGCGATCCGGGCCGAGAAGTCGGTCGGCAGGGCCAGGGCCTCGTCCAGCGCATTGGTGTGCAGGCTCTGGGTCTGGCCGCCCGCCGCGGCCATGGCCTCGACCATGGTACGGGGCACATTGTTGAACACGTCCTGCGCCGCCAGCGACCAGCCCGAGGTCTGGCAGTGGGCACGCAGGGACAGGGAGCGCGGGTCTTTCGCCCCGAATTCCGACACCGCTTCGGCCCACAGCAGGCGACCGGCCCGCAGCTTGGCCACCTCCATGAAATAGTTCATGCCGATGGCCCAGAAGAAGCTCAGGCGCGGGGCGAACCGGTCCACGTCCATGCCCGCCGCGACGCCGGCCTTCAGATATTCGACCCCGTCGGCGAGGGTGTAGGCCAGCTCCAGATCGGCCGAGGCTCCGGCCTCCTGCATGTGGTAGCCGCTGATCGAGATGGAGTTGAATTTCGGCGTGTGTTCGGCGGTCCAGGCGAAGATGTCCGACACGATCCGCATCGAGGGCCCGGGCGGATAGATGTAGGTGTTGCGGACCATGAACTCCTTGAGGATGTCGTTCTGGATGGTCCCCGTCAGGTCCTTGTGGGCGACGCCCTGTTCCTCGGCGGCGACGACATAGAGGGCCAGGATCGGCAGGACGGCGCCGTTCATGGTCATGGACACGGACATCTGGTCCAGCGGGATGCCGTCGAACAGGGTCCGCATGTCGTAGATGCTGTCGATGGCCACCCCGGCCATGCCGACGTCGCCCTTCACCCGCGGATGGTCGCTGTCGTAGCCGCGGTGGGTGGCCAGATCGAAGGCGATCGACAGCCCCTTCTGACCGGCGGCGAGGTTGCGACGATAGAAGGCGTTGGACGCCTCGGCGGTCGAGAAGCCGGCGTACTGGCGGATGGTCCACGGATTGCCGGCGTACATGGTCGGATAGGGCCCGCGCACATAGGGGGCTATGCCGGGCAGGCCGTGGATGAAGTCGAGTCCCTCGACCGCCTCGGGGCCGTAGGCGGTCTGGACGGTCAGGCCCTCGGGCGTGTTCCAGACGTCGCGAACGGGGCCGGTGCCGGTAGGGCCGAGGTCGAGGGCGACGCGGGTGAAGTCGGGCGTGCTCATCGGCCGGCCTCCCACTGTTGGGTCTCGAAGGGGGCGGCGAGTCGGATCGGCATCAGCGGGTCGCAGGCGTCGCCGCCGGTTTGCGCCGGACGACCGGGCTCGGCCTCGAACGGGGCGGGGCGTGGATCGGGATCGACGAATTTGGTCACCCCGACCAGCTGCGAAGCGCCGCTGGCCAGAGCGGCCTCGCGCTCGGCCCGGGCGGCCGCGACGCGGTCCTGGCTGTCGCCGGTGCGCCGGGCGACGATCAGGCCGCCCTCGCCCTCGATGCGCTGGAGCTCGGCCCAGCCGGCCTCGGCCAGATCGCGGGTGCGGGCGTCGAGGAACCACGACCCGGCCGCCGGATCGTCGACCCGGCCCAGATGTGCCTCCTCCATCAACACCGCCTGGGTGTTGCGGGCCTGCCGACGGGCGAAGGCGTCCGACCGGCCATTGGCGCGCGACAGGCCGTCCAGCACCACGGCGTCGGCCCCGCCGACCGCGCCGGCATAGCCCGCCGCCGTCAGCCGCAGCAGATTGGGCCAGGGATCACGCGCCGCCAGCATCCGTCGGGAAGACCGGGCCTCGATCACGGCGGGCGTCCCGACGCCGAAGGCCCGGCTCAGGGTCCGCCACATCAACCGCAGGGCCCGGACCTTGGCGAGGCCGTCGAAATATTCCTGGTCCAGCGAGAGCCCGAGCACCGTCCCCTTGAGGGCCGCCTCGGCCGTCATGCCTGCCGCGATCGCCGCCCTGGCCAGCGCCACGGCATTGGCCGCCGCAAAGCCCAGTTCCTGGGCGATCGAACCGCCGGCCTCGTGCACGACGCGCCCGCCCGCCATGAAGAAGGTCGCCTCGGGATAGGCCCCGGCATGGCGCGCTGCCGTATTGGCCGCCAGCATCAGATGCTCGTCGATCGCGCGCGGTGCGGCACCGGCCTCGGCGAAGGCCGACAACGGGTCCATGTGGAACATGAGTTTGGCCCGAGGCGAACCCTTGGCCGCCACCGCCAGGGCGTTGGCCGCGTCGGGCCCATCCAGTCCGGCGTCGAGCCCGACCGCCGCCAGTTCCAGCGCCACGCCCTCCAGCGCCCGCGAAAGGGGCTCGCTGTCGGACAGCACGGCCCCCCCGAGCAGCACCGACGCCGCCCCGCCCTCGAGGTCGGCCAGAACCGCGGCGTTCATGGCAGGGGCGTCGTCGCTCTCGACAAGAGTCCGCACATCCCAGGCCCGACCCTCGGCGTCGGACGGACGCGGCGCGGAGACCGGCTGGCCGCCGGTCGCCGCCGCATAGAGGGGCCGGATCGCGAGGCCATCCGCGTCCAGATGAACCAGGCTCTCCAGCGGCCGGTCCTTCAGCGCCTTTTCGGCCAGGACGCGCCAGTCTGCGGGGGACGGGATCGGGAATGTCATGCGCCTCCATTGCCCTCACCGAGGCGTCGGGTCCAGTCAGGACGGCACCCATGGACGGATATGCCATTGCTGAAGTTGCGGAAGGGGGCCGGCCCTGAAGCGGGCGGGTCAGCGAGGGTCGAACGACTTGCGTTCACCGACGGGCGCGATGAACAGCCGGTCGCAGTGCTCGGATGCGTCCCTCGGGAGGATGACTTCGAAATCATCGCCCGAGTCGTCGAGCACCTGTGCGGCAAGGGCCTCGAACGCCGCCTCATGACCGGGACGTCCGAACAGCATCACCCCGTCCCTGGCGTCCACGACGCCATAGGCAGGAGCACCTTCGAGAAGGGTTTCAAAATCGAGCGCCATCGAGACGCAATCCGCCAAACGCCCAAAGGTTTCCCTGCCGGGCACATACCGGGCCGTGGCGGGGTCAATGTGGGAGAAGGAATGGTGGACGCGACAGGGATTGAACCTGTGACCCCCTCGATGTCAACGAGGTGCTCTCCCGCTGAGCTACGCATCCGCCAAGACGGTTCCGGGGAAGCCCCGGAACGGGAAGGAGCGGTCTATAACCCCTAGGGCCCGCTGACCGCAAGGGGCATTCCCGGCAGGCCGCGGTCAAAAAGGCTCCGCCTTTTCGACCCGACGCGGCCAGGCGCTTCGCGCACGGCCTTGCTCAAGCAACGAGCCGCCGCCCGCCGGGCGATAGCGCCCTGTATCAGGCGGCGACCATCCGCTCGACCTCGCCGACGAGGTCGCGCAGGTGGACGGGCTTGGCCAGCACCTTGGCCTGCGGGCTGGCCTGGGCCGCCGAAAGGGCCACGGCGGCAAAGCCGGTGATGAACATGATGCGAATGCCGGGCTGGCGGGCGGCGGCGACCCGAGCCACCTCGATGCCGTCGGCGCCGGGCATGACGATGTCGGTCAGCAACAGATCCCACGGGCCCTGGTCGAGGGCGTCGATGGCGTCGTCGCCATTCTCGCAATCGACCACGGAATGGCCCGCGCGCTCGAGCGCCCGGGTCAGGAAACCGCGAAGCGAATGATCGTCTTCCGCCAGTAGAATGCGCGCCATGTCGTTGTCCGCCCCGGTCGTCTTTCCGAAACGCTACGCCGCGACTGGTAAACCCGCCATGAAAATCAGACGGGCCGTGCCGGCGCTCGCTTGTGGATGGTTCGACGAAACAGGGTATGGCTGACCCCATGGATCAGGACGGGGCCGGGGCTGGAGAAAGCGGGAACGACGCCTTCGTCGTCCTGCGTCCGCAGACGCCCGGGCGCTTCCTCTTCGCCTCGCCGCATTCGGGCACGGTCTATCCGTCAGGGATGGGCACGGATCCGTCGCTCGGGGCCGCCAGCCTGCGCAGCGCCGAGGACGCCCTGGTCGACCGGCTGATCGCGCCCGGCGTCGATCTGGGTGCCACGGTGGTTCTGGCGCGGCTGGGGCGGGCCTGGGTCGATCTGAACCGCGATCCGGCGGATCTGGATCCCCTGCTGATCGAGGGCGCCGCCGACGGTGCGGTCTCGGCGCGGACGGCGGCCGGATACGGCGTCATCCCGCGGCTGACGGGGGACGGGCGGGCCCTGTACGACCGTCGCCTGACGCTGGACGAGGCGAGGAACCGGATCGCGGGGACCCATGCGCCCTATCATTCAGCCCTGGCGGAGCGCATGCAGGCCGCGCGCGCCCGATACGGCGAGGCTGTGCTGGTGGACTGGCATTCGATGCCGGCACGCGCGACGCAGGGCTCGGGCGGGGCGAGGGGGCCGGATGTGGTGCTGGGGGATCGGCACGGCTCATCGTGTTCGGCGGACCTGACGCGACGGCTGCGGCGGGCGTTCGAGGCGCTGGGCTGGCGGGTGGCGTTGAACCAGCCCTATGCGGGCGGCTGGACTACCCAGAGCTGGGGCCGACCGTCGGAGGGGTTCCACGCCATACAGATCGAGTTGAACAGGGCGCTGTATTTCGACGAAACGGTGCGGTCGCCGGGGCCCGGCTGGTCGCGCACCGAAAAGGGCGTGGCCCGGGTCATCGCCACCCTGCTGGACGGGACATAAAAAAAGCCGCGCCCGAAGGCGCGGCATGAAGTCTGTAGGGAGGAAACGCCCAGAAGGGCACGACGCCCGGAGGCGTCGAAAATCAAGCTAGGTTGCAGCGCACAAATCGTCAAGCGTCTATCTCGCACTTGCGTTCACGCAGTGTAACCGCTTCCAGCGCTCACGCAGTGAGCGACCGCAGAGCCTGTCCTCGGGCCGATCGAAGATAGGACCCGGGGCGAGCGGTAGCGCCAAAATCCCGTCAGGTGCGCTCCAGCAGCCTGCGCGCATCGCGGATGGCGCGGGCGGCCGGCGAACCGGCCTGACGCCAGACCATCAGGCAGAAGGCGGCCGTCACGCCGATCGACAGCCATAGCGGGCCGAACAGCCAGGCTGCCGCCGCAAGGGCGAAATAATAGCCCCGCACGCCCTGGCTGAAGGCGCTCAGGGCCGGATTGAGCAGATTGGCCGCGGCGTCGCCCAGGGCCACCCGATCGGCCTCGGTATGCACCTCGGGCGCGGCGCCGATGAGGGCGAGGGCGTAGTTCAACTGTCTGATCGACCAGATGAAATCCAGCAGGCCCCGGGCCAGGCAGACGAGTACCAGCGCCAGCTTGGCCTCCAGCAGTTTCATCGGCACACCCTCGGCGCCGACCGCGGCGAACCCCTGGATCGCCTGTTCGCCTCCGAACAGCACGCTGGCCACCGCCGCGATCAACAGCAGGTTGGTCGAGGCGAAAAAGCCGCCGGAATTGATGGTGTGGCCCATCAGATTGCTGTCGACGAGCCGGGTCTCCCGATGGGTCATGGCGGTCATCCACACCCGGCGAATGATCAGCATGTCGTCGTTCAGCGTGCCGCTGCGTCGCGCCAGCAGGGCCAGAAGCGGGCCATAGCCCAGCCAGCACAGGATGAAGAGGCCCAGGGCCAGCCAGTCGAACAGGGTCATCACCGTCTCCTCTTCACCGGCGCACCGTGACGCGCCGGCACCCCGCGCTCAAGCCGCGAGCGACCGCGGCGCGAGCGATAGAGCGACCATCCTGCCTTGCTTCGGGCGCCGTGCGAGCCTATCACGCCGCCACTTTCGTACCGCACTGCACAATAATCGAGCGCGCCATGAATATCGACGCCATCCCCGTCGGCCCCAATCCGCCCTGGGACGTCAATGTGATCATCGAAATTCCTCAGGGGGGATTGCCGGTGAAATACGAGATGGACAAGGCGTCGGGCGCGCTGTTCGTCGACCGCTTCCTGCACACCGCCATGTACTATCCGGGCAACTACGGCTTCATTCCGCACACCCTGTCGGACGACGGCGACCCCTGCGACGTGATCGTGCTGAACCCGACGCCGGTCGTGCCGGGCTGCATCATCCGCTCGCGCCCGATCGGCGTGCTGAAGATGGAAGACGAGGCGGGCGGTGACGAGAAGATCCTCGCCGTGCCGGTCGACAAGCTGAACCCCTACTACACCGACATCGCCAGCTACCGGCAGTTGCCGACCATCATGGTCGAGCAGATCGAGCATTTCTTCACCCGCTACAAGGATCTGGAGAAGAACAAGTCGGTCACGGTGAAGGGCTGGGGCGACGCGGGCGAAGCCGCCGAACTGATCGCCACCGGCATGCGCGCGCATCAGGAAAAGCTGAAAGCCGCCGTCGCCAGGGCCGCCAACGCGGCCTGAGCCTTTCGCGACGGATAGCGACCGGCTAGGGAAATCCATGGCCGCCGCCGAGACCCCCGCCGACGTCTTCAAACGCGCCCTCGCCCATGCGGCGCGGGCGCTGGCGGAGCAGTCCGAGCTTGAGGTGGTGTTCGGCTCCGACGGACCGAAGCTGGCCAACGGCGTCCTGACCCTGCCGCACCCGCCGCGCGATCCGGGCGGGCCGGAGAGCGCCACCCTGCGCGGGCAGGCCGACCGGCTGGCGCTGCGTCTGGCCAATCACGACGAGACCTTGCACGCCCGGCTGCGCCCCATCGACAGCCGCGCCGCCGAGGTCTTCGAGGCGGTGGAGCAGGCGCGCGTCGAGGCCGTCGGCTCGCAGTCGCTGGCCGGGGTGCGGGCCAATATGGGCGCGGCCCTGCTGGCGCGGCTGGAGAAGATGGGCGCCCTGCGCGCCACCGAGGCCGAGCGGGTGCCGGTCGCCGAGGCCGTGGCCCTGCTGGTGCGCGAGCGGCTGACCGGCCAGCGCGCGCCGGACGGAGCGGCCGCCATGCTGGACCTCGTCCGCACCTCCATGGAGGACAGGGCCGGGGCCAGGCTCAATGCCCTGGCCGAGGTGGCGGGCGACCAGGTGGCCTTCGCCGAGCGGCTGAAGGATGTGCTGCGGGCGCTGGATCTCGATCCCGGTGACGGGCGCGGCGATGACAGGTCCGAAGAGCAGGGTGAGGACGAGGCCGATCCACAGTCGCCCGATGCCGCTGACGATCAGGACGAGGAAGACGACGCCGGCGGCGGCGAAGGCCAGACCATGGACGGCTCGGCCGACGACGAGAGCCAGGGCGAAGAGCGCGAGGCCCGGCCGGACGGCTCGGCGGGCGACCCCGACGGGGAGGCCTCGGACGAGGGCCCCGACGTCAATGAAGGCGCCCTGCCCAACCGCCAGCTGACCGCCGACGACGGCCGCACCATCGACGCCTACCGCGTCTTCACCACGGCCTTTGACGAGGTCGTGGACGCCGCCGATCTGTGCGACCCCAGTGAGCTGGAGCGGCTGCGGGCCCTGCTGGACCAGCAGCTGACGGCCCTGTCCTCGGTGGTGGCGCGGCTGGCCAACAAGCTGCAGCGTCGTTTGATGGCCCAGCAGAACCGCAGCTGGCATTTCGATCTGGAAGAGGGGGTGCTGGACACCGCCCGCCTGACCCGGATCATCACCGATCCGACCAGTCCGCTGAGCTTCAAGGCCGAGAGCGAGAGCCCCTTCCGCGACACGGTGGTGACCCTGCTGCTGGACAACTCCGGCTCGATGCGCGGGCGGCCGATCATGGTCGCGGCGGTCTGCGCCGACATCCTGGCGCGGACGCTGGAGCGGTGCGGGGTCAAGGTCGAGATCCTCGGCTTCACCACCCGGGCCTGGAAGGGCGGACAGGCGCGCGAGGCCTGGATCACGGCCGGCAAGCCGGCCAATCCGGGGCGGCTGAACGACCTGCGGCACATCATCTACAAGGCGGCGGACTCGCCCTGGCGGCGGGCCAGGAAGAGCCTCGGCCTGATGATGCGCGAGGGGCTGCTGAAGGAAAACATCGACGGCGAGGCCCTGACCTGGGCGCATGAGCGGCTGTTGGGCCGCACCGAGGCGCGTCGCATCCTGATGGTCATTTCCGACGGCTCGCCGGTCGACGACTCGACCCAGTCGGCCAACGCCGCCCTGTATCTGGACAAGCACCTCAGGCAGGTCATCGCGGGGATCGAGGACCGTTCACCCGTCGAGCTGATCGCCATCGGCATCGGCCACGACGTGACGCGCTGGTACCGCCGCGCCGTCACCATTGTCGACGTCGAGCAACTGGCCGGGGTGATGACCGAGAAGCTGGCCGAGCTCTTCGAGAACGAGCCCGGGGCGGCCCCCGCGCGGCGACGCAAGGCCGCCTAGGGTCCGGGCCTGTCCGCTCCGGGGCAGAGCCGATCCGGAGTTCGGCCGGTCACCCCGGCCAGCGCCCCGGCTGTCTGCCGTCTGCGACAGTGGGCGACTTGAACATATAAACATATCTTTATATGTCTGGCGGCCTTCCCGCCCCGCCCGGAGTCCCGCCGTGTCCCGTTCGTCCTTCCTCTTCACCTCGGAAAGCGTTTCCGAGGGCCATCCCGACAAGGTCGCGGACCGGATCTCCGACACGATCGTCGACCTGTTCCTGTCCAGGGACCCGGAGGCCCGGGTGGCGTGCGAGACGCTGACGACGACGAACCTTGTGGTCCTCGCCGGCGAAATTCGCGGCAACGGGATCATGGACACCAGTGGCAACTGGGCGGCCGGCATCGAGGCCGAGATCGAGGCCGCGGTGCGCGCCGCCGTGCGCGACATCGGCTACGAACAGTCGGGCTTCCACTGGGAAAAGTTCGAGTTCATCAACCGTCTGCACGGCCAGTCGGCCGACATCGCGGTCGGCGTGGACGCCTCGGGCAACAAGGACGAGGGCGCGGGCGACCAGGGCATCATGTTCGGCTACGCCTCGAACGAGACGCCGGAGCTGATGCCGGCGACCCTGCAGTACAGCCACAACATCCTGAAGCGTCTGGCCGAGGTCCGGCACGGCGGCGAAAAGCGGCTTGAGCCCGACGCCAAGAGCCAGGTCACGATCCAGTACGAGGACGGCGTGCCGGTGCGGGCCACCTCGATCGTCCTGTCGACCCAGCACGCCGCCGGCCTTTCCTCCGCCGACGTTGCCGCGATCGTCAAACCCTACATCCTCGAAGTGCTGCCGGAAGGCTTCACCGACGAGAACACCGTCTGGCACATCAACCCGACCGGCATCTTCGAGATCGGCGGACCGGACGGCGACGCGGGCGTGACCGGCCGCAAGATCATCGTCGACACCTACGGCGGCGCGGCCCCGCACGGCGGCGGCGCCTTCTCGGGCAAGGACCCGACCAAGGTTGACCGTTCGGCCGCCTACGCCTGCCGCTACCTGGCCAAGAACGTCGTCGCCGCGGGCCTGGCCGACCGCTGCACCATCCAGATTTCCTACGCCATCGGCGTGGCCAAACCCCAGTCCATCCACGTGGACCTGCATGGCACCGGCAAGGGCGCAGTCACCGAGGCGGTGCTGGAGGACAGGATCCTCGGCCTGATCGGCGGTGCCACGCCGCGTGCCATCCGCGAGCACCTCGGCCTGAACAAGCCGATCTACGCCCGCACCTCGGCCTACGGCCATTTCGGCCGCGCACCGGACGCCGACGGCGGCTTCAGCTGGGAGAAGACCGATCTGGTCGACCAGCTGAAGGCTCTGGCCTGATCGACCGGGCGCGTCTAACAGGCGCGCTCATGGCCCCTTCCGACCAACCCGCCCACCCGCCGCTCCGCTCGTTCGGCCGCATCAAGTCGCGCGCCATCAAGCCGCGGCAGGCGGCCCTGTTCGACACCCTGCTGCCCGGCATCGCCCTGCCCGATCCCAAGGCGGGACCGATCGATCCGCGCACCCTGATGCCGGACGCGAAGGCGGTCTGGCTGGAGATCGGCTTCGGCGGCGGCGAGCATCTGGCCGCCCAGGCGGCGCGCCATCCCGACACGCTGATGATCGGCTGCGAGCCCTTCCTGAACGGGGTCGCCTCGGCCCTGCGCCATATCGAGGAGGGTGGGCTGAAGAATGTGCGGCTGCACGCCGACGACGCCCGCGATGTGATGACGGCCCTGCCGGACGCCTCGCTGGACCGGGTCATGATCCTGTTCCCCGACCCCTGGCACAAGGCGCGCCACAACAAGCGCCGGCTGGTTCAGGCCGAGACGGCGGCGGAGATCGCGCGCCTGCTCAAGCCGGGCGGGGCCCTGCGCTTCGTCACCGACTGGAAGGACTATGCCGAATGGGCGCTCGAGAAATTCGAGCGCACGCCCGGTCTGGTCTGGCAGGCCGAGGCCGCCGACGACTGGCGCACCGCCCCCGCCGACCATGTGGTCACCCGCTATGAAGAGAAGAAGCTGGGCGACACCCCGCCGATCTTCCTCGACTTCCGCCGCACCTGAACCCGAAGGACCGCCCCATGAGCCTCGCCATCGACACCCTTTCGACCGCCATGTTCCTGCGCGGGCTCAACGTCCTGTCCGGTCTGATCGACCGGGCGGCGGAGTCCGGACTGGACGAGGCGGCCCTGATGGAGGCGCGGTTGGCGCCGGACATGCGGCCCTTCCCGGATCAGGTCCGCATGGCCAGCTTCTCGGCCCGCAGCTGCATCGCCCGACTGACAGATCAGCCCTGGCCGAAGACGGACGACGCCGAAGCCAGCCTGGCCGAGCTCAAGGCCACCGTCGCCCTGTCGATCGCCTTCGTGGAGGGCGTCGAGGCTGCGGCCTTCGCCGGCGGCGAGACCCGCCGGATCGAGCTGCGCTTCCCCGGCGTGGAGCTGAATTTCGAGGGCCAGGGCTATCTGACCAGCTTCGCCCTGCCGAATTTCTATTTCCACCTGTCGATGGCCTACGCCATCCTGCGCCATCTGGGCGTGACCCTGGGCAAGCGGGACTTCCTCGGGCAGCTGGAAATGATCTGAGTCCGGCCGGCCCTGGCCGGATGGCGCGGTCGTCGCCGGGAAGGACTTCCCACCCCGGCGACTTTGGCCTATACGCCCCCTCACATCGTTAGACCGGCGTCCTAACGGCGCCGTTTGAGCGGCGGCCGTCGGGTCCGCCGCTTTTTGTTTGGACCATCCTCCGGCGCCTGCGTGGCGGCCGGGAAGAGAATGACCTTGAAGGCCAAGACCGCTGAAGACCGCGCTCTGCTGG
>CALRXX020000003.1:0-194704 GCA_943372245.1 bacterium
CCGCCGAACACCTGCTCGTCCTCGAGATCCGCGCCGGCGGCGAAGTCGCCGAAGTCCAGCTGGCCGATGTCGCGCTCGAAGCGGAAACGGACCTGATTCTGCGGGCGTGGCGTCCAGGTCAGCTGCAGGCGCGGCTTGGCGTAGAAGAAGCTCTTCTCCTGGTCGGCGTCGCCGGACTGGGTGATGGTCGAAGCCTCGAGCCGCAGCCCGCCTTCGACGTTCAGGTCCGGCCGGACGCGCCACGTCGCCTTGCCGAACAGCTCGCCGCGGGTCTCCTCGACCATGATCTGGTCGGACGGCAGGGGAATGACGACCCCGCCGTCTGTCAGCGCCTGGTCGATTTCCAGCATGTTGTAGGCGATCTCGCCGCCCGCTTCGAGCGTAACGGCCGGCGACCGTTCCCAGCGCAGCAGCGAGCGCAGGATCGTTTCGGAGGCATTGCCGTCGGAGGCGAAGCGCTGCCTGGGGCCCGGTACCCCATTCGTCGTCGTCACGGAGGTGGAGGCATTCTCGAAATCGTTCCACTCACGGATGAGGCGGGTTTCCGACGTCAGGGCTCCCGCCATCGGGCGGGTGAAGACAGCGCCGACCTCGCCGCTGGAACCTTCCTCGGCGAAGCGGTTGTCGCGCAGAATCGTCGGCCCGTCCTGGAGGCTGTACTGGCTGTAGTCGTTCACGCTGAGACGGGCTGTGAGGTCGATCTTGCCGCCCATGAAGGCGTCGGCGAAATTGACCCGCACGGCCTGCCCGCCGCCGGTCTGGTCGTTGTAGTAGCCCTCGTCGCGCAGGACGACGCCGTTGGCGTCACGACGGATGACGCGACCGACGCCGTTGGAATCGTCAATGGCAACGCCGTCTGCGAGGGTGAAGCCCCAGACCCGGTCGCCGTTGCGGCGCGTGAACTGGTACTGACCGAAGCCGCGATCGGTCCCGCCTTCAAAGAAGGCCATATTGCCGGTGAGGATCTGTTCGGTGCTGGCCTGGCTGCGGGTGATGACGTTCACAACGACGGAATAGCCCTGCATGTCGATGCCCGGGGCCCCGCCGCGGATCAGCTCGATGCGTTCGACCTGGGGGACCAGGGTTCGCGACAGGACCGAGGAGCCGGTGTCGTTTTTGGACGCCGGCCGCGAGCCGTTGATCAGGATGTTGCCGACCGCGCCCTCGAAACCGCGCGATCCGTCGCCGTCCTGGACCGAAAAGCCCGGGACCCGGCTGACCATATCGAGCGCCGTATTCGGGCGCTGGTCGGCGAAGAAGTCGGGGGTGAACACCAGGACGCCCTGCTGGGCCGCGTCGGCCTGCGCCGCGGGAGCGGGCGGCGGGGTCTGGGCCGAGGCCGCGCCGGCGCAGAACAGGATGGCCGTCGTCGCCAGCAGGATGGACTTGGTCATTGCAGGATTCCCCTCGTCGTGTGACGAAGCTGTGGCGTCCTGTCGCGCCGCTCTCCAGTTACAAGACAGACAGGTGGATTAATTCGAAGTCATTATTACGGAACCGTCACGCTTGTGTCCTCAAATGGGCGGATCGTTACTCGGTTCTATTGAAGAGAAGCAGGTATAGCTGTGAGAAGATTTGCTGCCGCCCTGTCCGTCCTCGTTCTGATGATCGGAACAGGCCTTCCGGATCGGTCCGCGGCCCAGACCCCTGAGCCGACGGCGGCGGCGCAACTGGATGACATTGTGGTCCAGGCCCGCCGCTCGGGCGCGCCGATGTGGACGGTGACCCGGGGCGACAGCACCCTGATCCTGGTCGGTGCCATCACCGGCATCCCGCGCGACCTGGCCTGGCGTCCGGACGACCTCGAGGCGGCCGCGGCGCGGTCGGATCAGATCCTGTCTCCGCAGGTGGGCCAGGCCTCCTTCAGCGACTTGCTGCGTGTCTTGTGGCGCATCCGCACCATTGCCCGAATGCCGGACGGGAAGACCAGCGCCGACTATCTGACGCCGGAATCCCAGGCGAGGCTCGAGACCGTCATGGCTGACGAACGCAATCAGGACTGGCGCACCACGAGCCTTCTGATCCTCGGCCTGGACCTGATGCAGGACAAGGCCGGCTACAATCGGGGCCGAAGCGGGGACGACGCCATGGATGTCATCCGGCGCGCCGCCCGGCGCGCGCGCGTGCCGGTCCGCCCGGTCGGCACGGTCCGCGGCGACGAGCTCGTCGACAGCCTGATCACCGCGCCCCAGACCGCCCACGTCCCCTGTGTCGAGGCCGCCATTGCCGCGGCTGAACAGGGGCCCGACTCGGCGCGCATCCGGGCCGAGGACTGGCGCGCCCTGCGCGTCGCCGACGTCGTCGCCTCGCCGATCGACCGGGCCCTGAACCAGTGCTGGCCCTGGGGCGACCCCGAGATCGCGCCTCAGCTGAGGCAACAGTGGGCGGCGGCGATCGAGACCGCGATGACCTCGCCGGGCGTGACCATGGGCGTGGCCCCGATTCGCTTGCTGGCCGACGAAGGCGGCGTGCTGGACGGGCTGGTGGCGCGCGGGTTCGAGGTGGTGGGGCCGGAGTGGAAGTGAGTGGCCAGTGGCTAGTGGCTAGTGGCTAGTGATTGGCCACAACCCGAGCGAAATGGCGTTCCGCGCCGCCTTTCCGCCGCCAGTTAAGCCGCGAACGCCAGCCACTAGCCACTAGCCACTAGCCACTAGCCCCTGGTCCCTCAGACCGCCGTCCCCCCCACCGTCAGTCCCGCGATCTTGAGCGACGGCTGGCCGATGCCGACCGGGACGCCCTGACCGCCCTTGCCACAGACCCCGACGCCGGGGTCGAAGGCGAAGTCGTCGCCGATCATCTGGACATGCTGAAGAGCCGTGGCACCGTCGCCGATCAGGGTCGCGCCGCGCACCGGCGCCGTGATCCTGCCGTCCTCGATGAGGTAGGCCTCGGTGCACTGGAAGACGAATTTGCCGTTGGTGATATCGACCTGGCCGCCGCCGAAATTGGCCGCATAGAGGCCGCGCTTCGTCGAGGCGATCATGTCGGCCTGGGAGTCCCGGCCGCCCTCCATGAAGGTGTTGGTCATGCGCGGCATCGGCATGTGGGCGAACGACTGCCGGCGGCCGTTGCCGGTGGCGCGGGCACCCAGCTGACGCGCTGACAGCCGGTCGTGCATCAGCCCGACCATGATGCCGTCCTCGATCAGGACCGTGCGTGAGGTCGGCGTGCCCTCGTCATCGACCGACAGGGAGCCGCGGCGACCCGCGATCGAACCGTCGTCGACCACGGTCACGCCCGGCGCGGCGACCCGCTTGCCCATCATGCCGGTGAAGACCGAACTGCCCTTGCGGTGGAAATCGCCTTCGAAGCCGTGGCCGATGGCTTCGTGCAGCAGCACCCCGGGCCAGCCGGCTCCGAGGACTACGTCCATCTCGCCGGCGGGACAGTCGACGGCCTCCAGATTGACCAGCGCCTGACGCAGGGCCTCGTCGACCTGCCACTGCCAGCGGTCGGGGGCGATCCAGGTCTCGAACCCGGCCCGGCCGCCGGCGCCGGACGAGGCGCTCTCGCGCCTGCCGTCCTTCTCGACGGTGACCGAGACGTTCAGCCGGACCAGTGGACGGATGTCGGTGACGCGCCGGCCGTCACCGCGCAGGATTTCGACATGGCGGCGCTCGCCGACCATGCTCGCGGACACCTGGACCACGCGCGGATCACGGGCCCGCGCCCAGGCGTCGATCTCGGCCAGCAGGGCGATCTTGTCGGAGAAGGCGGGAGAGGCCAGTGGATCGATGGCCTCATAGAGCTGCTGGTTGGTGGCGCGGGGGGGCTCGGCGATGACGCCGGCATGGCCGGCGCGCGCCAGACCCGCGCTGTCGGCGGCGCGGCGGATGGCGGGGCCGCTGATCTCGTTGGCGTGGGCGTAGCCGGCGGTCTCGCCCGCCACGACCCGCAGGCCGAAGCCTTCGGAGGCGTCATAGGCCGCGGACTTCAACCGGCCGTCGTCGAAGACCAGTGATTCGAGTTCGGACCGTTCAAGGAACAGTTCGCCGTCGTCGGCGCCGGCCAGGGCGTCCTGCAGGATGGACAGGGCCTCGTCTGAGCCGACGTCGGCGGAATCGAGAATCGCGGGGAGGGATACGGGGACGGTCATGGAGCCTAAGTAGGGGCTGACCGTCCCCGCGTCACCGGGTCAGCGCTCGTCTATGTCGCCTGAGCCGGAAAGTGTGCGGATGACCTCGGCCGCCCGTCGCGTCAGATCGACGTCGCCGGAACCCGAGATGTCCACCGCCGCCTTGCCGGTCGGACCGACCCGGACGTCGCCGGAGCCCGAAAGCTGCACATCGGCGTCCACCGTGTTCAGGGCCGCCAGATCGGCGTCTCCCGAACCCGAAACATCCACCTGGACCGTGCGGGCCGAGCCGCGGGCCGTGACGTCGCCTGAACCGGACAGAATCAGGTTCAGCCTCGGCTGGTCATAGTCGCGGATCATCAGGTCCGAGGAGCTGACGACGTCGAAGCTGGTGACCGCCGGAGCCGTGACTGTGATTTTCAGCTGATCCTCGGCACCCCAGACATGGAAGCCGGCACCGGTCCAGCGAATGTAGCCATGCTCGTTCCGGTCGCCGTCCTCGTCGAGTGTCAGGCGGTCGCCGACGATGCGGATACGGTCAGCAAGGTCTTTCGGCCCCGTGACCACAACGCCGGGATTGGCACCCTGGACATAGATGACGTCTCCGGGGACCTCGATCTGCAGACGGTCGCCGCCGGCCCAGGTCAGGGTGCGCGTGACGTCGGGCTCGCCAGGGCCGCGCTGCATCCGGAAATCGTCGCTGCCGCTGTCATTGTCCACCAGGGACCAGGTCCAGTCGTTGTGCCGGAGGTCAGAGCTGCTGAGGGCCGCGGCTCCGGCCAGCGAGCCGGCGGCCAGTACGACGCCCGCGCCCGCGATGATGAAGAGTGTCTTGATCATTCCGGTCTCTCCTACGCCTGATATTGCGGCTGGGGGTCGAGGGCCGGCTTGAGCAGCCGGTAGTGAAGGCGGGCGAACCAGACGACGCCATTGACCAGCCAGATGGTGGCGATGGCTGTCAGGGCGGCCAGGGCCGTGGCACCGGCCATCAGGCCGAGACCGGCCAGGATCGCCGCGGCCGGTCCGCCGGGGAAGCCCGCGAACGGTCCTGCGACCATGATCGCACCGCCGCCGATGAAGACGCCGATCGCCGCCATGAACATGCCGAACAGGGTCATGGCCAGGCTCATCAGGATGGGCAGCAGGAACAGGATGTCGATCGCGCCCAGCCCCAGCACTGCGAAGATGGCACCGGCCGCGGCCGACGGGTTCTTTTCCTGATGCCAGCGTTGGGCACCGGCTTCGGCCCTCAGCTCGCGGGCCAGCCGGTCCGGATCGCCGAGCGCCGCGGCCACCTCGGCCTCGGAGCGGCCGGCGGCGAGGCCGTCCTCGAAATGGATTTCGTAGTCGGAGGCGATGTCGGCGGCGGCCGCGGTCGGCATGCCGACCAGTCCTCGCCTCAACCGGCCCATGAATTCGGCGCGGGTCATTGTTCAGCTCCCCTTTCGGCTGTGACGTCGTCAGTGGTCGGGACCGGCGCCGCGGCTTGCGCCGGGCCGTCCAGGACAGATTCGACCGCCTGGGCGAAGGCGCGCCATTCGGTCGTCTGGGCGTCAAGCGCCCGGCGGCCGGCGTCAGTCAGTCGATAATATTTGCGCGACGGGCCGGACGGTGATTCGACCAGATAGGTCTCCACCTGCCCGTCGGACTGCATTCGCCGCATCAGCGGGTAGATGGTGCCTTCGCCCATGTCGATCGCGTCCGAAAGCGTTGAGGCGATCTCATAGGCATAGCTGTCGTGCCGGTTCAGCAAGGCCAGCACGCAAAGCGTGAGGACCCCCTTCTTCAGCTGTATCTCGATGGTTTCAGGCACTGTGGGCCCTCCTTGTGATGACGAAGACGTATCGCAAGGTATCTGGTGACGCAAGGTAGCTGTCATAACATGACGTCGATTTAATCCAGCGACCGAATGTCCTGCGGCGCGCATTCCGACGGCAATCGCTTGGCAAGCGCGGGAGGGGGCGATATGGACCGCCCGAAGTACCGCTGTGGGCCGCCGGGTCCCGGCACGGTTTGCGATTCACTCGCAAGCTTTTGCGGCGAAACGGTTTAATGAGGATATCTCGCATGGGGATGGGCACGCGGGCCCGGGCGTTCATCGGCGGTGGAGTCACCGCCCTGGGCCTGGCCGTTTTCTCCGCTACGCCGACGTGGGCGCAGGAGTTGGTTGGACAACCGACAGACGGCAACATCGGCCTGCAGCCGGCGGCCTCGCCGCTGAAGGTCGAGGCGCATTTCTTCCATGACGCCATCCTGATGCCGATCATCACCTTCATCAGCCTGCTGGTGCTGGGCCTGATCATCTGGATCTGCATCCGCTACAACAAGAAGGCCAACCCGGTTCCGGCCAAGTGGAGCCACAACACCCTGATCGAGATCGTCTGGACGGTCCTGCCGGTCCTGATCCTCGTGGGCATTTCCCTGTTCTCGTTCCGTCTGCTGTTCGCCTATCACGACATGCCGACGCCGGACCTGACGGTGAAGGCCACGGGCAACCAGTGGAACTGGGCCTACGAGTATCCGGACCAGGGCATTGCCGAATACGTCTCCAACATGCTGCCGGAGGACGAGATCGCGTCCCGCGGCATGCCGCACAGCCTGTACCGCCTCGCCGCTGACGAGCCGATCGTCGTGCCGGTGGGCAAGACGGTGCGGGTTCTGGTGACGGCCACGGACGTGATTCACGCCTTCGCCCTGCCGGCCTTCGGCCTCAAGACCGACGCCGTCCCCGGCCGCGTCAATGAAACCTGGTTCCGCGCCGACCGCACCGGCGTCTTCTACGGCCAGTGTTCGGAGCTCTGCGGCGTCGACCACGCCTTCATGCCGATCCAGATCAATGTCGTCACCGAGGCCGAATTCGCCGCCTGGGTCGCGTCAAAGGGCGGCTCGATGACGCCGCGCACGGCCGACCAGGCACCGGGCGGCACCGTCGCCCAGGTCGCTGCCGGCACCACCGGCGCGCCGACCGCCTCTGAAGCGGCCGTTCCCGTCGCCGCCCCCGCTCAACCCGCAGCGCCCGCCACGGCTCCCGCCGTCGCCCCGGCCGCTCAGTAACGAACCGCGAGAGCCCCACAGCTATGGCCACCGCAGCCGAAAACCTCGCCCACGATCACGACGGGCATCATGACCACAAGCCGGGTTTCTTCACCCGCTGGTTCCTGTCGACCAATCACAAGGACATCGGCACCCTCTACCTGCTGTTCGCCATCATGGCGGGCCTGGTCGGCGGCGCCCTGTCCGGTCTGATCCGCTGGGAACTGGCCGAGCCAGGCATCCAGATCTTCACCCAGGGTTCTGTCGTCGACCTGCTCGGCATCGTTCAGCAGTCGAAGCACGGCTACAACGTCGTCGTCACCGGCCACGCCCTGATCATGATCTTCTTCATGGTCATGCCCGCCATGATCGGCGGCTTCGGCAACTGGTTCGTGCCGATCATGATCGGCGCGCCCGACATGGCCTTCCCGCGCATGAACAACATCTCCTTCTGGCTGCTGGTGGCGGCCTGGGTGCTGTTGATCCTCTCCCTGTTCGTTCCGGGTGAGCCCGGCGGCGGTCTCGGCTTCGGCGGCGGCTGGACGATCTATCCGCCCCTGTCGACCAAGGGGCATCCGGGGCCGGCCATGGACCTGGCCATCTTCTCGCTGCACGTCGCGGGCGCCAGCTCGATCCTCGGCGCGATCAACTTCATCACCACCATCTTCAACATGCGCGCTCCGGGGATGACCATCCACCGCATGCCGCTGTTCGCATGGTCGGTGCTGATCACCGCCTTCCTGCTGCTGCTGTCGCTGCCCGTCCTGGCCGGTGCCATCACCATGCTGCTGGCGGATCGCAACTTCGGCACCAGCTTCTTCGACCCGGCCGGCGGCGGCGACCCCGTCATGTTCCAGCACCTGTTCTGGTTCTTCGGCCACCCCGAGGTCTACATCCTGATCCTGCCGGGCTTCGGCATCATCAGCCACATCGTCTCGACCTTCTCGAAGAAGCCGATCTTCGGCTACCTCGCCATGGCCTACGCCATGGTCGCCATCGGCTTCGTCGGCTTCATCGTCTGGGCGCACCACATGTACACGGTGGGCATGGGCGTGAACCTGCGTGCCTATTTCATCGCCGCGACCATGATCATCGCCGTGCCCACGGGCGTGAAGATCTTCAGCTGGATCGCCACGATGTGGGGCGGCTCGATCAGCTTCAAGACGCCCATGCTGTGGGCGATCGGCTTCATCTTCCTGTTCACCATCGGCGGCGTGACCGGCGTGGTCCTGTCCAACGCGGGCATCGATTACAGCCTGCACGACACCTATTACGTCGTCGCCCACTTCCACTATGTGCTGTCGCTGGGCGCCGTCTTCGCCATCTTCGCGGGCTTCTACTACTGGTTCGAGAAGATGTTCGGCGTGAAGTACAACGAGTTCCTCGGCTGCCTGCATTTCTGGATCATGTTCATCGGCGTGAACCTGGTGTTCTTCCCGCAGCATTTCCTCGGCCTGCAGGGCATGCCGCGCCGCTACGTCGATTATCCGGATGGCTACGCCTACTGGAACTACGTCTCGTCGGTCGGCTACGTCATCACCCTCGTCGGCGTGCTGGTGTTCCTGATCATGCTGGCCGAGGCCGCCATCCGGCGTCGTCCGGGTGTCGCCAATCCGTGGGGCGAAGGCGCCACGACCCTGGAGTGGACCCTGTCCTCGCCCCCGCCCCACCATCAGTTCAACGAGCTGCCGGTGGTCAAGGACGACGAGCACTAGACCGGTCCGTCCGGACCAGACCAATCGGGGGCCGCTCTTTCAGTTCGAAAGGGCGGCCTCTGGCTTTTTGAAAATGCAATGACCGAAACCGCCCCCCAGCCCACGATCTCGATGGCCCAGCCGGATGACTTCTTCCAGCTGTTGAAGCCGCGCGTGATGTCGCTGGTCATCTTCACCGCCGTGACCGGGCTTGTCGTCGCGGGCGGCGACCTCGACTGGCTGTCGTCGGCCATCGCCATCCTGTGCATCGCCGTCGGCGCAGGCGCGGCGGGCGCGCTGAACATGGCGCTGGAGGGCGAGACCGACGCCCTGATGCGCCGCACCCGCGGGCGGCCCGTGGCGGCCGGTCGGGTCAACAAGAACGACGCCATGACCTTCGGCGTCATCCTGTCGGTATTTTCGGTCATGCTGCTGGGCATGACCACCAACTGGCTGGCCGGCGGCCTGCTGTTGATGACCATCCTCTATTACGCCGTCTTCTACACCCTGCTGCTGAAGCGCCGGACGCCCCAGAACATTGTCATCGGCGGCGCGGCCGGGGCCTTTCCGCCCGTCATCGGCTGGGCGGCGGCGACCGGCCAGGCACCCTGGCAGGCGTGGCTGCTGTTCGCGATCATCTTCCTGTGGACCCCGCCGCACAGCTGGGCGCTGGCCCTGTATTCGGCCGGCGACTACGCCCGTGCGGGCATTCCCATGATGCCGGTGGCGCGCGGGGCGAAGAGCACGCGGCTGCAGATCCTGATCTACAGCCTTGTGTTCGTTCCTGTGGCCGTGGCCCCGGGCCTGGTGGGCCTCGGGGGCTACCTCTATCTGGCGGTGTCCGCGATCGGTGGCCTCGGTTTCCTGTTCCTCGCCATCCGCCTGTGGCGCAGTCGTGCCGGCGATCAGCCCGACAAGGCCGAGGCCGTGGGACGAGAGGCCGCATTGTATGATGTCCGCGTCGAGGCCAAACCGGCGCGCAACCTGTTCGCCTTCTCGATCCTGTATCTGATGGCGTTGTTCGCGGCCCTGCTGGTCGAGAGCATTACCGCCCTGCCTGGACTGTCATGACCATACGTCGACTGACCCCCGAAGAACTGTCCGCCCGGAGCCGGCGAAACCTCGCCATTGCGGGGGCCCTGGTGGCCTTCATCGTGCTGGTGTTCTCGGTCACCGTCCTGAACCTCAAGCGCAACATCGACGCCCGCAAGGAGGCCATCGCGGCCGGACAGCCGGTGGAATACGCCCGATGAAGAAGCCGACCGCCAACGCCATGGCGGCCATCGCCTGCGCGGCCGGGGTGATGTTCATGACCGGCGCCGCCTTCGCCGCCGTGCCGCTATATCGGATGTTCTGCCAGGTCACCGGCTTCGACGGCACGGTCCGCAAGGCTGAAAAGGCACCCGACGTCCAGCTCGACCAGACCGTGCTGATCCGGTTCGACACCAATGTTCGGGATCTGCCCATGACCTTCCGCGCCGAACAGGTCACCCAGCGGGTGCGAATCGGCGAGACCGGCATGGCCTATTTCGACGTCACCAATACCTCTGATCGCCCGATCCACGCCACGGCGGCCTATAATGTGGTGCCGGAACGGGCCGGGCCCTATTTCCAGAAGCTGCAGTGCTTCTGCTTCGCGGGGCAGACCATCCAGCCCGGCCAGACGATGAAATTCCCCGTCCAGTATTTCGTGGCACCCGAAATGGCGACCGATCGCGAGGCCCACGGGGTCGAGGAGATCACCCTCAGCTACACCTTCTACCCCACCAAGGGCTTCGATCAGGCCGCAAACCCGGGATCGGACACTGGCGCAGCCGGATAGGCGACGCTATAGCCTGCCTCACACGACTCTCGACTGTTGCAAGAGACCCAGATGGCCGACGCACACGCCGCTCCGCATCACGACTATCACCTGGTGAATCCGAGCCCCTGGCCGTTGATCGCCTCGATCGCCGTCACGCTCATGATGGTCGGCGCCGTGGTGTGGATGAAGGGCCTCGTCGGCCCTGACGCCGGCCCGATCGCAACCGCCCTGCTGGCCAAGGGCGACAAGGTCCTGTTCTTCGCGGGCCTGTCCGGGGTGCTGCTGTCCGCCTTCGCCTGGTGGGCGGATGTGATCAAGGAAAGCAAGGCCGGCGACCACACGCCTGTGGTCTCGATCGGCCTGCGCTACGGCATGATCATGTTCATCGCCTCGGAGGTGATGTTCTTCGCCGCCTTCTTCTGGATCTTCTTCGAAATGGCGGTCTTCAACGAAGCCCGCGCCCATATTCCGGAAGTCAGCAACTGGGCCGACACCGCCGCCGCCTGGTCGACCTGGCCGCCCAAGGGCATCGAGACCCTGAACGCCTGGCAGCTGCCGCTGCTGAACACCGTCATCCTGCTGCTCAGCGGCACGACCGTCACCTGGGCCCACCATGCGCTGCAGGTCGGCGACCGCAAGGCGGCCAAGACCGGCCTGCTCATCACCGTGGCCCTCGGCATCCTGTTCACGGCCGTCCAGGTCTATGAGTACAACCACATTCTCCACGAGCACCTGTTCTTCAACGCGGAAGCGGCGAACTCGGGGCTCTATGGCTCGATCTTCTTCATGGCGACCGGCTTCCACGGTTTCCACGTCCTGCTCGGCACCATCTTCCTGATCGTCTGCCTGCTGCGCCTGATGGCCGGCCAGATGACCCCGCAGAAGCATTTCGGCTTCGAGGCGGCGGCCTGGTACTGGCATTTCGTGGACGTGGTCTGGCTGTTCCTCTTCGCCTTCGTCTACGTCACCTTCGGGTGACGGACGGCCCCACAGGGCTTGATCTTGAGCCGGCGCGGATCGACCCGATCCGCGCCGGACTTCTTTGTCGCTGTCCCAACTGCGGCAAGGGCCCCTTGTTCACGGGCTTTCTCAAGGTGGTCGACCGCTGCGCCGCCTGCGGCTTCGACTTCACCCGTCTGAACACCGGCGACGGGGCCGCCATCTTCATCATGCAGATCGCCGGCGGCATCGTCGTGTTCAGCGCCCTGTTCGTGCAGGTCGCGTACAATCCGCCCATCTGGGCCATGCTGATCGTCGCCCTGCCGATGGTCGCCGGCCTGTCGCTGGGGCTGATGCGCCCGGGCAAGGGGGTGATGATCGCCCTGCAGATGCGCAACAGGTCGGGACAGTCGCGCCATGACAGCTGAGGCGACCCGCGCCCGTTTTCCGTACGGCCTGACCCTTGCCGCCCTGTTGGCCCTCGCCCTGCTGTGCGGCCTCGGCGTCTGGCAGGTGCAGCGGCTGCAGTGGAAGAACGGGCTGATCGACCAGGCCGAGGCGGCCGCCGCCGTCCCGCCCGCGCCGCTCGCCTCCGTCATGGCCCTGCACGACCCCGCCTTCCGCAAGGTCTCCATCGATTGTCCGGGACTGGCCACGGCCCCCTATGTCGAGCTTCAGACCATCCACGACGGCGAGCCGGGGGTCCGGCTGATCTCGGCCTGTCGCCCCGCGGGCTTCCCGGCGGTCTTTCTGATCGACCGCGGTTTCGTCGCCGAAAGCATTTCCGCCCGGCCGCCCGTCGCGGCCTCGACGGCCGCCTTCCCTCTGGTGGCGGAGGTGCGCGAGACGCCGCCGCCGGGTCCCATGGCCCTGCCCGTCGACAAGGGCCGGTTCTTCGCGCGCGACATGGCCGGCATGGCCGGGGCGCTGGGCGTGGCCGACCCCGACCCGAACACCCTGTTCGCCCTGACCTCGTCCAATCCCGAATGGCAGGCGCTCCAGCCCTCGGCCCCGCCCGCGGCCTTTTCGAACAACCACCTCGGCTATGCGTTGACCTGGTTCGGGCTGGCGCTGGCGCTGGTCGGTTTCTACATCGTCCTGCTTCGTAGAACCCTCAAACAGCCTCGCTCCGCGAGCGAGGCGACAGGGAAAGAAGAGTCCTCCTGACCGCCACGCTCCACACCCTGTCCAACGGCGTCCGTGTCGTCTGCGATCCCATGCCCGGCCTGCGCACCCTGGCCCTGACCGTCGCTGTGCGCGGCGGGGCCAAATGGGAGACCGAGACGACGTCCGGCTGGTCCCACTGCCTCGAACATCTGGTGTTCAAGGGCGCGGGCGAGATGGGCGCACGCGAGATCGTCGAGCGGATCGAGGCCGAGGGCGGCTCGCTGAACGCCTCAACCGGCTATGAGCGCACCAGTTTCGAGGTCCGTGCCCTGCACGGCTCCCTGCCGCTGGCCATGCAGGTCGTGTCCGACCTCGTCTTCCGGCCCACGCTCGACCCGGCCGAGATCGAGCGCGAGAAGGACGTCGTGGCCCAGGAGATCGCCGAGGCCTTCGACACCCCCGACGACCACGTCTTCGAAATGGCCCAGACCCGCGCCTTCGAGGGTCAGCCGCTGGGGCGGCCGATCCTGGGGTCGGTGAAGAGCCTCAAACCGATCACCCGCGCCTCCATCGGCGACTGGCGCGCCCGCCTGTATTCGCCGGACCGGATGGTGGTTGCCGTTTCGGGCGCGGTCGATGAGGCCGAGCTTCTGGCCCTGGCCGGGCGCTGGTTCGGCGGCGAGGTTTCGACCCCGGCCGAAACGCCCGCCGCGCCCCGGTTCACCGGCGGCGAGGCGGCCCTGACCCGGCGGATCGAACAGGCCAATATCGTCTTCCAGCTGCCCGCGCCCTCGGCCATGGACCCGGCCTATGCCGCGACCCGGCTGATGACCGAGATCCTCGGCGGCGGCATGGCCTCGCGCCTGTTCCAGAGCGCCCGTGAAGAGCGCGGTCTGGCCTATGCCATCGACGCCTATCACGAGCCCTATGAGGACGCCGGCCTGCTCGGCATCTACGCCGGGGCCGCCGCCGACCGCGCCGTCGAACTGGCGCAGGTGTGCGCGGCCGAGCTGAAGGCGCTGGCCGAAAGCGGCCCGACCGCCGCCGAACTGTCCCGCGCCAAGGCCGTGCTCAACGCCGGCCTGTGGATGTCGGACGAAAGCCCTGCGGCCCGCGCCGGCCGCGCCGCCGCCCAGGTGCTGATCTTCGGGGATCTGATCCCGTCGCAGACCATGTCGGAACGGACCCTGGCCCAGACGGTCGACACCGTGCGGAGCGCGGCCGCCGACTCGCTGGCCGTCGGCCGCTGCGCCACGGCGGTGCTGGGACCGAAGGCCGCCGCTCCCGCCGGCGCGGCCTTCCGCGAGGCCCTTTTCGGCTAGCTCTTGAAGCCGTCACCCTCGGGCTTGACCCGAGGGCCAGACGATCCGGTGCCGGGTCAGTGATCACACGGGCGCGGACGCGCGGCCGTCCCGACCGCACAGCCCGCTCCCCCTTCTGATCCTCGGGTCAGGCCCGAGGATGACGGTTCGGGGGTGGTTCACCCCGGGCAAACGCTGGGTTAGGCTGGACCCATGGCCCTGCTGGACTGGATCAACGAAGCGACCGGGCCGGTGGTGAAGGGCCAGGGCGTGACCCTGCGTCCTCCCCGCCTGTCCGATCATGAGGCCTGGGCGGCCGAGCGGCTGGCGTCGCACGCCTACCTTCAGCCCTGGGAACCGATCTGGCCCGAGGACGACCTGACCCGCGCGGCCTTCAAGCGGCGTCTGGCGATCTACAGCCGCGAAATGGAGGCCGGAAACGCCTGGCCGTTCTTCATCTTCGCTGATTCGGACCAGTCGCTGGTCGGGGCGATCACCCTGTCGAATGTCCGCCGCGGCGTCGCCGAGACGGGGACGCTGGGCTACTGGATCGGGCGCAATTTCGCGGGCCGGGGCCATGGCACGGCCGGAGTACGGGCCATGGTCGGCTATGCCTTCAATGACCTGAACCTGCACCGGGTCGAGGCGGCCTGCGTGCCGGAGAACGCCGCATCGCGCCGCGTGCTCGAAAAGACCGGCTTTATGCTTGAGGGACAGGCGCGGGCTTATCTCAAAATTAACGGCGTTTGGGCAGATCATCTCCTGTTCGGCGTCGTTAACGACGGGGCCGGGCGCGGCGGCTGATTCCGGCCGTCCTGTCGGGACCTTTCAGGCGTTTGAACACTCGCTCCAGAAGTCTGGCCTGGGACGCGACGACCGCCATTGAGGCGCTGGCCGCCGCGGACACCGCCCTGTGGATTTGGACCCCGTCCGACGACCAGATGCGCTTTACCGGCGCGACCCGGGCGCTCGGGCTCGGCCCGCTGGCGCCGGAGTGTTCGGGCGCCGCTTTCACCGCCGTGGCCATTCCGCAGGACCGGGCGCTGGCCGAGAAGATTCTGAAACCGCAGGCCGAGGGGACCGAGGTCGCCGTGCGCCTGCGCATGCGCGATTCCGAGACCTGCATCTGGCGGGGCGTCTGGCTCGAGGACGGCCTGCGCGCCGCGGGGGTCGTCGCGCTCGAGACCAAATTCGCCGCCTCACACCTCGATCGGCTGACCGGCCTGCTTGACCGGCGCACCTTCCTGGCGCGCGCCGGCGAACAGCTGACCCAGCCCGGCGACTATGAGTTGGTGGTGGCGGACGTGGATCGCCTGCGCCGCCTCAACGAAGCGCTTGGTCATGAGCGCACCGATCTGGTCCTCGCAGCCCTCGGCTCGCGCCTCAACGCCGCCTTCGCCCACGACGCCAACGCCGCCCGCATCGGCGAGGATGAGTTCGCCGTCCTGGCCCCGCGCGGCACCGGTACGGTGGCCGAACGTGTGCGAGAGGCGCTGGAACAGCCGCTGCGCGTCGCCGGCTTCGACATCTATCCCACCGTCTCGATCGGCTCGGCCCAGGCCGAGGGCGGGCCGGACGCGCCAGACCCCGCCGAAATGCTGCGCCGGGTCGAACTGGCCGTCGAACAGGCCAAGACCGCGGGCCGCGGCGGCGTGGCCGCCTATGGCCGGGCGCTGGAGAGCGACAGCCTGTCCCGGCTGGCGTTGGAGGCCGACCTGCGCAACGCCTTCCTGCGCGGCGAGATCGAGCCCTTCTACCAGCCCATTGTGAACCTGCTGACCGGTGCCGTGGCCGGATTCGAGGCCCTGGCCCGCTGGCGTCACCCCAAGCGCGGTCTGGTCCCGCCCGACGAATTCCTGGGCCTGGCCGACGAAATGGGCCTGATGAACGACCTCGGCCTGTTGATGATGACCTCGGCGTCGCGCCAGCTGGCCGAATGGCTCAGGCGGCACCCGTCCGCGGGCAGGCTCTTCTGCAGCGTCAACCTGTCGGTCGGCGAGATCGAACGGGCCAATCTGGTCGAGGATGTGACCCGGATCATCGCCGACGCCGGCCTGCCCAAGGGCGCGCTGAAGCTGGAGGTCACCGAGGGCGACATCATGCGCGACACCACCCGCGCCGCCGAGACCCTGACCCGCCTGCGCAACGCCGGTGCCTCGCTGGCGCTGGACGATTTCGGCACCGGCTTCTCGTCCCTGACCTGGCTGGCCAAGCTGCCGTTCGATACGCTGAAGATCGACCGCTATTTCGTTCTGACCATGGACAAGGACGAGGGCTCGGCCAAGATCGTCAAGTCGGTGGTCAATCTGGGCCGCGACCTTGGCCTGGACGTCGTCGCCGAGGGCGTCGAGAACGCCGGCCTCGCCAAACTCCTGCTCGACGCCCAGTGCCACTACGGCCAGGGCTTCGGCTACGCCCCAGCCCTGCCGGCCCAGGAGGCCGAGGTCTATCTGAACGAGTCGCTGGCGGACGGCACGGCGCCGATCAAGGCGCGGTCGGCCTAGGGACCAGGGATTAGGGATTAGGGATTAGGGATTAGGGATTAGGGAGTTTGATCGTACCGCCGTGTCGCGGGCGCTCACGTCCCCGCCCCGGGACCTCAGCCCATCCCTAATCCCTGATCCCTAATCCCTCTCAAGCCCGCCCGCTCTGCCCTGACAGCTGCGCCGGATCGATGCCCAGCCCCGCCAGCGCCTTGGCCCATTTGCCGTCGTAGTCGGCGTCGAAGATCAGCTCCGGATCGGCGTCGGCGGTCAGCCAGACGTTCTCGCCCAGCTCATCCTCCAGCTGGCCCTCGCCCCAGCCGGCATAGCCCAGAAGCAGCACCGACCGGTTCGGCCCGGACGCCGGATCGACCATGGCCAGCAAGGCCTCGCGCGTGCCCGTCATGGCCAGACCCTCGGCGAAGGCCACCGAGGCGTCGTCGATCAGCCAGTCGTCGGTGTGCAGGACGAAGCCGCGCTCCCGCTCCACCGGCCCGCCGATCAGCACCCGCCGCTCCGCCGCGGCCTCGGGGGCCTCGGTCGCCAGCTTGGTCAGCACCTTCTTGAGGTTCACCCCGGGGGCAGGGCGGTCCAGCCGCAGGCCCATGGCGTGGTCCGGGCGATGGGCGCAGATCAGGATGACGGCGTGCTCGAACCGGCTGTCGCTGATGCCCGGCATGGCCACCAGCAGCCGTCCGACCAGGGATTGGAAATCGTCCATGACCCTATCATCGGCACGCCCGGCCACGGGCGCAAGGCGGCGAATGGACACGATGCGGTTGGCACCCCGCGCCGCAACCCCTATCTGGTCGGCAGCGTTACCCTCTCACCCCCACCGGAGCCTGCCCCATGACCGTCCAGATCGGCGACCGCATCCCCTCGGCCAACCTGACCCGCGCCACCGACGACGGCCCGCGGCCCGTCACCACCGACGAGATCTTCGCCGGCAAGACCGTGGCCCTGTTCGCCGTCCCCGGTGCCTTCACCCCGACCTGTTCGGCCCGCCACCTGCCGGGCTTCAAGGACCACCGCGAGGAGATGGCCGCCAAGGGCGTCGACACCATCGCCTGCCTCTCGGTCAATGACGCCTTCGTCATGGGTGCCTGGGCTGACAGCCAGGGCATCGGCAAGGACGAGATCGTCATGCTGGGCGACGGCAACGGCGACCTGACCCGCCAGCTGGGCCTGTCGATGGACGCCAAGGGGTTCGGCATGGGTGAGCGCTCGCAGCGCTACTCCATGATCGTCAAGGACGGCGTGGTCAGCCAGATGAACGTCGAACAGCCCGGCGAATTCCGCGTCTCCTCGGCCGAGCACCTGCTGGCGCAGCTCTAGGGCTCACCCTGCTCCGCTCATCCCGGCGTTCGTCGGGATGAGCCGTAGCGCAGTCAGGCCGCGACGGTTTCCGCCCCGGACGCCTCGTCTGACTGGGCCATGGTCATCACATGGGTGATGGCGCCCAGCAGCATCGGCGGGGTGATCGGCTTGGGTACGAAATAGGACATGCCGGCCTCGGTGCAGGCGGCGATATCCTCCGGTGCGGTGTCGGCCGTGACCGCGATGACCGGCACGTCGGCGTTGGGACCGTTGCCGGCGCGGATGCGGCGGGTGGTCTCGCGGCCGTCCAGCTCGGGCATCCGCACGTCCATGAAGATCAGGTCGAAAGGGGTCTGCTCGCAGATCTTCAGCGCCGCCATGCCGTCGGCGGCGGTGGAGATGTCGCAACCGAGCGGCTGCAGGATCAGCTGGATGGCGCGGCGATTGATGTCGTGGTCGTCGACCACCAGCACCCGCATCGGCCGGCCCTCGCCGTCGTCACCGCCGACGGCGGGGTCCGACGGGACCTGGTTCGTGGGGGCGATTTCGACCGGCGCGGCAGCCGGGCCGAGGATCCGGGCGGCGATGGCTTCGGCGGACAGGGCGTCAGGAATCGCGGCGTCAGGGATCGGGGCCGCAACAGACGCCTCGACCGCGGGCCGGGAGGCCGGGACCAGCGGCCGGGCGGCCGGGGCCGGTGGGGAAGAGAGGGTCATGCGGCCGGACAGGGCGCGGGCGACCGCGTCGCGGCTCTCCTGATCCAGCGTCGTGGGTGTGGCCGTGACGGTCTGGCCCTGCAGCAGGGAGAGCGACAGGGTGAAGCTGGCGCCGGCACCCGGGCGTGTGCGGACAGTCACCCGGCCGCCCATCAGTTCCGCCAGCTGGCGGCTGATGGCCAGACCCAGTCCGGTGCCGCCGTGAAGGGCGCTGACGCCCGAGAGGGTCTGATCGAAGGGGGTGAACAGGCGGGCGACCTGTTCGACGGTCATGCCGGGGCCGGTGTCCTCGACGGCGATCAGCACGGCATGGCCGCCGGGCTCCTCGCTCCAGGCGTTGAGACGCAGGGTGATCGACCCCGTCTCGGTGAATTTCATCGCATTGGAGATCAGGTTGTTGAGCACCTGACGGACCCGCATCGGATCGCCTCGCACCGCCGCCGGGATCAGGGCGGCGCCCTCGACCCGCAGTTTCAGGCCCTTGGCCCGAACGGGGCCGCGCCACAGGCGGGCGGTCTGGTACAGCAGATCCCGCAGGTTGAAGTCGACCTGGTCGACGGTCATGTGGCCGGCGTCCAGCTTGGCATGGTCCAGCAGGTCGTCCAGCAAGGCCTTCATCATGAAGCCCGCATCGGTGATCAGGTGGGCCTGCGACCGGGCGGCGGCGTCGCTCGCGCCGCGCTCCAGCTCCGCGGCACCGGTCAGGATGGCGCTGATGGGCGTGCGCAGGTCGTGGCCGATGGCGGCGAGGAAGGCGCTGCGGCCTTCCATGATGCGCTCGGCGTCCATCCGCTTCTGGTCGGCCTCGATGCGGGCGGCGCTTTCAGACAGCCTGGCGTCATTCATCCGCTGCCAGGTGGACAGGCAGTAGGTGACGAAGACGCCGACGGCGATGGCGGCGGCGGTGACGAAGCCCGGCGTGGCCCCGTGCGTGGCCATGAACACCGGCGTCGCCGCCAGATAGAGGAACTGGATCGACGCGGTCAGCAGCATGACCGAGGTCGAGCGCGGGGCGTTGACGACCGAATAGATGGCACCGGCCGACAGCAGCATGACGGCGCAGATGCCCCCCATTGGCCCGCCTGTCATCCACAGGGGCACTGACAGACTGCCGAAATAGGTGGCGTTAAGGATCAGGATGAACCAGCCGGCGACCCGACGCACGCCGCGCAGTTGCTCGGCCCTGCCGCTGATGATCGGGGCGAAAACCCACAGGTCCAGCAGCTGGACGATGAAATAGCCGAAGACCCAGGCGAAGCTCAGGGAGAGGCCGAGTAGCGGGCTGAAGATCAGGGCGGTGGCCGCACCCATGCAAAGCCGTTGCAGCAGCGCCTTGCGCCGCTGACGGATCGCGCCGGCCCAGTCGCCTGGATCGGCGACGGACACGGCGGCAGGCGTGTCGGCGTTGGCTATCGCCATACAGATCCCCGGAATGGGCGTTCTCGCCCGTTCCCTGATCCTGACCTGCTTGCCCTAACGCTCCGTCAACGGGCGGACGAAACAGCCTCGGCGACTGTGGAAAACCCGTCGGCGCGCAGGCGCGCGGCGAGGTCGCGCTTGATCCGCCCGATCAGGCCGGGACCCTCATAGATCAGGGCGGAATAGATCTGGACGGCCGACGCCCCGGCGCGGATGCGGGCCCAGGCCTCTGCCCCGCTGTCGATTCCGCCCGCGGCGATCAGGGGCAGACGACCGCCCCCGGCTTCGGCGGCGGCGCGCAGGGCGGCGCCGGCCCGTGCCTTCAGCGGCGCGCCCGAAAGACCCCCGGCCTCGGCCCGGTCGCGCGCGCGCAGGCTGTCGGGCCGGTCCAGGGTGGTGTTGGAGACGATCAGGGCGTCGATGCCGTGATCCAGACTGGCCTCGACGATCAGGGCGATCTCGGCCGGTGTCAGGTCCGGCGCAATCTTGAGGAACACGGGCGTCGGATCATCGCCCCGCGCCTCGGCCAGACGGCCCAGAAGATCGTCCAGCGCCGCCCGGCCCTGCAGGGCGCGAAGGCCCGGCGTGTTGGGCGAGGAGACGTTGACCGTCACATAGTCGGCCAGACCCTTGAGACGGATCAGCCCGGCGACATAGTCCGCCGCCTTGTCTTCCGTGTCCTTGTTGGCCCCAAGATTGGCACCGACGACGGCATTGCGGGGTCGGTCGGCCAGCCGGGCGGCGAAGGCCTCCAGCCCGGCGTTGTTGAATCCCATCCGGTTGATGATCGCCCGGTCCTCGCTCAGGCGGAACAGGCGGGGCTTGGGATTCCCGGGCTGGGCCAGCGGGGTCACCGAGCCGCATTCCACAAAGCCGAAGCCCAGCCGCGACAGGCCGTGCAAAGCCTCGCCGTTCTTGTCCAGACCGGCGGCCAGCCCGACCGGATTGGGCAGGGCCAGCCCGGCCACCGTGGTCGCCAGGATCGGATCGTCCGCCCGCGCCGGCGGCAGGGGGGCCAGCTGCAGGGCCCTGATCGCCAGGCCGTGGGCGGTCTCGGGATCGAGCGTGCGCAGCAGGGCGGCGCCGATATCAGTCACGGCCATCCGACTGCCCCGTCATCGAACCGCATGACGCCCTCCGCATCGACCGACAGGCCGCGTTGGGGGGCATCGGCTGTAGCGGGCAGGGGGGCGAACAGGTGCGGAAACAGATCGCCGCCACGCGACGCCTCCCATTTCAGCGCCCCGCCGAGCGGTGCCAGGGCGACCTCGACCAGCACGAGACCGGTTTTCCCGGCGTAGTGCCGCCGGGCCGTCTCGGCCAGCTGCGCCGCCGTCGACATATGGATATAGCCGTCCGCCAGATCGACCGCCGACCCGGCATAGGCGCCGGCGGCCAGCGCCGCCGTCCACTCGGTCCGGTCGACCAGCTTGTAGGCGACCGGGCTCATTCGCTCCCCAGATCGCGGGGCTGGATATAGCCCTCGAAGGTGCAGCGGCCGGCCATGTCGACGGTGAAGATGGCCGCCGCGCCCGGCGGAAAGCCGCCGCTCATCCGGTCCAGTACGGCGGGCGAAGCCGCGCCCTCGACCAGATATTCGACCGCCAGCAGATGGATTCCCGGATTGTGGGCCACGACCATCAGGCAGCCGGCTTCGTCCTCCGCCGCCTCGACGAACCGGCGCAGGGTTTCGGAGCCGCCGTTGTACAGGGGCTCGTCCTCGCGCACCTGCACATCGCCGAAGGCGTCGTGCAGCAGGTCCCAGGTCTGGCGCGTGCGGGCGGCGGGCGAGACCAGCGCCAGATCAGGGCGCATGCCGCGTCCGGCCAACGCCCGACCCATGGCGGCGGCGTCCCTGCGGCCGCGCGCCGAGAGTATGCGGTCGCGGTCACGACCGGAGCCGGCCGCCCGTTCCGCCTCGGCGTGACGCATCAGGATCAGTCGTTGCATGGTCAGGGCTTTAAGGGCGTTCGCCGCTTCCCGCCAGATCATGGCCGGGCAGATCGCGCGATGATCTCGACGCCGGCTGCGGCTGCATCGCGGGGGTCATCACCGGTACCGTCGCGACCGCGCCGCCGGGCCGGATCCGGGCGTAGGCCAGCCGGGTCGCCTCCAGCAGGATGACGCCCGCCGCGCCGGGCATGACCCGTTTGCCGATCTGTTCGAACCCGTCGGCCAGCGGCAGCAGGGGCCCCCAGGGCGGGACATACAGCGTCTGGGACCAGGCCGTCGGCTCAAGGCCGGCACCGCGCACCAGCCGCTCAAGCTGGCGACGCGTGAAGGGCCTCCCGTGGCCGAAGGGCGTCGCCTCTGCCCGCGCCCACAGCCCACCCCGCGCCGCGGCCACGAGAATGATCCGCCCGGCCGGCGACAGGGCGCGCACGGCCTCGTTCATCAGCCCCTGGGCGTCATCCGCCTCTTCCAGGGCATGGATCAGCAGGATGCGGTCGAACGAACCGGCGGCGAAGGGCAGGCGGCGGTCGTCGACCAGAAGGCTGCGGTTCTTGCCGACAGCGGGCCAGGTCTCGACCCCCTGACCGCCCGGCATGGCCGCGATCACGCGTCGGGCACCGACGAAGGCGTCCAGCCACGGTGTGGCGTAGCCGACGCCGAGAACGTCGCTGTTGGTCGCCTCGCCCCATGCGTCCTCCAGACGTCGCGCCAGCAGGCGTCGCGCGAGCGCGCCGGTGGGCTCGCCATAGAAGGTCCTGAGTTCCTCGATACTGCGCCGCATGCCGACACCATAGGCCGCGCCGGAGGCGGCTGCTAGAATGCCCGCATGACCCTCGATGTGCGCCTGTTCCCCTGTCTGAACGACAACTACGGCTTTCTGGTTCGCGACCGGGAGACGGGTGCGGTCGCCACCGTCGACACGCCGGACGCCGGCGCGATCCTGGCCGATCTGGAGGCGAGTGGCTGGGGTCGGCTGGACTTGATCCTCAACACCCATTGGCACCCGGACCACACCCAGGGGAACGCCCGGCTGAAGGCCGAAACGGGCTGCGAGATCGTGGGCCCCGAAGAGGTCCGCAAGGCCGCGCCGATCGACCGGATCGTCGCCGGCGGAGAAACGGTCATGCTGGGCGGAACGCGGCTGGAGGTGACCGATGCGCCCGGTCATACGCTCGGCCACATCGTCTATCGCTCGCCCGCGGACGCCCAGGCCTTCGTCGGGGATGTGCTGTTCACGCTCGGCTGCGGCCGGCTGTTCGAGGGCACGCCGGCGCAGATGTGGAACAGTCTGCAGAGGCTCGCGGCCTGGCCGGACGAGACCGTGATCTGGTGCGCCCATGAGTACACGGCGGCCAATGCCCGTTTCGCGCTCAGCGTCGACGGCCGGGCGGAAATGGATGCGCGGGCGGCGGAGATCTTCGCGATGCGCGAGCGGGGAGAGGCGACCGTTCCAACCACCATCGGCGCGGAGAAGGCGTTCAATCCCTTCCTGCGGGCGGGCGACGCGGAGTCGTTCGCGGCGGTGCGGGCCGCCAAGGACGTTTTCGCAGGCTAGGTTATCCCTCGGCCTGTGGCGGACGTCAGCGCCGCGGGGGCGGCGGCTCCGCCAGCAGCACCTGGATGACGCGGGCCGAGGATGGCCGGCCCGCCATCCCTTCATCAGGGTCCACCGTGACCACCAGGCGCCCGCGAGCATAGGTGACCGACGCGCGCTGGCCTTCAATGATCGTGATACTGCGTAGCTGATCGAGGGTCTGCCGCGCCGTGGGTGAGCGGGCGATGCGGAGAACGGCGTCGGTGGTGACGATCAGGGCCTCGACGCAAAGCGCCTCCGAACGATCGCCGGTCAGATCGACAAAGACCAGCCGGCCAATCGCCTCGCTGATCAGTTCACTGCGTCGCGCCATCAGGCTCCACAGAAGAACGGGTCCCAATGTCGGCGGCGTCAGGCTCTGGCCGGGGCCGGCGAAGGAGGCCGGCGAGCCGCCGGGTGCCCGGGGCGTATAGACGGTCATGCCGCCGCCGGGGGTGACACGCAGCAGTTGGTCGCCGGCGTCATTGCGATAGATCACATCGCCGCGCGGGGCAGCCGTGGGCCGCAGGACCCAGGTCTCGTCCCGGCGGTCGAAGCGCAGCAGGGGCCGCTGACCCGACCGGTCGAGGATGAAGGCCTCGCCCGATTCCGCGACATAGCGGCCCGTCGGCGGTACGGCGCGCTCGCCGTTGCGGTTGCGCAGGGCCTGGCTCTGCTCGGCCTGGGCATTGCCCTGGTTCTGGGCCTGGGCCTGGGAGGCGGTCGCCAGCGAAGACAGGGCCACAGCCGCGAGGGCGATCGCCATCGCGGCCGGAAACGGCGTTCGCGCCGGTCTGACCCTTGCCGTCAACTCCATGACCGCAGTCGTGGAATCGTCACGCGGCGGATTTTGGGCAGGACCGGCTCAGCCGACCAGATACTGACCGCCGTTCAGCGACAGGGTGCAGCCTGTGACATATCCGGCACGTTCGCCGGCCAGCCAGGACACCATGTCGGCGATCTCCTCGCCCTTTCCGAGCCTTCCGACGGGGATCTGGGAAATGATCCCGGCCAGGACCTTTTCGTCCATCGCCCCGACCATTTCGGTGTCGATATAGCCCGGCGCGATACAGTTCACGGTCACGCCCTTGCGCGCATTCTCCAGCGCCAGTGCCTTGGTGAAGCCGATCATCCCGGCCTTGGCGGCGGAATAGTTGGTCTGGCCGATCTGGCCCTTCTGGCCGTTGATCGAGCTGATGTTGACGATCCGGCCGAAGCCGCGGTCGCGCATGCCGTTGATGACCTGGCGCGTCATGTTGAACACGCTGTCCATGTTCACCCGGATCACGTCGGACCACTGCTCCGAGTTCATCTTGTGGAAGAAGCCGTCGCGGGTGATGCCGGCGTTGTTGACCAGGATGTCGATGGGGCCGAGCTGGTCCTCGATCTCCTTCACGGCGCGGGCGCAGTCGTCGAACGAGCCGACGTTGCCCTTGACGATCGAAACGCCCAGTTCCTTCGCCGTGGCCTCGGCCGCCTCGACATTGCCGGAATAGCCGGCGGCGACGAGCATGCCGTCTTCCTTCAGGCGCTGAACGATTGCCTTGCCGATGCCGCGGGTTCCACCCGTGACCAGAGCCACTCGAGCCATGTGCGTTTCCTTGTTCCCTGCATGGCCCCGTCTGACGCGGGACCTTCAAGGACCATGCTTTAGCCGGATGGCGCTTGCGCGGAAAGGGTGGCTGGTGATTGGTGGTTGGTGATTGGCTGCGCCAATCCCGGCGGACGGGCGGCGCGGACCGTGCTCCCGCTCAGGCGGCCGCCAGCCACCAACCACCAATCACCAATCACCCTCTTCAGATCCGCGCCATATCCAGCACGAACCGGTACCGCACGTCGGACTTCTCCAGCCGCGCATAGGCTTCGTTGATCTGGTCGGGCGCGATCAGTTCGATGTCGCAGGCCAGGCCGTGCTCGGCGCAGAAGTCGAGCATCTCCTGGGTCTCGCGGATGCCGCCGATCAGCGAGCCCGCCACCGACCGGCGCCGCCACAGCAGGCCCATGGCGTAGACCGGCAGGCCCTCGGTGGTCAGGCCCAGCATGACCATGGTGCCGTCCTTGGCCAGCAGGTTCACATGGCTGGCGATCTCGTGCGTGGCCGAGACGGTGTTGATGATCAGGTCGAAGCTCTCGCCCGCCGCCTTCATCGCCGCCTTGTCGGAGTTGATCAGGAAATGTTTGGCGCCCATCCGCTCGGCGTCCGCCTTCTTGCGGTCCGAGGTCGACAGGACGGTGACCTCGGCCCCCATGGCCGCCGCCTGTTTGACCGCCATATGGCCGAGGCCGCCGAGGCCGATCACGGCGACCTTAGAGCCGGGACCGACCTTCCAGTGCTTCAGCGGCGAATAGGTGGTGATGCCGGCGCACAGCAGGGGTGCGGCGGCGTCCAGCGGGATGTTGTCGGGGATGGTCACGACATAGTTCTGGTCGACCACGATGGCGGTGGAATAGCCGCCCTGGGTGATCTTCTGGCCGGTGCCGGCCGCCTTGGGGTCGGGTGAGCCATAGGTCTGGGTCATGCCCGGGACGCAATACTGCTCCTCGCCGTCACGGCAGGGTTTGCACTGGCGACAGCTGTCGACCATACAGCCGACGCCGACCCGGTCGCCGACCTTGAAGCGGGCGACATTGCCGCCGACCGCCGTCACCACGCCCGCGATCTCGTGGCCGGGCACGATCGGATAGGTCGTATTGCCCAGGTCGTTCTTCACGATGTGCAGGTCGGAGTGGCAGACGCCCGCGAATTTGATCTCGATGGCTACATCGTCCGGACCCGGGTCGCGCCGGTTGAAGTCATACGGCGACAGCGGGGCGGTGCTGGACGTGGCGGCGAAGGCGCGGGTGGCGATGGGCATGGAGAGCTCCGGCTGGGACCGGTCTCAGATGCGCGTCCGGAGACGGCCTCGCAAGTCATTACAGCGGGATTCTTCCCGCAGGCAGTAGAGAGGGCCGCGACGACGCTGTCGTCGCGGCCCTGTAGTTCCAGAGTTCTAGAAGCTGAGCGAAGCTTCCAGGCCGAAGGTGCGCGGCGCGTTGAAGTTGCCGTAGTCACCCAAGACGTTGCCGACGTTGCCGGTGGTCAGGCTGCTGGACGGGGCTCCCGGCAGGCTGTTCGAAGGGTCGCGGCGATAGACATACTGTTCGTCGAACAGGTTGCGGCCCCAGATCGAGATCGTCAGGTCCTCGGTGTCGCCGACCCGGATGTCGGCCAGCGATATGCGACCGTTGAAGATCAGCGACTCGTCGGCCTTGGTTCCGAACTGGTCGAACGCCTGGGTGGCCTGGGCATAGTTGCCGTCGAAGTGGAAGCGCAGGTTGGCCGCACCCCCGAACACCGGCGTCTCATAGTCGATCGAGGCGCTGGCCGCGTTCTTCGGGGTGAAGACGATGTAGAAGCGCTGATTGACCGGTGCCCCGCAGGTGGTGACGGGCACCACGCCGGTGGTGATGCAGTTCACGATCGGCACCAGCGGGATTTCCGTGTCCGTATAGGCATAGGACGCGTTCAGGGTCAGCCCTTCCATCGGGCGAACGGTGAGCTCGGCTTCGAGGCCGCGGATGGTGGTCGTGCCCGGCGCGTTGATCGTGACCAGGTTGTTGAAGTTGCCGGTCGAGGTGAACTGGACGTTCGAGATGTCGACCTGGCTGTCCTCGCGGTCCATGGCGTAGGCCGCGATGTTCAGGCGGGCGCGACGGTCGAAGAAGTCGCCCTTCATGCCGGCTTCATACGAAACCACGTCCTCGGGACCGAAGGCCTGGTAGTTGGACGTCCGCGAACTGGCACCGCCCGAGCGATAGCCGGTGGCGTATTTCGCGTAGACATGGACATCTTCGCTGAGGTCATAGGCGATGGTCGCGGTCGGGTTGAAGCGTTCCCAGGTCTCGTTCAGCGGCGTGTAGCCGTTGGTCGCCGCCGCCGCAGTGTTCGTGCGGTAGTTGATGTTGCGCGAGAAGAGCAGTTCGCCGTCCTTGTGGTCCCGCGTATAGCGACCCCCGGCCGTCAGATGCAGGGCGTCGGTGACGTTCCACGTGACCTGGCCATAGACGGCGTAGCTGGTGGATTCCACTTCCGAGGCCCGGTCGATCGAGCGGCAGCCGGGCTGCGAGCCGAAGCCGCCCGAACCGATGCAGGGATCGAGCACGACATAGTTGTAGCCCGTGGTCTGGCCGGCGGTGGTGTAGCCGACGATCGCCATCGAGTTCGGCGTGGCGGCGTCGTCCTCAACATTTTCCTTGAAGTAGAAGAGGCCGGCGACGAAATCCAGCGAACCGGCGCTGCCGACAGCCTGGAACTCCTGGCTGAACTGGGTCTGGTGCAGGTTTGCCAGGCTGTAGCGGCTGAAGTTACAGCCCGTGCCCGTGCAGCCCGGCGCGACGACCGGCGGACGGTGCAAGCCGCCGGCGTTGTCCCACTGGGACGCATCGACGCCGCGGTAGGCGGTGATGGAGCGCAGTTGGATGTCGTCGGTGATGTCGTAGCGCAGGATGTTGGTGTAGCCGAAGGTCTCGTCGACGCTGGGCTGTTGCGGCACGCCGATGTCGGCGACCCTCATGCGGCTGTCGCCGTTGACGACGACGCCCGGAAGCAGCGGACGGACCGTGCCGGACAGCGTCGTATAGGCGGTGCCGGGGAGGTAGCAGGCGGGAACCCCGGCCTGGGGACCGGCGACGCAGCCGTTCGGATTGTAGTTCAGCAGTTGGCTGTAGAACGGCGTGTTCTCGTCGGTCGAGGTGTCGTACGAGAAGATGTTGGTGACCCGGTCCGTCGGGGTCCAGCGCAGGGCAGCGCGAAGGCCCTGACGATCAAACAGGCCCCACCCGGCCTGGCCCCGGAGCGGGTTCTTGGTGACCGCATCCTGATGCTGGACAATGCCGTCGATCTTGAAGGCGAAGTTGTTGATTTCCGGCAGGTCGAGGTGGACTTCCTGGCTGTAGGATCCGAGGTTGCCCACGCCGCCGGCGATGCGCCCGCCGAACTCACCCGAGGGTTCGCGTGAGACGATGTTCAGGGCACCGCCCTCGGTGTTGCGACCGAACAGCGTGCCTTGCGGGCCGCGCAGGACCTCGATCCTTTGAACATCGAACAGGCCGGCGTTGAGGCCGTGCTGACGGGCGAGGTAAACGCCGTCGATATAGATGCCGACGCCCTGCTCGCGGGCGGGCTGGTTGGCGTCCAGGGGAACGATGCCGCGGATGCCGATGGTCAGGGCGCTCTGGCGGGCCTCGAAGGTCGCGACGCGCAGCGAAGGCACAGCGCCGTCAGCCATGTCATACAGGCTTTGAACGTGACGATCCTCCAGGGCCTCGGAGCTGACCACCGAGATAGAGATCGGCGTGTCCTGCAGCTTCGTCTCGCGCCGGGTGGCGGTGACGATCACCTCGTCCAGGGTCGAAGCGACATCGGGCCCGCCCGGTTGTCCCGCCTCGGCCACCGGGCGGCCGCCGGCGGCCTGGGTCTGGGCGAACGCCGGCGAGGCGCCAACGAGCAGAAGGGCGCTCCCGGCCAGCAGGCCGAGGCGATGATTTGTACGACGGTTCATGAAATCCCCCAATAAGGTCAGGGGACGGTAGGAAGCACGGGTGTCGCCGCTGTAACGGTCTCATCAAGGTTTCAAGGGAATCGCGCGGCGGATTTGCGTCGATCCCGCCTGATACGGACGAGATTTCATATTCCGGTCTCAGGTGCCGCTAGGCGACACCCAGCTTGCCGATCAGCGCCTGCGCCGCCGCCGGATTGCGCACCTTCGCTCCGGCAATGAAATAGGCGAAGACGTCGCCCTGTTTCGCCCAGTCGCGGGTCTGTTTGACGATCCCGTCCAGCTCGGCTGCCGACATCCCCGTCGGCTCGTCCTCGCGGCTCGACATCAGCCGGGCGTATCTGAAGTCGGCCGTCGGCTGGTCGATCCGCGGCCACTCGGGGGCTTCCTCGTCGACGGCATAGACGATGGCGACACCGTACTTCGCCGCCAGATCATAAAACTGCGGCGTGTCGAACGTCGGGTTCCGCACCTCCAGCGCATGCCGCAGCCGCACCCCGTCCTGTTCCTTCGGCAGAAGTTTCAGGAACCCCTCGAAATCGAGCGGATCGAATTTCTTGGTGCCCATGAACTGCCAGTTGATCGGCCCCAGCTTGTCGCCCAGGGCGCTCAGCCCCTGGCCGAGGAACCGCTCCATCGACTCGCCCATCTCCGACAGGATCTTCCGGTTGGTGCAGTAGCGGCTGGCCTTGACCGCGAAGACGAAGCCTTCGGGCGTCTCGTCCCGCCACTTCATCCAGCTGTCCGGCTTGAAGGTCGAGTAATAGGTGCCGTTGATCTCGATCGAGGTCAGCTTCGCGCTGGCGTACTCCAGCTCCTTCTTCTGGCCCAGCCTGTCCGGATAGAAGACCCCGCGCCAGGGCTCGTAGGTCCAGCCACCGATGCCGACGCGAATGGTTCCGGTCATGAGGGGCTCCGCTCGGCTCAGAATCTCAGGGACGCAGCATAGCCGGGATCGGCCAGCCGGGAATTGACGAACTCGCCCTGCCTCTCGCGCGGCACGGCATAGGCGACGAACGGTGCCAGGGCGGGCAGGACCTCGGGCGGGGCCTCCATGGCTTCCGGCATCTCGCATTCGGCCATGGCGAAATAGCAGGCACCCTCGACGTCGAGCAGCAGGTCGATGTCCCACTGCAGGCCGTGCCGGTCAGTCACGGTCCGCCGCCGCTTGTGGATGCGCCGTTCGGTCAGCGGCCACAGGTCATCGAAGTCGCGAGCCTCGGCCAGCGCCGTCTCGATCTCGATCAGCCGGCCGGCCACGGCGATCTTGTAGGTGAAGCTGTCGGACGCGCGGCCGCCGATCGTCAGCCGGCGGATGCGGGCGTCGCCGGGCAGATAGCCCTGGCGGATCTCGCTCCAGTCGTCCGGTGCCCACAGGGCCCGCACCGCCGCCGCATCGGACAGGACGTATTTGCGCTCGTTCTCGGTCGGCATGGCGCGGTTCTAGCCGGGCGCGCCGGGCGTGGGAAACCCGATGTGGTCGTCGGTCAGTCAGGGCTGATCTTCGAACCAAGCGGATCGTTCTGCCAGTCTTCATGGCCGTGCCGGACGCTCAGGACGACGATGCCATCCGGTGCGTCTTCGTAGATCACCACATGGGACTTGAAGGAGAAGGCTCGAACAGGCGGGGTTATTTCAGACCTGACGCGCGCCATGTCGGGATGGTCCGCCAGTTTCTGAAACAGGGCATGCAGAGCGTCATGATAGCGATCCGCTTGCCGCTCTCCGAACATCTCATACCCCTGAAGGTAGACCGCGAGAATGTCGTCGTCGGCTCGCTGCGCCAGCCGCCAGGTGCTCATTCGGCGGCGTCACGGGCCGCGATTCGCGCCTTCGCGTCGGCGCGAATGTCCTCCATCGTGCGATTGCTGATGCCGCTGGCGCGCGCTTCATCGACGAGCCGCTGCCAGTGCGCGATCTTCTCGACCCTGACCTGCTCGCGCCGGATCAGGTCGCGAACCACGTCGCTGGAATTGCCGTAGCGGCCGCTGCGGGTCTGTTCCTCGACCCAGGCCTTCATCTGGTCGGGCAGGGAGATGTTCATCGTGGCCATGGGCGGCGCTCCTTCAAGGCCAAGCGTCCCTCCAATGGCAATCTTTGTCAATCTGGCGTGAAGCGGATCGAGCGGACGGCCGCCTCGGCGGCGTCCAGCCCGTTGCCGAAGCCGCTGGACGAGATCACCACGGACTGCGCCCCGTCGCTGACGACGGCCCACAGACATTCCCCGGCCGCGGCGTGGAAGCCGGTTTCGGGGTCGCTGATCCCGCAGGTGATGATGGCACGCAGGCCGGACCGGCCGTTCACCGTGAAAGCCTCCACCGGGACGGGCTCGAACCGGCCGTAGGTGGTCATCAGCCGGCCTTCGGCGTTGCGCTCGAAACCGCCCTCCGCCGCCGCGACGGCCTCCAGGGGGCCGGCGAAGACCTGCACCGTGAGGAGATCGCGCATGAATTCTTCTGCGGTCGGATCGAACAGCACGACACAGCGCGCCGTGGCACCGTCACAGGGGCGGGTCCGGAGGCCGGGTGCATGGTCAAAGGCGACGCCGAGAGCCGTCGATGCCTGCGGGCTGGTCGGGGCGGCCGCAGGGGGCTCGGGCGCGGCGACCGCCGGGGCCTCCTGGCATCCGGCGATCCCCAATGCGGCCAGAACCGCGACAACGCCCAAACCGTTCATGACCGGCCTCCCGCCTGTTGCGGCCGAGCCTGTTCCCCTTGGGGCCGTCGATCAAGGTCTCAGTAGGCGAAGTCGCGATACATCCGCGTCAGGTCGCCCTGCCATTCGCCGTTGTACAGCGCCAGCAGCCGGTCGGCCGGGGTCATGCCGCTGTCGGCGATGTCTTCCAGCTCGGACAGATAGCCGCGCTCGTCGACCATGCCGCCGCTGAAGCGGGCACGGTTCTTCAGTCCCTGTTTGGCGATGGCGACCATGTCGACGGCCACGTCGCGCACGGAGCGCCCGGCCACCTCGGCCTTCAGCCCCAGCCGGGTCACATCGCGGCGCAGCCGTTCGTGATCGCCGATGTCCCAGTCCTTGACCAGGTCCCAGGCCGCCGACAGCGCCGCCCCGTCGTACAGCACCCCGGCCCACAGGGCCTGCAGGGCGCAGATGCGGCTCCACGGCCCGCCGTCGGCACCGCGCATCTCCAGATACGACTTCAGCCGCACCTCGGGGAAGAGTGTGGTCAGGTGGTCGTTCCAGTCCTTCAGTGTCGCCCGCTCGCCGGGCAGGGCGGGCAGGCCCTCGGTCATGAAGCTGCGGAACGACTGGCCCGACAGATCGACATAGGTCTCGCCGCGCTTGGCGAAATACATCGGCACATCCAGCGCATAGTCGGCGTAGCGCTCGTAGCCGAAGCCGTCCCGGAAGACGAAGTCGAGCATGCCGGTGCGGTCCGGATCGGTGTCGGTCCAGACGTTGGCGCGGGCGCTCAGGAAACCGTTGGGCTTTCCTTCCGTGAACGGACTACAGGCGAACAGGGCGGTGGCGATCGGCTGCAGCGCCAGGGAGGTGCGGAATTTGGCCACCATGTCGGCCTCGTCCGCGAAGTCCAGGTTTGACTGGATGGTGCAGGTGCGCAGCATCATGTCGAGGCCCAGCGACCCCTTCTTCGGCATATAGGCGCGCATGATCTTGTAGCGGCCCTTGGGCATGACCGGTACGTCCTCGCGCCGCCACATCGGGTCAAAACCCGCCCCGATGAAGCCGAGGTTGATCTGGTCGGCGACCTGTTTGACCTCCATCAGGTGCTGGCCGGTCTCGTTGCAGATGTCGTGCACGTCCTTCAGCGGCGCGCCCGAAAGTTCGAACTGCCCGCCCGGCTCCAGCGAGATCGAGGCGGTCATGCCCTCGTCGTTCTTCCGCTCCAGGGCGATGACATAGCCGGCTTCCTCGACGGGGCTCCAGCCGAAGCGCTGCAGGCCGGTCAGCATGGCCAGGATGCCGCCTTCGCCCTCATAGGCCGGGCGTCGCAGGGTGGTGCGGTCGAAGCCGAATTTCTCGTGCTCGGCGCCGATGCGCCACTGTGATTTCGGCTTGGCGCCCTTCGACATGGCGCCGATCAGGTCGTCCCGGGAAAGCGGCGCGGCGTCGGTCATGAGTTCAGCCCTCTTGTCGCGGCTAGATGGGGCGAAACCGATCATTCCTCAAGGGATGTCGTGATGAACCCGGCCGCGTTTCTTGCGCGCGGTGAACGGAGTCATGACGCTGACGAAGAAGGCGATCGACCAGCCCAGCAGGATCGCCCCCGCCACCCCCTCGAACGCCCCCAGCAGCCGCCACTCGGGGGCCATCAGCGAGTCATTGTAGCCGACCGAGCCATAGCTGATGCTTGAGAAATAGACGGCCTCGCGCAGATCGGGCACCGCGCCGATCAGCTTGAACACGAGAGCATACATCCAGATCTCAACCCCGTGCAGGACGAACAGCCCCAGCACCACGGCGATGGTCAGCAGAGCATGCTGCCACAACGGCCCCTCGACAAAGGACCGGCCCGCCCGGTGTTCATAAAATTCCAGCCCGCGGCCGAGGCAGAGCAGGCCGAAGCCGTGCAGGCTGACGACGAGCAGGGCGAGAATCGTCGACAGGGCGAGTTCGTTGACCATGGCCCATCCTGCCCGGAAGCCTGCGGTTCGGCTAGCGGTCCCAGTCGCCGACGGCCGCCTGCCAAAGGGTCAGGGCGGCGATGGCTGCGGTGTCGGCCCGCAGAATCCGCGGCCCCAGCGACACGGCGGTGGTGAAGGGCAGGGCCCGCAGCCGCTCGCGCTCTTCGGGCGAGAACCCGCCCTCGGGACCGATCAGGATCGACCAGGGGCCACCACCGGCCTCCGCCAGCGTTGCCATCGCCGGCGCGCCGCCCGTCTCGTCGCAGAACATCAGCCGCCGCCCGGAGTCCGTGCCGGCCTCCCAGCCCTCCAGCAGCTCCGTCAGCTTCACCGGCTCGTCGATCATCGGTACGTCCAGCCGGCCGGTTTGTTCGGCGGCCTCGATGGCGATGGCATCCAGCCGGTCCATCCGCACATGCTGGACCTGCGTCCGGTGGGTGGCCACCAGTCCGACCCGCCGCGCGCCCAGTTCGGTGGCCTTCTCGACGGCGAACTCCAGCGCGGATTTCTTCACCACGGCGATCAGCAACTGAACATCGGGCCCCAGGGCCTGCGGACGCACCTGCACCTCCGCCTTCAGCACCACACCTTTCTTGAGGACTTCGGTGATGACGCAGCGCCATTCCCCGTGGCACCCGTTGAACGCCAGCAGACTGTCCCCGAGCTTCAGCCGCATCACCTGGGTCAGGTAACGCGACTGGTCGAGCGTCGGCAGGACCGCGGCGTCGGCGGACAGGGGCGTGGGGACGTGGAGGCGGATCATGGGGCAGACATAGCCCGCACCCCTCTGGCCGTCATCCTCGGGCTTGACCCGAGGATCAGACCTTCCTGTGCTCGGTCGCGCCGGGCTGGCTCAATCGAAAGGGCCAATCACGGTCACCGCGCCGCTGAACGTCTGACCCTCGGGTCAAGCCCGAGGGTGACGGAGGGGAGGGGTCAGAGCGTGCGCGCGATCAAGAGCTTCATGATCTCGTTGGTGCCGCCGTAGATCCGCTGAACCCGCGCGTCCTTGTACAGCTGGGCGATCGGGTATTCGTTCATATAGCCGTAGCCGCCGTGCAGCTGCAGCATCTCGTCGATGACCTCGCCCTGGATGTCGGTGACCCAGTATTTGGCCATGGAGGCGGTGACGGCGTCGAGCTGACCCTTCAGGTGCAGTCCCATGCAGTGGTCGACGAACACCTTGGCCACGGTCAGCTTGGTCTTCACCTCGGCCAGTTTGAACTGGGTGTTCTGGAAGTCGATCACCCGCTTGCCGAAGGCCTTGCGCTCCTTGACGTAGGCCAGCGTCTCCTGCAGCCCGCGCTCCGCCGCGGCCACGCCCTGGATGGCGATGTTCAGCCGCTCCTGGGGCAGCTGCTGCATCAGCTGGATGAAGCCCTGGCCCTCGCCGCCACCGATGATGTTCTCGCCCGGGACCTTCACATCGTTGAAGAACAGTTCGGAGGTGTCATTCCCCTCCATGCCGATCTTGTGCAGGTTCCGGCCGCGCTCGAAGCCTTCCGTGCCGTCGGTCTCGACCACGATCAGCGAGGTGCCCTTGGCTCCTTCCGACGGATCGGTCTTGGCCACGACGATGATGAAATTGGCCAGCTGGCCGTTGGTGATGAAGGTCTTGGACCCGTTCACCACATACTGGTTGCCGGTCTTGACGGCGGTGGTCTTGACGCCCTGCAGGTCCGACCCGGCGCCCGGCTCGGTCATGGCGATGGCGCCGACCAGTTCGCCCGACTGCAGCCGCGGCAGCCAGCGCGCCTTCTGCTCGGCCGTGCCGTAGTGCCAGATGTAGGGCATGACGATCGCGTTGTGCAGCGAGATGCCGAAATGGTCCGCGCCCTTCCAGCCCAGCTGGCGCATCAGCACCACCTCATGCCGGTAGTCCCCGCCCATGCCGCCGTCTTCCTCGGGCATGGACAGCCCCAGCAGGCCCGCGTCGCCGGCGTCGTTCCACAGCTTCCTCGGCACGGAGGAATTGGCCAGCCAGGTCTGCACGGTCTCGGGCGAGCCGTGCTCATCGATCCATTTGCCGACGCTGTCGGAGAAGAGGGTGATCTCCTCTTCCTGCATGAAATCGGGCTCGGGGACGTTGAGGACGTTCATGCTCAGAACGCCTCCGCCGGCATCGCCATCAGCACGTCCGCGCCGGTCTTCAGCTTGACCAGATGCGCCGCCGTATCCGGCAGGATGCGCTCGACGAAATAGCGGCCCGTCATCAGCTTGTTGGCATAGTAGGGATCGCTGGTGCCGGCATCGACCTGGGCCTGCGCCGCCTTGGCCATCTGGGCCCACATATAGGCCAGGGCCGTCAGGCCGAAGATGTGCAGATAGTCGGTGCTCGCCGCCCCGGCATTGTCCGGGTTCTGCATGCCGTTCTGCATCAGCCACATCGTGCCTTCCTGCAGCTTCTTCTTGGCGTCGGCCAGGCCGTCGACATAGGGCTTGATCGGGCCCTCGCCGCCGTTCTCGGACACGAAGGCGTCGATGTCGGCGAACCAGCTCATGATCGCCCGGCCGCCGTTGGCCGGTAGTTTGCGTCCGACCAGATCCAGCGCCTGGATGCCGTTGGCACCCTCATAGATCATGGTGATCCGGGCATCGCGCAGATACTGCGACGCTGCGAAATGCTCGGTGTAGCCGCTGCCGCCGTGCACCTGCATGGCCAGCGAGGCGACGTGGAAGCCCTTGTCGGTCAGATAGGCTTTCAGCACGGGCGTGATCAGACCCATATAGTCATGGGCCTTCTGCGCCTCGGCGGCATCGTCCGAATGCTGAAGATCGGCCTGCAGCGCGGTCCACAGGGTGAAGGCCTGGCCGCCTTCGATGAAGGCCTTGGACTCCAGCAGCATGCGGCGCACGTCGGGGTGGACCATGATGGAGTCAGCCGGCAGGTCCGGGGTCTTGGGCCCGGTCAGGGACCGGCCCTGCAGGCGGTCGTGGGCGAACTCGACGGCGGCCTGATAGGCGGCGGTGGCGATCGACAGGCCCTGCAGGCCGGTGCCGAGGCGGGCCTCGTTCATCATGACGAACATGGCCGCCATGCCCTTGTTCTCGGTGCCGACCAGCCAGCCTTTGGCGTTCTCATAGGCCATGACGCAGGTGGCGTTGCCGTGGATGCCCATCTTGTGCTCGAGGCCGGCGCAGGCGGCGCCGACGTTGCGCTCGCCCAGGCTGCCGTCCTCATTGACGAACACCTTGGGCACGACGAACAGGCTGATGCCCTTGATCCCCTCCGGCGCGCCCTCGATCCGGGCCAGCACCAGATGGATGATGTTGTCGGTGAAGTCGTGCTCGCCGGAGCTGATCCAGATCTTCTGGCCGGTGATGTTGTAACTGCCGTCACCGTTCGGCACCGCCTTGGTGCGGATCAGGCCCAGATCCGTGCCGCACTGCGGCTCGGTCAGGTTCATGGTGCCGCCCCATTCGCCAGAGGCCATCTTGGGCAGATACATCGCCTTCTGCTCGGGCGAGCCATTGGCGTTCAGACCCCAGTAGGCACCCGCGGTCAGGCCCGGATACATGGAGAAGGCGGCGCTGGCGGCGGCGGTCATCTGGCCGAAGGCCATGGCCACCACGGCGGGCATCCCCTGGCCGCCGTGCTCGGGCAGGGCCGACAGGGCGGGCCAGCCGGCCTCGACCATGGCCTTGTAGGCTTCCTTCCAGCCCGTCGGGCCGGTGACCTTGCCGTTGTCCCATTTGCAGCCTTCCTGATCGCCGATGCGGTTCAGGGGGGCGATGACTTCCTCGGAGAATTTGGCGCCTTCCTCCAGGATCTGGCCAACCAGGTCCGAGGACACGTCGGCGAAGCCGGGCTGGTTGGAATAGCGGTCGATCTCGAGAACCTCGTTCAGGACGAAGGTCAGGTCGCGGACAGGCGCCTTGTAGGCCATGGTCAGGCTCTCGCTTTGAAGGGCTGGTGGACAGAGTCGGGGCTCAGCCGCGACTTCAGAAGATTGGCGTATTCGTCAGCGCCGGGCAGCAGGTCAGGGCGGAACTCACCCAGTTTCCGCTCCATCACGGCGCAGGCTTCCTCGGCGGTCTCTATGGCGGCGTCGAGGTCTTCGCGCTGCTGTTTCAGCGCCGCGATCTGGGCCCGGTGCCGGCGCAGGGCGACCGACATCTGGTGGGCGTTGTGGTCGGTGTGGTCGTAGAGATCCAGCATCTCCTGGATCTCCAGCAGGCTGAAACCGATGCGCCGTCCGCGCAGGATCAGCTTCAGCCGGGCCCGGTCGCGCGCGTCATAGACCCGCGTCTGGCCCTTGCGCGCCGGCGTCAGCAGGCCCTTGTCCTCATAGAATCTCAGGGCGCGCGCCGTCGCCCCGAACTCCCGACAGAGCTGGCGGATGGAATAGGTGCGATGATCGTCGGCGGTCGCCATGCCCAAGTCATAACTTGACGTGGACGTAAAGGGAAGCCTCTAGGTCGTCATGGCCCGCAAACACGTCAATCTCGGCCGCGCCCCCGACAAGCGCGACCTGCCGCAGAAGACCTGCGTCGTCTGCGGCAAGCCCTTCTCATGGCGCCGCAAATGGGCGCGCGACTGGGATCAGGTGAAGGTCTGCTCGGACCGTTGCCGGGCGGCCGGCGCGTAATCCCGGCGCGCCGCACACTGTCCGCTCCCGACACGGTGCGGACCATCGACTCGCTCACCGCCCTCGATCCTGCTCTTCGACACCGCCGGTTGACTTGACCTCGGCAGCGTCAGGGCCGGATCATGCCGTCGGTGAAACGGCCGGGGGTGAAAACCGATGGGTCAATTTCAGCGCAAGGGCTTCCCGCTCATCGGCGCGATCTTCCTCGCCCTGGGCGTCTTCAAATTCGTAGAGGGTGACAGTTGGGTGCTTTGGATCATCCTCGGCATCCTGTTCGGCGGCCTGGGCCTGTTCGGCCGACGCAAGGGCTGACAGCCCTGGAAAGCCAACCCGCAAGGGTCTCCTTTCCGGTCGGATGGTGAGGGCTACTTTCGACCCTAAGCGGACATGGCCGGTTGCCCTCGCTGGAGCCGCTTTTTCAGCTTCCGGGAATTTCAGTAGTCATCTACAGCAAGCTTGACGGTAACAAGCCGTGCCTGGTCGTCTGGGACGCCAAGGCACGATCCACCCTGCGCCTTGATCGAAGTGAGGATCTCATGGACGACGAAACGATCGACCTCCCGCTCGCGCCGAAGAAGCCATACGTACGGCCGCAGCTGCATGAGTTGGTCGGGTCCAATTCGGAAGGGAAGAGAACCTTGGCCACTGAATCCGGCCTGAGCGGGCCGGCCTCTTGAGCGCGACTCCCTACCGGTAGCCGGACTGTGTCCGTCCGTGCGTTGGTCGGCGGGCCAAGGGGGCCAGAGCTCGAGGCGATATTCCGGCCAATGAACGGGAACAGTGCCGTACCGGGCCTGCGGCCTTTGCATCACAAGTGTGATCGCGCTTCGCCAATTTCCTCGGGCGGGGCGCGGCCCCTGCCCTGATCGCCATGCTCTGCGAGAGCCACACGCGCCAGGCCGGTCCTTCTGCTTTCGGACAAACCCGCTTCCAGCGCCAGCAGGCCGCTCGCGGCCACGACCAGTAGCGGCCGGCCCTGTTTCCATGACACCAGCGGGGCCATGGCCGGCGGAGAGGGGCATCCTCTTCAGAGGACGGTTGGTACCGGTCGGAACAGGCCCGATTGCGTCAGTGCGTCGGCTCGGGGTCCGTCCGCGGACTGCCGTAGCCTGTCTTCAGGGCAAGGCCTTCCATGGTCATGCTCTGGACGACGAGCGAGAAGATCACCACGCCCATCGACGCCGCGAAGATCGCGTCGCGAGCGGGAATGTCGGGCAGCGACAGCACCATGGCGATCGACAGGCCGCCCCTTACACCGGCCCAGGTCAGCACGTTGTAAAGCTTCATCGAGGCCTTCCGGCCCACCAACGGAAGGGCCGAGCCCGGCAGGGCGACGGCGATCCAGCGGGCGGCCAGGATGATCACCGGACCAGCGGCGAGCAGGACCAGCGCCTGCCAGTCGAGGCGCAGCTCGATCGCCTTGACCCCGACCAGAAAGAAAAGGACCGCGTTCATGCCCTCGTCGACCGCATGCCAGAACGGCTTGGCATAATGGTTGGCCGACTCGCTGAGCGCCCGGCGGGCCCAGCCCGAGCTCATCAGGAGCCCGGCCGCGACGACGCCCAGCGGGCCGGACAGCCCGAAGTGAAGCGCGACGGCATAGACCGCCATGGCCGTCGCCAGCGTGACCATAAGCTCGGTGATCCAGTCGTTCACGGCGTAGAGCACGAGCGTCGCAACCAGGGCCACGACCAGTCCCAGCGCAATGCCGCCGAAGGCCTCTATCGCCGCATGCTCCGCGAGGGCCGCGATGTCGGGGGCCGCGCCGCCGGCCGCCTGACCAACGGCGTAGGCCAGGAGCGCCTTGAACAGGACCACCGCGACGCCATCGTTGAACAGGGCCTCGCCCTCCAGCTGGGCCTGGAGCCGCGGCTCGAGATCGGTCCGCCGGGTCATGGCCAGTACCGCGATGGGGTCGGTCGGGCTGATCAGCGCGCCGAAGACCAGCGCCCAGCTCAATGGCATTTCGACGCCAATCAGCCGGCAGAGGCCCAGGAAGGCGCCCGCTGCGAGCACGGCGGTGATCACGGTTCCAACCGTGGCCAGGACGCCCGCCGCCCAGGCCCGCTGCGCCAGCGCGCCGAGATTGACGTTCATGGCACCGGCGAAAAGCAGGTAGCAAAGCAGGAAGTCGAGCACGAGCTTGGGGTAGTCGATCTGGCCGTGCAGCAGCCGGTAGAACGCGCCGGCGCCCAGCTGGGGTGCCACCGCGTCGGCGAGCCATACCGCCGCCGAAAACACGAGGCCCACGACGAGCAGACCGACCGCGACAGGCAGCCGTAAAGTCTTTGCGTTCAGCCAACAGGCCGCCGCCGTGACCGCCAGAATGATGGCCGCGAGTTCAAAGAGACCGAAGGTCATGCCCCACCCCTGACAGGCGCCCCCCAGGCGCATGCGCAACCATAGTCAATGGCCGAAACTCAGGCCATCGGAATCGGGTCTGGCGGGAATCGACGGCGTCACAAACGGTCCGCGCCCCGGAAACCGGAGCACGGGACGTCAGCACATCGCAGGCGGACCAGGCGTGAGGGGGTGCCTCAGGGGCTGACCGTCAGCGAACCTCGCGGGCCCGCTTCCACAGCACGGTGGCGGTCATGGCGATCAGGAACAGATTGGTGACCGCCGGGCCGGCGTCCATGCCCGCGGTATGGATCGCCAGCATGACGACTTCCAGCGCCAGCAGGCCGCTCGCGGCCACGACCAGCAGCGGCCGTCCGTGCTTCCACGACACCAGCGGGGCCAGCACCAGCACGGCGAGGATGATTTCGGCGATGCCGAGGCCGCGGACCATGTTCGGGGCCACCAGGGCGGGCCAGCGCATCAGGTCGACGAGGTTGTCCATCGGCTCGCTGAGCTTGGCGTAGCCGGCCGCGATGAAGAACATCGCGATCCATCCCTGGAGCGTCCAGAGCGTCAGGTTGCGATAGCTCTGGTTCAGGCGGGCGCGGGCGGGGGTGAGGGTCCGGGTCGACATTTTCGGCACGCCGGGGAGGGCGCTCTCTCTATTTGCAACAGTGGCGATGTCGGATCGCATGACCCGTTCCGCAAGAGCGCGAAGCGTGAGCGTAACCATCCGTGACCGCCTTCTGCGAGAGCTACGGGGCCAGAGCGTGGCCGTATGCATAACTCTCTGTAATGCAGCCCGCGTTGCAGTCGGGTTAAGGCCGGGGTTGGCGGTTGCCGTGAACCCTTGTCATCCCGGAGGCCGCAACGCGGCGATCCGGGATGACAAGATCAATCTCCACGCCGCTCGCTTAGCCCCGCGCCTGCCCCGTCTCGCGCAGACGCCGGATCTTGGTCTCGAACGGCGCCCAGTCATCATCGCTCGCGATCGCGGCCCAGATCGCCTCGACCTCGTCGATCAGCATTTCTTCCGGTTCCGCGGCGGCGAAGATCGGCGCCTCCAGCCGCTCCGGCCGGTCCGGCGCGTGTTCGAACAGGGCGAAGCGGAAGGCGTCGAAGGTGTCGCCCTGATAATGCTTGCCGCGCGGGCCCTGCAGCGCCCGCGCTGACGAGGCGAAGCCGCCGAACCAGTCGAAGAACAGCGGCTCCCAGCGCAGCGCCTCGCCGCCTTCGCGCAGCAGGGCCAGGGTCGTGTCCAGCAGCCGCTGGTCCGCGGCCTCGCCGAGGCTCGTGACCCCCAGCCGAGCGAGGAAGGCCGCGCGCAGTTCGCGGATGTAGGCCGGGCCGAAGCTGTTCAGCGCCTCGGTCAGGGGTTCGGCCTCCGCCACCAGCTTCAGCGCCCCGCCCAGCTGGGTCAGGGCCCAGAACACCGCCTCGGGCTGGCGCGCGAAGGCGTACAGGCCGGTCCGGTCGAAATAGGCGGCGGTGAAGCCGGGCTCATAGAGCGGCAGGAACCGCCAGGGGCCATAGTCGAAGCTCTCGCCCGTGACGTTCAGATTGTCGGTGTTCAGAACCCCGTGGACGAAGCCCGCCGCGATCCATCGCGCCGTCAGCCGGGCCGAGGCCTCGACCACGGCGCGCAGGAAGCCGGGCGTGTCCCCCGCCGCCACCGTCGGGTGGTAGAGCGACCGCGCGTGCTCGACCAGGGCCTCGACCATGTCGGCCCGGCCCAGATACGCCGCCCGCTGGAAGGTGCCGAAGCGGATATGGCTGTGCGACAGCCGCACCAGCACCGCCGACCGCGTCGGCGACGGCTCATCGCCGCGCTCCAGATCCTCACCCGTCTCGATCAGGGAGAAGGCCCGGCTGGTCGGCACGCCCTGCGCCTCCAGCATCTCGGCCGCCAGCACCTCGCGCACCCCGCCCTTCAGCGTCAGCCGTCCGTCCCCCGACCGCGACCAGGGCGTCTGGCCGGAGCCCTTGGTGCCGAGGTCGAGCAGGCGGCCCCGGTCGTCGCGCAACTGCGCCGCCAGAAAGCCGCGGCCGTCGCCCAGGTCGGGGTTGTAGTTGCGGAACTGGTGCCCGTGATAGCGCATGGCCACGGGCCCCGGCTGGCCGGGCAGGGGTTCGAACCGGCCGAAATGGGCGACCCATTCGGCGTCCGTCAGCGTCTCCAGCCCGACGCTCGCCGCCGCCCGGTCGTTGCGGACGCGCAGGAGCGTCCGGGGGAAATCGGCGGAGCGCACGGCGTCGCCATAGTCCCCTCCGAGGGCGAAGAACTGCGGATCGGGACGAAAGGCGGGCGAGACGGGCATCCGGCGCTGATGCGGCTTCTGATCTTCGCGCGCAACCGTCCGGTTTCGGTTGAACACAATCCGCCCTCGCCCTGTCCGCCGTCCTGGGCGCCGCGGTTCTTGCCGTCGGGGCACTAAGGCGCAAGATTTTGGCCGAACAGGCCGCGGTTACTCACGCCATCCAGGCGAATATTGACCCAGGGTCACCGGTTTATGTCGCTTTTGCGTCACAGTCAGCCTTCACCCGTGGCGCAAATGAGGCGCTGAGGCCCACCACTCCTTGTCGCTAAGTCCGGCTTGGATTACCGAAAAGGCTGGACTCACCGCGCTCCACAGAAGGGCGTGGTCCAGGGATCAGGAAACGCTGTGGTCGCCGTCAAGGACGGGGGCCCGGCCCATGTCGGGGAACCACCATGCGCCTTACCAAACTTCTTCGTACCACCGTGTCGGCCGCTGTGGTCGGGGCCTGCGCCTTCGGCTTCGCCGGCGTCGCCTCCGCCCAGGATCAGGACGGCCCGCAGACCATCGACGACATCATCGTCACCGCCCAGAAGCGTGAGCAGAACCTTCAGGACGTGCCGATCGTGGTCACCACCCTGTCGGCCGAGACGCTGCAGGACGCCGGCGTCCGTGACATCAAGGACCTGCAGATCCTGACCCCCGGCATGACCGTCACCTCGACGTCGTCGGAAGCCTCGACCACCGCCCGCATCCGCGGCGTCGGCACGGTCGGCGACAACCCCGGCCTGGAAAGCTCGGTCGGCGTGGTCATCGACGGCGTCTATCGTTCGCGCAACTCGGTCGGCTTCGGCGATCTGGGCGAAATGGCCCGCATCGAGGTCCTGAAGGGCCCGCAAGGCACGCTGTTCGGCAAGAACACCTCGGCCGGCGTCATCAACATCATCACCGAGGCCCCGACGTTCACGCCCGAGTTCGGCGCTGAGCTGACCTTCGGCAACTACGGTGCCATGGCCGCTTCGGGTTCGGTCTCCGGCCCGCTCAGCGACACCCTGGCCTTCCGCCTCTACGCCGGTCGCCGTGTCCGCGACGGCTTCATGAACATCGACACCGGTGACGGCCCGCGTCCCGAGATCGACGACAACAACCAGGACTTCGGCACCGTCCGCGGCCAGCTGCTGTGGCTGCCCAGCGACAACGTCTCCTTCCGCCTGATCGCCGACTATTCGCGCCGGGACGAGTACTGCTGCATCGGCACCCAGATCCGCACCGCCAACACCTATCCCTTCGTTGACGGCCTCTCGAACGGCACCGGCCAGCGTCCGCCGGCCGCCGGCAACGGCCCGCTGCCCTTCCTGCGTACGGGGTTCGCCAACCGCTCCAACTACCAGGAAGTCGATGACCGCGGCGTTTCGCTCGAGGCCAACATCGACATCCCGGGCATCAACGGTGCCCTGACCTCGGTCACCTCCTGGCGTCAGTGGGAATCCATCCTCGCCCAGGACATCGACTACACCGGTGCCGACATCGCCTATCGCGTCAACGATGGCGACTACGGCTTCTCGGTCGATAACCTGACCCAGGAATTCCGCCTGGCCGGCGCCAACGACCGCTTCGACTGGCTGGTCGGTCTGTTCGCCACCTCGGAAGAGATCGGCCGCGGCGACAGCTGGTATTTCGGTGCCGACTACACGCCCTTCCTGTCGTTCCTGCTGAGCGCCAGCCTTAACGGCGTCAACCCGGCCCTGCCCATCAGCCCGAACACCATCGGCTGCTACACCCGCGCGGCCCAGACGGCACCCGGCTTCGGTCAGTGCCTGGGCAGCGGTGGTGCTCTCTCCGGCGGCGGCGCAGGCTTCACCGTCGGCCAGGGCTTCGAAGACCGGTATGACCAGGACTCGACGTCCTACGCCATCTTCACCAACAACACCTGGCACGTCACCGAGCAGTTCGACATCACCCTGGGCCTTCGCTACACCATGGATGACAAGAGCCTCCGTGGCCTGCAGACCAACACCAACGGCAACGGCGCTGCCTGTACTGCTGCCCAGGCCAACGGTGCCGCCATCGCAGGCGTTGTCGGTGCCTCGGCCTCCTCGCTGATCGGCCGCTTCTGCCTGCCCTGGTCGAACTCGGCCTACAACAACCGCAGCGTCTCGGAGAGCTTCGATGACGGCGAGCTGAGCGGCACCATCAAGGCCGCCTACCGGATCAGCCCGGAAGTCCTGACCTATGTGTCGTATGCCCGCGGCTACAAGAGCTTCGGCTACAACCTGGACCGCGTGCAGACGGGCATCACGCCCAACGCCTCGCTGTTCTTCCCGTCGGAAGTGGTCGACAGCTATGAAGCCGGCGTGAAGATGACGCTGCTGAACCGCAGCCTGCTGCTGAACGCCACCTACTTCGACCAGACGTTCGAGAACTTCCAGCTCAACACCTTCCTCGGCACCGCCTTCGTGGTGGAATCGATCCCCGAGCTGACCTCGCGCGGCGTCGATGCCGACATGGTCTGGTTCACCCCGATCGAGGGTCTGAGCTTCCAGGGCGGCGTCACCTACACGGACGCCCAGTACGGCGTCTTCACCGCCGCCGACCTCTCGAACGCGGGCAACTTCCCGCAGCTCTCGCTGCTTCCGGGTGCCCGCGCCTCGTTCGCTCCGGAATGGTCGGCCACCGGCTCGATCAACTACGACCGCAATATCGGAGACGGCATGCGCGCCGGCTTCAGCCTCGCGGCCAAGTATATGGATGACTACAACACCGGCTCCGACCTGCTGCCCTACAAGCTGCAGGAAGCGTTCACGACGCTGAACGGCCGCATCCACATTGGCTCCGAGGACGAGCGCTGGACCGCCGAGTTCTGGGTCCAGAACCTGACCGACGAAGACTATATCCAGGTCGCCTACAACGCGCCGCTGCAAGGCAACGCGTTCGCCTCCACGGTTCAGCCGAACGGGACCTACTACAACCCGGCCGCTGACACCCAGACCTACGATGCCTTCCTGGGCCAGCCGCGCACCTACGGCGCGACCCTGCGCTTCAAATACTAGAACGGCCTCGCCGCAAGGCGGGTCTGACGAGCCGGCCGGGGGGAACCCCGGCCGGTTTTGTTTTGGGCGGTGGCGAGCCGGTTGCCATCCGAGCCAATCCGGTCTCCTGTCGCGGTATGAAGCCTGCCTTGTCCGCCCTTGCCGCCGCTGTATTCCTCCTCGCCTGCCCCGCAGCGGCGGCCGAGGCTTCCACATTTCCGGATCCCGTGACCCTGACCCGGGAGACCGCGCTCACGGCGGATGTCGGCACCTTGGCGCGCGACGCCCTGGCGGCGATCGCCTCGCGACTCGTCGAGGTCGAACGGCCGACCTTTACGGGCCTGGCCGGATACGGAGCGGCGCTCGGGGGCCTGCGCTTTGCCGCAGCCGCGGAGTCTGCGGGCTGGCCGGGTCTCTGCAAGGGGACCGCAGTCTGGATCAATCTCCTCGATCCCCACGCGCCGGTGCATGTCTCGACGCTGTACAAGGTCGTCGGTGATCTCGCGCCTCTGCCCGACATGTGGAACGACGCCTACGGAGCAGAACTACAGCGCAAATGCGCCGGCGCCGGTCGGGTCATTCCGACCGAAAGCGCCGACTTCGGACAGGCCGTGTTTTTCTCCGTTGGGGAAGCGGACCCGGGCGACGTCTGGACGGCATCGCGGGCGTTGCAGATCGCCATCTCCCGCGCGGCGACTGGTTCCGGGGTGTCCTGCGTCGAGGAGCCAGCGCCGGACTGGCTGGATGGCCTTCCCGGGGATGATCCGGAAATCCTTGAAGACCGCCAGAACCGCGAGGGATGCCTTCATCCTGCCGCCACCGTGGCTGGCCTTTCACTGGACCGCCTCCTCGCGATCGAGACGGAGGCCTGCCCCGACGCCGGGCCCGACTTCCATTGCGTCGAGGCCACCTTCCTTCGCCATGCCGATTTCAACCGACAGGTCGGATGGCTGGTCTTGCTGCGATACCGCGACGGCGCGGACTACCACCGCGACGACATCCGGGAGGTTAAAGACGTCCGCTTGACGCCGTCCTGGACCGTCTACGACTAGACTGCCGTGGAGACCCGCTACGCCGCCGGCGTCAGCCCCCCGCGCCCGTCCTTACAGGTCCCGCCGCCCGCCGAGGCTGACTGTGCGCCCGCCGCGCACCTTGCGCCCGACCCTGGCCACCAGCCACCAGCCACCAGCCACCCGCTGACGCCTACTCCGCCGGCGTCACCACCGGCACCGGCGCATCACGCTGGCCGGCGAACCTCCGGCCCAGGCGACGTCGGGCGAAGCCGGCCACGTCGTCGATGATGGTGAAGATCGGCGGGATGAACAGCAGCGACAGGAAGGTCGAGGAAATCAGCCCCCCGACCACCGCGATGGCCATCGGCTGGCGGAACTCGACATCAGCGCCCCAGCCCACGGCCACCGGCAGCATGCCGGCCCCCATGGCGAAGGTGGTCATCAGGATCGGCCGGGCCCGCTTGTGCGCGGCATCCATGATCGCTTCCAGACGCGGCATCCCGTCGTTCTCGGCTATGACGATATAGTCGACCAGCAGGATGGAGTTCTTGGCCGCGATCCCCATCAGCATCAGCACGCCGATCAGCGACGAGATCGAGAAGCTGGAGCCGCCGATCATCAGGGCCACGAAGGCCCCGCCGATGGCCAATGGCAGGGAGGCCATGATGGTCACCGGATAGGCGAAGCTTTTGAACAGCAGGACCAGCACGGCATACATCAGCAGGAGGCCGGTACCGAAGGCGATGGTGAACCCGCTGACCATCTCCTGGATGAACTCCTCGTCGCCGGCGGGCACCTGACGGACACCGGCCGGCAGGTTCTGGACGGTCGGCAGTTTGCTGACGGCCGTGGCGGCCTCGCCGCTGCGGATACCGTCCAGTTCGGCCGAGATCGTCGCGACGCGGGACCGGTCCTGGCGCAGCACCTGCGACGGGCCGGCACCGAACTGGACGTCGGCCACGGCGCTGAGCGGCACAGAGGTTCCCATGGAGGTCGGGACCCGCAGGGTCTCCAGCACCGACAGGTCCTCGCGGGCGTCCCGGGTCAAGCGCAGCCGGATCGGCACCTGGCGGTCGCCGAGATTGTATTTGGGCAGGTTCTGGTCGACGTCGCCGATCGTGGCGACCCGGACGGCCTGCGAGATGGCGCTGGTCGAGACGCCCATCAGGGCGGCCTGGTCCGGACGCGGCGTGACCAGGATCTCCGGACGGGCGATCGCGGCGGTGTTCACCACATTGGCCAGGCCCGGAACGGTCCGCATCTCGGCCTCGACCGCACGGGCGGCCGCGGTCAGGGCGACCCCGTTGTCGCTGAGGATGGCGAATTGGTAGCTGGTGCCGTCCGAGGGGCCGCCGCCCTGCTGGGCGACGCCGGCACCGATGCGGGCACCGGGGATGGGCTTCCAGCCGTCGACCATCACGCGGGCGAACTGCTGCTGGCTCAGGTCGCGCTCCCCCTTGTCGGTCAGGTCGGCATACACATTGGCCTGGTTGACGTCCTGGCCTCCGATCGAGGCGTAGACCGAGGTCACCTCGGGTCGGGCTCTCAGGTCCCGGGTGATCCGCTGAACCACGGCGTCGGTCTGGGCCAGGGTCGCGCCCGGCGGCAGTTCGACCGAGAAGCCGGCCCGGCCCGTGTCGCCGCTGGCGAGGAATTCGAACGGCACCTTGGTCGCCAGCACGCCGCAGCCGATGAACAGGGCGGTGCCGATGGCGACAACCTTCCAGCGGTTCTTCAGGCTCCAGCCCAGCCCTTTCAGATAGCCGGACATCCAGAACGGGTCCGCATCCTCATGCTTCTGGTGCTTCAGCAGGAAGGCGGCCATCAGCGGCGTCAGTGTGCGGGCCACGACCAGCGAGAAGGCCACCGAGACACAGGCGGCCAGCGCGAAGGCCTTGAAGAACTGCCCGATGATGCCCGGCATGGCGCCGACGGGCGCGAAGACGGCGATGATGGTCGCAGTGGTGGCGACGACGGCCAGACCGATCTCGTCAGCGGCCTCCATGGAGGCGTTGTAGGGCGATTTGCCGTCCCGCATGTGGCGGACGATGTTCTCGATCTCGACGATGGCGTCATCCACGAGGATGCCGATGGTCAGCGACAGGGCCAGCAGGCTGATGCCGTTAAGCGACTGGCCCAGCGGCTCCAGAACGAGGAAGGTCGGGATCAGCGACATCGGAATGGCGGTGGCGGTGATGAAGGTGGCGCGCCAGTCCCGCAGGAAGATGAACACCACGACCACGGCGAGGGCCGCCCCGAGCAGAAGCGCCTCCAGAGAGGCGATATAGCTTTCCTCAATCTCTTCGACGCTGGCGGTGACCTGGCGGATGGTCAGCTCGGGATGCGCCTCGTCGATCTTCGCGACGGCCTCGCGGACCTGTTCGGCGACCCGGACCTCGGACGCCGAGCGCGAGCGCAGGAAGTCGAAGGTGATCGCCTCCTGACCGTTGTAGCGCGCCAGCCGGCGGGGCTCGGACCAGTGATCCTCGACCCGGCCCAGATCGCCCAGCCGCACGGATCGCCCGCCCGACAGGGGCACCAGGGTTTCGCGCAGGGCCTCGATCGAGGTTGCGGCGCCCAGGGTGCGGATCGACCGTTCGGAGCCCGAGATCGTCACCCGTCCGCCGGGCTGGTCGGAGTTGACGCTGGTCAGGGCCTGGCTGACGGCGGCCGCCGTCAGGCCGTGGGCGGCCAGTCTGTCCGGGTCCAGCTCGACCGCGATCTCGCGATCCACGCCACCGCCGCGATTGACCTCGCCGACGCCCTTGATGGCCAGCAGGGTACGGCTGACGTCATTGTCGACGAACCAGCTGATCTCTTCCGGCGTCATCGTTTCGGAGCTGATGACCCAGGTGATCAGGGCGTCGCCGGTGATGTCGATGCGCTGGACGCCGGGTTCCTGCATGTCCTGCGGCAGGTCGGCGCGCAGCCCGCTCATGGCGTTACGGACGTCGTTGGTGGCGCGTTCGGTATCTGTGCCCAGTTCGAACTCGATGGTCGTCGAGGAGACGCCGTCGGTGATCTGGGAGTTGATGTGGCGCACGCCCGACAGACCCGCCAGCGAGTCCTCGATCAATCGCGTGACCTGGACTTCCATCTCGCTGGGCGCGGCACCTGGCCGCACGGCCGTGACCGCCACCAGTGGGAAATCGATGTCCGGATTGTTGTTGATCCGCATGCTCATGAAGCTGAGCACCCCGCCGATGGTCAGCAGGGTGAACATCAGGATGATCGGGATCGGATTCCTGATCGACCAGGAGGAGATATTCTTCATGGTCGGGTCCTAGCGCGCGGCCGGAGCGGCGGGGCGCGCGGGCGCGGCCGCGCGCGGGGCGGCGGTCACGGTCACCCGGTCGCCTTCGCCGAGGAAGCCGGCTCCGGCCACCACGACGCGCGAACCCGCCGTCAGACCGCCGACCGCCGTCTGGTCCTCCGAGCGTGACAGCACCGTCACCGGCTGGAAGTGGGCGCGGCTGTCTCCGCCCATGACAAAGACCCCGGCGCGGTTCTCACGGTACAGGACCGCGGCGGTCGGTACGGTCACCGCGGGCTGGTCGCCGACCTCGATGCGGGCACGGGCGAACATCCCCGGCCGGAAGGCTCCACCGGACAGGGAGATGCGGGCCGTCCCCAGCCGGCTCGCCGCATCGACCTCGGAGGTGACGATGCGGACGCGGCCGGTGGCCTCACCCACCTCATCCGATGAAATCACGGCGGTCTGGCCCGCGCGGACCAGGGCCAGTTCGGTCTCCGGCACCTGGGCGTCCAGCTCAAGCCGGCCGTCGCGGACGATGCGGAACAGTTCCGTCCCGGCGCCGACGATCTGGCCACGGGTGACGCTGCGGCGGATCACCTGACCCGAGACGGGTGCCCGGATCGTGGCCTGGGCCAGCCGCGTCCGGGTCTCGGAAAGCGAAGCCATGGCGGCGGCGACATTGGCGGTCGAGGCGCGCTGGTTGGCGAGCGCCGTGTCCAGCGAGGCCTGGCTGAGGAAGCCGCGCGCCTTGAGTTCCTGGCCGCGCTCCAGCGCCGCCTGGTCGCGGGCGGCATTGGCTTCCGCGGTCTGCACCGCGGCCTGCTGCTGGCGAAGCTGCGCGCTCAGCAGGGCGTCGTTCAGCTGCACCAGCGGCTGGCCCTGACGCACCCAGGTTCCTTCGTCGACGAAGACGCCGATGGCCGTCAGTCCGCCCGTCTCGGCCCCGACCGGCACTTCTTCCCAGGCCGAGATCGTGCCCGAGGCGGTGACGGTGCGCGGCAGGTTCTGCAGGGACGCCACGGCGATCGACACCGTCTGGCTGGTCGCGCCGCTGGCGGCCTTGGTCTCCGCCTTCTTGGCCTCGTCGCCGCCGCCGCAGGCTGCAAGCGTCAGGCCCAGGGCCATCATGGCCGCGCCGGCCAGGCTGTTCCGCACAATGTTTGCCACGTTTGATCCCTCTCGGACGCCACGGAGGGGGAGCCGCGCGTCTCGCGTTCGGGTCGCCCGTCCTGGGCGCCCCGGTCAACGGCGGTTGAATAGCGGTTTCAACGCCGCTTCTCAAACGCCAAAGCGAGGTCTTACGCCGAAGTAATCCGCGCCCGGGACGGTGACGAAACACGCCCGCGACGGCGCGCGCGTTGGCGATCCGGCCCTGCCGTGCTACCGGCGCGGCCATGACGACCCCTCCCATCGAACGCATCCGCAATTTCAGTGTGGTGGCCCACATTGACCACGGCAAATCCACGCTTTCCGACCGGCTGATCCAATTCACCGGCGGGCTGACCGCGCGCGAGATGAGCGCGCAGGTGCTCGACTCGATGGATATCGAGAAGGAGCGCGGCATCACCATCAAGGCGCAGACCGTGCGTCTGAACTACAGGGCGAAGGACGGGCTCGACTACGTCCTCAACCTGATGGACACGCCCGGCCACGTCGACTTCGCCTATGAGGTCTCGCGCTCGCTGGCGGCCTGCGAGGGCAGCCTGCTGGTCGTGGACGCCTCCCAGGGCGTCGAGGCCCAGACCCTGGCCAACGTCTACCAGGCCATCGACAACAACCACGAGATCGTGCCGGTCCTCAACAAGATCGACCTGCCCGCGGCCGAGCCCGAGCGGGTGCGCCAGCAGATCGAGGACGTCATCGGCCTGGACGCCTCCGACGCCGTCCTGTGCAGCGCCAAGTCCGGTCTCGGCATCGAGGAGGTGCTGGAGGCCATCGTCACCCGCCTGCCGGCCCCCAAGGGCGATCCCGATGCCCCGCTGAAGGCCCTGCTGGTCGACGCCTGGTACGACCCCTATCTCGGCGTCGTCGTGCTGGTGCGGATCTTCGACGGCTCCCTGAAGGCCGGTCAGCGGATCAAGATGATGCAGCACGGCTCGACCCATCTGGTCGACCGCGTCGGCGTCTTCCTGCCCAAGAACACCCCGGTCGGCCAGCTCGGCCCCGGCGAGGTCGGCTTCTTCACCGCCCAGATCAAGGAGGTGGCCGACGCCGCCGTCGGCGACACCATCACCGACGAGAAAAAGCCCACGGCCGAGCCGCTCAAGGGCTTCAAGGACGTCCAGTCGGTCGTGTTCTGCGGCCTCTTCCCGGTCGACGCCGCCGATTTCGAGGACCTGCGCGCCGCCATCGGCCGCCTGCGCCTGAACGACGCCAGCTTCACCTTCGAGATGGAGTCCAGCGCCGCCCTCGGCTTCGGCTTCCGCTGCGGCTTCCTCGGCCTGCTGCACCTCGAGATCATCCAGGAGCGCCTCAGCCGCGAGTTCAACCTCGACCTGATCGCGACCGCCCCGTCGGTGGTCTACAAGATCGGCCTGCGCGACGGCTCCGAGATCGAGCTGCACAACCCGGCCGACCTGCCCGACGTGATGCAGATCATGGAAATCAGCGAGCCGTGGATCAAGGCGACCATCCTGACCCCCGACGAATACCTCGGCGGCGTCATCAAGCTTTGCCAGGACCGCCGCGGCTCCCAGCTCGAGCTCAGCTACGTCGGCGCCCGCGCCCTCGTGGTCTATGAGCTGCCGCTGAACGAGGTCGTGTTCGACTTCTACGACCGGCTGAAATCCATCTCCAAGGGCTATGCCTCGTTCGACTATGAGCTCAGCGACTACAAGGTCGGCGACCTGGTGAAGATGAACATCCTCGTCAATGCCGAGCCCGTCGACGCCCTCTCCATGCTGGTCCACCGCGGCCGGGCCGAGATGCGCGGCCGCTCCATGGTCGAGAAGATGAAGGAGCTGATCCCGCCCCATCTGTTCGTCATCCCGATCCAGGCGGCCATCGGCGGCAAGATCATCGCCCGCGAGACCGTCCGCGCCCTGCGCAAGGACGTGACCTCGAAATGCTACGGCGGCGACGCCACCCGCAAGAAGAAGCTGCTCGAGAAGCAGAAGGCCGGCAAGAAGCGCATGCGCCAGTTCGGCAAGGTCGAGATCCCGCAGGAGGCCTTCATCGCCGCGCTGAAGATGGATGACGATTGAGGACGGCACCGTTGTTTCAGCGCCGGCGCCTTGTCATCCCCGACGTAGCGAAGCGAAGATCGGGGACCGTGCGCACGCCTCTCCGGTCCCTCCCGGACAGCCCGCTTGGGCTGAGCCGGGAGGCGGGTGGAGGCCGGTTCGCGCGTTGGGCTCCCATCACCGCGCCGGCGGACAGGCCCTCAGCGCCCGTGCGGCGGCGGCCCTGCTCCCGGCTCAGCCCAAGCGGGCTGTCCGGGAGGAATGCTGGGGTGCACAGGCCCCGTCCCGGATCACCGCTTCGCGGCGTCCGGGATGACAAGGGGATCTCCGCTTCGCTCCGTCCGGGATGACAAGCGCAACGCCACCGATTGACGCCACGCCCCCGCTCCCCTCTTGTGTCCGACCCTTCGACTTCGAGCCCGCCCCATGACCGACGCCACCCCCATCACCTTCACCGACAATCCGCTGAACCCGCTGGAGGAGCTGCTCTACGCCGGTCTGGCTGACCCGGCGCAGATGGGCGAGTTCGAGCAGATCATGCTCGAGGCCGACCTCTATGCCGTGCCCGAGCCCGACAGCCCCGGCGGCACCCCCGGCGACGACGGCGCCAAGGTGCTGCGTCCGGGCCAGCAGCTGATCCTGCGCGGCGTCGTCCTCAACGACGGCCGCAACACCGTGACCCTGTTCACCGACCCGTCCCGCGCCGTCCAGATGTTCGGCGAGGACACCCGCATCCTGGCCATGCAGGGCCGCAAGCTGCTGGACATGCTCAAGGACACGGTGATCCTGTTCAACCCGGCCGGCGGCAAGGGGCTGATGATGGAGCCCGAACAGATCAAGGGCGTCCTGGCCCACGCGCCGCTCCCGCCCTTCGCCAGCCGCCCCTCGGGCGCGGTCGATCTGGCCGACATCCCCGAGCCCCAGCAGCCCTTCACCCTGATCGGCCGCCTGAACGTCGCCTTCCGTGACCTGAAGATCGACGAGGCCTGGCTGGCCCGCGCCCGCTGGAACGAGGCCCGGATGATGGGCTGGTTCCTCGACATCCGCACGGATGAGCCCGCCGACGAGATCGTCGCCCTGTGCGAACGCGCCGTGCGCGGTCTGTCGTTCGGCGGCGAGGTGTTCGACGTGAGCGTCAGCAAGCCGGGCGGCGAGCGGGGCGTGGGGGTGAAGATCCGGTAGGGGGCAACTTCCGAGCCTGATCACGCTGTTCAACTCAAGCGGCGAAGCTGCCCTTGAATTCGCCTGCGGAAATCGAAATCGATTCCGCATGAGCGATCAGAAGCCTAGCCCGTGGAAGGGACTTGGCCTGCCCCGTGCTTGTTCCGCGTGGGTGGCTGAAGTCGACCGGATCATGCTCGAAGCGTTCTGCATCGACCTGTCCGATGCGGGCGCTGATCGGTCTGATGTGCTGCGATACTGGAAGTGCGAGCAGAGCCCGGACGAATTCGTCGACTGGTTCGGCGAGAAGTACGATCTGATCACAAGGGACCAGTGGGACCCGTTCGGTATCGCGAGGCGCGCTATCCGACCCTAGCGCGCCACGTCTCTGCCTCCAGCGTCACGGCCTCTTCCAGAGGCGGCTTAAGCTTGAACAGGCGGGGTGCCTGAGCGACCTCGTACAGACGATAAAGCCTGAAGTGGTCAGGGCGCTCATGCGCCAGAGACAGTTCATTGCGGGTCACAAAGAACGGCGTCGAGCGCGGGCCTTGCGTAGTCTTCACTTCAATCAGGCGGTCGTTACCTTGCCAGTCGTAAGAGTGAATGTCGTAGCCCGCGCCGTCGCCGTCTTCCTGCGCCACCCAGCGGACTTTGGTCGCGAGGTCCTTGCGGTCCAGAGCCGCCAGTCGGCGGCGCTCGAAATCGACAATCAGCGCCTCGCCCGCCTTGCCGAGGGAGCGGTTACGGAAGTCCCGTGCGACCGGGTCGAATTTGCGCACCAGCCGTTCGAGACCAGCTGGCCGCGGCGCGCGCGGCGCGCCGGGCGGGGGCGGCGTCTCGTCAACAAAGATGCCGGGTAGGTCGACAAAGCCCGGCATGGTCGGTGCGGATGCATCATCCTGCCCCCAGCGGGGAACAAACGCATCGCCCCGCAGAGCCTCTGGGTGCTCAATCAGGTAGCGCTCGATGGTGCGACCCAGAGCATCCTGAAAGTTCGAAAATGGCTTGTAGCCGTCGATCGTGGGCAGGCCGAGCTCGATGAGCACGGCTGATATGTTCATGTGCTTGCGCTCGACCGAGCCAGCTGTGCGCCCGATCTTTTCTCGCAGGGCCGCGTTGTGGTGTGACTTGACGTACGGACGTCCGGCGAGCTCGTCGGCGAGCATGGCGAAATAGTCCGCGACGATGGCGTCGAGTTCGTCGGCGTTCCAGTCAGTTCCTACCCGAGATTGGTCTGCCACGGCCCCTCCGCCTACCGGAGGTTAGGCACACGCATCGGCTTTTCACCAGGCCCTCTGGAGAGAACGGGCGAGGAGTGACAGCTTCTCCCCCGCTATCGTCATCCTGCGGCGAGCGTAGCGAGACCGGAGGACCCAGCGGCGCCGAAGGCGATCTGTTCAGGCATACTGGTAGCGATTGGGGCACGCGACAGGTTCGCGCTCGCGCGCGCCGCCGGGTTGGCTGCTTCGCGCCGCCCTTCGGGTCCGGGTCTGCGAGCCGCTGCGCGTCTCTTCGCCCGGACTGACGATAGCGGAGGGGGTGGGGCGAGGGCTGCGGGCCGATTCCGACACCCCTTCTCCAAGCCCCGCGGGCATTTCCGGCTTTTAGCCTAGCAGTCCTCCGGGGCGCCCCAGACTATCGCTCATGACCCGAGCCTATGTCGAAGCCCCCGCCACCCACTATCGCCTGAGCCCCGAGACGTGGGCGATCATCGGCGAGGAGTACCGCAACGGCGCCATGGCCAAGGATGTGGCGGCCAAGTGGAAGGTGGCGCCGTCGTCGGTCTATCGGCACGCGTGCCGGGACGGCTGGACCAAGAAGTCCATGGGCGATGCGCGGGCGCGAGCGCATGCGCGGATGGTGGAGGCCGAGGAGGAGGCGGCGCGGTCGCTGCATCCGGTCGGGACGCGGGCGCTGAAAAACCTCTTCGCCCCCGCCCCCGTCGACGACCCCGAGGCCTCGGACCCCGCCGCCCTGGCGCGGGCGGCGACGCTGGCGTCGGGGCGGGCGATGAAGGGGCGGCTGTGGACCGAGGCGAAGGCGCTGGCCGGGCTGGCCGAGAGCTATGCGCGGCTGGGCGAGCGCGGGCGGGGCGGGGGGCAGACGCTCGAGACCATGGACCTGGGCCTGTTGTTCGAGGTGCTGGCCGACGATGACGGCGTGGCGGCGCGGCGGCTGGCGCTGGATCCCGACCGGGTCGACGATCCGGACCGGGCCATCAAGGAGGCGTATCAGGACAGGCTGACCGAGGTGCGGCAGGCCCGGACCCACCACCACATGGCCATGGTCCGGCGCATCCACGCGGCGGAGCGTCAGATCCGGGATCTGGGTGGCGAGGTCACGGTCTCGCAATCCAGTTTCGACGCCATGGCCGAGGCGCGCGAATGGCTGCTGGCGGCGACGGAGGAACTGGAGGATGTGACCGTCACCCCCAGCCCGCCGCCCGGCGATCCGTGGAAGGTCGGGATGTGATCCTCCTGACGCTTCTACCGCTTCCGGAACCGCGTGGCCTCGGCCTTCAGGTTCGAGCCCCAGTCCGTCACCGGCCGGTCGGGCTCGGCGTGGAAGGGCAGTTCGCCGGCGACGCCGCGCATGGCCAGCGCCAGCGGCAGGGCCCAGTGGGACAGCATGCGCAGGGGATTGCGGCGGCTGTCGAGGACGTCCCAGCCCTCGGCGGCGAAGGCCTCGGCCATGTCGGCGGGGTCGAGACGTTCGATGGGGTCCCAGTCGGCGGGGCGGGGGACGGCGGCGGCCTCGTCCGGGGTCAGGCCGAAGGCGGCGCGGGCGGCGGCGTCGATGGCCTCGGCGATCTCGGGGAATTCCGGCAGTTCGTCCGGATTGGCGGCGCGCGGCTTCATCAGCGCCTTCAGCTCCAGATCATCGATGCCGGGCAGGTCGAGCAGGCGGCGCAGGGGGAGGGTCGGGGCGGGGGGATGGGTCATGGCTCAGAACCGTACCACAGTGCGCACCGCGCGGCCGTCGGCCAGATCGTCGAAGGCGGCGTTGATGTCGGCCAGCGGGATGGTGCCGCTGAGCAGCCGGTCGACCGGCAGCCGCCCCTGCCGGAACAGGGCGACGTAGCGGGGGATGTCGCGCGAGGGGACGCAGGTGCCGATGTAGCTGCCCTTGAGAGACCGCTCCTCGGCGACCAGCTGGACGATGTTGACGGCCAGGGCGGCCTCGGGCGGGGGCAGGCCGGCGGTGACCGTGGTGCCGCCGCGCCGGGTCATCCGCCAGGCGGCCTCGAGGGCGAGGACGCTGCCGGCCATCTCGAACACGAAATCGGCCCCGCCGTTCGTGAGGGCGCGGACCTGTTCGACGGCGTCGGGATCGGCGGCGTTGACGGTCCGGACGGGGCCGAGGGCGCGGGCCAGGGCCAGCTTGTCCTCGCTGAGATCCACGGCGACGACCGGCCCGGCCCCCGCCGCCAGCGCCCCGAGCACCGACGACAGGCCGACGCCGCCGAGGCCGATGACGGCCACGCCCTGGCCGGCCTTGACCTGCGCCGTGTTCACGACCGCGCCCACGCCGGTCAGCACCGCACAGCCGAACAGGGCGGCGTGCTCGAACGGCAGGTCGCGGTCGACCTTCACCAGCGACCGGCGCGAGACCACGGCATGGGCGGCGAAGGCGGAGCAGCCGAGGTGATGATTGAGGTCGCCCGCCGCATCGTGGAGGCGCCGCCCGCCGGCCAGCAGCTCGCCCTTGCCGTTGGCGGCGGCACCGGGCTCGCACAGGGCGGGGCGGCCGCCGGCGCAGGGATCGCAGTGGCCGCAGGAGGGCATGAAGACCATGACGACATGGTCGCCGATCTGCAGGTCGGTGACGCCGGGTCCGAGCGCCTCGACCACCCCCGCCGCCTCATGGCCCAGCGCCATCGGCAGGGGCCGGGGCCGGTCGCCGTTGATGACGCTGAGATCGGAATGGCACAGGCCGGCGGCCTTGATGGCGACGAGCACCTCGTCGCGGCCCGGCGGATCGAGCGTCACCGTCTCGAGCGACAGCGGGCGGCTGTCGGCATAGGGGCGGGCGGCGCCCGTGGTGCGGAGAACGGCGGCGGTGGTCTGCATGGGGGGAGGCTAGGCGCTTGACGCCGCGTCCGCCAAGCCCAAGGCTGGGAACAGGCGCGCCGAGACGCGCGGAATCAAATCGCGCTCCTGCAGCGAGGCGCCGCGCGCCGAGCGATAGCGCACCCAGGGAGATTTCATGACCGGCACCATCGAACGGACGAAGCGGAGCGACTATCGCCGGTTTCAGGCCATTTCCACGCGCTGGATGGACAATGACGTCTACGGCCATGTGAACAACGTCGTCTATTATTCGTGGTTCGACACGGCGGTGAACCGGCTGCTGGTCGTCAACGGCCTGATCGACATCCACGACGGCAAGACCATCGGCCTGGTCGTCGAGACGGGCTGCCGCTATTTCTCGCCGACCGCCTTCCCGGACGAGATCGAGGCGGGCGTGCGGGTGGCGCACGTGGGCACGTCCTCCGTCCGCTACGAGATCGGCCTGTTCCGCAACAAGGAGCAGGAGGCGGCGGCCGTGGGCTATTTCGTCCACGTCTATGTCGACCGCGACTCCAAGCGGCCGGTGCCGGTGGACGACAGGATGCGGGGCTTCCTGGACTCGCTGAAAACCTAGTCGTCCAGCCGCCCCATCAGCGCCAGCGCGCCGACGGCGGTGAGGACGCCGAGGGTGAAGGCGCCGATGATGGCGCCGGTGGCGACGGCCGTCGGGACGGTGACGGGGCGGGCCTCGTACCATTCGACGATGTCGGCATTGTCGAGATCGTCATCGTGATAGCCCTCGGCGTGATAGATGGCGTCTTCGGCGGTCATGGCGGGCTCCGGCTGCTGTTGGGGAAAAGCTGTAGCGCAGCAGAGGTTCCTGAACCGTGACACCGTCGCCGCCATCGGCTAGATGCGCCGGTCACGACCGCAGCCTCGCGCTCAAGCAGCGCGCGGCCGCGCCGCGAGCGTTAGCGCCCATACTGATGAGACCCGATCCATGGCCGGCCATTCCAAATTCAAGAACATCATGCATCGCAAGGGGCGCGCAGACGCGCAGCGGTCCAAGCTGTTCTCCAAACTGTCGCGCGACATCACCGTCGCCGCCAAGCTGGGCATGCCCGATCCGGCCATGAACCCGCGCCTGCGTCTGGCCGTGAACAACGCCAAGGCCGAAAGCCTGCCGCGCGACGTGATCCAGCGCGCCATCAACAAGGCCGCGGGCGGCGACGTCGATATGATGGAAGAGGTCCGCTACGAGGGCCGCGGCCCCGGCGGCGTCGGGATCATCGTCGAGGCGCTGACGGACAACCGCAACCGCGCCGCCTCCAACATCGGCGCGGCGTTCAAGAAGAACGGCGGGGCGCTGAGCGAGATGAACTCGGTCGCCTTCATGTGGAACCGCGTGGGCCGGATCATCTATCCCGCCGAGGCCGGAACCGAGGACGCCGTCATGGAGGCCGCCATCGAGGCGGGTGCCCAGGACGTTGAGAGCGACCTGGTCAAGCCGGACATCTATGAGGACGCGCCGGGCCACACCATCTGGACCACCTTCGAGGACCTCAATGAGGTGGCCGAGGCCCTGTCGAAAATCCTCGGCGATGCCAAGTCCACGGCCCTGGTCTGGCGGCCCCAGAACGAGGTGCCGGTCACCGGCGAGGCGGTCGGCACGCTTATGAAGCTGCTCGATGCGCTGGACGCCGAGGACGACGTGCAGAACGTCTATTCGAACGAGGACATCTCGGACGAAGACCTGGCGAAATACGCGGGCTGAGGCCGCGTCTCAGCGCTGCATCGCATAGGCCTTGACCAGGTCGAACAGGAAGTCGCGGCCCTCATAGAGACTGCGCACCCGGATGCGTTCGTTCAGGCCGTGGGCTCCGCCGCCGTCCGGATCCCCGAACATGCCGGTGACGCCATAGGTCGGGATGCCCGCCTTGTTGGTGAAGCGGCCGTCGGTCGCGCCCACCGACATGGTCGGCACCACCGGCACGCCGGGCCAGATGCGGCCGGCGATCTGGCGGATCGGATCGATGATGGCGGGGCTCAGCGGCGGGGGCGGCGAGGTCGGATCGGGTGCCCCCACGGTGGTGATGGTGATGGCCGGATTGTTCAGGACGCGGGCGATCTCGGCCCGGGTCTCCTCGATCGAATGACCGGGGAAGATGCGGCAGTTGACGTTGGCGGTGACCCGCTGGGGCTGGGCGTTGGGGGCGTGGCCGCCGGAGATCAGGGTCGGGATGCAGGTCGTGCGCAGGGTGGCGTTCCAGACCGGATTGGCGGCCGACAGACGCGCTGCCGCCGCCGCATCCGGCGTGTCAGTCGCCGTCAGGGCGCGCAGGTCCGCGGCATACTGCGGCGAGGTCTCGGCCACGGCGGCGAAATAGGCGCGCGTAACGGGGTTGAGCTCCATGGCGAAATCGTAGTCGCCCAGCGCCGCCAGAGACCGGGACATGGCGGCAATGGCGTTGTCCTTGCGCGGCCGGGCGCTGTGACCGCCGGGGTTGGTCAGTTCGAGGGTGTAGTCCTGATAAAGTTTCTCACCCGCCTGAACGTTGAGGGCGATGCGGTTGCCCTGGGCGTCCAGCTGGCCGCCGGCCCCTTCGTTGAGGGCGAAGCCGGCCTGAAGCGCATCGGGGTGGTTGGCCAGCAGCCATTCGACGCCGTTCCAGGTGTCGGCGGTCTCCTCGCCGCAGGTCAGGGCCAGTTTGATGTCGCGGCGCGGGCGGAAGCCCTGTGCCTTCAGCCGGACGAGGGTATCGACCCAGACCGAGGCCTGGGCTTTGTCGTCCGTGGCTCCCCGGGCGTAGAAATAGCCGTCCTCCTCGATCAGGGTGAAGGGGTCGCGGGTCCAGTCGGCGCGGTTGGCCTCTACCACATCGATGTGGGCCAGCAGCAGCATGGGGGCGGCGGAACGGTCTGTGCCGTGCAGGATGGCCGACAGATTGCCGTCCCTCGGCCGGTCGGCCGGGACCAGCACGCGCACATCCGAGGCCGGATAGCCGGCGGCGAGCAGGCGGGCGCCCATCCGCTCGGCGGCCAGGGTGCAACTTCCTTCTGAAAGGGTGGTGTTGGTCTCGACGAGTTCCTCATACAGGCCGCGGAAGGCGAGTTGATCGGGACGCGGGTCGGGTGTCTGAGCCTGGGCCCGGAACGCGCCGAAGGCGGCGAAGGCAATCATGACGGCCGCGACCACGATCACGGCGAAGACGGCGCGGACCCGGCGACCCTCGCGCATGGTCTCATAGGCGTTCTCGTCCAGCCAGTAGCGGCCGCCGGTCTCGCTGACGGCTTCGCGCCGAACCAGTCGCCTGAGGGCGGCTCGTCCGCCCGGACGGCCCGGCGACAGGGGAACGGCCCGGTCCGCCGAGACAGCGCCGTGCTCTCGCAACGTCTCAACGATGGTCCGTTCTGCCCGTCGTGCCATCGCCACGACCACCGCTCCGCCTGCACTCGACATGGCTGTTTCCCCCGTACCGGCCCGAACGCTAGCGCGGAACGGGCGGCGGCGGAACAGCCCGCTTCCACATCCGTTGCCGTGGGCCGGACCGGTCATCAGCGGCCTGATCCGCGTCCATCTGCTCGAGGAATTTTCCATGCAAGGCTTCGTCGACAACATCGAGACCCTGACCACCGAAAACACCGACTTCCGGCGCGTGCTCTACACCGGCAAATATCTGCAGCTGGTGCTGATGGCGTTGAGGCCGGGCGAGGAGATCGGCGAGGAGGTCCATGAGGACCACGACCAGTTCTTCCGCATTGAATCCGGTTCGGGCGAGGTCCTGATCAACGGCAAACGCACCCCGATCAGGGACGATGACGCCATCATCGTACCCGCCGGCGCCCGTCACAATGTGATCAACACCGGTGACGCCCCCCTGACCCTCTACACCCTCTATGGCCCGCCCGAGCACCACGACAGGGTGGTCCGGGCCACGAGGGCCGAGGCCGAGGCCAGGGAAGAGCATTTTGACGGCCAGACGACAGAACAGGCGGCGCGTCCCTGACGGCTGAAGGCGGTCATTGTTCGTCAACCTCGTTTGGGGCATGAATGGAACGAATGACGAACGGACCGACTCGAATCCTGGGACTGGACCCCGGCCTGCGCCGCACCGGGTGGGGCGTGGTGGCCGCCGAAGGGTCGCGCCTGCGCTGGATCGCCCATGGCGTCGTCGCCCCGCCGGAGGCGGTGCCGTTCAGCGAGCGGCTGCTGTTCCTGCTCGAGGCCGTGGGCGAGGTCTGCGCCGCCCATGACTGCGACGAGGCGGCGATCGAGGAGGTGTTCGTCAATATGAACCCGGTCTCGACGCTGAAGCTGGGCCATGCGCGGGCGGCGGTCATGCTGGCGCCGGCGCGGCACGGACTGTCGGTCGCGGAGTATTCCCCGAACCTGATCAAGAAGGCAGTGGTCGGCGCCGGCCACGCCGACAAGACCCAGATCGCCTTCATGGTGAAGCGGCTGCTGCCGGCCGCCGGCGATGTGAAGGCCGACGCCGCCGATGCCCTGGCCGTGGCCATCACCCATGCGCAGATGCGCAAGCGGGCGCTGCTCACAACGTTGAGGGGGGCGGCGTGATCGGTCGTCTGAGAGGCGTGCTGGCGGAGGTCGAGGCGGACCACTGCCTGATCGACTGCGCCGGGGTGGGCTATGTCGTGGCCTGCGGGGCGCGGACGCTGGGCCGGCTGCCGGCGCCGGGCGACGAGGCGACCTTGCATATCGAGTCGAATTGGAACGCCGAGAGCGGGCCGCGGCTGTACGGCTTCCTGACCCGTGACGAGCGGCGCGCCTTCACCACCCTGACCGCCATCCAGGGCGTGGGCCCCAAGGCGGCACTGTCGGTGCTCGACGTGCTGCCGCCCGGAGAACTGGCGGCGGCGGTGGCGCGTGAGGACAAGGCGGCGGTGGCCCGGGCCAACGGCGTCGGGCCGAAACTTGCCCTGCGCATCGTCACCGAGTTGAAGGGCAAGCCGCTGGGGGACGCCTCCTTCACGCTGAGCGCGCCCGGCGTCCATTCCGTGAACGCGCCGCCGGTGCCGAGCGTCACGGGTGAGGCGGTGTCGGCCCTGCTGGGTCTGGGCGTGGCCGAGGTCAACGCCCGCCGCGCGGTCGATCAGGCGCTGATCCGGCTGGGCGATGAGGCGGACCTGTCCGCGGTCATCCGCGCGGCCCTGCAGGAGCTGGGGCGGTGATTTTCTCGTTCCGCTCATCCCGGCGAAAGCCGGGACCCAGTGCTTTGGGTGATGGCATTGCTGGATCGGCCAGTCGAACGGTAGTCCTGAGAAGCCGGCATCAAGCTGGACAGAACTGGGTCCCGGCTTTCGCCGGGATGAGCGGGTGCGGAGATGACTGAGGACAGGCTGGTGGATGCATCCCCTGCCCCCGGCGAGGGCCATGATCGCGCCCTGCGCCCTCAGACCCTGTCGGAATTCGTCGGCCAGGAGCAGGCCAAGGGCAATCTCAAGGTCTTCATCGAGGCGGCGCGGGGGCGGGGCGAGTCGTTGGACCACGTCCTGCTGTTCGGCCCGCCCGGGCTGGGCAAGACGACGCTGGCGCAGATCGTGGCGCGTGAGCTCGGCGTGGGCTTCCGCGCCACCTCGGGGCCGATTCTGGCCAAGGCCGGCGATCTGGCGGCCATCCTGACCAATCTCGAACCGCGCGACGTGCTGTTCATCGACGAGATTCACCGGCTGGCTCCGACCGTCGAGGAGATCCTCTATCCCGCGATGGAGGACCATGTGCTGGACCTGATCATCGGCGAGGGGCCCTCGGCGCGGTCGGTGCGGATCGATCTGGCACCCTTCACCCTGGTCGGGGCGACGACGCGGGCGGGGCTGCTGGCCACGCCGCTGAGGGACCGGTTCGGCATTCCGCTGCGGCTGGAATTCTACACGCCCGAGGAGCTGGTCCGGGTCATCACCGGGGCGGCGCGCAAGCTGGGCGTCGGCATCAATGACGAGGGCGCGCGCGAGATCGCCAGCCGGTCGCGGGGCACGCCGCGCGTGGCCGGGCGGCTGCTGCGCCGGGTTCGCGACTTCGCCGGGGCCGAAGGCTCGCCGGTCATCGACCGGCTGGCGGCGGCGCGGGCGCTGGCGCGGCTGGAGGTGGACGAGGCCGGGCTGGACAGTCTGGATCGCCGGTTCCTCAAGGCCCTGATCGAGAACTACGGCGGCGGGCCGGTCGGGATGGATACGCTGGCGGCGGCCATCGCCGAGGCCCGCGACGCGGTCGAGGACGTGATCGAGCCCTATCTGCTGCAGCAGGGCTTCATCCAGCGCACCCCGCGCGGCCGGATGGCCTGTGCGCGCGCCTATGCGCATCTGGGACTGGCCGAGCCGCCGAAGCCGACGGGTGCCGGGCAGGCGGCCCTGTTCGAATAGCTACTGCGGCGTCGGCGTCAGGCGGAAGTTGAGCGCCTGGATCGTCACCGGCGTGGTCGGGGCCAGCAGCAGGCGGCCGTCGATCACGCCCTTGTCGCAGGTCCAGCGGAAGGTCCCGGACAGGCCGCCGGTCGGCGTGATCGGGGTGTCGGTCGCGCAGCCGCCAGCGTCGGTCTTGAGCAGGCCCAGCACCGTGCGCCAGTTCCCGACCGAGCGGTCCATGAGGAAGTTCATGGCCAACTGGTCCCTCACGACCGACACGTCTCCGGCCGCCCAGATGCGGCCGAGGTCGGCGTAGCGTTCGGCGAGGATGTCGATGGTCGCCAGCGGGCGGACCGGGGCCAGGCCGGCGCGGACGAGGGTCGAGGCGGCCTCGATCAGCGGGGCGGAGGGTCCGGCGTAAGTGCGGTTGGCGAAGGCGAACAGGCCTGTGCCGCGCTCGGGCATCAGGATCATGTAGGAGCCGTAGCCGGGATAGCCGCCGCCATGGGCCATGAAGGCACCGAGCTCGCAGTCGGTATTGGCCTGCAGTCCCATGCCATAGGCTCCGGCCCCTGCGCAGGGCTGGCCGTCGGCGCCGGTGCGGCTGCGCATCGAGACGAAATTCGAGCCCTGGGCCATTTCGCGCACGGTCGAGCGTCGGACCGGGCCGGTGTCGGGATCGTCGCGAGCGGGCCAGGCGGACAACAGAAAGGCGATCCAGCGCGCGTAGTCCCCGGCGCTGGTCTGGACCCCGCCCATGGAGCCGAAGACGCCGTGGCGCATGTCGGGCTCGCGCGACCAGGCGTCATTTTCCCAGCGGTAGCCCAGGGCGCGCTGGTCCTGCGGCGAGGCGAAGATGTCATAACCGCTGAAGGTCATGCCCAGCGGCTGCATGATCTCGGCCTCGATGTACTGGTCGTAGGGTCGACCGGAGACATTGGTGACGATCCGCCCCAGCAGGGCGTAGCCGAAATTGGAATATTCGAACGCCGTCTGCGGCGCGCGGGTGAAGGGCACGCCGTCGTTGAGCATGCGGGTGAACTCGGCCTCGGTCAGGACCTGCTGACGGTCGCCCCAGGGATCGTCGGTGACGAAGCCGCCGGTGTGGTTGAGCAGGTCGCGGACGCGGATGCGCGGCGAATCGGCGGTGGCATAGGTCCAGCCCCGCATCTCGGGCACATGGGTCTCGGCCAGGTCGTCGAGCGAGAGCTTGCCCTCGTCGCGCAGCTTGAGGATGGCCAGGGCGGTGAAGGCCTTGGACATGGAGGCGATGCGGAACAGGGTGTCGGGCGTCACGGCGGGGCCGTCGACGGTGCGGACGCCCGCCGTGCGCAGGTGGATGATCCGGCCGTCCTGCACCACCCCATAGACCAGACCGGGCGCATGGGCGTTGGCCTGCCAGCGGTCGAAGGCCGCGTCGATGACCGGGATGGCTTCCTCAAGGGTCGAGGGTGCCGGGGCGGCGGCTGCCGGTGCGGGCGTCTGCGCCTGCAGGGGAATCGCCGTCACCAGCGAGACGGTCAGTGCCAAGGCCAGAGCGTTGCGTCGCATCATCCCCTCCGTTCGAACCGCCAAGGCCTAGCATCCGCATTGCGACGCTCCAATCCATGGGCGGGCTTCACCTGCCGCCCGAACCCCGGCATGGTCGCCGCTCAGGAGGCGGCATGGCACGACGGGCGATACGAACCGACAGACTGATCGCGGTGCTGGGCGTCGTGGTGATCGCCCTCGGCGTGCTGGCGCTGTGGTTCTTCACCCAGGGCTCGGGCGGCGGCTTCACCGAGGAGCCGGCGTCCCGGCGTGTGCTGCGGCAGGCGCGCGAGCAGTTGGGACAGGCGGCGGAGGTCCAGTTGATAGAGCCGGGCCGGGGCCGGGTGGTCTGCGGCTATATCGCAGCCGAACGCGGGGGACCGGCCGTCGGCTTCATCTCGCGCCCGAACCGGATGTTGCTGAGCCAGGACCCGCTGAACGGCGAGTTCCGCGCCATGATGAGCGCCGACTGCCCTGATTTCCCGGAACCGCCGACCAACCGGCCGGTGGTGACCCGGCCATGACCGACACCCCCACAGCCGGCCGGTTCGAGGGCCGCGAGCATCGCCTGCCGGTCCGGGTCTATTACGAGGACACCGACTTCACCGGGCTGGTCTATCACGCCAACTATGTCCGCTATTTCGAGCGCGGGCGGTCTGACTGCCTGCGGCTGATGGGGATCGGCCACGCCGAATTGCTGGACGGCGACCGGCCCATGGCCTTCGTGGTTTCGAAGATGGGGCTGAGTTTCCTCAAGCCGGCCCGGATCGACGACCAGCTGGTGGTGCGCACCCACTATGACGCCGTGAAGGGTCCGCGCCTGCTGATCTCCCAGGCCATCACACGGGGCGACGACGTCCTGTGCCGGGCCGAGGTCGAGGTGGTCTGCATCCATATGGACGGGCGGCCGCGCCGACCGACACCGGCCCTGCGCGACAGGATCGGACCATGGCTGGCGCGCGAAGCGTAACCATATTGCCCGCCTGTCACGTGCAGACAGGTGACGTCGCGGCCACACCTCGCTAGACCCGGCTCAATCCGCCACACAACCGCCACGCCCGTCCGGTGCACAGTGGACGGCCAGACGGAAGGACGCCTGAATGACCACCGCCGCCCACGCCTCGATGATCAACCCGGTCTCCCTGTTCATGGAGGCCGATATCGTCGTGCAGGCGATCATGATCGGCCTGGCGATCGCCTCTCTGTGGTCCTGGGCCGTCATCATCGACAAGGCCATGCGGTTCAGCGCGCTGAACAGCCAGGCCAATACTTTCGAGGACGCCGTCGGGTCGGGGCGACCGCTTGAAGACATCGCGGCCCAGGCCGGGCCCAATCCGGTGCACCCCCTGCCGCGCATGCTGGTCATCGCCCTGGCCGACTGGCGCGAGGCGCGCACGCGCGGCCCGCTGACCGAGAACCAGGCCAACCTTCTGATGGCGCGCATCGACCGCGCGCTCGACAGCCTGATCGCCCGTGAGGGTCAGCGCGTCGAGAACGGTCTGGGCGTGTTGTCGGTGGTGGCGACGTCCTCGCCCTTCGTCGGCCTGTTCGGCACGGTCTGGGGCATCATGAACGCCTTCGGGGCTATCGCCTCGTCGGGCAACACCAATCTGGCGACGGTCGCGCCCGCGATTTCCGAGGCCCTGTTCGCCACCGCCCTGGGTCTGGCCGCGGCCATCCCGGCCTATATCGCCTACAACAAATTCTCGATCGACGCGGGCAAGTTCACCGGCCGGCTGGAGAGCTTCGCCGATGACCTGCAGGCCGCCGTGGCGCGCCGTCTGGGCGGGCCGTCCAGCGCCGCGCCGCAGCCGACCCGGGAGTTCTGAGCATGGCCCTGGCAGTAGGCGGCGGCGGCGGACACGTCCGGGGCCGCAGACGGCCGCGCAAACGGCCGCTCAGTGAGATCAACGTCACGCCGCTGGTCGATGTGATGCTGGTGTTGCTGATCATCTTCATGATCTCCGCGCCGCTGCTGAATGTGGCCGTGCCGGTCGAACTGCCCAAGACGGACGCCAGCGCGGTCGACGCCTCGGACGATCCGGTGGTCATCTCGATCAAGCGCGACGGCGCCATCTATGTCGGCGAAGGCGAGGTCAGCTTCGACCGTCTGGTGCTGACCGTGGCCGAGGCCGCCGGACCGGACGGCCGCGAGAAGGCCGTGTCCGTCCGCGGCGACGGCCGGGCCCCCTATCAGGCCGTGGCCCGCGTCATGGCGCGCCTGTCCTCGGCCGGCTTCACCAAGCTGAACCTGATCACCGACACCGCCGGCGGCGCCCCGACGGACGTGGAGGGCTGACGGCTTGGAGCGGCCCGGGTCCTCGCTGCTGGCCTCCATCGCCGTCCACGCGGCGGTGGTTCTGGCCGTGGTCGGCTACGGTCTGCTCGGCTTCACGCGTGAGCCGCTGAACGTCGAAAGCGCCGTGCCCGTGTCGATCATCTCCGAGACCGTGATCGAGGCCGCCGCGGCCGACAATCCCGACGACGAACTGGTCACGGAAGACGCCTCGACGGCACCGGTCGCCCCGACCCCGCCCGAGCCGGTCCCGCCGGAACCGCTGCCCGCCCCGCCGCGGCCGACGCCTGCGCCGGCTCCGGTCAAGAAGGCGACGCCCCCGCGGCCAACGCCCCCGCGGCCGCAGCCGCCGCGCCCGACGCCGCCGCGCGAACCGACCCTCGACCTCGACTCCCTCGCCGGTCCGCCGCGCCCCGGCCCGCGTCCCGGGCCGCGCCCGCCGACCGGACAGACCGGCGCCGGCGCCGCGCCCCAGGCGACGGGTCCGCAGATCACGGCGGTGTTCAACCAGGTCTATCCGAACTGGATTCTGCCCTGCGACATCCCCGGGGCGGACGCCCTGCGAATTCAGATGGACGTGACCCTTGATGAGCAGGGGCGGATCACGGCCGGGCCCAATCTGATTGGTGCCCGTTCGGACCCGGTATGGCGGGCCGCCGCCGACGGCGCGATGCGGGCGATCCGCCAGACGGCGCCCTTCGATGTCCCGGCTGGCTTCCCCGGCGGACGCTTCAGGCCCACCTTCGTCACCGAACGGGCCTGTCGGGGACGTTAGGTCCCGGGTTCCGACCCTGACAAAGCGTGACAGGGCCTGAAAGTCGCCCCATTCACGGCCATGCTGGTCATATGCGCACGCTCTGGCGATAAGGGGCGGCGTGGATTGAAACTTGCGGGAGCCCCTGATGCGTTTGAACCGACTTCTGGCCAGTGTCGCCGTTCTGGCGATGACGGTGGGCACGGCCACCGCCCAGACGCCCCCGGTTCCGCCACAGTCGACCGACCCGGTCGAGGTCGAGATCGACCAGGGCGTGCTGCGGCCGATGCAGATCGCCGTGGTCAATTTCAACGGCCAGAACGGCGCTGACCTCGGCGGGGTGATCCGCGCCGACCTGCGCCGCTCCGGCTATTTCGAGCCGATGGACCCGGCGGGCTTCGTCGAGACCGGGCTGACGCTCGCCAACGCCCCCAACTTCCCGCAGTGGACCTCGATCGGCGCCCAGGCGGTGCTGTACGGCGCGGTGACGCCCCGGCCGGACGGCCGCAACGACTTCGGCTTCCGCCTGTACGACCCCTATCGCCAGTGCCAGCTGGCATCCTACCAGTTCACCGCCACGCCCGAGCAGTGGCGCCGCATCGGCCACAAGATCGCCGACCTGGTCTATCAGCGCATGACCGGCGAGAGCGGCCTGTTCGACAGCCGCGTGGTCTTCGTCTCGGAAAGCGGCACCCAGCTGAACCGCCTGTCCCGCCTCGCCATTTCGGATCAGGACGGGTTCAACCCCGTCTATCTGACCCAGGGCGACGAGGTGATCATGTCGCCGCGCTTCTCGCTGAACGACCCCAACGAGATCACCTATGTGGCGCTTGGCCGGGACTACAGCCGCATCTATCTGTTCAACCTGTCGACCGGCCGGCGCGAGAGCCTCGGTGAGTTCGACGGCCAGGTGCTGGCCCCGCGCTTCTCCAACGACGGGTCGAAGATGGCCTTCTCGATCATCCGGGGCGGCAATACCGACGTCTATGTGATGGACCTGTCCAGCCGCCAGCTGCGCCGCCTGACCAGCGACCCCGGCATCGACACCTCGCCGTCCTTCAGCCCGGACAACAGCCAGATCGTCTTCACCTCGGACCGGTCGGGCAGCGCCCGAATCTACACCATGCGGGCCGACGGCTCGGGCCAGCGGCCGATCTCGCGGGGCGGCGGCCTCTACACCGCCCCGAACTGGAGTCCGCGCGGCGACCTGATCGCCTTTACCAAACAGGGCGGCGGCCGCTTCTCGACCGGCGTCATGGCCACCGACGGCTCGGGCGAGCGCATCCTGTCTTCCAGCTATTTCGAGGAGGGGCCGTCCTGGGCCCCGAACGGCCGCTACATCATGTTTGCGCGCCAGTCGCCGGGCGGGGACACCCGTTTGTGGACCGTGGACCTGTCGGGGCGCGTCGTGTCCCAGGCCGGTTATGCGGGCCGCGGCACCGATCCGGCCTGGTCGCCCCTTCTCGATGAACAGCCCGCCAACCTCGGCGGCGGCGGCCCTGACGGCTGCCCCGCCTGATCACGAACGGAGCCATCCGGCTCAAACCCGCGTTATCGCGACTGGCGAAACCGCTGGCGCGTCAGTAGCAACCGTTTAAAGCCAAGCTGGAGGCCCCGCCCTCCACCCAAGGAGACGACCCGATGATGAAACCCTCCACCCTGGTCCGTCTGGCCGCTGTCGGCCTGGCCATGACCGCGATCGCCGCCTGCACCCCGCGCACGCCGGCGGACACCGGTGCCGGCAACACCGTACCGCCCGCCGGCAATGACCAGTACACTGACAACGGGGCCGGCCCGGTCTCGGGCGGCGCCATCGGCGCGGCCGCGCCGGGTTCGGAGCAGGATTTCGTCGTCAACGTCGGCGACCGCGTCTATTTCGACCTCGACAGCTATTCGATCCGTTCGGAAGCCTATCCGCGCCTCGACGCCCAGGTGGCCTGGCTGCAGCGCTATCCGGGCGTGACCATCCGCATCGAGGGCAATGCCGACGAACGCGGCACCCGCGAATACAACCTGGCCCTCGGTGCCCGCCGCGCTGAATCGGTCCGCACCTATCTGGTCGAGCGCGGCGTGAACGCCGGCCGGATCGACACCATCAGCTACGGCAAGGAACGTCCGATCGCCGCCGGCTCGAACGAGGAAGCCTGGGCCCGCAACCGCAATGGCCACACCGCCATCGTCTCGGGCGCCACGCGCTAGGCCCGACGCGGCGTATGAAACGGAAAGGGCGGCCGGGTCCCGGCCGCCCTTTCTTTTTGACCTGCGTTTCGCCGCATCGCACAATCAGCTGCTTGGGATGCGGGGACGGTCATGGACGTTATCGAAGCAGCAGGCGGTCTGGTCACAGGCGGCCTGATCGCCAAACTGCTGTCGCGGCGCGAGAGCCGCCGCGCGGATTCGGCTGAGGAACACGCCGGAGTCTGTAGTGACTGCGGCACAGCCGTCACCGGCAAATACTGCTCCGAATGCGGCCAGCCCACTCATGTGCATCGGTCGCTCCTGCATCTGGGCGAGGAGATGCTGCACGGCGTGCTGCATTTCGACGCCCGAATCTGGCGGACCCTGCCGTTGCTCGCGATCAACCCCGGACGGCTGACCCGCGAATGGGTCCAGGGCAGGCGCACCCGCTATGTCTCGCCGCTCGCGATGTTCCTTTTCAGCGTCTTTCTGATGTTCTTTGTGTTCAGCTTCAGTGGCGCGCTGGAGCCGAAGATCACCACGCCCCTGCCGGAACGGATCGCCGGCGCAAGAAGTGAACTGGACACCGCTCGCGCCGAGTTGAGCCGGGCGGAAGCGGTCGCAGCGGCAAGTCCCGATTCCGAGGCCCTGGCCATGACGGCGGAGGCGGTTCGCACGCGGGTCGGGGTGCACGAGCGGCGGCTCGCCGCCCTGACCGGATCCGGTGCGGACGCGGCCCGGCCCGACGGCCTCGCGCCCGGCAGCTGGCAGGCCGAGGTGTCCGATGCGGTCCAGGACGACCGGGTTCAGGTCCGTGGCGACAGCAAATGGGTCGAGAAGGTCAAGCACAAGCTGAGAAATCCCGATCTCCTGCTCTACAAGATCCAGCAGGCGGCCTACAAATTCAGCTTCCTGCTGATCCCTCTTTCCATCCCGTTCGTCGCCCTGCTGTTCCTGTGGCGACGGGGGGTCACCCTCTATGATCACGGCGTCTTCGTGCTCTATTCGCTGACCGCCATGTCGGTTCTCATGATGATCGTCTCGATCCTGGAGGCGATCTGGAGCGGGTTCGGCCTGCTGAGCGCCCTGGCCATCACCGTCGGCGTCCCCGCACACATGTTCGCCCAGTTGAAGGGGGCCTATCAGCTGTCGTGGTTCTCCGCCGCCTGGCGGACCGCGCTGCTGCTGATGTTCTGCATCTTCATCCTGTCGCTGTTCCTGGTCGGCATCATCATGCTCGGCCTGACGGGGTAACGCCTTGCGGGCGCCGCAAATCGGTGGGACGAAACCAACCATGCTGAAGTTTCCCGCCGCCCTCCGCTCGCGCAACGCCCTGATCTCGGTTCTGGGCGTCGTCCTGATTGCGGGCACGACCACGGTCGTGGCCCAGACCACCCCGCTTGAGCCCGTGCAGTGGGACAAGCGGCGGCTGGACCAGCTGGACCGCAATGTCCGCCGCCTCGAGCGCGCCGTGACGCAGCGCAACGCCGCCGGCGATCCCGTGATTATCGAGCCGGACCCCGAGGTTATCGCCCTGCAGGGCCGCGTCGGCCTGATGGACCGCCGGCTCGCCGACATGGAGGCCACGGTCCAGCGCGTGAACGGCGACCTCGAACGCCTGACCTTCCAGCTGGACGAGGCCGGACGCGACAACACCGCCCTGGGCAACCGCGTCCGCGACGCCGAGGGCCGGATCCGCGCCATGGAGGCCGCGGCGGCGCGCGAGGCCGAGCTGAATTCGCCCATTCCGACCACCTCGCCGACCGGCGACGCTGCACGCGACCTGAGCGCCGCGGCGCGACTGGCCGCCACCGACCCGCAACGGGGCGACCGCGCCCTGCAGACCGTCATCCTGGCCTGGCCCGGCACACCCCAGGCACAGGAGGCCTCCAGCCGTCTCGGCGACCTGCGCGTCTCGGCCGGCGACCCCGCCGGCGCGGTCTCCGCCTATGCCACGGCCCTGCAGGGCTGGCCGACGGCGTCCTGGGCCGCCGCGACGACGCTGGAACTGGCCAATGCGCTGAACGCCACGGATCGCAAGACCCAGGCCTGTACCGCCCTGACCGAGTTCACCCGCCGCTACGCCGAGGCCGCCAGCCCCGCTGTGCGCGCCCGGGCGACCGAGGCCCGCACCCGTATCGGCTGCCCCGCCGCCCCGGCCGCGCCGCCGGCCCGGAGAGCGGGCTGACTCCAGACCCCGCCGACTGGACCGGGCCCGTCCGGGTCGGCCTGTCCGCGCGACTGGAAGCCGGCATCGACCGGCCGCTCGCCCTGGCCCTGTCCGGCGGCGGAGACTCCATCGCCCTGCTGCGGCTGGCCGCCGGCTGGGCGAGAGCGAACGGCCGACGCCTGCTGGCCCTGACCGTCGATCATGGGCTGAACCCCGAGAGCGCCGGCTGGACCGCCTTCGCCGAACGCGCCGCCCGGGAGGCCGGCGCGGACTGGCGTGGCCTGACCTGGACGGGCCCCAAACCGGCCGCCGGCCTGGCTGCCGCCGCCCGCATGGCCCGCCACCGCCTGATCGCGGACGCCGCCCGGGAGGCCGGGGCGCGGGTCGTCCTGTTCGCCCATACCGCCGATGACATCGCCGAAGGCGAGGTCATGCGGGCCGAAGGCTCGACCCTCGGCCGGCTGCGTGACTGGTCGCCGTCCCCCGCCTGGCCCGAAGGGCGGGGGTTGATGCTGCTGCGGCCGATGCTGGGCGCGGGGCGGGGCGAGGTGCGCGACTGGCTGGCGGGGCAGGGGGCGGACTGGGTCGATGATCCGGGGAATGAGGATGTGCGGTTCGCGCGGAGCCGGGCGCGGGCTTCCCTTATTGCTTTGGGGGGAGGCGGCTCGCATCGCGAGACGACGACGGGTGGCGCGTCCCCCCTCACCCTTTCGCGCAATGGCGAGGGTTCCGCCGCCGGGCGCTCGGGTCCGTCGCCGGATCGCCTTGCGATCCGGCTCCATCCGATGGGAGAGGGGGCGCTGACAGTGGGCCGGAACACCGACGCCGCCACGCTCGCCGTCGTCCTCGTCTGCGTCGGCGGCAGCGACCAGCTGCCGCGCGGAGGCCGGCTCTCTTCCATCCACGCGCGGCTGATTTCCGGCGAGGCCTTCACCGCCACCCTCTGCGGAGCCCGGATTGAGGCCAGGGGCGAACACTTCCTCGTGACCCGCGAGGCCGGCGAATTCGCCCGCCGGCCCCGCCCGCCGCTGCCGTTGTTCCCCGGGGTCGAGACCGTCTGGGACGGGCGTTGGGCGATCACCGTCGCGTCGCCAGGCTGGTCCGTCGCTCCTGCCGCCGGGCGGATGGCGGCCCTGTCCGACGCCGACCGGGCCGTGCTGAAGACCCTGCCGGCCGCCGTGCGCGGGTCGATGCCTGTCCTGATCCGGAACGACGCGACTGCCCCGGTTCTTGCAGGGACGAAGGGCAGGGCGACGTCGCTGGTCGAGGAAAGACTGGCGCTGGCGCTGGACCGAATGACGCATGAACGGGACCCAGGCGGTGTGCTCCATGGCGCAACGCCCCGGAACCACCTATTTTCCGACTTACATCACTGACGACCGGGCGCTGCGGCGCACCCAGGGAACGAGACGAGAATGAACCTGCGCAATCTGGCCATCTGGGGCGTGATCATCCTGGGGGCCATGGCCTTCTATGTCGCCGCCAGCCGTCCCGGCGGCCTGACGGCGCCCCCCGGAGCCAAGGAGGCGGCTGCGGCGCGTCCGGTGGCGATGAGCTATTCCGACCTGCTCAAGGCTCGTGACGACCGGAGTATCCTCAAGGTCGAGGTGCGCGGCGAAATGGTGAAGGCGACCCTGCGCGACGGCAAGGTGGTCAATGTCATCACCCCCGTTCCCAATGCGGCCCTGGTCGACACCATCCAGGCGTCGGGCGCCGCGGTGGACGTCAAGACGACCCGCCAGTCCCTCTGGGTCAGCGCCCTGATCGGCCTTCTGCCGTTCGTGCTGATCATCGGCCTGTGGATCCTGATCATGCGACAGATGCAGGGCGGCGCGCGCGGGGCCATGGGCTTCGGCAAGTCCAAGGCCAAGCTGCTGACCGAGCACAAGGGCCGCAAGACCTTCGACGACGTCGCCGGCGTGGACGAGGCCAAGGAAGAGCTGCAGGAGGTCGTCGACTTCCTCAAGGACCCGGCCAAATTCCAGCGTCTGGGCGGCAAGATTCCCAAGGGCGCCCTGCTGGTCGGCCCTCCCGGCACCGGCAAGACCCTGCTGGCCCGCGCCGTCGCGGGCGAGGCGGGCGTGCCCTTCTTCTCCATCTCGGGCTCGGACTTCGTCGAGATGTTCGTCGGCGTCGGCGCCAGCCGCGTGCGCGACATGTTCGAACAGGCCAAGAAGAACGCGCCCTGCATCATCTTCATCGACGAGATCGACGCCGTCGGCCGCCATCGTGGCGCCGGCCTGGGCGGCGGCAATGATGAGCGCGAGCAGACGCTGAACCAGCTGCTGGTCGAGATGGACGGCTTCGAAGCCAATGAAGGCATCATCCTGATCGCCGCCACCAACCGTCCCGACGTGCTGGACCCGGCCCTGCTGCGTCCCGGCCGTTTCGACCGCCAGGTCGTGGTGCCGAACCCCGATGTGAACGGCCGCGAGAAGATCCTGCGCGTGCACATGAAGGATGTGCCCCTGGCCTCGGACGTCATGGTCAAGACCATCGCCCGCGGCACGCCAGGCTTCTCGGGCGCCGACCTGGCCAATCTGGTCAATGAGGCGGCCCTGATGGCGGCCCGCAAGGACCGTCGCATGGTCACCCAGCGCGACTTCGAGGACGCCAAGGACAAGGTCATGATGGGCGCCGAGCGCAAATCCATGGCCATGAACGAGGAAGAGCGCCGCCTGACCGCCTATCACGAGGGTGGCCACGCCATCGTGGCCATGAACGTCAAGATGGCCGACCCCGTGCACAAGGCGACCATCGTCCCGCGCGGCCAGGCGCTCGGCATGGTCATGCAACTGCCGGAAGGCGATCGCTATTCCATGAAGTACCAGCAGATGGTCGACCGCATCGCCATCATGGCCGGCGGCCGCGTGGCCGAGGAGCTGATCTTCGGCAAGGAGAACATCACCTCGGGCGCTTCGTCGGACATCCAGCAGGCGTCGAAACTGGCTCGCCGCATGGTCACCCAGTGGGGCTTCTCCGACATCCTCGGCACGGTGGCCTATGGCGAGAACGAACAGGAGGTCTTCCTCGGCCACTCGGTCGCGCGCAGCCAGAACGTCTCGGAAGAGACGGCCCGGATCATCGATTCCGAGGTCAAGCGCATCGTCGGCGCCGGCTGGGATGAGGCCCGCCAGATCCTGACCGACAAGGCCGCCGATCTGGAAACCCTGGCCCAGGCCCTGCTCGAGTACGAGACCCTCTCGGGTCAGGAGATCAAGGACCTGCTGGAGAAGGGGCTCGCTCCCAACCGTGACGAGAGCAATTTCCCCAACGCCGGCCCGTCGGTGTCGGTCCCGATCACCCCGGTGTCTGACGCCCCCGCGGTCGAGGCCCCGACCGTCCACTAGCGGCTGAAAAGACAGGACCCGCCCGGGCGACGCTCGCGGCGGGTTCTTTCAGATGAACCAGTTTGCATTTTAAACAAGTCTATGAGATACGGCTTCCATCAAGAGGGGAGCCCTTTCATGTCTTCATACGAAATCGAACCGTCCGCGCGCCCGCACGGCCTCGACGCCTTGCGCCGCACCGCGCTGAAAGCTGGCGCTGTGGCGGTGAGCCTGCTGGCCCTCGGCGTGGCCGCGCCAGTGACGGCCCAGAGCCCAACGAGCCCGGCCGCGGCCGATCAGGCTCCCGCCGGACCCGGCGGCTATGTCCGTCCAGCGGCACCCGGCCGACTCGTCGCGGTGGCCGCCGACCGCCGGCTGCACATCTTCTGCAAGGGCGAGGGGACCGGCCCCACGGTGATCTTCGAGGCGGGCCTGTCGCAGTACACCGCCAACTCCAGCCTGGCGGCGGCCCAGGATGCCATCGCCGGCTTCGCCCGGGTCTGCACCTATGACCGCACCGGGATGGGCTGGAGCGACCCGGCCCCCGAAGGCTGGACCTATGCCGACAGGACGCGCGACCTGCACGCCCTGCTCCAGGCCGCCGGGCTGGAGGGTCCCTTTGTCCTGGTCGGCCATTCGCTCGGCGGGCTTCTGATCCGCGCCTACGCAGACGCCTGGCCCGACCAGGTGGCGGGTCTGGTGCTGGTGGACGCCAGTTCGGAACGCGATCTGCCCGAATTCGAGGCCGCCCGCGGGCCGACCGTCTCGCAGATCGATGCGGCGCTGGCCGTGTCGCAACCGGGGGTCCCCATCATCGGCATGCCGGCAGGCACCTCCGCGGAAGTCCTGATGGCGTTCACGCCCGAGGTTCTGCGTGGGGTGAAGGCCGAGTTCGAGGCCCTGGCCCGGCTTGACGCCGCCACCCTGCCTCCGGGCGCGCCGGGTTCGCTGGGCCAGCTGCCCCTGATCGTCATCCGCCGGGGCCGAACGATGTCCCCGCCGAGCGAGGCGGACCTGAACCATCGCCGGAACCAGGAGAGCCTGGCGACCCTGTCCGGGAACAGCGTGCTGATCGTCGCCGAGAACAGCGGCCATGTGATTCCGCTGGATGAGCCTCGGGTGGTGTCCGACGCCGTCCGCCGGCTTCTCGCGGCGCTCAACACCCCCGACCGCCGTCTTTGAAGGAGAACGGTTCGATGACCCATTCCGAAGCCCACCCGTCCGGCCGCCTGCACGGCCTCGACGCCCTGCGCGGCACCGCCCTGTTGCTGGGCGTCGTCCTGCACGCCTCCATGACCTATTTTCCGGTTCCGATCTGGATCGTGTCGGACACCGACAACTCGCCGATCGCCAGCGCGATCTTCTTCGCCATCCACCTGTTCCGGATGGTGACCTTCTTCCTGATCGCGGGCCTGTTCGCCCATATGATGATCGAGCGACGCGGCACCTTCGGCTTTATCAAGGACCGGGCCATCCGCATCGCCGGTCCGCTGGCGACCTTCTGGTTTCCGGTCCTTGCCGCCATCATTGCGGGGCTGATCTGGATGGCCGCCATCCGGAACGGCGGGTCCATTCCGACCGACGGACCGCCCCCGCCGCCGCTGACGGCCGAGACCTTTCCGCTGACCCATCTGTGGTTCCTGTGGGTGCTGTTGATCCTCTATGTCGCCGTCCTGGTCCTGCGCGCGCCGTTCGCCATGGCGGACCGCGACGGCTCCTGGGGCCGGTTCGTCGACCGCATCACCGGTGCCCTGATCGGTCCCTGGACCCCGGCCCTGCTGGCCGCGCCCCTGGCACTCGCCTTCTGGGTGGCACCCAACTGGACGCCCTTCTTCGGCATTCCGACGCCGGACACGGGCCTGGTTCCCAATGCGACGGCCCTGACGGCGTTCGGGACCGCCTTCGGCCTCGGCTTTCTGCTGGATCGCCGGCGCGATCTGCTGGTCCGCATCGAGCGGCTGTGGCCGGTGTTCACGGTCGTGGCGCTGGGCGTGGGTACGGCGGCCATGGTCATGGTCGGCGGCCCGGTTCCTGACCTGGCACCGGTCACCGATCCGGAGCTGAAAGCCCCGCTGGCGGCGGTCATGGCCCTGGCCGTCTTCGCCTCGACCTTTGCGGTCCTGTCGCTGTCCCTGCGCTTCGCCTCCGGATACGGTGCGGTCCGCCGCTACCTCGCCGACTCGTCCTACTGGGTCTACATCGTCCATCTGCCGCTGGTCATGGTCGGTCAGATTCTGGTGGTGAACGAGACCTGGCCCTGGTTCGTGAAGTTCGGCGTGGTCATCGGCGGCACGATGGCGATCAGCCTGCTGACCTATGAACTGCTGGTCCGCCACACCTTCATGGGTGGCTGGCTGAACGGCCGCCGCATCCCCAGGCGCCGCCAGCGGGACGAAGACCTGGCCCTCGCCGAATAGCTTGCCAATGCCGGCCGGCTCGTCCACGCCAAGGGCGAGCCGGCCCCGGAGAATCGCCATGCCTGCCAAGCCCCGCCTGAACTCCCCCGAGGATGACCTCGCCTTCATGCGCTCGATCGTCGAGGGCGGGGGACGCCCGCCCATGACCATGGCCGTCTGCTATCTGGCCGGTGGTTTGCTTTACGGGCTGCAGTGTCTGTTCCACGTCGGTCAGATCACGGGGCTGGTCCGCTGGTCCGGCCTCGCCAGCGTGATCTTTGTCACCCTGATCAGTGTGACCTTCCTGGTGATCCTGATCTGGGCCATCCTGAAGGACCGCAAGGACGGCGTGGGCCGTCACGGACCGGCAGCTGCCCGCACCCTGAAGGCGGCCTTCAGCGCCACGGGCATGGCCAATGGGGCCGTCATCATCATCTTCGGTGTCGGCGCCATGCGGGACAACGACTTCGCCATCTGGCTCTACTATACGGCCATCGTCTTCGCCCTGCAGGCCGCCGCCTGGTATGTGGCCTGGACGCTGAAGCGAAAGGCCTGGATGCTGGCCACGGCCCTGGGCGGCTGGGCCACGGCAGTGGCGCTGGGCCTGCTGGTGCGCGAGTCCATGTGGTATCTGGCCGTCTGCACCACCGCCCTGTTCCTGCTGTTCGCCCTGCCGGGCTGGGTGATGTTCCGCGACGCCCGCGCCGCGCGTACCGCGGACTGAGTCAGGATGGGTCTCGCCGATCTCGGACGTATCGACGAGGTCATCCACGGCCGCATGCGGCTGGGGATCATGGTCTATCTGGCCGACGCCGACGTCGCCGATTTCACGGAACTGAAAACCGTGCTCGAGGCCACCCAGGGCAATCTGTCGGTTCACCTCAAGAAGCTTGAGGAGGCGGGTTTCGTCGCCATCGCCAAGAGCTTCAAGGACAACAAACCCCTGACCCGGGTGTCGATCACGCCCGCCGGCCGCAAGGCGTTCGGCGCCTATCTGGACGCCATCGGCAGCCTGATCGGGGGCAAGGACTGATGCCCCGTCCGCAGGTCATGGGCATCGTCAATGTCACCCCCGACAGCTTCTCGGACGGCGGCCGGCTGGCCTCGATCGAGGCGGCGGTGGCGCACGGTCTGGCACTGGTCGAACAGGGCGCGGACATCCTCGACATCGGCGGCGAGAGCACCCGGCCCGGTGCCGAACCGGTCAATGCCGCCGAGGAAATCGTCCGCGTCGTGCCGGTGATCGAGGGCCTGCGCGCCCATTGGGCCGGCCCGATCAGCATCGATACGATGAAGCCCGCCGTCGCCCGCGCCGCCGTCGCCGCCGGGGCGACGATGTGGAACGACGTGACGGCGCTCGGCTTCGCGGCTGACAGTCCCGCGACCGCCGCCGCCCTCGGCTGCGACGTCGTGCTGATGCATATGCAGGGCGAGCCGCGGACGATGCAGGCCGATCCGCACTATGGCGATGTGGTCGCCGAGGTCGCTGACTGGCTGGCGGCCCGGGCGGGCGCTGCGATGGCTGCGGGTGTGGCGCGCGAGCGGATCTGGCTCGACCCGGGCATCGGCTTCGGCAAGACGGCCGCACACAATCTGGCCCTGACGGCGCGGCTGGACGGGCTGGTCTCGGCCGGTTTTCCGGTCCTCTACGGGGCCAGCCGGAAGCGGGTGATCCAGTCGATCGACCCGAAGGCGACCGATCCGGCCGACCGGCTCGGCGGTTCTCTGGCGCTGGCGCTGGAAGCGGCGCGGAGGGGGGCCGCCATCCTGCGCGTCCATGACGTCCGGGAGACGGTTCAGGCGCTGGCGGTTCAGGCGGCCATGGGCGGCCTTGAGGTTGCGGCCTGAAGGAATATCGTCGTTCTTCAGACGGGAGGACCGCGATGCGCAACTGGACCGCGCCGGACGGCGAGCGGGAAGTCTACAATCCGCTGGAGCCGATCACCGGGCCGATCAGCCTGGTCAGTTTCACCGTCCTGCTGCTGGGCGGTCTCTGGGTGCTGGCCACGCTGTGCTCGGGACTGCGCGATCCGGCCGCGGCCTTCGATGACTGGCGCGGCTGGCTGAAGGGGACCCACATCAACGTCGTCGACGGCGTCGTCGGCGCCATCCTGAGCCCGTTCCCCAGCGCCAATCACACCTTCCAGTTCATGGACTGGTGGTTCCGCAAGCGTTGGGACATGCGCTGGCTGAAGGTCGGGATGTTTCTGGCACCCTTCGCCTATTTCGCCGTGGCCCATTACCGCTATGAAGGCCGCGACCCGCTGCTGGTGGCGGGCTTTCTGGCGGGACTGACGTGGCTGGTGGCGCTGGGCTATCCGAAGATCGGACCGGACGGGCGGGGCGTGGAGCCGGACGCGTCCTGATCATCGCCGGTTCGGACTCCGGCGGCGGGGCCGGAATACAGGCCGACATCAAGGCCGTGACGATGCTGGGCGGATACGCCGCCACGGCCATCACGGCCATCACCGTGCAGAACACCCTCGGTGTCCACGGGGTGTACCCCCTGCCGCTGGACCTGATCGAGGCGCAGGCGCGCGCGGTGCTGGACGACATCGGCGCCGATTCGATCAAGACCGGCATGCTGGGTTCGACAGCGGTGGTGGAGCGGGTCGCCGCCATTCTCGACTCATCCGATGCCCCGGCGGTGATTGATCCGGTCATGATCGCCAAGGGCGGCGCGGCCCTGCTGGCGGACGATGCGGTGGCGGCCGTGCGGTCGCTGATGATCCCGCGCGCGGCCCTGCTGACCCCCAATGCGCCCGAGGCCGAGGCCCTGACGGGCATCACGGTCGCCGACCTCGACGGACAGCGCCGCGCCGGCGAGGCCCTGCTGGCCATGGGCGCACGAGCCGTCCTGATGAAGGGTGGCCATGTGCCGGGAGCGACGGTCGTGGACCTGTTGCTGACCCCTTCCGGCGAGACCCTGCTGGAAGGCGAGCGGTTCGATACGCGCAACACCCACGGCACGGGCTGCACCCTGGCCAGCGCCTGCGCGGCGGGGCTGGCGAAGGGTTTGCCCCTTGAGGCCGCCGTGGCCGGGGCCTGGGCCTATGTCGCCGAGGCCATCCGCCGGGCCCCGGGGCTGGGCGGCGGGCACGGGCCGCTGGACCACGGCTGGCCGCTGAGGCGCGACGCATGAGCGGCCTTGAAACCCGGCTGGTGGAGATCGTCCGCGCCGACCCCGGCCTGATGCACGTCCTGGGGATCGTGCGGGACCAGGACCTGCCGGACTGGCGCATCTTCTCGGGGGCGGTCTACCAGAGCGTCTGGAACGCCCTGACCGGACGACCGGCCGGTTACGGCGTGCGTGACTATGACGTCGGCTATTTCGATCCCGACACCAGCTGGGACGCCGAGGACGTGATCATCAAGCGCATCGCGGCCGCCTTCGACGAGCCATTCTGCAGCACCGTCGAGGTGCGCAACCAGGCGCGGGTGCCGATCTGGTTCCCGGCCCATTTCGGCGAGCCCTATGATCCGCTGTCGGGGACGGATGAGGCCCTCGAACGCTTCGTGGCCCCGGCCTTTGCGGTCGGCGTGCGGCTGGAGGCGGACGATACGATCAGCGTGGCGGCCCCGCTGGGACTGGAGGACGTCTTCGCCCTGACCCTGCGGCCCAATCCGAACCGGCCCCGGGCCAGGGACTGGCCGCGCGTGATCGAGCGGGCCCGGGCCCGGTGGCCCGAGCTGACCGTCATTGAACCGGAGCCCGCCTGATGCGCCAGTGGACCGTCGACGCCTTCGCCGCCGCCCCGTTCAGGGGCAACCCCGCCTGTGTGGTCGAGCCCTTCGACCGGTGGCCATCCGACGACTGGATGCAGGCGCTGGCGAGGGAGAACAACCAGGCGGAGACGGCCTTCCTGCTGCGCACGGATGATCCGGCCCGATTCGGCCTGCGCTGGTTCACCCCGGGGATGGAGGTCGACCTGTGTGGCCACGCCACCCTGGCCTCGGCCCATGTGCTGCTGGCCGAGCTGCGGCTCGAGGCACCGGCCCTGACCTTCGACACCCGCTCGGGTCCGCTGATCGTGAGCCGCGGTGGCGAGGGCTATGAGATGGACTTCCCCGCCGATCCGCCGCGCCGGACCGCGGTGCCCGACGGTCTGGTCGAGGTGCTGGGGGTCGCGCCGGTGGAGGTCTGGGCCGGCCGCTATCTGGTGGCGGTGCTGGACGATGCGGCCGCGGTGCACGCCGTGGCGCCCGACATCCGGGCGCTGGCGGCCATACAGGGCGAGGCGGGCGAAACCGGTCAGGTCATCGTCTGCGCCCGGGCCGGGCCGTCGGATGACGTCGACGTGGTCGACCGGTTCTTTGCACCGGGGTGCGGCGTCGACGAGGACCCGGCCACGGGCTCGGCCCACTGCATCCTCGGGCCGCTCTATGCCGACAAGCTGGGCCGGGCGACGGTGCGGTTCCGGCAGGTCTTCCCGGGCCGGGGCGGCGACATCGAGACCGAAACCCGCGGCGACCGTGTCCTGCTGCGCGGACAGGCGGTCACCGTGATCGAGAGCCGGCTCAGGGTCTGACATGAGGAAAGGGGCGCGACCCTTGCGGATCGCGCCCCCCCGGACCTTCGGGGAGGAAGGTCAGGCCTCAATAGCGACGGTCGTCGCGGTCACGGCGTTCGGCGCGGACCTGCATCGACAGGCGGTCGTAGCGGCGGTCCAGCTCGGCCCGTTCGCGGTAGGACAGGCCGCCGCGCATGTAGGAGCGCTCCAGATAGACCAGGGCGTCCAGGTCATACCGCAGCCGGATCGCTTCCCGGCGGCTCAGAGAGCCGTTGCGCTCGCCGCGGTCGATGCGGCGGTCCAGCTGGTATTTGCGCTGGCTGATGTTCTGCCAGTTGCGGCCGCGGTCATCGTCCCAGCGACCGCCGCGGTCGCCGCCACGGTCATTGTCATAGCGACCCCCACGATCGTTGTCGTAGCGGCCTCCACGGTCCTGTTCATAGCCACCCCGCCCGTCGCGGTCCTGATGGCCGTAGGACTGGGCCATGGCGGGGACCGCGACGGAAGCCGCGGCCAGGGCGAGGGCGGGGATGAGAAACTTCTTCATCATCGGACTTCTCCTTGAGCGTTCCACGCGGACCGGGGTGGCCGGCGTTGATCTGAGAGGACCATTCCCCGGCTGAGCGCGAACTGAACGGCGCGCGTCAGCTTTCATTCATCGCGATGAATTCGTCGTCACGCCCCGAACGCCTCCCCTCCACGGCAAATCCTCGCCGCGCGCGCGAGGGGGGCGGCGCGAAAGGTGAAATATGTCTAGAGTGGTCGTTCAGCCGTCGTTCAGAGCCCGGGGCCTAGACCGCTCTTCATGATCCGCCCGTCCGTCATACTGTTTGCAGCCCTGATCGCCGCCGCGCCCCTGTCGCAGGCGGTTGCGCAGGATCGTGGCCCGCGCGGTGATCGCCAGCAGCAGGACGACGACCGTCCCCGCGTCACCTTGCGCGAGGCGGCGCAACGCGCGTCGTCGGGCCGTCAGGGCCGGTTCCTCGGCGCCAGCAATCAGGGCGACACCATTGTCGTCCGCTGGGAGTATCCCGGCGGCCGGGTCGCTGACATCATGGTGGATCCGCGCAGCGGCCGGGTCGTTGGAGAACGCTGAATGCGAATCTTGCTTGTCGAGGACGACGTTGACCTGTCGCGCCAGCTGAAACTGGCCCTCGGCGACGCCGGCTATGCCGTTGATCACGCTGCGGACGGCGAGGAAGCCCATTTCCTCGGCGACACCGAACCCTACGACGTGGTGGTGCTGGACCTGGGCCTGCCCAAGATCGACGGCGTCTCGGTGCTGGAGCGCTGGCGCCGGGACGGCAAGACCACGCCCGTGCTGATCCTGACCGCCCGCGGGGCCTGGTCGGACAAGGTGTCCGGCTTCGACGCCGGCGCCGACGACTATCTGACCAAGCCCTTCCATACCGAGGAGCTGCTCGCCCGCCTGCGCGCCCTGCTGCGGCGGTCGGCGGGCATCGCCTCGGCGACCCTGTCGTGCGGCGGTCTGCGCCTGGACCCGCGCGCCGCCCGGGCCACCGTCAGCGGCGAGCCGCTGCGCCTGACGTCGCTTGAATACCGGCTGCTGCACTATCTGATGATGCATCAGGGCCGGGTCATCAGCCGGACCGAACTGGTCGAGCATCTGTACGACCAGGACTTCGACCGGGACTCCAACACCATCGAGGTGTTCGTCGGCCGGCTGCGCAAGAAGATCGGCCCTGACCGGATCGAGACCGTGCGCGGGCTCGGCTATCGCCTGACGCCGCTGGCCGGGGAGTCCGACGGGGCGTGACCGAAGCGGTGGGGGGCGATTCGGCTCCGGCCGACGACAGGTCCTGGGGCCGTTGGTTCGGGCGGCCGGGTCGCAGCCTGACCCGACGGCTGATCTGGCTGGCCTCCGCCTGGATCGTACTCGCTCTGGTGCTCACCGGCTGGGCCCTGACCAGCCAATACCAGGAGTCCGCCCTGAGACGGCTCGGCAATGTGCTGGCCGAGACCATCGACGAGGTGGTGATCGCGACCAATGCCGGCCCCGGCGGCATCGTCGTCGCGGAAATCCCGGATGCGCAGACAGACCGCGCCCTGTCCGGAAAATACTGGGCGGTCGCTGAGCTGGACGGGGCCGGCGGCGTGCGCTTCATCGCGGGTTCGCCCTCCCTTGCAGGAGAGGCGCTGGCCGTGCCGCGGGGTCTGCCTGACCGGCTGGCCGGAGCCAGCGGTGCCACGATCAGCTTCAATGACTCCGGCTTCCTGCGCCCGCCGCTGCGCCAGCCGCTGCGCGTCGCCGCCAGCCTGAAGTCGCTGCCGGGGCGCACCGAGCCGCTGGTCTTCATGGCCGCGATCGACCGGACCAATATCGAGAACGACACCCGCCAGTTCGCGACCTTCACCTGGACCGCCCTGCTGATCCTCGGCCTGGGACTGGTCATCGCCGTCTTCCTGCAGGTGCAGATCGGTCTCCGCCCCCTGTTCAGTCTCAGGAACGAGATCGCCGACGTCCGCAAGGGCAAGGCCGCCCGGATCGCCCGCAGCTATCCGATGGAAATCCAGCCGCTGGCCGAACAGGTCAACCGCCTGCTGGACCACAATCAGGAGACGGTCGAACGCCAGCGCACCCACGTCGGCAACCTCGCCCATGCGCTCAAGACGCCCCTTTCGGTCATGCTGGCCGAGGCCGGGTCGCAGAAGGGCGACCTGCCCGACATGGTCCGCAAACAGACCGAGGTCATGAAGGCCCAGGTCGATCACCACCTGCGCCGCGCGCGTGCCGCCGCCCGCGCCCAGCTGCTGGGCGAACGCACTCCGATCGCCGAGGTGCTGGACGAGATGGCGGTGATGCTGGAGCGGGTGTTCGAGGAGAAGGCTGTCGAGATCGACTGGCGCGCGCCCGATGAACTGGGCTTCCGGGGCGAGCGTCAGGACCTGCAGGAAATCCTCGGCAATCTGATGGAGAACGCCTGCAAATGGTCGAAACGCCGTGTCCGCATCACCGCCGGTCCGACGGGACTCGGTCAGATGGTTGTCGTGGTCGAGGATGACGGCCCCGGTCTGCCGGCGGACCAGCGTGAAGCCGCCCTGGAGCGCGGTGCCCGGATGGACGAGACCACGCCGGGCTCCGGCCTGGGCCTGTCCATCGTTGTCGAGCTGACGCGCGCCTACGGCGGCCGGATCACCCTCGCCGACAGCGAACTCGGCGGCCTGAAGGTGGTGCTCGAACTGCCCGCCGCCGAAGCCTGAGCCTGCCGGCTGGATAGCGGTTGTTAACCTTGGCCTGGCCATAGTCCGGCAAGCCGGGCTGGGACCGGTCCGGGGTTTTCGTATGGCAGGGCTTTCTGTCGTCCATCGCGTCGCGCTCACCGCCCTGCTGGCGCGGTGTCCCGAGGACGCGCTCAGGGCTGTTTCCGCTGCCGTGGCCTCCATGGATGGTGGTCGCGCAGCTGAACTGAGGATGCTCGTCGGCGACGAGACACGCGACCGGCTGCGTCGCGCCAAGGTGCTCGCGCCGCTGGCTCCCATGTTCCGCCAAAGGGCCGACGGTATCGCCGCCATGACCTTTCCGCCCCACGTCCTGCCGCGCCTGTGGCGCGCCGCCGCCGAGCGTGAGCCTGACCTGCTGACGCATCTGGACAGTGACGAGCCATCGGCCGTCGAGGCGGCCGATCGCTTTTGCCAGACGGCGGCCAGCGTCGTGCGCGACCAGCCCGATCTGGTGTGGCCGCCCTCGGGCGACGAAGTGACGCGCCAGAAGGGACTCGCCGACCTGATGGCCTGCCTGGATCTGGCCCATCTGGCGCGACGCGGCCTGCCTTCGCTGGAGATCTGGCTCAAGCGACCGGACGGCGACCAGATCGCCGAACTCCGGCTGCTGCTCAAGGACTGCGCCGGGGTTCACGTCGACGGTGCCCAGCGCGTGCTCGAAATGTTGTTCGCGCATCTGGAAGACGCCGTCCTGATCCTGCGGATCGTGACCCAGACATCGCTGGCGGCCGGGCGCGAGGGATTCCTCAGCGAATCGGAACTGGCCGGCTTCGTCGACCGGTTGATCGCCGGGGTCGACGTCCGCGCCCGCAAGATCGAGGCGTTCAAGCCCGGCCCCGATCTGGACCATGTCGGGGCGATCATCACCGACCTCAACTGGTGCGCGGGCGTGCTCGGCGAGCTGGACGTGACCTTGACCCTCAATCCCCAGAGCGTCTGGGGCAGGTCGGTACGGGATGCGCGCGTCGCCATCGCCCGGCGCCTGTCCGGCCTGTTGCGCGCGGCCGACAAGGCCGTCGAAGACGCCCTGCCGCTGGAGCGGGTGCAGATCGCCGGCCGCATGACCCGCAAGGCGCCCCGGCTGTCGGCACCGGTCGAGGGGCCGACGGTCGACGCTGCGCTCAGCCTGCTGCAACTGGTCGGCTCGGTCCGCGGTCCGGCCTCGACCTTCGGCTGCGAGGCCGACCGGAAGACCCTGGTCGACGCCCTGACCGACCGGCTGTCGGACTATGCCGATCAGGCGCTGCGGATGATCAACGAGGGCGAGGCCGGAGACGAGGCCCATGCGCTGGGCCTGGTCGAACTGACCGCGCTCTGCCTCGATCATATCGACGCCGACGACCCCGCCCGCACGGTGCGGCGTCGGGCCGCGGTCGCCGGAGCCCCTGCAACGGGGTCCGAGGCCTCGTCGCGGGCCGCCTGATCGGCTACATCGCCGGGGATGACGGCATTCTGGATCATGACGGCGCTGCTGACGGCCCTCGCGGGCCTGTGCGCCCTGGCCGGTGCGCGCCGGGGCGCGGACGCGGGCGAGACCATATCGGCCGCCGCTGAACTGGCCGAACTGGATCGACTGAAGGCACGGGGACTGCTGGACGAGGCCGGCTGGACTGCGGCCCGTGCCGAGGCCGGGCGTCGCATCCTCGTCTCCGACCGGGAGGCCCAACCGGCCAGGGCCGGGGCCAGGGACCGGTTCTGGGTGCTGGGCGGTCTTGCGGCCACGGCCGCCGCCGCCCTGGGCCTCTATGCCGTGGTCGGCGTCCCCGGACTGGCGGATCAGGCCTATGAGCATCGCGTGGATCAGTGGACGACCGAACTGCAGACGCTGCAGCCGCCGCAACTCGCCGCCGTGGCCGCCCGGGTCGTGCGGGACCGGCCCAATGACCACGAGGCCCTGACCATGCTGGGCGCGGCCCGTTTTGAGGCGGGCGATCCGATCGGCGCGGCCTCGGCCTTCCGCCGGGCGCTGACCCTGAAGCCCGACGATGCCCAAAGCTGGGCGCGACTGGGCGAGAGCCTGACCCGGGCCAACGGCGGCGTGGTCGGTGGTGACGCCGAGGCCGCCTTCGCCCAGGCCCTGCGCCGCGATCCCGGCCAGCTGGGTGCGCGATATTTCCTCGGCGAGGCGGCGCTCGCCCGCCATGAGACGGCGATGGTCCGGGCCATGTGGGCCCCCTTGATCGCCGTGCTGGACCCGGCCGATCCGCGCCGGGTCGACCTGCAACGGCGCATGCCGGGAGAAACGCAATGAGCTGGCTTCCCAAATCGCCGAAGGCCCGTCGTCGCCTGTGGGTCGTCGCGGCGGTCGCGCCGGTGCTGGCCCTCGCGGTCGGACTTTCGCTCTATGCCATGCGCGACAACGTCACCTTCTTCTTCTCGCCGTCCGAGGCGACAGACCAGACCGCCCCCACGGGCCGGGTCATTCGACTGGGCGGACTGGTCGAAACGGGCAGCGTGGTCCGCGGGGCCGATGGCGAGGTCGGCTTTGCGATCACCGACAACGCCGCGACCACCCGCGTCGTCTATCACGGCGACCTGCCCGACCTGTTCCGCGAGGGGCAGGGCATTGTCGCCCAGGGCAGCTTCCAGCCTGACCGCTCGTTCCGGGCCACCCAGGTGCTGGCCAAGCACGACGAGAAATACATGCCGCGCGAAGTGGCCGAGCGGCTCAAGGCCAAGGGCGAGTGGCGGCCCGAGGGCGGCGCACCCGCCGCGGGAGCGCCGACGACGTGACGGTTGAGCTGGGCGCCTTCGCCCTGATCCTGGCCCTGGCGCTGGCGGCGCTGCAGACGGGCATGGCCGTCGCCGGCCGACTGCGCCGCAGCCCGGTGCTGGCCGGTGCCGCCGAGGGCGCGGCCCTGGCCTGCGCGGTCGCCGTGGCCCTGGCCTTCGCCGCCCTGATCCAGGCCTTCGCGGTCTCGGACTTCTCGGTCGCCAATGTCGCGGCCAACAGCCACACCGACAAGCCGATGCTCTACAAGGTCGCCGCCGCCTGGGGCAGCCACGAAGGCTCGCTGCTGCTGTGGTGTCTGGTCCTGACCGGGTTCGGCGCGGTCCTGACGCGTGCGCGCGGTCTGCCGTTCGGGCTGAAGACCTCGGCCGTGGCGACGCAAGGCTTGCTCGGCGTGTTGTTCCTGGCCTTTGCCGTCTTCACCTCCAATCCGTTCGAGCGGCTGAATCCGGCCCCGTTCCAGGGCAATTCGCTGAACCCGCTGCTGCAGGACCCGGCGCTCGCCTTCCATCCGCCTCTGCTCTACGCGGGCTATGTCGGGTTTTCGGTCTGTTTCTCGCTGGCGGTGGCCGCCCTGATCGAGGGCCGGGCCAACTCCAGCTTCTGGCCGGCCTGGGGGCGCTGGGTGCGACCGTGGGCACTGGCCAGCTGGGCCTTCCTGACCGTCGGCATCACCCTCGGTGCCTTCTGGGCCTATTATGAGCTGGGCTGGGGCGGCTGGTGGTTCTGGGACCCGGTCGAGAACGCCAGCTTCATGCCCTGGCTGGCCGGGGCGGCCCTGCTGCACTCGGCGGTGGTCACCGAGCGGCGCGGGGCGCTGGCGGGCTGGACGACCTTCCTCGCCCTTCTGGCCTTCACCTTCTCGATGCTGGGGGCCTTCCTCGTCCGGTCGGGCGTCCTGACCAGCGTCCACGCCTTCGCCGTCGATCCCGAGCGCGGCCTGATGTTGCTGGCCATCCTCGGCGCGACCTCCGGGGCCGCCTTCGCCCTGTTCGCCTGGCGCGCGCCGCAGCTGAAGGGCGGGGGTATGTTCGCCCCGGTCAGCCGCGAGGGCGCGCTGGTGCTGAACAACGTCTTCCTGACCGCCGCCTGCGCCACGGTCCTGCTGGGTACCCTCTATCCGCTGATCCTCGAGGCGGCCAACGGCGCGACGATTTCGGTCGGCCCGCCCTATTTCGCCCTGACTTTCGTTCCCCTGATGGCCGCCGCCTGTCTGATCGTGCCCGCCGGGCCGCTGCTGGCGTGGAAGCGCGGCGACCTGAAGGGCGTCGGCCAGAGGCTGGCCGTGGCCGCGGGTCTGGCGATCCTGATCGCCCTGGCGGGCTGGATGGCGTTCGACCCGAGGAAGGCCCTTTCGGGCGCCGGCATCGGCCTGGGCGCCTGGCTGATCCTTGGAGCCCTCGCCGAGGTTGCAGAGCGGCTCCGCCTGTTCCGCACGCCCCTGGCCGAAAGCCTGCGTCGTGCGCGCGGCCTCCCGCTCGGGGCCTGGGGCACGACCCTGGCCCACGCAGGGCTGGGCGTCTTCGTCCTCGGGGCGGTGGTCGAGACCGGCTATCGTGTCGAGGCGGCGCGTCCGATCGCCCCCGGCCAGACCATCGAGGCCGGCAAATGGGCGGTGACGCTGGACTCCGTCGGTGTGGTCGAAGGGCCGAACTATCTGGCGGAACAGGGAAAACTGACCGTGACCCTGCGTGACGGCGGATCGCCGAAGACGGTCACCGCCGAGCGTCGCTTCTTCCCGACCGGCGGCCAGACCACGACCGAGGTCGGACTCGATTTCCGCGGGCTGGACGACGTCTATGTGGTGCTGGGCGAACGTGGCCAGACGACCGCCGGTGCCCCGGCCTGGAATATCCGCGTCTGGTGGAACCCCTGGGCGCGGCTGATCTTCCTCGGCCCGACCATCATGGCCCTCGGCGGTCTGCTCTCCCTGCTGGACCGGCGGCTGAGGCTGGGCGTGAACCGGAGAGCGGCGTGAAACGCCTCCTCCTGATCGCGGCCGCCCTGTTCCTGACCGTGACGCCCGTCGTGGCGCAGGAACCGCCGCCCACGCCCGACCGGCCGCTGGCGGATGCGGGGCAGGAGGCGCGCGCCCAGGCCCTGTTCGACGACATCCGCTGCGTCGTCTGCCAGCATGAGGCCATCGCCGACAGCCCCGCCGGTATCGCCGCCGACGTGCGCGCCCTGGTGCGCGACCAGATCGCGGCCGGGCGCAGCGATCAACAGGTCCGCGATGATCTGGTGAGACGCTACGGCGACTTCGTCCTGTTCACCCCGCCGCTGCGGGGCGGGACCTGGCTGCTGTGGTTCGGGCCGTTTGCGGTGCTGCTGGCGGCGGGCGGCGGCCTGTGGTTCTCGGTGCGCCGGCGATCCACCCCTGCAGACCCGCTTTCGGCCGCTGAAGAGGCCGATCTGGCGCGTATTCTCGCCGATCAGGCGCTTTGCCCCGATCCTGACGCAAAGCCGTCTGACCACTAGGCACGAGCCTGATCGTTTGAGGAGGAATCGCTTCGCGGTTCCAACGGGAGCGTGAATCAGGCTCGCAGGGACTGCGAACCCTTCATGACGTCGCGACGTTGGTGAAAGGGGCCGCAGCCCTATATTACAAGGCCCAACGGGCGTTCCGCGCCCGACCAGAGGATCGCAAGACACGCCCATGATGAAGCGCAAGGAATTCATGCTTGGGGCCATCGCTGGCCTGACCTTCGCCGCCGCGGCGACCGCCGGCGGCGTCATCGACTGGCCCTCGGCCAATGCGGGCCCGGTGGCGGGCTTCACGGGCCGCCTCTCGCCCGACAACGGCGGGGCCGGCCTCGCCTTCGCCCCGCCGCAGGGCGCGCCCCTCAGCTTTGCGGACATCTTCGCCCAGGTTGCGCCGGCCGTGGTCCAGATCGACGTTAAGACCCGGGTGCCGCGCTCCAACATGATCCAGGTGCCGGGCCTGCCCTTCGCCATTCCCAACCCCAACGGCGGGGCCGAGGAAGGCGAGGGTGGCGCGGATGGCGAGGGTGCGGTCGCGATGGGCGCCGGCTCGGGCTTCTTCATCGCCGCCAACGGCTTCATCGTGACGAACAATCACGTCGTCGCGGACGCGACGGAAATCATGGTCAAACTGGCCGACGGTCGGGAACTGGAAGCGCGCCTCGTCGGCCGTGACGAGAGCACCGATCTGGCGGTCATCAAGGTCGAGGGGACCGACTTCCCCTTCGTCAATTTCGAGGAATCGGCCCAGCCCCGCGTGGGCGACTGGGTCATCGCCGTCGGCAACCCCTTCGGCCTGGGCGGCACCGCCACGGCGGGCATCGTCTCGGCGCAAGGGCGCAGCATCCCCGATCCGACCGCCAGCTACGTCGACTTCCTGCAGATCGACGCGGCGATCAATCGCGGCAACTCGGGCGGCCCGACCTTCGACATCTATGGCCGGGTCATCGGCGTGAACTCGGCCATCTATTCGCCGACGGGCGGCTCGGTCGGCATCGGCTTCGCCATTCCGGCTTCTGTGGCCAAGCCCATCACCGACCGTCTGATGCGGGGTGAGACCATTCAGCGGGGCTATCTCGGGGTGATCATCGGCAATATCGACGCCGACACGCGCGAGGGGCTCGACCTCCCGGCGGGGACGACCGGTGCCTACATCACCGAAGTGACCAAGGGCGCGCCCGCCGACGTCGCCGGGCTCAGGCCTGGCGATGTGGTGATCCGCATCAACGGCGAGACGATTGCCAGCTCGACGGAACTGACGCGCCGCGTCGCCGACGTTGCGGTCGGGCAGCCGATCCGGCTGGAGATTCTCCGCGATGGACGTCGCCAGTCCGTGACCGTGCGATCGGGCCGTCGGCCGACGCAGGCTGAGCTGAACGCCGGCCAGACCAGTGAGGACCAACCGGCCGAGCCCAGAGCCGGCGCCGCCCTCGGACAGGTCGTGGCAGGCCTCAATCTCTCCGACATCTCGGCGTCCCTTCGCCAGCGCTACAGTATCCCGCCGACGATTGAGGGGGTCGTGGTGAACAGTGTGGCCCCGGGCGGCGATCGCCGCTTCCAGCCCGGAAACGTCATCATGCGCGTGGGCAACGCCCCCGCTACGGTGGCGAATTTCCAGGCCGCCGTTGCCGCGGCGCGGCGCGCGAACCGGGATTCGCTGTTCCTGCTGGTCTGGACGGCCCAGGGCAATACGACAGCGGTTCTCGAACTGCCCAAACCTGAATAAGCCTTAACTGCCCCCATCGCCGCCGATGCGCTACCATCGGCGGCGATTCCGCATCTGAGGGGCTGATTCCATGCGCATTCTGGTGGTCGAGGACGACGCTGAAGCCGCGACCGCCATGGTCCGGGGACTGACCGAAGCCGGGCACGAGCCGACCCACGCCGTGGACGGCGCCTTCGGCCTGCTGGAGGCCCAGAAGGGCGGCTATGACGTCTATGTCGTCGACCGGATGATGCCCCGCCTCGACGGCATCGGCATGGTTGAGACCCTGCGCAAGGACGGCGACCAGACGCCGGTCCTGTTCCTGTCCGCCCTCGGCGAGGTCGAGGACCGCGTCACGGGGCTGAAGGCCGGCGCCGACGACTATCTGGTCAAGCCTTACGCCTTCTCCGAGCTGATCGCCCGGGTCGAGGCCCTGTCCCGCCGTCGCGAGACCGGCAGCGTCGCCACCATGCTCAAGGTCGGCGACCTCGAGATGAACCTGATCGCCCGCACCGTGCACCGCACCGGCAAGGAGATCGACCTGCAGCCGCGCGAGTTCCAGCTGCTGGAGTTCCTCATGCGCCACGCCGGCCAGTCGGTGACGCGCACCATGCTGCTGGAGAAGGTCTGGGAATATCATTTCGACCCCCAGACCAATGTCATCGACGTCCACATCAGCCGCCTGCGCGCCAAGATCGACAAGGGCTTCGACCACGCCATGCTGCAGACGGTGCGCGGGGCGGGGTACCGGCTCGAGCCGTAAGCAAGCCCGATGCGGCTTCCCTCTCTCCTGCGCCGCACGCCCTTCCGGCTGACGCTGCTGTTCCTCGCCCTGTTCGCGGCGGCGGCCAGCGCCATCCTGGCCTGGGTCTATTTCGCCTCGGCCTCGGAGGCCCGGACCAAGGCCGAGCGCGACGTGCGCGGCGAGATGACGGTGCTGACCGGCATTTATGAAGCGCGGGGCTTCGACGCCCTGAACCGGGAGGTCATCGACCGCACCCTTCGGGACAGCACCTTCCTCTACCGGCTCGAAGCCGCCGACAGTGGTGGGCAAGGCACCGGGAGCCTGACCGTCCTCCCGCTCGAAACGATCGAGGGCGATCAGGAATGGACCTCCTTCCCCTTCACCGACACCGACGCCGAAGGCCGGGTGACCCGGCCCCAGGTTCGCGGCGTCCAGACCCGGCTGACGGGCGGCGGCATGCTGTTCGTCGGCCAGTCCCTGAGCGACACCGAGGCCTATCTGGCGCGCCTGACCCAGGCCCTGTGGACCGCCATGGGCATTGTGCTTCTGCTCGGCCTGGCCGGCGGGGTGCTGGTCAGCCGCAATCTCGAACGCACCATGGGCCGGCTGAACAAGGTCGTCACAGCCGTGCAGGAGGGCGACCTCAAGGCCCGGGCCGTTGTGCGCAACTCCGGCGATGAACTGGACGAACTCGGCTCCGGCCTGAACACCATGCTGGATCGGCTGGAAGGCTCCATGGCCTCCATCCGCCACGCCGGCGACGCCATCGCCCATGACCTGCGCTCGCCCCTGACGCGGATGCGGGCCAAGCTGGAGGTCGCCCTGATGGACGCCGAGGCCGGCAGGATCGACGGCGTCGACGCCGTCCAGCTGGCTCTCGACGAGGCCGACAACCTGCTCAAGACCTTCAACACCGTCCTCGCCATCGCCCGGCTCCAGGCCGCGGCCGGCCGCACGCCGGACCCGAAGGTGTTCGACGCCGCCGACCTGGCCGCCGACATGGCCGAGTTGTATGAGCCCGCCTCGGAGGACAAGGGGCTGGAGTTCTCCGCCGAGATCGAGCGCGGCCTGATGATCGAGGGCAACCAGCCCTTCCTCGCCCAGGCCCTCGCCAACATCATCGACAACGCGATCAAATACACGCCCGTCGGGGGTGCCGTGATGCTGCGCGCGCGGCGGCGATCTTCGGGCGAGATCGAATACTCCGTCACCGATACAGGCCCCGGTGTGCCCGAGGCGGACCGCGAAAGGGTCATCGAACGCTTCGTGCGCCTCGACAACAGCCGCACCGAGGCCGGTTCAGGCCTGGGGCTGGCCCTGGTCGGGGCGGTGATGGAGGCCCACGGCGGCCGCATCCTGCTGGATGAAGGCCCAGGCGAATACGGCGGCTTCGGCCCCGGCCTGCGCGTGGCGCTGGTGCTGCCGGCGGCCGCCTAGCCGCCGGGCAGGCGGGGAGTCCCCGGCGGAAGGACGCGGTCCAGCAGCCGGTTTTCCTCAATGCGGACGACCATTTCATCGGGACGCGCAGGGTCCCACCGTAGTCTGACCACCACGCCGACGTCGGACCCGTCGCCCCAGAACAGGCGGGGCTGGTCGTTGCTGGCGAACCTGTCGCGATCCGGGGCTCCGCCCATCTTCGCCCGCGGATTGGCCGTGGCGTAGAGGGCCGGGAAGGTTGAGAAGGAGTCGCCGGGCGCAAGTACGGTCTCCAACCGACCGTTGGACCCACCCCAGATCGTCTCGGGTCGACCATCGCCGTTGGTGTCCAGCAGTGCGTCGCTGATCGATGGCACGGTGTCCAGCCTGCCGTCCGGGCCCGGTCCGATCAGCCTGAGCTGCGATTCCGGAAAGCCGTTCGGGTCTGTCTTGACGTACCACCAGACGATGGCGGCGCTACCGCCCGCGACTCCGGAATCGATGCCGCCTTCGCTGGAGCTGCGATATTCGACGACATAGTATTCCGAGAGGCCTCGCGCCGGATCGTACAGGATCGTTGGCCTGCTGAGGCCTTCCGCCGTGCGCGAGATCGTGAACTCGCCGCCTGCGGTCGTGACGAAGGCGGGCGTGGCCCAGCCGAAGGCCATTCTGTGCCAGGGATCGAAATGGATGCTGGTGAAGCGGTCGGTGGCAATGGCGATGCTCCCGGTGCAGCTCATCAGGGTCAGCTGGTCGCTCCAGCAGCCCCTGCCGTAGAGGTCCATGGCACCGAGCAGGTGACCGATCTCATGCGCCGGGTTGACCATACGCGAGGCGAAGCCCACCCCCGCCGCGTCGCAGACGACGATGAAGCGCGAGCCGTCCCGCGTGCGATCGTTGGTCGTCGCGCAGGGCCGGTCCCGCATGGCCCCGCCGGAATCCGAGATATTGTCGATCTTGAGTACGATCAGCTCGTCGGGCCGGATCACACCGTCGTCATTGCGGTCATAGGCGGCGAAATCAAAGCCGTACTCATCGGCGATCCTGACGGCGTCATCGACCGGGTCGTAGTCCGTCAGGGGCTGGTAGGAGACGCCGTAGGTCGCGGCCTTCGTCAGCAACAGCCGTCCGCCCGACGCGGTCCAGTAGAAGCTGCGGACGCTCTGGTCCTCGTTTCGCATCCCGCGCGGCGGGCCGAACAACATCTCGTCGTAGAAGGCCGCATCCTGGGTCGCGGGAATGGGGTTGCGCCGGATCAGCCGCCTCTGGGCGTCCATCTCGTTCGGCGCCAGCGCATACTGGGCGATCACCGTCAGCACCGGGATCACCCCGAACCGGTTCATGCGCCGCCATCCGACCTGTCGGGCCGCGTCCGGCGTCGGGAATACCGGTGCCGGCGACATCGCCGGCTCGACCCACTGGCCGCTACCCGGACGGACGCCCGAGGTGCAACAGGCCGAGGGCTGATAGGCGGGCACGGCGTTCTTCAGATAGCAGCGCGCCGGCGCACCGCCGGCCGGCTCGACATAGGTGTAGGCCTGACAGCGGCCGTCGGTGAAACAGGCCTGCTGGCACAGGGCCAGGTTCGGGCCGGGCAGTTCGAAACTGAAATAGTCACTGCCGGGGCGGTCGAATCCCGGCTCCTGCACCCGCCCCTGTGCGGCAGCCGGGTTGCCCCAAAGGGCCACAACCATGGTGGTGATGATCGCCCAGATCCGAACCGTCATCCGTTCGCCCCCCGAAACACACAAAACATTGATACGGGACAGGCTGCGCCGTCAAATGCCGCTGGCCCTGAACCGACGCTGGCCCCTATCCTGCGCCCGATGCCAGCGCCGCCCCTCTACCGCCAGTTCCGCCCTTGCGGCCCGACCCTGCCGGCGGGAAGCCTCGAGGCGACGCAGGCGCGGCTGGCGGAGGCCGCGGCGAGCGGCGGATGGAGCGGCGTGTTCGGGGGCGCCTGGCCCGCCCTGGCCCCCGTCTTCGCCGCGTCTCCCTATCTGGCCGGTCTGGCGAGGCGTTGGCCCGAGCGGCTCCGGCTGACGCTGGAGGCGGTGCCCGAGGACAGGCTGGCGGGAATTCTGTCCGCGACGGACGCCCTGACCGGCGGTGCCGACGAGGTTCGCGCGCCGCTGCGTTGGTTCAAGGCGGAACTGCACCTGCTGACCGCCCTGTGCGACCTCGGTGGCGTGTGGGATCTGGACACCGTGACCGGCGCGCTCAGTCGGTTCGCCGACGCCTCGACCCGGTCCGCCCTGCGGGCCGTGGCCCACGACCAGCGCGAGCGGGGCAAGCTGGTCTCGGCGGCCGACGATCCCCGCGGCCCCATTCCCGGCCTGTTCGGCCTGGCCATGGGCAAGCATGGCGCGTTCGAGCTCAACTACTCCTCCGACATCGACATCAGCCTGTTCTGGGAGCCGGAGGCGCTGGAGAGCGCCCTCGCCGAAGGGGTCGAGCCGCAGAAATTCTGCGACCGCGCCGCCCACGCCCTGGCCTCCCTGATGCAGGAGCGGACCGGCGACGGCTATGTCTTCCGTTTTGACCTGCGGCTGCGGCCCGACCCGTCGTCCACCCCACCGGTGGTCGCGGCCCCCATGGCGCTCGCCTACTATGAAAGCGTCGGACAGAATTGGGAGCGCGCCGCCTTCATCAAGGCCCGGCCCGTGGTCGGCGACCTCGCCGCCGGCGCTGATTTCGTCAAGGCGTTGAGGCCCTTCATCTGGCGCCGCAGTCTCGACTATCCGGCCATCCTCGACATCCAGTCGATCAAGCGGCAGATCCACGTTCACAAGACCGGCGAGGCCATGGACGCCGCCGGAGCCAATCTGAAACTGGGCCGGGGCGGCATCCGCGAGATCGAATTCTTCGCCCAGACCCAGCAACTGATCCTCGGCGGCCGCGACCCCGCCCTGCGCTGTCCCCGCACCGTGGACGCCCTGGCCGTACTGCGCGACGCGGGCCATGTCAGCCCCGAAGTCTGCGCCGATCTGACCGCCGCCTATGCCGCCCTGCGCGGCCTCGAGCACCGGGTGCAGATGCTCGACGACGAACAGACCCACATCCTGCCGGCGGACCCGGCGCGCCGGGCGGCGGTGGCGGCGCTGGCGGGGGGGGGCGATCTCGCCGTCTTCGACCGCGGCGTCGAGGCCCTGCTGGTCGGGGTCAACCGCACCTATGGCGAACTGTTCGAGGGCGAGGAGTCCCTGTCCTCCCCCTATGGATCGCTGGTCTTCACCGGGGTCGAGAACGATCCCGAGACCCTCGCGACCCTGGAACGGATGGGCTTCACCGAGCCGTCGGGCGTGGCCGATACGATCCGAAGCTGGCACCACGGCCGCATACCGGCGACCCGGTCCGCGCGCGGCCGCGAGCTGTTTACCCGCCTGGCCCCCCGCCTGCTCACGGCACTGGCCGACACCGGCGCGGCCGACGCGGCCTTCCGCCGCTTCGCCGTCTTCTTCGCCGGACTGAACAGCGGCGTCCAGGTCCAGGCCCTGTTCCTGGCCCAGCCGAAGCTGTTCGACCTGGTCGTCGGCGTCATGGCCTTCGCGCCCCGACTGGCGCGGACCCTCGGTCGCTATCCGGCGGCTCTGGACAGCGTGCTCGACGCCCGCTTCCACACCCAGCTGGGGGTCAACACGGGCCTGTTCGAACAGATGGCGGACGAGGCTGCCGCCGCCCCGGATTTCGAGGGCGCGATGAACGCCGTGCGCCGGCTGCATCGCGACCAGATGTTCCGCATCGGCGTCCAGACCCTGACCGGCCGCATCGGCCCGGACGCCGCGGGCCGTGCCTATACAGCCCTGGCGGACGCCGTCATGGACGCCCTGGCACCGGCCGCCATGGCCGAGGCCGTGCGTCAGGGTGGGGTCCTGTCGGGTGGCGCGGTCGCCGTCGTCGCCCTCGGCAAGGCCGGATCGCGCGAGATGACCGCGAGTTCAGACCTCGATCTGATGACCCTCTATGACGCCCCGCCCGAGGCCGTGTCCGACGGCAAGGGGTGGGCAGCCGGCGTCTTCTATTCGCGCTTCACCCAGCGGCTGATCGCGGCCCTGTCGGCGCATACGGCCGAGGGCGGCCTCTATGAGGTCGACATGCGGCTTCGGCCCGGCGCGGCCAAGGGGCCGGTGTCGCTGCGACTGTCGGCGGTCGAGGACTATTATGCGACCGAGGCCGACACCTGGGAGTTCATGGCCCTGACCCGCGCACGCGTCGTCTGGACCGATGATCCGGCCTTCGGCGCGCGGGCGACAGCGGCCCTGGAGTCTATTCTGCGGCGGCCGCGTCCGGGCGTGGATGTCGCTGCTGACGCCCGCCGGATGCGCGATCTGATGGCCCGAGAGCGGCCGGGGCAGGGTGCGTGGGACCTCAAGCTGGCGCCCGGTGGTCAGGTCGACGCCGAGTTCGTCGCCCAGCTGCATCAGCTGAAGGCCGCTGCCACGGGCGGTCCGCTGACCGTGTCGACACTGGAGGCCCTGGCGGCGGAACCCGCCCTGGCCGAGGCGTGGCGGCTGCAACAGGCGCTCGGACAGGTCTTCAGCGCGGCCTTCGACGACAGGCCGGACCCGGAGCAGGAGCCTGAAGGCTTCCGCCGACGTCTCGCCGAGGCTGCGGGCCTGACGGATTTCGGGACCCTCAAGACCCGGCTGGCCGAGGTGCGGACGGCCGCCCGCCTCGCGTTTGAGTCGGTCCTGCCGCCGCCCCGCGACGGAGACTGACGCGATCTTCGTTAGACTCCCCGGACTGGGGACTGACACTGCCCTTGGCGGCATGGAGATCATCGAGATGAAAAAGACCCTTCTGGCTGGCGGCCTCGCCGCCCTGACACTCGTCGCTGCGGCCGGCGTTGCCTTCGCCCAACAGCCCCCTGCCCGCGGTATGCGCGCCGACGCCGATGGCGACAGCCGTCTCAGCCAGGCCGAGTTCGTCGGACAGCGTGTTCAGCGCCTGACGGCGATCGACGGCAATCGCGACGGCTCGGTGACCGCCGATGAGCGCCGCGCCGCGATGCAGGCCCGTATGGCCGGCCGCGCCGACGCCCGTTTCGACCGGCTGGACGCCAATGATGACGGCTCCGTCAGCCGCGCCGAGTTCGATGCGGCTCGCGAGGCCGGTCGCGAAGCCCGCGCCGATCGCGGCCCCCGTCCGATGCGCGCCCATCGCGGTCCCGGCCGCGGGCAGCGCGGCATGGCCCGGATGGAGTCCCGCGGTCCGGTCGTCATCGCCGACGTCCAGACGCGCGCCGAACAGGCCTTCGCCCGTCTCGATGCTGACCACGACGGCTTTGTCACTGCTGCCGAGGGTCGCGCCGGCCGTCAGGCCATGCGTGAGCATCGCCGCGAACGCATGAGCGATCGCCGCGCCGCGCGTCAGGCGCAACGGCAGGCGTCGCCTCCGGCGACCGCTTCGGAGTAAGGATGATGTCAGGGACGGCGGTCATGCACCGGGCGACCCTTTCGGTAGCAACGGAAGAGGGCCGGATTGGCGCTGATCGCCGACCCCGACGAGGAGCTGGTGCGTCGCGTGGGTCAGGGCGATCCGGCGGCGATCCAGGCCATGGTGGCGCGCAAGCTGCCGCGCATGCTGGCGCTCGCGCAACGGATGCTGGGCGATGCGGCCGAGGCCGAGGACGTGGCCCAGGAGGCCATGCTGCGGGCCTGGAAACAGGCGCCGCGCTGGACCCCGGGGCAGGCCAAATTCGACACCTGGCTGCACCGGGTCGGGCTGAACCTCTGCTACGACCGGCTGCGACGTCGGCGCGAGACGGCCACGGCGACGCCGCCGGACCGGCCCGACACCGGCCCCGCCCCGGATCGGGGACTGCTGGCGGCGGATGTAGGGGTGCGGGTCGACGCGGCCCTGATCCGACTGCCGGATCGCCAGCGCGAGGCCATTGTCCTGTGTCACTATCAGGAGCTGACCAATATCGAGGCCGCGGCCCTGATGGCGGTCAGCGTGGACGCGCTGGAAAGCCTGTTGTCGCGTGGACGACGGGCCTTGAGGCAGGCCCTTGCCGATATCCGGCCGGGTGCTGAAGGAGCATGAGTGTGATGACGTCGGAACGGTTCCTCGCCCTGGTCGCCGCCTATGGTGCTGATGCGCGGCGCTGGCCCGGGGCTGAGCGCGCGGCGGCCGAAGCCTTCGCCGCCGCCGACCCGGTCGTCGCCGGCCCGGCCCTCGCCGAGGCCGATGCGGCGGACGCCCTGCTGCAAGCCTCCCGGGTCTCCCACCCGTCCATGGCCCTGCGTGACCGGATCATCGCCTCGGCCGCCGGGGCCGGCCTGAAGGCGCGGCGCGAAGGCCGTCGTTGGCTCGACCGGCTGGCGCTGGCGCTCGGCGCGGGCTGGGCGGCCGCCGCCTGCGCCGGCATCGTCGCGGGCGTCATGATGACCACATATCTGACCGCCGACGCCCAGGCCGAGGCCGTCCTGTACCAGGCGTCCCTGTTCGGCGTGGACGATGCGGAGGTGCTCGGATGAGCCCAAGGGCCCTGAAGATCGCGCTCATCGGCTCGGTGGCGCTGAACCTCTTCGCCCTGGCTGCCGGGGCGACCCTGATGGTCACCCGCGCCCAGGTCGAGCACCAGGTCGAGGCCCAGCACCACCCGGCCCGCGTCGGCTCGCCGATGCGGCTGGTCGAACAACTCGACCCCGACGTGCGGCAACGCGTGCGCGAAACCCTGCGCGCCTCCGCCCTGGCCGCGCGCCCGGATTTCGAGGAGGCGCGGCTGAAGCGGCGTCAGGCCGTCGAAATAGGGCGGTCGCCGACATTCGACGCCGTCCGGGCCGGGGCGCTGCTTGAGGAGTCCCGCAATGCGGAGCTGCGCGGGCGCGCCCGGCTGGAGACGAACGCTGTTGCCCTGCTGGCGACGCTGGAGCCGGATGACCGGCGGGCCCTGTCGGAAATCCTGGCCCGTCGGGGCCGGGTCGCCGGCCGCGATCGAGGCGGTCCCAGGGTGCCGCCGGGCTCACCCAGGGCCACGCCCTCCGCCTGACCTCAGGCCGCGCGCGCCTGAACCTGGACTGGCTGTGTTCTCGACGGCTGTCCCGGACGCCGGATCGGCACGTCGAAGCCCACGGTCGTGCCGCGGCCCGGCTCGCTCTCGATGGTCAGCACGCCCCCGTGCAGTTCGATCAGCGACTTGGTTAGGGCCAGACCCAGGCCGGTGCCCTGCGTCGTCTTGGAGTGCTGGCCCTCGACCTGTTCGAACGGCCGCGCCAGCCGCTTCAGATCCTCGGCGGCGATGCCGATGCCGGTGTCGGTGACGGCCACCCTCAGCCGGTCGTCGTCCTCGCGTGAGATGGCCACGACGATATGGCCGCCCTCGGGCGTGAATTTCACCGCGTTCGAGATCAGGTTCAGCACGACCTGTTTCAGGCCGCGATAGTCGGCGTCGATCTCGGGCAGGTCCGGCGCATCGACCAGCAGGTTCAGCCCCGCCTCCTCGATCTTGCCGCGCATCAGCCGGGCGGCGTCGTCGACCACCTCCTTCAGCGACACGGTCTCATAGTGCAGCGTCAGCTTGCCGGCCTCGATCTTGGCCATGTCCAGCACGTCGTTGATCAGCGACAGCAGGTGCTGGCCCGACTTGAGGATATCGGCGGCGTAGCCCTTGTATTTGGGGTCGCCCAGCGGCCCGAACATCTCCCCGGCCATGATCTCGGAGAAGCCGTTGATGGCGTTGAGTGGCGTGCGCAGCTCGTGGCTCATATTGGCCAGGAACTCGGACTTGGCCTGGTTGGCCGCCTCGGCGCGGGTCATGGCCACTTCGTATTTCCGCGCGAGCAGGGACAGCTTCTCCTCGCGATCCTCCAACTCGGTGATGGTGACGTGCAGCCGTTCGGTGGCGCGCTGGCGCTCGGCCTCCTTCTGCTTGATGGCGGTGATGTCGGCCGCCGTCACGACCGAGCCGCCGTCCGAGGTGAACCGCTCCATCAGCTGCAGCCAGCGCCCGTCATGCAACTCGATCTCGCGCGCGCCGGCGCGTCCGCCCTCGGCGGGCTGGTCGGACTTGATGGCGAGGGCGGCGATCTGGTTCAGGTCCTGTTTGAAAACACCGCGACGCAGGACGCCGGGTTCGAAGGCAAAGGCGTCCTGGAAGGCCTGGTTCGACAGGATCAGCCGGCCCTGTTTGTCGAACAGCACGAAGGCGTCCGACACGCTCTCGATGCCGTCACGCAGCCGGCTCTCGGCGGCCTGGGCCTGGGCCTTGGCCCGACGCGCCTCGGTGGTGTCCAGCGCCACGCCCAGCACATTGGTGAAGCCCTCTTCGCCGCGCGCACCCCGCGCCTGACCCCGGGCATCGATCCACCGCGCCTTGCCCTGGGCGTCCGGCACAGGAAAGCTGACCTCGAAGGTGCCGAAGGTCTGGGCCTGACGCAGCGCGTGCAGCACGACGTCATGATACCGGGTGTGGATTCGGGCGAAAAACTCGTCCGCGGGAACTGGTCCGCTGCGATCCAGCCCCATCAGCTCGGCCATATAGTCCGAAACCGTGACCTGTTCGGTCTCGGTGTCCCACTCCCAGACGCCACAGCGTGCCGCCTCGACCGCCCCGCGAAAGCGACGCTCGGACGCGGCCCATTGCCGGCTGATGCCCTGCTGGCGCCATTGCATCAGCAGGACCAGCGCCAGGGTGAACAGGCCGATGGCGATCGGCGGACCCAGGACCCACAACTCGCTCCAGCCCATACCGGCGACCACGGTCGAGCCCGCGGCCTCGTGGCGCTCGAGGCCGCGCGCCACCAGCAGGACGTGGGCGGTGATGGCCAGGGCGAGCGTCAGGATGGAGATGCGGAGCCACGCAGGCGGGCCGCGGTCCCGGTCCGTCGTGCGCCGCCCCTCGCTCGTTATGCGGCGTTCTTCACCCCGCAAGGCGCTCTCCCCAAGGATTCGACGTTGAACGACGAATCTAGGCTGCGTCGCGGATTCCTGTCGAGGCTTGGTTAGAAATCATCAACCTTTTGTCGCGCAGCCGCGTATCAGGCCGCGCGCGATTCCCGCGGCGACGTGACGGCAGCGTTGGACGGCGCCGACAGCACGTCGGTGACCGACTTCAGCACGGTCCGCGCTTCCCGGGCCATCATCAGCAGTTCGGGCGGCGCGTCGTCCGGTGCCTCATCGACCGAGGCGGCCAGTCGCTCGGCCAGGGCCATCAGGCGGGGGGCGGCGGCGATCAGCCGGGCCTGGAACTCGATCTGGTCGGGGTCGCGGTCGTATTCCGCGCCGGGCACCCGCCAGCCGCCCCAGTCCGCCTTGTCGGTCACCACAACGGGGTAGGTGCCGGGGAAGGGGTGGTGCGGGCAATCTTCCGCGGTCTGCCACTTGTTGCGTGCCCGCATCAGCCGCCAGCTGTCGCCGGCGTTGGCGGCCGGATCGTCGCTGGGCAGCAGCAGTTCATGGCCCAGAAACTCCCGGCCGAGGCCGACGTCATAGGTGACGCGGACCGGCTCCTCGAAGCCCTTGGCCCAGACGGGCTGAACCTTCTCGACCTGGGCCCATGCGCCGACGCATTCGACCCAGACCTTCTGTCCCTTCTGGAACTGTGCACGCGCCATCGGATTCTCCGGTGTTCGGAGGAACCTGCCACGGCCGTGTGAACACCCGGTTTGGCGAAAGGGTGAAGCGCGGGTAAACGCCCCGCTTGGAAAACGGAGCAAGACGATGACGGCGGCGAACGAGGCGAAGGCCATTCTGCAACGGCTGGGCGTGCCCGCGGCCGCCTGGAGCTCCGACGGCTTCGAGGCCCGCTCGCCGATCGACGGTTCGGTCGCCGGCCGCGTGGCCGAGACGCCCGATCTCGATGCCGTCGCAGAGCGCGCGACCGCCGCCTTCCACGCGTGGAAACGCCTCCCCGCCCCGCGCCGCGGCGAGCTGGTCCGCCTGCTGGGCGAGGAGCTGCGCGCGTCGAAAGACGACCTCGCCCGTCTGGTCACGCTGGAAGCCGGCAAGATCGTTTCCGAAGGCCTCGGCGAGGTGCAGGAGATGATCGACATCTGCGACTTCGCCGTCGGCCTGTCGCGCCAGATCTACGGCCTGACCATCGCCTCTGAACGGCCCGGCCACCACATGCGCGAGACCTGGCAGCCGCTGGGGCCAGTGCTGGTCATCTCGGCCTTCAACTTCCCGGTTGCCGTCTGGGCCTGGAACGCCTGCCTTGCCCTCGTCTGCGGCGATCCGGTGATCTGGAAGCCGTCGGAGAAGACGCCCCTGACCGCGCTGGCGACCCACGCCATCCTCGACCGCGCCATCGCCCGGTTCGCGGACGCCCCGGCGGGCCTGTCGCAGCTGGTCATCGGCGGTCGCGAAGCCGGCGAGACCCTGGCCGCCGATGCCCGCATCCCGCTGGTCTCCGCCACCGGCTCCACCCGTATGGGCCGCGCCGTGGCCCAGACCGTCGCCGCCCGCCTCGGCCGCAGCCTGCTCGAGCTCGGCGGCAACAACGCCATGATCGTGACCCCCAGCGCCGACCTCGACATGGCCGTCCGCGCCATTGCCTTCTCCGCCGTCGGTACTGCCGGCCAGCGCTGCACCACCCTGCGTCGCCTGCTGGTGCACGAGAGCATCGCCGACGCCCTCGTCGCCCGTCTCGCCGCCGCCTATGAGACCCTGCCGGTCGGCGACCCGCGTGTGGACGGGGTTCTGGTCGGCCCCCTGATCGATGAGGCCGCTTTCAACGGCTTCGATACGGCCCTGAAACAGGCCGTCGAACAGGGCGGCCAGATCGTCGTCGGGGGCGACCGCGTCGACCGGGACGGCGTCTACGTCCGCCCCGCCATCGTCCGCATGCCGGCCCAGAGCGCGGTGGTCCAGCACGAGACCTTCGCCCCCATCCTCTATGTCCTGACCTGGTCCGACTTCGAGGCGGCCGTGGCCATGCAGAACGCCGTGCCCCAGGGCCTGAGCTCCTGCGTCTTCACCGACAGCGTCCGCGAGGCCGAGGCCTTCCTGTCGGCCTGGGGCTCCGACTGCGGCATCGCCAACGTCAACATCGGCCCCTCGGGCGCCGAGATCGGCGGGGCCTTCGGCGGCGAAAAGGACACCGGCGGCGGCCGTGAGAGCGGCTCCGACGCCTGGAAGGCCTATATGCGCCGCCAGACCCAGACGGTGAATTTCTCGACCAGCCTGCCGCTGGCGCAGGGGGTGAAGTTCGAGGTGTGAGGCTCATCCTCGCTATCGTCATTCCGGCGAAGGCCGGAACCCAGCGGCGCCGAAGGCGATCTGCTTAGGCAAACGGTCCGCGACAGGTTCGCGCTCACGCGCGCCGCTGGGTTCCGGGTCTCCGCTACGCTTCGCCCGGAATGACGATAGCGTGTCAGAGGGCGTGTTGAAGCGCCTCCGCCAGATCGCCCTTCCCGGCCACCTCGACCTCGGCCAGCCCCAGCCATCCGGCCATCCGCCGCAACTCCGCCGCCAGCCGCGCGGGTGTCTCCGGCGTCTCATCCGGCTCGCGCCAGGCCGCCTGCACCAGCAGGGTCCCGGCCTTGCGGTCCGACTTCAGATCGACCCGCGCCGTGATCGCCTCGTCCTCGAGGAAGGGCAGGACATAGTAGCCGTGGGCCCGCTTGTGGGCGGGGGTGTAGATCTCCAGCCGCACCCTGACCCCGAACAGCCGCTCGGTGCGGTCGCGGGTCCAGATCAGATTGTCGAACGGCGACAGCAGGGCCGCGCCCGTCACCTTGCGCGGCGTCCTCGCTCCGGCGGCCAGATACGCCGGCTGCCGCCAGTCCTTGACCGCCACCGGGGTCAGTTCGCCCGCCTCGACCAGCTCCGCGATCCGGTCGCGCGCATCCGCCAGCGGCAGGCGGAAATAGTCCCGCAGGTCCGCCGCCGTCGCCACGCCCATGGCCTGCGCCGAAATCCGGACCAGTTCGCGCTGGGCATCCGCCTCCGTGGGCGTCGGCAGGTCGATGATCCGGGCGGGCAGGGCGCGTTCGGTCAGGTCATAGACGCGCTCGAACCCGTTCCGCGTCTTCGTGGTGATCAGCCCGGCCCAGAACAGCCATTCCAGCGCCCGCTTGCCGTCCGACCAGGACCACCAGCCCGGTGCCCCGCGCGGTCCTGTGGCGAAATCGCCGCCGGTGACCGGCCCGCGCCGTTCGATCTCGGCCAGCACCCCGTCAATGTAGTCGGCCTTCTCGCGCCCGAACCGCGACAGGCCGGTCCACATGGCCCCGTCCTTCGCCCGGTCCATCCGCCAGCGCAGCAGCGGCTGCAGCTCCAGCGGCAGCAGCGACGCCTCATGCCCCCAGTATTCGAAAAGCCCACGCCGCGTCCCCCAGGCCTCGGCCTCCAGCGCCTCGCGCGGATAGTCCCCCAGCCGCGAGAAGCCGGGCAGATAGTGGGTGCGTGTGACGACGTTGACGCTGTCGATCTGGATCACCCCCAGCCGCCGGGCGACGTCGCGGACGTGGCCGCGGCCTGGGGCGGCGGGCTGCGCCCGCCCGAACCCCTGGGCGGAAAGCGCGATGCGGCGGGCGGTCTTCGGGGAGAGGGTTTCGGTCACGGGGGCAAAGCTATGCGGGATCGAAGACCGGCGCGAGCCTTCCCGCTCCCTTCGCCCCTTGCGGGAGAAGGTGGCCGAGCGCAGCGAGGTCGGATGAGGGGTCGCACCGAACCAAGCGACTCAGCTGCGGGCCGATTGGACCGGCCGGCGAAACCCCTCATCCGTCAGCCCTTCGGGCTGCCACCTTCTCCCGCAAGGGGAGAAGGGTCGGTTCAAGGCACCGCCCGTGCCGGCAACCCCTGCGCCGCCCGGATCATCTGCACGAACTCCGCCCGCTCACCATAGGGATCCTCCCCGCGTGCGCCCTGGGCCTGTTGCAGCACCGCGTCCCAGTCGAAGCCGTCGCCCAGCCAGGGGTCGCCGCGCAGCTTCTGGCCGAAGGCGGCCACGGCGATGGCCCAGCGCGTGCTCTCCGGCGGCCGGGCGCTGACACGGTCGCCGCCCGCATTGGACACCACCCGCTGCATCAGCCGCGAGTCGCGCTCGCCGGGCAGTTTGAACCGGACCTGGACGAAGCCGACCTCGCCGTCGGGATCGCCGCCGCCGGTTCCCAGACGGTTGCGGTTCTCGGGATAGCGCCGCTCGCCCATCTGGCTGGGGCCACCCACCGGGGTGATCTCGTACAGGGCCGTCACCGAGGCACCCGAACCGACCTCGCCCGCATCGACGCGGTCGTTGTTGAAATCGGCCTCGTTCAGCAGCCGGGTCTCATAGCCGATCAGCCGGTATTCGCTGACTCGCGCGGGGTTGAACTCGACCTGGATCTTGACGTCGTCGGCGATGGGGAAGGCCCCCCGGTCGAAGGCCGGACCGAACAGCCTGCGCGCCTCGTTCAGGTCGTCGACATAGGCTGCCGTGCCGTTGCCCGCCTGGGCGATCGTCTGCATCCGCGCGTCCTGATAGTTGCCGCGCCCGAAGCCATAGACCGACAGATAGATGCCGGTTTCCCGCTTCGCTGCGACATAGTCCTCCAGCCGCAGGTTGTCGGTGACGCCGACGTTGAAGTCGCCGTCGGTGAACATCAGGATCCGGTTGACCCGGTCGCGGGCGAAATTGGCCTGCGCCTGGTCATAGGCATTGGTCATGCCGGTCGCGCCGGCCGTGCCGCCCGAGGCGTAGAGGCTCGCCACGGCGCAGCGCAGCTTCAGCTTCCGGTCGCCCGGCGTCGGGGCCAGCCGCGTGCCCGCCCCCTCGGCATAGAAGGTCACCGCCACCGTGTCCTGCGGCCTCAGCCGGTCGATGATCAGGTTCATCGACTTCTGCGCCAGCGCCAGCTTGTCCGGGCTGCCCATCGAGCCCGAGACGTCGACCAGGAAGGTCAGATTCAGCGGCCGGCGCTCGGCCTCGGGCAGTTCGTAGCCCTGCAGGGCGACATGGACGATCTGGCGACCCGCGGCCCAGGGCGATTCCGTCACCGCCGTGGTGATGGCGAAAGGCTGCGTCGCCGAGGTCGGACGGTCGTAGCCATAGTCGAAATAGTTGATCAGCTCCTCGACCCGTACCGCGTCCGCGGGGGGCGCGCGCCCCTCGTCGATGAAGCGGCGGACGTTGGAATAGCTGGCCGTGTCCACGTCGATCGAGAAGGTCGAGACCGGCTCGTCGGCGACGCGGCGCACCGGGTTGGGCGTGGCGTCGGGGTAGCGTTCGGTGTCGACGGGGCCGGGCGGGGTGATGATCCCGGGCGGCGGCGCGTTGGGCGCGATGACGCCGCTGGAAATCACTGGCGAGGCGGTGACCACCGACCCGCCGGGAATCCGGCTCCCTGTGACGACGATGTCGTTCATTTCCGAAGCGGCGGCGCCCGGAGGCGGAGGCGGCGGCGGGGGTGGGGGTGGCGGCGGCGGCGGCGGCGGCGCGTACATCGGCGCGCCACCGCTGCGCGCGGCATAGGTCGTCGCAGCCCGATCCTCCGGCAGGGTGAAGCCGAACACCGCGCAGGCCGCGGGCGAGACCACGCCGTCCGACGGCTTGTCGGGATCGATCGGCCGTCCCTCCTGGGCCATCACGGGCAGGGGTGCCATCGGCGCGGCGAGGGCCAGGCTGACCAGTCCGGCGAGGGCTTGTTTCAACGGACGTTCCGACATCGCGCGTCTTCCCTTGGTTGTGTGATCTCCATGAGGCATCCCCGCCTCGGGCGAAACTGTGGCGCGAGGTTCTGACGAAGTCTGACGGCTCGGGAGAGGGCAAAGGGTGGCGCATCGCCGCATCTCCCCCCACTATCCAGCGACGCCGCAGGAGACCCGAGATGCACGAGACGACCAGTATGGGGCTGGGCCACGCGGTGGCGCTGCTGGCGGCCATGGTCGTCGCCGCCACCCTGTTCCGCCGCTTCGGCCTCGGCGCCGTGCTCGGCTATCTGGCCGCCGGCCTGCTGATCGGACCCTCGGCGCTCGGCGTGGTGCGCGATCCCCAGTCCGTGCTGCATGTCGCCGAGCTCGGTGTCGTCATGTTCCTGTTCATCATCGGCCTGGAGATGCGGCCCGCCCGGCTGTGGAGCCTGCGCCGGGAAATCTTCGGCCTCGGGGCAGTCCAGGTGCTGGCCTGCGCCCTGCTGCTGAGCGGCATCGCCATGGTGGCCGGCCTGGCCTGGTACGCGGCCCTGATCGCCGGCTTCGGCTTCGCCCTTTCGTCCACCGCCATCGTCATGCAGCTGATGCAGGAGCGCAATGAGAACACCGAACCGGGTGGTCAGCGCGTCGTCTCCATCCTGCTGTTCGAGGACCTGGCCATCGTCCCCCTGCTGGCGCTGGTGGCGGTGCTGGGCGGGGCCTATGGCGCGTCGGTGGAGACCGGCTATCCGGTCTGGATGACGGTCGGTCTGGCCGTCGGTGCCGTGGCGCTCGTCTATGTGGCAGGCCGCTGGGTCGTGAACCCCTTCTTCCGCCTGTTGGCGCAGTACGGCGGTCGGGAGGTCATGACCATGGGCGCCCTCCTGGTCGTCCTGGGTGCCGCCTGGGCCATGAACCTCGGCGGCCTGTCGATGGCCATGGGGGCCTTCCTCGCCGGGGTGCTGCTGTCGGAATCGACCTTCCGCCACCAGCTCGAGGCCGATGTCGAACCCTTCCGCGGCCTGCTGCTGGGCCTGTTCTTCCTCAGCGTCGGCATGTCGCTGGACCTGCGCGTCGTGGTCGCCGACTGGGCCTGGGTGCTGGGCGGACTGGCCGCCTTCATGTCGGCCAAGATGATCGCGGTCTATGCCGTCGCCCGCATCCGGCAGACGCATGGCGAGGGCCTGTTACGCGCGGCCCTGATGGGCGAGGGCGGCGAGTTCGCCTTTGTCCTCTATTCCACCGCCTTTGCCGCCGGCCTGTTCGATGCCCGCACCGCCGCCATCCTCTCGGCCGTCGTCATCCTGTCCATGGCCCTGACCCCGCTCCGGGTCATGCTGGCTGACCGGCTGCGACCGAAGGAGACCGTCTCGATGGACGGAATCGACCCCGCCGCCGATCTGCGCGAACGGGTGTTGATCATCGGCTTCGGCCGCTTCGCCCAGGTCGTGTCCCAGCCCCTGCTGACCCGCGACATCGATGTCTCGATCATCGACCACGATGTCGAGATGATCCAGGCCGCCGGCAATTTCGGCTTCAAGGTCTACTATGGTGACGGCTCGCGGCTGGACGTGCTGCGGGCCTCCGGGGCTGAACGGGCGGAGACCATCCTGGTCTGTGTCGACAAGCCCGAGGTCGCCGATCGCATCGTCGAACTGGTCAAGGCCGAATTCCCCCTGACCAAGCTGTTCGTGCGCGCCTATGACCGCGGGCATTCGATCCGGCTGGTCAAGGCCGGCGTCGAATACCAGCTGCGAGAGACCTTCGAGAGTGCCCTGGTGTTCGGCCATCAGGTGCTGATCGACCTCGGCTTCTCCGACGCCGAGGCGCGCGAAACCATCGAGGAGGTCCGCCGCCGCGACGAGGAGCGGCTTGTCCTGCAGCTGTCCGGCGGCGCCCAGGCCGGACGCGCCCTGATGCGCGGCAATGTGGCCACGCCCCAGCCCGCCCCCTACGTCAAGCCCCGCCGCGAGGGCCAGGCCCTCAACGAGGAGGCCGCCGAGGTGCTTGACGGCGAGGACGAGCGGGACAGGGTGGACGCCTGACGTCATCGATGGCGGTCGACGACGTCAGGCCTGCCCTTACGGCCGCTGTGACAGGACCTCGAAGCGCGCAAGGGCCAGGGCATAGGCCGCCGCTCCGGTCTGCATGTGGTCCAGGCCGGGCAGTTCGATCATCGACACATTGCCGCCCCGCGCTTTCGCCCGATCGTGGAGCATCCGCGTTGATGCCGGATCCACGTTGGTGTCAGCCGACCCGACGATGACCTGCAGCGGCCGGCGCGGGGACCAGTCATAGGTCTCGCTGTCCCGTACCATCCGGTTGAACCAGAAATCCGGATCCGTCCGCATCGAATTCAGGAACTCGGGGCGAAACAGTTCGGCGACGTTCCGGGGCGCCTCCCCCATCAGGGCGCGGATCGACATCGACCCTCCGAACCACAGCGGCACCCGGTCGACATAGGCGGGCGCAAAGACGTCCTCCAGCGGGCGACCCTCCCGCCAGGCGAAGGTATAGGCGGCCCAGGCGACATAGCCGATGGCGACGGGATCGCGGGCCAGCGGCTCCTCGATGCGCACCGCAAAGGACCGGACCAGTTCATGCGGACCTGCCACCGAGACCGTGCCGCGCAGGGCATAGCCGTTCAGCGGGCGCGCCTCCAGGTCGCGGTGAAGCGCGGCACTCAGCTGCCCGCCTTGCGAGAAGCCGGTCAGGAACAGCGGCGTTCGCCCTTCAAGATTGAGGGCCTCCCGCGCTGCGGTCAGGGCTGCCCGGAAATCGGCGACATTCTCGTCGGTCAGCAGGAAGGCCTGGGGCGAGGGTGAGGCCCCGAAACCGATGTAGTCCGGGATGACCGTCGCAAAGCCATTGCCGCCAAAGACGGCCGCTTCGGTGGTCCAGATCGCATTCGGCGTCGTCGGCGCAGCGTCGCGGGGGATGTCAGAACCGCGCAGATACACAGCCACGCCGCGCGGGGCTTGCGGAGTGTCGGGAACCGCAACCAGGGCCGAGGCCTCAATGGCCTGCCCCCGCACCTGTGAGCGATAGACCAGCCGGTACAGCCGGACGCCGTTCTGCACTGTGATCGCACCCGGCAGTTCGGCGGCAATCGTCTGCAGCCTGGCCTGGTCCAGCTGATCGATTGGTTCGAAACGCACCAGGGTGCCGGCCCGGGCGACGGCCGCCTCGGCCCGGACCGGCGGCGATTGCAGCGCCGGGCTGCCCGCACAGGCGGCGGTGAGACCGGCGAGCGCGAAGACGATGGGGAAAAGATGATGACGCATGAAGACCTCCTGTTGTGGGTGGCCGGATTGATGCGTCGGGGCAGGGCTGGCGTCCTCTCAGGGACGAAAATTGCTACTCATTTTCGGAATTGGGCGGCATCATTTGGTTCTGGGCAGTCTCGCGCAGACGCCTTCCCCGAAAGCCGGTCGGGGTCTCTCCTTCGGCATCCTTGAACACGCGGTTGAACGACTGCAGGGCCGCGAAACCCGATTCATAGGCGATCGCCAGCACCGTCTCGCGTCCGCGCGCGGGGTCGGCAAGGGCTGCCTTGGCATAGTCCAGCCGATAGCCGTTCAGAAAGGCTGCGAAATTGCGATGACCGAGGCCCTGGTTGATGACCATGCGAAGGCGGTGCGTCGGCGTCCGCAGCGTTTCGGCCAGGCGCTCGATGGTCAGGCCCGGTTCGCGGTAGAGGCCTGCCTCCATGGTCTCGACCAGGGCCGCCAGCACCGACTGATCGCGCGGATCGACCCTGGACCGGGCCTCGGCCGCGACCGCGGGCTCAAACAGCAACCGCCCGGGCTGGAGCGACGTCAGCCAGACAAAGGCGACGACCACGATGGGAATGCCGGCCAGGGCAATCCGCACGAGGGTCGCGGTTCCGGAATCCGACAGATTTTCAGACACAACCGAAACCAGGGCGGCGGTCGCCAGCAGGCCAATCAGCCAGACACGCCCTCTCTGACGCCCTTCCACAAGGTCGCCGGACCGCTCCCACAAGGCCACCCAGCCGATATGACCGATCGCCAGCAGGGGGGCGAGGTCAATAAGTGTCATGCGCAGACCGGCTCCCGGCATGTCACCCCAGTCAATCATCGTCGCCAGGGGGCCGAGGCTGAACAGTACGGATCCGATCCGTTCCAGCCGCCGGATCCGGAAGCCGTCCCGCAGAACGGCCAGGCAGAACAGCCACAGCAGGGCAATGTTGGTACCGCCGATCACGCGCAACGGTGTCCAGATCCCTGCCGGGAGGGATTCACCGATCGGACCGGTCGTCAGCTCCAGGGCCGCGACCGAGGCGCACAGTCCTGCCAGTAACCGCCCGGCCAGTGTCGCGCGGGCATCGCGAAAGGCCAGCAGGCCGAGCAGCCCGACGAGTGCAATAAAGCCGCCCGAAAGCCCGGCCGTCAGTACAGATGTCATGACCTCGCCTCCCTGCGCGTCGTGTAGCGGCAGTCGCCGGCCTTGCCCATATCGGCGTGCCGCCGGGCCCCCTTGGAACCTCGGCCGGCCGGGAGCGCAGGACGCCGGCTGGAAGCCGGACGCCTGACAGTCGCCTCCGCGCTCGCTTCGGTGTAAGGACGCGGCCCGATGAACCGCCGCCTCTCGATCGCGCCCATGATGGACTGGACCGACCGGCACTGCCGGGCGTTCCATCGCGCCCTGACGGTCGAGGCCCTGCTCTACACCGAAATGGTCACCGCCCCGGCGGTGCTCCACGGCGATCAGCAGCGGCTGCTGGGCTTCGACGCCGTCGAACATCCGGTGGCCCTGCAGCTGGGTGGCTCGGACCCGGCCCAGCTGGCCGAAGCCGCGCGGATCGGCGAGGCCTTCGGCTATGACGAGATCAATCTGAACGTCGGCTGCCCCTCCGACCGGGTCCAGTCAGGCCGCTTCGGGGCCTGTCTGATGCGCGAGCCGGAACTGGTCGCCGAGTGCATGGCCGCCATCAAGGAAGCCGTCTCGGTCCCCGCCACGGTCAAATGCCGGATCGGTGTCGATGACCAGGACCCGCAGGTCTCGCTCTTCGCCACCGTGGATGCCTGTGCCGCCGTCGGGATCGAGGTCTTCATCGTCCATGCCCGGATGGCCTGGCTGAAGGGCCTGTCGCCCAAGGAGAACCGCGACGTGCCGCCGCTCGACTACGGTCTGGTGCGGCGGCTGAAGCGCGAGCGTCCGCATCTGTCGATCTCGATCAACGGCGGCATCACGTCACTGGACGCGGCCGAGACGCACCTCGATGACAGCGATGGCGTGTCGCTGGACGGCGTCATGCTGGGGCGCGCCGCCTATCATGAGCCGGCTATCCTCGGTCAGGCCGACCGCCGCCTGTACGGGGCCGGGACGCCGGATGTCGACGCCTATGCCGCCATTGACCGCTACCGCCCCTATCTGGCCGCGCGGCTGGAGGAGGGGGTGCTGCTGCCGGCCATGACCCGACATATGCTGGGCCTGATGCACGGCCGTCCCGGGGCCCGCGCCTACCGCCGCATCCTGACGGTCGAGTCGATCGGGCCCGGTGCCGGCCTCGACGTCGTCGATCGCGCTGTGGACGCTGTCCGCGAGGCCGAGGCCCGGCTGGAACTGCGCGGCGAGGCGGCGTGATCCTGCGCTGATCAGGCTTTCACGTCGTCATACTCCGGATGCCGCTTGAGCCAGGCGACGGCGTAGCTGCATCGAGGTGCCAGCTTCAGGCCCTCGGCCCGCGCGTGCTCGGCCAGGGCCTGCATGAACTGCCCCGCCGCGCCGGTGCCGCGCAGGGCCGGGTCGGCTTCGACGTGGAGGATCGCCCGCGTGGTCCCCTGCACCGCATAGTCGGCGAAGACCGTGCGCAACTGCCCCTCGGGATCAGAAAAGCCCTGCTCGAACCGCTGGTCGGCGAGTACGTCTCGAAAATCAGTCATGGAAGCCCTCGGCGGTGTCGATTGGCGGACACCCAGTCAACACGGCAATCAACGAACCTGTTCCCCGAAAACCGCTGAAAGACGGCTTTCGTGAGAACGCGCCGCCCGGTCAGGGTGCCTTGTCGCCGAGCAGGTTGAACAGGCCGATCAGGCTCCTGATCGTGAACCAGACGGTCAGGAACAGCAGACCCAGTCCGAGCAGCAGGCCGACCGGGATCAGGATGACTCCCATGGCCGGGGCGGCGAAGAAGGACACGGTGCAGACCCCTAGGCCGATCCAGAGCAGGATGGTCCACCAGAACACCGACCAGAACAGGCCGATCTGGGCGTCGATATGGGCCCGGGACAGGCCGTTCGATCCGCTGCGCCCGGCATAGGCGACGATCAGGCCGACGATGACCAGCAGGTTCGCGCTGGGCAGGGACAGGATGTACAGGCCCCAGGCGATCAGCGCCGCCGGCCGGCCTTCGGACTCATGCCCCGGTGCGAAGCGGGGTTCCGTCGGTCGGTCGGGCGATGCGTCGGCCATGGAATGTGTCTCCGTCAGATCCACCAGCCGCGCGGATCAACGATTTCGTGGCCGGACTTCAGCGTCCAGACGCCCCAGGCCCCGCGAAGCACCATCCAGAGCGCCAGACCGAACAGAATCGGCACGCCCAGCGCAAACGGCGCGGCCAGCAGGATGACCCCGGCCACCGCGGCCACCGCCCCGGCCCACAGGGTCCGGCGCTGATAGATGAAGTGCGAGGCCGACAGCTCGTCTTCCGGCCCGGGCCGTCCGGTGACGGCGAACAGGCCGATCGCCGCCGACACGCCCATGGTCGGCACGGCGAACAGGATCAGGGCGTAGACGGCATACAGGCCCAGACCGCCGCCTGGGAGGACCACGGCCTCGTCGCGCCGGCGTCGGCGGGTCGAGAATTCGCGGGACGGGGCGAAGACTGAAGCGGCCTCGACCGTCTCGGGCTCCGGCGGCAGGGGCTCGTCCTCAGGCAGGTCTTCCTCGGGCTCGGGCTCGGGCTCGGGTTCAGGCTCGGGCTCGGGCTCAGGTTCCGGCTCCACGCGCAGCCGGCCCTGCAGCGACGCCGGCGTGGCGAAGCCGATCAGATCGTCGTCGTGGTGGTCCCCATGGTCGTCCAGGGGTTCGTCCGTGGGGGGAAGATCGCCGGGTTCGGCCATCGGATATCCTTCAGTCCGGTCCAAGTAATGACCGCGCCTCGCGTCCGGCGCAACCGCCGACGGCGACGGGTCAGCGCGCCAGCACCACCTCGCAGCCGGCGGCTGCGGCGGCCTCCAGCGCGCCGGGCTTTTCGATCCGCACCGTGCAGCGCCGCACCCGCCCGTCATCGAGGCAGGCCGAGGCCAGTCTTTCGGCAAAGGTCTCGACCAGTCCGACGTGCCCCTCGGCGACGATGGCGCGGGCCGCCTGGGCCACGGTCTCATAGTTGATGGTGTCCGCCAGCCGCTCGACCGCCGCGGGCGCCAACTCCAGCGTCACGTCGATGACCAGCGGCTGCAGCCGTCCCTGTTCGTGGTCGTGCACGCCGATGCCCGCCTCGACCCGCAGGCCGCGCACGAACACGGTCAGGCCCTCACGACGGGGCCCGTCGCCGGAAACCGGTGCGGCGGGGAAGGGCAGGGGGGAAACGGTCAAGGCCTACTCCACGATGTCCGGGGTCTGCCACGCCAGGTGCTGGCCCCCGTCGACGGCGATCATCTGTCCGGTCACCTGGCCTGCGTCCACCAGCCAGAGCACGGCGCTGGCAATGGCCTCCGGGCTGCCCGGGCGTTGCAGCGGCGTCGCCCGCGCCTCGGCCTCGAACTCGCCGGCGGCCTGATGCACCGAGGGCAGGGTCGGTCCGGGCCCGACGCCATTGACCCGGATGCGCGGTGCCAGCGCCTGCGCCATGGTTCGCGTCGCGACCCACAGGGCGGATTTGGACAGGCCGTAGGAGAAGAAGCGCGGATCGGGCTTCAGCACCCGCTGGTCCAGAATATTGACGACGGCGGACCCGTCCGGCGCCTGGGCCGCGAACGCCTGGGTCAGCAGGATCGGCGCGCGGAGGTTGACGTCCATATGCGAGGACCAGCTCTCGCCGGTCAGGCTGTCCAGCCGGTCGTCGGCGAACACCGAGGCGTTGTTGACCAGCACCGACAGCGGGCCGAGCGCCTCGACGGCCCGGCCGACCAGGGCCCCGGTTGCTGCGGCGTCGGCGAGGTCGGCTGACAGGCAGACCGCACGGCGGCCCAGCGCGCGAATCCCGTCGGCCAGCCGCGCGGCCTCCTCGCCCGAATCGCGATGGTGGATCGCCAGGTCGAACCCGGCGGCGGCCAGCTCAAGACAGATCGCCCGGCCGATGCGCTTCGCCCCGCCGGTGACCAGGGCGGCGCCGCGCCGCTCGGCGTGGCCGGCCGAAGCCTCAGTCAACCCGGCCGAACTCGACGAAATTGATGATGGCGACAACGGCGACAAAGCCGAGGATGATATAGAGGGCCAGCATGGAAACGCTCCTTGTTGGGCCCGCCAATAAAGCCCGCCGGGCCGCGGTTCAAGCGCAATGGATCAGTCGAGGCCGCGAGGGGACCTCGGCAAGGCGGCGACCCAGGCTTCGAGCGCCGGATCGTCGTTCATGTCGCCCTGATAGGGGATCTCGGGGACGAAAGGCCCCACGGCGCTGTCGCCCCAGGCGACCTTCTGCATCGTCGACATTCGCCCAAGCCCGGATGGCAGGTCGATGCGCCGCACCTCCATATAGCGCGTGTCGCGGTTGGTCGTGTGTCCGACGTGCAGGGCACCGAGGCGACGGAAATCGTCAGCAACCATGAGGCAGGAGCTGAAGCAGTACTCGTCCGTGATCAGCACCAACCGGCCCTCGAAGCGGGAGGGCTCGATCCGGCGCCGAGGCGGCTCCGGACAGGTCCGCGGCGGCGGATCAAGGAGGCGGCCAGCCGCCAGGGCCCGTTCGGCGCCGGCGATGCCGTCATCGAAACCGTCAGTCTCCAGTCCTCGCCCGGCCATCACGTCGCGTTGGCGGCGCATCTCCGCCAGATTATCGGGCGTGACGCGCCAGCTGGCGGCGCAGGCTCCGCTTGAGGACAGTCGCGAGCGGACGTGCCGATCGCCCATCAGGGCGTTGGCGATCTGGCGACCCAGCAGGGAGTAGCCGCCGCCGTTGCCGCGCAGGTCCAGAACCACGACGGGTGATCGCCGCAACATGGCCACCTGGGCTTCGACATCCCGCACGACCGTCTCGGCACCCTCACCCAGGGTCTGCAAGGCGATCCAGTGGCCGCCCGCGAATGTGCGCACCCCCATGCCCGCGCCTTGCGGCGGCCGCGCCCGGGCCACTGCATCACGCAGCGCCTGCGCCGGAATCGGCCTCCAGGTCATGGGACGGTCGACGACCTGATCGCCAACCTCGAACCGGCACTGCGATGGCCGTTGCAGGAACGGATTGTCGTCGTCGAGCAGCAGAAGGACATCCTTCTGGTCCCGCTGGGCCTCAACGGTCCAGTCGATCTTGAACGGGTCCAGCCAGGCGCGCGCCACGTCGTTTGCGTCCGCGCCATCGCACGTCAGCAGGCGCGCGCCGGTCAGGTCCGCTTCATCAGCGACCGGCTGATGGACCGCCACGCGCCATGCGCCGGCCTGACGCCGGAACACCAGTCCGGTCCAGTTCCACTCCACGGGCGTCGTCGGCTGGAAGGCGATGTGGGCGTCGCCCATCCCGCCCGCGAAGGCATTGAGCACTGCGCGATGGCCGCCGGCGTCGGTCACAGTCGCGGCGCGCTGTATAGCCAGCGCGCGGCCCTCGGTCAGGCGTTGGCGGAACGCTTCGTCGCCGACGACCGGCAGGGCACCGGGGTGGTTGTCGAGTAACAGCCGGTAGGTCGCCTCGACATCCAACCGCGTGATCTCACGCCAGTCCCGATCCGTCGCAGGTTCCTGCTGCAAGGTCAGGGCGACTGCGGCGGCCGACAGGACGGAGATGAGGCCTTGTTGCAACATGCCGACAGCCGATCTTCCAGGTTCGATCCGAACTGGTGCGGTGGGCGGTCCGGCCCGTCAAGCCGCCGGCTGTTCAAACCCGCACGACGGCCTATCGTCATCCGATGACGACGTGGCGCACCCGGATCGAGCCCTTCACCCGCCCCCTGTTCTTCGCCTGGTCGCGGATGAGCCGCGGCATGACCCTGGGCGCGCGCGGCCTGGCGGTGGACCCGCAGGGCCGCGTCCTGCTGGTGAAACACACCTATCTGCACGGCTGGTGGCTGCCCGGCGGCGGCGTCGAGCGCGGCCAGACCTGCGAGGACGCCCTGATCCGCGAGATGCGCGAGGAGGCCGGCGTCATCGTCGAAGGCCGCCCGACTCTCATCAGCGTCCACGCCAATGAGCGCTTCTTCCGCGGCGACCATGTGCTGGTCTACCGCATCGACCGCTTCACGATGACGGAACGCACCAGCCACGGCGAGATCGCCGACAACGGCTGGTTCGACCCCGCGGCCCTGCCCGAAGACACCCACCGGGCGACCCGGGACCGGCTGGCGGAAATCTTCGGCGGCGCGGAGGTCGATCCCGGCTGGTGAAGCGCCGCGGTCTCACGGCTGGTCGTCGAGATCCTCGATCCGGCGGGGCGGAAGCTGTTTGACACTCCACCGGTTCGCGATCGCCCGCCCTCCGAGGAAGACGCCGATCCCGAAGAGAAGGGGGACGCCGCCGAAGGTGAGCACCATCACCAGCATTCTGGGCAGGCCCTCCGGATACTCCAGGGCGGACAGCAGCATGGGAATCCCGACGATCACCGAACAGGCACCCGCGGTCACGGCGATCAGGCCGCCGATCCCCATCAGCAGCCAGCCGAGGAGGACGAGGGCGGTGTTAGGCTCCGGTCGTGGGCTCATCATCGTGCTCCGTGGCGAGTGGCGAGGGCGCCGTCGTCTTGCGCGGCCGGGCCAGCCAGCGGCCGCTGAAGAACAGGGCAAGGCCGAACAGGAAAGGGATGCCGCCCACTGTCAGGAACAGAACGATCATGCTGCCGAGACCGCCGAAATAGTAGTTGTTCCCGGTCGGCATGAAGATGATCGAGAAGAGCACCGAACAGGCACCTGCGGTCGTGAATATCAGCGCCCCGGCGACCATCAGCAGCCCGGCCAGGAACTGGACGACGGGACTTCTGCGCTTCGGTCCACTCATCACGCCATCCTCCCCTTCGCAAGCGCCTCCGCACCCGGCGCACCCGGACGGTAGAAGGTGTTGTAGGTGTCGAACGGGATGATCTGTCCGTCCGGCTGTACGAAATGTACGCACGACCGCTTGACCGTGCCGATGTCGAAATTGAACCGGTCCAGGAACTGCGAAACCACCACGCGGAAGGTGTCGGCGTAGCCCACGGATTCCGGTACGGCCGCCTCGGGCAAACAGCATAACAGGGCCGACAGCTTGTCCGAGGTGTCGGTCTGGGCCGTCGACAGCGACAGCAGGTCGAAGACCCGTTTCTGCAGTTCGGGATAGGCCTCGAAGGTCACCGTATTGGGCGCCGCCGCCACCAGCAGCTCGCGCGGGATGAGGGAGGTCACCGGCACGACCTTCTCCCCGTCCCTGAGCCCGTAACCGATGCAGATCTGGTCCGGATTGCAGGGCAGGGGGATCAGGTCCTCAAGGGCGAAGACCCCGGCCTCGGCGATCCGGCGGCGGACTTCGGTCAGGACGATGCGGTGCTTCTTCGGGTCGAAACCGTCGTTGCGGCCCGCGTCCTGGATCGGCTGGAAGGTCACGCCGCGCACGCAGCGCCATGTCAGGGCGAAGCGGACTATGTCGGCGATCTCGTCGTCATTGACCCCCTTTTTCAGCGTCACCACCAGCGTCGTCGACAGCCCGACCCGCTCCAGCGCCTCCAGCGCCTCGACCCGGATCGCCCGCAGGTCGGCCCCGCGCAGGTCCATCAGGGCCTCGCGCTTGAGGCTGTCGAACTGCAGATAGACCTCGAACGCCGGCGCATAGTCGGCCAGCCGCTCGGCGAACCCCGGCTCGCGCGCTATCCTCAGGCCGTTGGTGTTGATCATCAGATGGCGGATCGGCCGCCGCCGGGCCGCGTCAAGGATGTCGAAGAACTGCGGATGGATGGTCGGCTCCCCGCCCGACAGCTGCACCAGATCCGGCTCGCCCTCCGAGGCGACGAGAATGTCGAGCATGGCCTCGATCTCGGCCAGGGGCCGATGCCCCTCGCGCTTCACCGAGGAGTCGGCGAAACAGACCGGACAGCTCAGGTTGCAGGCCTCATTGACCTCGATGATGGCGAGGCAGGAGTGCTGTTCGTGGTCGGGGCAGAGACCGCAGTCCCAGGGGCAGCCGTGGTCGGTGCGGGTCTGGGGCGCGAACGGTCGGTCGCCGGGCTTCAGCCAGTCCTTCTGGCCCTTCCAGTAGGCGACGTCGTCGGCGATCAGAGTCTTTTGCACCCCGTGTTCGCGGCAGCGCTTCTGATAAAAGACCTTGTCGTCCTCGATCAGGATCTTGGTCGGGACGAGGCCGTAGCAGACCTCACACAGGCTCGTGGTCTGACCGTGAAACAGATAGGGCGCGATCTTGCGCGGCGTGATCTCCGCCATCGGGGTCAGCGCGCCGGAGGTCCCGTCCATACATCACCACGCCATATACGATCAGCGCGACGCTGATCAGGTGGAACAGATTGAACGGTCCCGCCAGGGTTGGATAGGGCTTGAGAAATTCCCACGCGAACCGCTGCGCCCCGTACCAGACGCACAGGGCATAAAAGCTGCGCCGCATCGCCCAGGGCGACCGCCGGGCCAGGCCCGCGACATAGACGGCCAGGAAGGCCAGCATCGCCAGCGACTCATAGATCTGCACCGGGTGCCGCGCCACGCCGTCGCCGAGTTCGACGCTCCATGGCAGGGTGGTCGGCACGCCATAGGTCCGGTCCGACAGTCCCTGGAACAGGCAGCCCAGCCGCCCGACCGCGATCCCCAGGGCGAAGGGGCCGGTGAAAAGGCCGCCGGTCGAGCCGCGCACGCCGCGCGCCAGCTTGTAGAGCTCGACCCCCACCACCGCCCCGGCCAGGGCACCGATGACACTGTGCGAAAGGCTCGGCGTCGTGGACATCAGGGTGTTGAGCGAGCCCGACAACCAGGCGCCGATCGCCGCCCCGCCGGCCAGACAGGCCGCATAGCCGGGCCCGACCGCCCGCGCTGTCCGCTCCGCCAGTCCGCGCAGCCGCCAGCGGTAGAGCAGCAGGCCAAGGCCCGCGCCCGCGGCCCAGCCCAGCAGATCAAACAGCAGGTGAACCCCGGGCAGGGTCGGAACGACGGTCATTCAGCGAACAGGCCATGCCCGCTGTCGCGTCGCAACCGTGATCGCTGCTGCGAGGCGTCTCGCCGCGTGATATCGACAGCCCATGAACCCCAATTTCCTAGCCATGATCGCCGTCGTCCTCGCGGGGGGCGCGACCGCCTTGCAGGCCCCGACCAACGCCAGGATGATGGGCGCCGTCGGCTCGCCAGTGAACGCCGCCTTCGTCTCCTTCGCCATAGGCACGGCGGCGCTGGGGATCCTCGCCATGATCCTGCAGGCCAAGCCCGACGTGGCGGCGGCGCGCGGCCTGCCCTGGTACGCCTGGATTGGTGGCCTCTATGGCGCGATCTTCGTGGTGGCGGCGGCCTGGGGCGTGCCGCGCCTCGGCGTGGCCCTGACCATCACCCTGATGGTCGCGGGCCAGCTGCTGATCGGTCTGATCCTCGACCAGTTCGGGGCCTTCGGCGCGCCGCAGCATCCGATCAGCCCCGGTCGCCTCGCCGGCGTCGCCCTGGTTCTGGCCGGCGTCCTTATGGTCCGCCGCTTCTAGGCGTCTGTAACCTTCGCCCCCCGGCGCGCGAAAGGGGTCTGAACCCGGAGCCCGCCCATGATTTCGTCCCCCGCCGCCCGACTGACCGACCTCGACGGCCGCGCCGCCTTGCGCCTCGGCATCGTCCTGATCTTCCTCGTCTTCGGCTACATGAAATTCCTGCCCTATGAGGCCGAGGGCGTCGCCGGGATCGCCCGCGACTACTGGCTGTTCGGTTGGCTGTACCCGCTGGTCGGGGTGGCCGGGGCCTCGATCGTGATCGGCGTGCTGGAGCTGACCGCCGGCGTCCTGATCGCGCTGGGCGGCCGCTTTCCGCGACTGGGGCTGGTCGGGGCCCTGATGGGGGTGGCGACCTTCGTCGTGACCCTCAGCTTCGCCCTCGGCGTGCCAATCGTCGAGCCCGGCTATGCCTTCCCCGCGCTCGGCTCGACAGGCCAGTTCCTCGCCAAGGACATCGGCCTGCTGGCCATCTGCGTCTTCCTGTTGCTGGACGCGCGCAGCCGGATCGCTGCCGGAGCCTGATCGCGCATCGCGAAAGCGGCGTGCGGCCTCTATATCGGTCCCGATGACCGAGGCCCCGATTCCTGAAAGCGAGACCGAGGCCGGCGCCCTCAAGGCCGCCGACCTGATCCGCGACGAGGCGCGGCGGGCACCGGACAAGCCGGGCGTCTACCGCATGTATGGCGAGGACGGGACCTGCCTCTATGTCGGCAAGGCGCGGTCCATAAAGAAGCGGATCCTCCAGTACGCCCAGGGCCGGTTCCACACCCAGCGCATCGGCCTGATGGTGTCGCTGACCCGGTCGATGGAGCTGGTCATCACCGCCTCGGAGACCGAGGCCCTGCTGCTCGAATCCAGCTTCATCAAACAGCTGAAGCCGCGGTTCAATGTGGTGCTGCGCGACGACAAGTCGTTCGCCGAACTGATGATCCGCAAGGACCATCGCGCGCCCCAGGTGCGCAAACACCGCGGGGCCCACACCACGTCCGGCGACTATTTCGGCCCCTTCGCCTCGACCTGGGCGGTGAACCGGACGCTGAACACCCTGCAGAAGGCCTTCCTGCTCCGCTCCTGTTCGGACAGCGTCTATGAGACCCGCACCCGGCCCTGCATGCTGCACCAGATCAAGCGCTGCTCGGCCCCCTGCACCGGCCTGATCTCGCTCGAGGACTACGCCGGTCTGGTCGAGGAGGCCTCGGCCTTCCTGAAGGGCAAGTCGCGCGCCGTGATCGCCCGCCTGTCCGACGAGATGAGCGCCGCCGCCGAGGCCATGGACTATGAACAGGCCGCCCGCGTCCGCGACCGCATCCGCGCCCTGTCGGCCATTTCGATGGAGAACTCCGTCAGCGCCGACGGCGTCGCCGAGGCCGACGTCTTCGCCCTGTTCTCCGAGGGCGGCCAGGCCTGCGTCCAGGTCTTCTTCTATCGCGGCGGCCAGAACTGGGGCGGCCGGGCCTATTTCCCGCGCGTCGACAGGGCCGACACCGACCCCGAAATCCTCGCCGCCTTCCTCGGCCAGTTCTATGAGGACAAGCCGATCCCGCGCCTGATCCTGTCCAACGTCCGCCCGCACGAGCTGGAGCTGCTGGAAGAGGCCTTCTCCTTGAAGGCGGACCGCAAGGTCGAGATCGCCCGACCGGTGCGCGGCGACAAGGCCGCGCTCGTCGACCACGCCCACACCAACGCCCGCGAGGCCCTGGGGCGCAAGATGGCCGAGGGCTCGGCCCAGGGCAAAATCCTCGACGAGGTCTGCGAGGCCTTCGGTCTGGACAGCCGGCCCGAGCGGATCGAGATCTATGACAACGCCCACATCCAGGGGACCAATGCCGTCGGCGGCATGGTCGTGGCCGGCCCCGAGGGCTTCCAGAAGTCGCAGTACCGCAAGTTCAACATCCGCGGCGAGGACCTGACCCCCGGCGACGACTACGGCATGATGCGCGAGGTCATGCGCCGCCGCTTCGGCCGTCTGGTGAAGGACGAGGACGAGGGTGAAGAGGTGGTCCGCCCTGACCTGCTGCTGATCGACGGCGGCGCCGGCCAGCTGGCCGAAGTTCTGGCCGTGCTGGCGGACCTGGGTCTGGACGACATCCTTGCCGTCGGCGTGGCCAAGGGGCCGGACCGCGATGCCGGCAAGGAGCATTTCTTCATGCCGGGCAGGCCGCCCTTCATGCTGCCGCTGAAATCGCCCGCCCTCTACTACATCCAGCGCCTGCGCGACGAGGCCCACCGCTTCGCCAACGGTGCCCACGCCAAACGCCGCTCGATGGACATCAAGAAGAACCCCCTCGACGAGATCGAGGGCGTCGGGCCCGGCCGCAAGAAGGCCCTGCTCCATGCCTTCGGCTCGGCCAAGGGGGTCGGCCGCGCCTCGGTGGTCGATCTGGTCAAGGTCGACGGGATCAACCAGCCGCTGGCGGAGCGGATTTACGGCTTCTTCCATCCGGAGGGGCGGGGCTAGGGTAGCCCCCGGGGGAGGGCCGCATGACCGACTTTGCACAGGGCGTCGTCCACGTCGCCGGCGCTGACCTTCAATCCGCCATCCAGGCCGACCCGGACGTCCTCGCCCTGTGGCAGGATCTGACGCCTCTGGGCCGCAATGAGTTCATCTGCCGGGTCGAGGACGCCAAACAGCCCGCGACCCGGGCGCGCCGCATCCAGCGGACGATTGAAGAGATGCAGGAAGGCAAGAAGCGACCCTGCTGCTGGGCGGGCTGCATCCATCGCACCGACAAGCCGCCCGGCCGCTGGCAACAGGCTGTTCTGGTCGAAAAAGCCCGCCGACCCTTGTGATCCTCTCCCTGCCATCCTCCGGCCGCCGTACATCGGTAGCCCCGCCCGGCTGTTGAGTGGGTGCCCGGCTCCGTGATGGTCTTCATCGTTCCAGACGATGGGGGCCACGCTCCAGAGACCTCAACACCTCCTGTGCCAGCAGGGAGGCGGGGCCTCCGGCGCCGCGGGCCGAAACCAGGGCGATCTCGCTGTCCTCCAGCTTCGGGAGCGCCTCGAGAACCACAAGGTCGCGCGGGGCCATCGCGGCCGGCAGAACACTGGTCCCCAGCCCGGCCCTGAGCGCTGCCATCTGGCCTGCGAAACTGGGCGACGTGAACGACGCCCGAAACGCGATACCGGCCGCCTGCAGGGCTCCCAGGGCGCGTTTGCGATAGATGTCGGGCGCGGGCGCGACAATCAGGGGCAGGGGCGACAGTTCGGCGATCGACGCATCGCGCGCGACCCAGACCAACGGCTCGCTCCAGACCCGGAAGCCCAGATCGGCACCGCCCGCCTCGCGCTTGATGAGGGCAAGGTCGAGCATCCCGCGCGACAACTGGTCGAGCAGGTTGGCGGTGTAGTCACAGGTGACCGACAGGCGGATCCGTGGATGGCTGCGTGCGAAGGTCCCGAGAATGCCCGGGAGATGCATGGTCGCGATGTCCTCCGGTGCGCCGAACCGGACCTCGCCCTCAAGATCCCCTTCGCCCAGGGTCGCCACGATCTCGTCGTTCAGCCTCAACAGCCGTCTGGCCTGCGGCAACAGTCCGGCGCCTTCGGTCGTCAGGCCGACGGCCCGCCCGCCCCGATCGACCAGAGGCGCCCGCAGCTGATCCTCCAGCCGCCGAACCTGCAGGCTCACCGCGGGCTGGGTGAGACCGCGCTGCTGGGCGGCGCGCGTGAAGCTGCCCGTTTCGACCACCGCGACGAAAGTTCGCAACAGGTCGAGGTCCAGATTGACGGCGAGTTGCGACATGCCATGAGTATTTCTTATGGCGACCATAACGTCAATAAACTGGCGAGGGGTCTGACGGCGGGGCAAAGGGACGCACCCCAACGCCGGAGACTCCCTTGCCCGATCTTACCGCCAGCCTCGGCCTGCTCAGCTCACCGGCCGTCCTGTTCTTTTTTGTCGGGGCGATCGCGGCCTTCGTCCGCTCGGACCTGTCCATACCCGACCAGGTGGCCAAGGCGCTGTCGCTCTATCTGATGATGTGTATCGGCTTCAAAGGCGGGGTCGAGGCCCGGGCGGCGGGTCTGGAGGGTGATTTCCTCTCCGCCGGCGCGATTGGTCTGATCCTCAGCGCCGCGATGCCTTTCCTGGCCTTCGGGCTGTTGCGATGGACACGGCTGGAAAGGCCGACCCTTTGCGCCCTGGCGGCCACCTATGGGTCGGTCTCGGTCGTGACCTTTGCGGCGGGCCAGCAACACCTCACGTCGCTGGGCCTGGAGCCGGGAGGCTATATGGCGGCCGTCCTCGCCCTGATGGAGACGCCCGCGATTCTGACCGGTCTGATCCTGATGAGCGGTTCCGGCAGCGATCGGCCGACCGATCGCGGAACGGTGCTGAAGGAGGTCCTGTTCGGCGCCGCCACCGTGATCCTGCTGGGCAGTTTCCTGGTCGGCCTCATCTCCGGCCAGGCCGGTATGAAAAAGCTGGACCTGTTCGTGAACCCGCTCTTCCAGGGCGCACTCTGCTTCTTCCTCCTGGACCTCGGCCTGAACGCCGCGCGCAGCCTGATGGCGGGCGGGCGCAAACTGAGCGTCTCGGTCGTGGCTTTCGCCCTGGGCTTTCCCATCATCTCCGCAGCCCTGGCCCTGGGGCTCGCGCGCCTCGCCGGCCTCGAGCTTGGCGACGCCGCCCTGCTGGCCATTCTGGCGGGATCCGCCTCCTACATCGCTGTGCCCGCCGCCATGCGGGTCGCCGCGCCGAAGGCGGATCCGGGCATATTCGTAACCGCCTCCCTGGCCTTGACCTTCCCGTTCAACCTCACCTTCGGCATCGCCCTCTACACCGCGGCCGCGACCTGGCTTTGGGCCTGAACCAGCCGCTCACGACAAGGAGTCTCCCATGAACGCCTTCACCCTGATCGCAGCCCTGCTCGTCTCGCCGCAGCCGGGCGCGCCCGACACGGCCTGCCCTGCCATCTCGCCCGCCGGGGTCGAGGCCCAGTTCGAGCGCTTCAACGCCGCCTGGGCGACGCAAAACCCGGATGTCGTGACCGCGCTGTTCACCGAAGAGCCGGTTCTGCTGCCGACCTTGTCCAACGTGCCGCGCACGACCCGCGAGAGCGTCAGGGACTATTTCGTCAGCTTCCTCCAGAACCGTCCCGTCGCCCGGATCGACACCAGCACGGTGGAGATCGACTGCCGGACGGCTTCACGCGTCGGCACCTGGACGGTCACCCTGACCGACCCGGCATCCGGAGCCTCTCGCGACGTGCCGGCCCGCTACTCGTTCATCTATCGCTTCGAGGCGGGCGACTGGAAGATCGACCATCTGCATTCATCCGTAATGCCCGGACGTTGAGTCCAGGCGCGGCGACCCGCCACCCGGTCGCCGCGCCCGCTCGGGGGGCAACGGGGACGTTCCCCGCACGCTGCCCCTTGCAGCCCCTTCCCCCTGTGAAAGCGGTCGGCCTATAGGGAGGGCATGCCCCAACATTCCCGCGCCGCCCTGCTCTCAGGCTACCGCCGTTTCCGCGAGGACCATTGGCCCGATGCCAGGGCCCAGTACGAAGCCCTCGCCGTTGACGGACAGAAGCCCCACACCCTCGTCGTCGCCTGTTCCGACAGCCGCGCTGATCCGGCCCTGATCTTCGACACGGCCCCGGGCCAGCTGTTCGTGGTCCGCAATGTCGCCAATCTGGTGCCGCCCTATGAGCCCGACGGCCTTCTGCACGGCGTCTCGGCGGCGCTGGAATTCGGAGTCAAGGTGCTGAACGTCCGGCGCATCATGGTGATGGGACATGCCCGCTGCGGCGGGGTCGCCGCCATGCGCGGCGGGGCCCCGGCCGACTGCCAGGACTTTGTCGCGCCCTGGGTGCAGCAGGGCGCACCGGCCGTTCGTCGCGTCTGCGAAGAGTGCCTGCCCGAAGACATCGAACAGCTTTCGGAAGAGGCCGTGGTCCGCCTGTCGCTGGAGAATTTGCGCACCTTCCCCTGGATCGCCGAACGCGAGGCAGCAGGGACCCTGGCCCTCAGCGGTGTTCATTTCGGCATCGCCGACGGGGTCCTGCGGTCCCTGGAGGGCCCGGGTCGGTTCGAGGCCGTGGGCTAGGTCCGGAAGGTCAGGCGGCTCGCTTCATCCCGCGAAACATGGCAGATCGCGTCTGAGGTATCGGAGCGCCCCATGACCCCCAATCCCCACGCCAATCCCATCCCCAACATCCTGACCGGCCTGCGGCTGGTCGCCGGGGTGATCATGTTCCTGATCCTGGCGGGGGCGGCGCCGCAGGGCATTCCGTTCATGTCCGACTATCTCAGCCCGGACGATCAGTTCCGCTTCGGTCGCACGGCCTTCGTGATCTTCATGGTCGCGGCCTCGACCGACTGGGTCGACGGCTTCCTCGCGCGGCGCTGGCACGCCACGACCCGGTGGGGTGCCATCCTCGATCCGATCGCCGACAAGATTCTCGTCACCGGCGCCATTCTGGGCGTCCTCGCCTGGGGCGCCCTGCCGCAGATCGCCATTCCCTGTGGCCTGATCCTGTTCCGCGAGTTCGCCGTCTCGGCCCTGCGCGAGACCGTCGCCGGCAAGGTCAAACTGCCGGTCACCCTGCTGGCCAAATGGAAAACCGTCCTGCAGATGGTCGCGCTGGGTGCATTGCAGCTCGTTCTGCTCTGGGACGGCTTCGGCCTGCCGCTGGAATGGCAGCCGCATTTCCAGACCTTCGCCTACGTCCTGATTTGGATCGCTGCCATCGTCACCGTCTGGACCGGCTGGCAGTATTTCGCCAAGGCGCAGCAGAAGATGAGCCAGATCTAGGGGCTCCGGAAACAGCGGCGCACCCTGTCCCGGCCGCCGCGGCCGGGAAGTGGTTGGTGGCTGGTGATTGGTGACTACGCTCGACTGGCGTCGGAAGGGCGGCGCGGCTCGCGCTATCGCACCGCCGGCGGCCAGCCACCAATCACCAACCACCAATCACCCGACCGCGTCAGCGGACCCCCAGCTCCCGCACCAGCCCGTCCATCCCGTACACATCCCGCAGCGCCACCGTCACCGCGCCGGTGGTCACGATCACCGAGCGGTTGGTGTTGCGGTCATAGCCATAGGCGTTGCGCTGGGTCAGGACGGTGGAGTCGAAATTGGCCCCCAGCATCTCGCCCGCCGCATTGACGACCGGCGAGCCTGACGACCCGCCGATGGTGTCCGAGGACAGGGTCATGTTCATCACCGTGTCGCCGTCGATCCGCCCGCGTGCGGCCAGCAGCTGCGGGGCGACGTCGAAGGGCGGGGCACCGGTCGCCCGGTCCCACAGGCCGTCGAAGGTGGTGAAGGGACCCCAGCGCTGGCCGGGCACGTCCGAACCCTCGATCTTGCCGTAGGTCAGACGCAGGGTGCCGGTCGCATCCGGATAGACGCTGTCGCCATAGGCCTGGAAGCGCAGGGTCGACAGGCGCTCCGAGGCGCGGTCGGTCGGGGCCTGGACCTTCTCCTCCCACTCCGAGCGGATGGCGCGGGTCTCGTCCTGGATCGACAGCAGATACTGGATCAGCGGGTCCTGCGAGGCCTCGACGGCGGCCAGGCCGCCTTCCCACAGGGCGCGGCGCACAGCCGGATCGGCCAGGGTCGTGCCCTCGATCAGCCGGGCCGAAAGCTGTTCAGGCGACTCCCGTCCCAGCAGGCCGCGCACCGACGGATGGTCGACGGTCAGCCATTCGCGGGTCTTGGACAGCCACCATTCCATGCGGACCTGCTCGAGGCCCGGATAGACCGGCCGCTCGGCGAACAGGCCGGACTGCACGCCGGACAGGCGGCTGTCGGCGTATTCCGGCAGGCGCTCGGCCGAGGGTTTGGCCCGCTCCTGCGCCCCGCGCACCAGCGTCCGCGCCCAGAGGAACAGCTGCGACCCGCCGGCGACCGGCGTGGTCCCCATGCCGGTGCCGCCTTCCAGCAGCGCCATGGCGGGATAGAGTTCGCGCACAATCGGCTGGGCGGCGCTCAGCGTCGTCCAGGGATTGGCGTCGCCGGCCCCGGCTTCGGCGCGGGCACGGAAGTCGGTTTCCTGTTCGGCCTTCATGGCCATGAAGCCGGGATCGGTCAGGGCCCGCATCCGGCCGAGGCCGCGCTTGTAGGTGTTCTCAAGCCCGACGATCGGATCCATGGCCTCAAAGGCACGGGTCTCGCTTTCCGCGGCGTAGCGGATCAACCGCCCGCGTAGCTCCGACGCCAGCAGCTGGTCCATCGGCAGGACCACGTCGCGGATGGTCATCAGCTGGTCCTGGGTCAGCAGCCGCTGGGTGGCGCCCGGGCTGCCGGTGACGAACACCGGCGTGCCCTCGACCGGCTGCGAGGCGTTCCACACGAAATGCGTCGGCGTCGCCGCCGGGGCGTCGTTCTCGTACAGCCGGATGAAGGCCGCATCGATGGCGAAGCGGGGGAAGCTGAAATTGTCCAGATCGCCGCCGAAGGTCGCGGCCCGGTCCTCCGGCGCGAAGGCCAGGCGGACGTCGGTGTATTTCTTGTAGGTGTAGAGTTTGAACTGGCCCCCACGGTACAGGCTGACCACCTGACAGCGTTTGGCGGCGTCGCTACCGCAGGCTTCCTGTTCGATCCGGCCCGCCTCGGCGTCGCGCGCCCGGGTGAAGGCCTGGCCTTCCAGCCCCGCGCCGGCCGCATGCATGCGTTCGGTCACATCCGTGATGTCGGTCAGGATTTCGGCCGTCCCGCCCGGGCATTTGCGCTCTTCCTCGCGGGTACGCGGGGTGAAGCCGGTCTCGGCGTAGTTGACCGCCTGGGTCGACAGATTGGCCACGCAGGTGGCGACGCAGTGATTGTTGGTCATCACCAGCCCCTCGGCCGAGACGACGCCCGCCGAACAGCCGCCGAACTTCACCGAACTCAACCGCACCCGGTCCAGCCAGGCCTGGTCGATATGGGTCCCCAGGGTGGCGTTGGCCCGCGCGATGGGGAAGTTGTCGAACGTCCACATGCCTTCCTCGGCGCTGGCGCTGGAGGCGGCGGCGAGGGTCAGCAGGGCGGCGGCGAGGGCGGGGGTGAGGCGCATGGGTATCTCCGAACGGCGCGGTCGCGCCACCTTACCCTTCTCCCCTCGGGGGAGAAGGTGTCATGCGGAGCATGACGGATGAGGGGGCTGTCGGACGAAGGCTTCCGTCCACGCGGGCGCGGCCGGCATCCCCCTCATCCGACCGCCTCCGGCGGCCACCTTCTCCCCCGGAGGGGAGAAGGATCCGGGCGTTACCGAACCCCCAGCTCTTCCAGCAGGTGCGGGCTCGGATAGATGTTGCGCAGGGCTTCCGTGATCGCCGCCGTCGACACCGTCACCGTCCGGTTCAGCTCGGCGTCATAGCCGTACGAGCCGCCCAGCGAATGGATGTTGCCGTCGAAGGCCGCGCCGATGACTTCGCCGGCGGCGTTGATCACGGGCGAACCCGAGTTGCCGCCGATGATGTCGTTGGTCGAGGAGAAGTCATAGACCGTCTCCTTGTTGACCCGGCTTTCGTTGTCGATGAAGGCCTGGGCCGCGTTGAACGGCTCGGCGCCCGTCGCCCGCTCGTACAGGCCGCCCATATAGGTGAAGGCCGGCACGGTGACGCCGCGATAGGTCCAGCCCGCGACCTGGCCGTAGGACAGGCGCAGGGAGAAGGTGGCGTCGGGGTACTGGTTGGTGCCGTAGGCCGCGAACCGGGCCTGGGCGACCTTTTCGGCGGCCCGGGCGGTCGGGGCGTTGACCTCGGCGGCCCAGCGCGCGCCGATCGCCTGGGCGGCGGCGTCATTGGCGACGATCAGGGCCAGCAGCGGATCGGCCGCGGCCAGCTGTTCGGTCGTCATGCCGGCGGCTTCAGTGCGGAAGGCGGCGTCGGCCATCCGCGTCCCAGAGATCAGCCGGTCGGCCAGGGCCTCGGGGCTTTCGCGGCCCAGCAGGGCCTTCACTTCCGGATTGTCGACCGTCAAATACTCACGGGTCTTCGACAGCCAGAAGCGCAGGCGGATTTCCTCCATGTCCATCGCGATCGGCGTCTCGGCACCGAGCTGGGCGGCCAGACGTGCGCGCTGGGCGTCGGTCATGGTGGTGTTCTTCGACGCCCGCACGAGGGCGCGGGCCATCTGGTACAGGGTCGAGCCGCCGCCGGCGGACTGCTCCAGCTGACGATAGGGCAGGTAGAGGTCGCGGGCGGTCGCCTGCACGCGCTCCAGGTCGGTCCAGGGGTCGCCGATCCGCTGCACCAGGGCCGGGTCGGCGGCGACGCGGGCGCGCAGTTCCTCCTCGGCGGCGCGTTTGGCGGCCATGAAGGCGGGATCGGTCAGGGCACCCTGCTGGCCGTAGGTGACCTTGAAGCTGTTCTCGAGACCGAAGATCGGGTCGAACGACAGTCGCTTGGCCTCGTCGCCGGTCAGCGAATATTCGAGCAGGCGTCCGCGCAGTTCCGAGTTCTGGATCAGGGTGACCGGCAGCTGCTGGTCGCGCAGCCGCTCCAGCTGGCTCATGGTCAGCAGACGCGAGGTCGAGCCGGGGTTGCCGGCCACGAAGACGGGGTCGCCTTCGGCCGGGGCGTTCGGGTTCCAGCGCAGGAAGCCCGGGCTCTCGACCGGACGGCCGTCCTCATAGGCGCGCAGGAAGCCGGCATCGAGGGCGTAGCGCGGGAAGTTGAAATTGTCGGGGTCCCCACCGAAGAAGGCCGCCTGGTTCTCGGGCGCGAACACCAGCCGCACGTCGTCATAGCGGCGGAATTTGTACATGGCGTAGCGGCCGCCGCGGTAGAAGCTGATCACCTGGCAGTTGAATTTCGGATCGCCGGCGCAGGCCTCGGTCTGGATGGTGTTGGTCTCGGCCGTGCGGGCGGCGTTGAAGGCGGCGCCTTCCAGGCCGGCGCCGGCGGCCAGCACCCGGTCGGTCACATCGACGATGTCGACCAGCACTTCAGCGGTCTGGCCCGGGCAGCGCTTTTCTTCCTCGCGGTTGGCGGTCAGGAAGCCGTTCTTCACATAGTCCTGCTCGGGCGAGGACAGCTCCTGGGCGCAGCCGACGACGCAGTGCCAGTTGGTCAGGATCAGGCCCTGATCCGACACGAACGAGGCCGAGCAGCCCTGGATGCGGACGGCGGCGTTGCGGACCCGGTCCAGCCAGGCCTGGTCGATATGGGTGCCGTATTTGTCGTTCACCGTCTGGATGGGGAAGTTGTCGAACGTCCACATGCCTTCGTCGGCGCGGGCGGAAGTGGGCGTGGCCATCAGGGCCAGCACGCCGGCGACAGCGGCGATCGAGGCGGTCGCCGATACGGCGGCACGGAGCGAACGAAGCAGCATTCTGCGAAATCTCCCAGGGGGCCGGCGGACGTCGCCGGGCGTTGTCATCTGCATAGACACGATGAACGAAGTCCGTCCAGCGCGCCACGGCAGGGCTCGCGAAAGGCGAACCGTGATCGCCTTAACCCGATTTAACTTGGCCCCGCTCCCTTGCATCGTCAGATAGCCGTCAAAGTCAGGGGTCCAGCCGTTTCCATGTCGCTCGCACTCTCAACCCTCCTCTATGAATGGCGGCGCTATATGGCCGCCGTCATGGCCCTGGCCCTGTCGGGCCTGCTGGTTCTCGCCATGACGGGTGTCTTCATCGGCATCGGCAAGGGCTTCACCGCTACCATCGAGCGGTCCAGCGCCGACATCATCATCATGCAGCCGGGTGCCACCAGCCTGATGGGCGGCCCCTCGGGCGTGCCGCGCCGCTTCATCCCCCTGGCCTACCGCAATCCGCAGGTCGTCGAGGTCCAGCCGCTGGACGGTGCCGGCGGCTCCTTCCAGTCGGTCAAGAACGTCGATCCGACCATGTCCCAGGCCGAGCGGGCCCGGCAGGGCGCGCCGAAGCAGGAATTCGTCCAGGCCAGCATCATCGACACCACGCCCGGCGCCGTCACCATACCGACCGACTACTCCCAGGATCTGGTGGACGCCCTGCGCCAGCCCTACACCATCGCCATCGACGAGACGGCCATGACCAAACTGGGCGTCAAGCTCGGGGACAAGGCCCTCTACAACGGTCAGACCGTGACGGTGGTCGGCATCACCCGCGGCTATCCCAACATGATGCAGGCCAATATCGTCATGTCCCGCGACACGCTGCGGATGCTCGGCCAGGCCGACACCGGCCCCCGTGTCGGACCCCTGATGATCAAGCTGCGCGACCCGGGCCAGGCCCAACTCGTCGCCGCCCAGCTGAACGCCCTCGGCGACGGACAGTGGAAGGCCTGGACGCGTCAGGAACTGGCCGACGCCAACGCCGGCGCCATGTTCGAGGAAGGCATTCTCGTCATCATCATCGGCGGCTGCGTGGTGCTGGGCACCATCATCGGCGTGGCCATCACCTGGCAGACCCTGCGCGGTGCCATCATGGCCAATATCAAGGAGTTCGCCTCACTGCGCGCCCTCGGCGTCGGCATGGGATCGCTCAACCGGATCGTCATGGAGCTCAGCTTCTGGGTTGGCCTGGTCGGCGTCGCTGCCGCCATCGGCCTGACCCTGCTGGTGCAGATGCTGGCCATGGCCAACGCCGTCATCATCGCCCTTCCGCCGGTCCTGCTGGTCATCGTCGGCGGCGGGCTCGTCCTCATCGCCGTCATCTCCGGCGCGCTGTCTCTCGGCATCCTCAAGAACAGCCAACCTGCGGATCTGCTGCGATGACCGCTCACACCAAGGCACACGGAAAACACGGCGACTTCGCCATCGAGGCCAAGGGCCTGGTCAAGCGCTTCAAGTCCGGCAAGGCCTTCATCGAGGTGCTCAAGGGCGTGGACTTCGACGCCCGCCACGGCGACCTGACCATGGTCATGGGCCCGTCCGGCTCCGGCAAGTCGACGCTGATCGCCGCCCTGTCCGGCCTGCTGCGGCCGGAAGAGGGGCGGGTCGACACGCTTGATGTCGATGACCTCTGGAAGCTCTCGTCGGGCAAGATCGACAAATTCCGCCTCGACCACTGCGGCTTCATCTTCCAGGGCTTCAACCTCTTTCCGGCCCTGACCGCCCTGCAACAGGTCGAGGTGGTGCTGAAATTCCAGGGCCTGTCCAAGGCCGACGCCAAACGTCAGGCGACCGCCACCCTTGAGGAGGTCGGCCTCGGCAAACGCCTCAACCAGCGGCCTTCCGCCCTGTCCGGCGGTGAAAAGCAGCGCGTCGCCATCGCCCGCTGCCTGGCCAAGAACCCGCAGATCCTCTTCGCCGACGAACCGACCTCCGCCCTCGACGGCGAGAACGGCCAGATCGTCATCCGCCTGCTGCGCCGGGCCGCCACCGAACACGGCGCCGCCGTCATCTGCGTGACCCACGATCCTCGCCTCGAGGAATGGGCCGACCGCGTCATCAAGATCGAAGACGGCGTCATCATCTCCGATGAGCGCCGCACCCCCAATCCCGACGCCACGCTGGCGTCGCACTGACTTTCGCAGGACCTTTCGCCATGCCCGCCTTCCTCAAGAACAAATGGCTCTGGATCGGCCTCGTGCTGATCGTCGTCATCCTCGTCGGCTTCAACTTCATGCAGAACGCCGGCAAGGCGAAGAAGGCGGAGGAAGAGAAGGCCGCGGCCACGCGCGTCGAGAGCCCCTATGCGGCCATCGCCAACGGCAAGGTCGATATTGAGGGCGGCATCATCCAGATCGCGGCCCGTCGCGGCGGTATCGTGCGCGAAGTTCTGGTGCAGGAAGGCGACCGCGTCGTCGCCGGCCAGATCCTCGCCCGTCAGGAGGACGACGAGGCTCGTCTGGCCCTGCAGAGCGCCAATGCCGACGTCGCCCAGGCCGAAAGCCAGATCCGTCTGATCCAGGTCGAGATCCGCACCGCCCAGCGCGAGCACGACCGCCTGCAACGGCTGGTCGCGTCCAACTTCGTCGCCGGCTCGCGCATGGACCAGGCCCGCGACGCCATCGCCCAGGCCCAGGCCCGGCTCGGTTCGCAGCAGGCTGCCGTCCAGACTGCCCGCGCCCGCCGCGACCAGGCCGCCTACAATGTCGAGCTGACCGTGATCCGCGCGCCCCAGTCGGGCCGGATCGTGCGCCGCTACGCCAACCCCGGCGCCGGCGCCTCGACCCTGAACGTGTCCAACATGTTCGACCTCGAGCCTGACGCGCCCCGCATCGCCCGCGCCGAGATCGTGGAGAGCGACATCCCGAACATCTCGGTGGGCCAGGCCGTCGAGATCACCCCCGAGGGCGATCCGTCCAAGGTCTATGTCGGCAACGTCCTGCGCCGTGCCGCCGTCTTCGGTGCCCGCAAGCTGGCCTCTGACGATCCCTCGCAACGCTCGGACGAGCGCGTCGTGGAAGTCGTCGTCACCGCCGGCGACGCGCCCCTGCTGATCGGCCAGCGGGTTCTGGTGAAATTCATGAAGCCCGGCGAGACGGCCGGTGCCCCCCGCGCCGCCGCCGTCGGCGTCCCCGCCGGCCGCTCGATGCAGGCCCCGGCGCAGGCGGGGTAGGGGAGAGGTGATTGGTGGTTGGTGACTGGTGATTGCGGAGAGGCGTCGCTGGCAGTTCCGCATTCCCGGCTTCAACCAACCACCAACCACCAACCACCAATCACTTCGTGGCCTCACCTGCCGCTGAACACCGCCCCCCGCTTCTCCAGCGCCGCCGTCACGCCTTCCAGATGGTCATCCGTCAGGTGGGCCAGCGCCTGCATCGAGGCGGTCATCTCCAGGATCTGGTCGAAGGTCGCGTCGCGGCCCTGACGCAGCAGGGCCTTGGTCATGCGCAGGGCCTGGGGCGCGCGGGACGCCACGTCTTCCGCGATCGCCATGGCCTCGTCCATCAGCCGCTCAGCCGCGACCACCCGGCTGACCAGCCCCCAGTCCATCGCCGTCTTCGCATCCAGCACCCGCGCGGTGAACAGCATCTCGGCGGCGCGCGCATAGCCGATGTTGCGCGGCATCAGCCAGGCCCCGCCGTCGCCCGGCAATATGCCCAGTTTCAGGAAGGGCACGCCGAAGCTGGCGGTCTCCGAGGCGATGCGGATGTCGGCCAGTCCGGCGATGTCGCAGCCCAGCCCCATGGCCGGCCCGTTCACCGCCGCGATCAGCGGCACTTCCAGCCCGTAAAGCGACCGCACGATCCGGTGCACCACGCGGCGATAACGTTCGCGAATCTCGGCCCCGGAACCGGCGAACATGTCGCGCCGGTCCTTCATGGCCTTCAGGTCGCCGCCCGCCGAGAACGCTCGTCCCGCCCCGGTCAGGATCACGCAGCGCACCCCCGGATCGGCATTCACCGCCTCGCACGCCGCCGCGAAGGCCTCGCCGTCCTCGAGGTCGGGCAGGGCGTTGAGCCGGTCGGGCCGGTCCAGGGTCCAGAGTTCGATATGGTCGCGGCGGTCTCGGCGGATCAGGGTCATCCGCCCGATGTGCCGCACGCGCGGCCCGGCCGCAACGTCAGCGCGGTGATCTCAGGTCCGCGACGGCTTGCCCGACAGCGACCACCAGGCCCGCAGTCCCGCGGTGTCGGGCGCGTCCTCGGCGAGGGATTCGTTGGCCGCCTCGGCCGCGCCCGGGCTTTCGAAGCGCCGCACCACGGTTGTGCCCGACGGCACGGCCTGGTCCTCATCGATGAAACAGGCCCGTTCAGGACCGACGGCGTCATCGCGCGTCGCCGCGGCCGTCATCGCAGGCCGCACCGCCGCGACCAGCGAAAAGTCCACCCCGCGGTCCTCGGACCAGCCGGTGCGCCACGGCCGCAGGAGCGTCGTGGCGACGAGCGTCGCCTTCAGCCTGAACATGGTCCCCACCCCTTGTGCCGTTACCCTTGCACAAGTTGAGGCGCGGCGCGACTGATCCACCCTGACCGTGGAATTGCAAAGCCCCGGACCTTGCGGACCGGGGCTGGGGTCGTCTGCGGCCTCGCGCGAACCTAGTCGCGCTTGCGAAGCTTGATGGGCACGAAGTTCGACGGGTGGCTGACCACACGGTCGCCGGCCCCGTAGCCGTTCTTCGTGTTCACCAGCATCCCGCCCCACAGGGCGAAGGACATCATGGCGTGCTGCAGATTGCGGTCTCTGTCTTTCATCTGGCGTCTCCTTTCGAGTGAGTGATGAAAAGAGACACGTCGTGCTTTTCGGGAATCTCACCGTCATAGTCGTTTCGCGTCATGGTCACGCTAGCGCCGTGATGCGAAAATTGCAAGCGGTTTTACTCCGCCACCGGACCATATTTCGTATTCATGTCATTTAACCCTCCAGTCCCGTCCGCTCCGCCCGCCGCGGTGCCGAAGTCTGTGGCCACGCCCTGCGTCAAGGTCTGCATCGTCGACGGTGCCACCAGCCTCTGCCTCGGCTGCTGGCGTACCCTCTCCGAGATCGGCGGCTGGAGCGGGTTCACCGATGCGGAACGGGCGCGGATCATGGCGGAGCTGCCTGCGCGCGAAGCGCGCGCGGGGTGATTGGTGATTGGTGACTGGATGGGGCGGTCGCCGGCGTCGGCTTGCCCACCACCGGGACAGGATCCAGCAGCCACCAATCACCAACCACCAATCACCTCCCTTTAACACCCCGCAAACCACGCCCCTTCACCGCATCCCAACCGCCGTGTGCGACAGGGGAGGGGCTGCAGAAGCGGCGAAATCTCGACGGACGGCGTATGCGTTTGGATCTTTCCTCCGCCGGAGTCATGGCCCTGGCCGTGGCCTCCGCCCTGACCACCGCCTGGTGGATCAACCACGCCGACGCGCGGGGTCAGGCGCAGGCCGCCACGCCCGCACCCATTCAAGCCCCGGCCCACGGTCATCCGGCCCAGGTCCTCAAGGCCGCCGACGGCCACTACTGGGCCGACGCCCTGATCGACGGCCAGGGAGGACCCCGGGCCGTCCGCGTCATGGTCGACACCGGCGCCACCGTCGTGGTCCTGACCCCCGCCGACGCTGCCCGTCTGGGTCTGAGGTTCAAGGCCGGCGACTTCTCCGCCACCGTCATCACCGCTTCCGGCCCCGTCCCTGCCGCGCGCATCGCCCTTCAGGCCGTCGCCGTCGCGGGTGCTCGCGTCGAACGGGTCGAGGCCCTCGTCGTCCAGCGCGGCCTGCCCCACAGCCTCCTCGGCATGAGTTACCTCGGCCGGTTGTCTTCCTTCAGCGCCACGCCTTCGGAAATCACGCTGCGGCCCTGAGGGGTGATTGGTGGTTGGTGACGGGTGACTGGCAGTGGCGCGATCGGCGTGTCTCGATCAGGAGCCGGTGACCGATCCACCAATCACCAACCACCAATCACCCCTGAACCGCCTTCCCCACCACCGCCGCCGCCGTCACCAGCAGCCACACCGCGAATGCCCGCCGCAACACGGCCCGGTCCAGCGAATGCGCCAGCTTCGCCCCCCAGGGCGCGACCGCCGTGGTCAGCACCGCCATCACCACCGCCCCGGGCACATTGACATAGCCCAGCGACAGCGGCGGCCGCCCGGCCGCGTCCCAGCCGAACACCACGAACCCCAGCGTCGCCGCCGTCCCAATGGCCAGTCCGAAGCCTGAGGCCGTCGCCACCGCCTGATGGATCGGCCGCCCGCACAGGGTCATCATCATTCCGCCGAAACTGCCGCCGCCGATCCCCATCATGGCCGACAGGCCGCCGATCACCGTCCCGGTCACCCGCCGCCCCCAGCCCGTCGGCAGGTCGCGCCTCAGTGTCATCCGCTCCGGCAACAGCCCCATCTGCGCCGCCACCACCAGCAGGCAGACGCCATAGACGATGGCCAGCCCCTGCATCGAGGTGACTCCCGCCACCCACGCCCCGACCAGCGCCCCCGCCGCCACCCAGGGCGTCCAGGTCTTCAGCACCCCTTCATCCACCGCCCCATGCGACCGATGCGCCTTCAGCGACCGCCACGAGGTCGCGACAATGGTCAGCAGCGACGTCCCGATCGCCGTATGCAGATTCCCTTCGCCCCCGACGCCCAGGACCTCGAAGGCATAGAACACCGCCGGCACAATCACCGTCCCGCCCCCGACCCCGAACAGTCCGGCCACCAGCCCGCCGACCAGCCCCGCCGCCGTCAGCGCCGCGAGCAGGAGGAGGAGGTCGGGGAGGGGGAGGGCGGTCATGCGTGCGGTCTGTCCGTCACCAGGTGGCCGGAAGGCAGAACCGGCCGCGGGCGAAACTCGCCCCGTCGGGGTCAGCCGCCCGGCCGGGGACCCATCCTGTCCCGAACTGAAGCAAGCGTCCGTCCCGTTTTGAAGTCCATGAAAGGTAAAGATAAATTCATTCTGAACAAGACCTTTATGGGCAGGATTTACGAGAAGTTGAGATCCCCAAATCGACGCGAGGATTTCCCCGGCCGGGCGAATTTTCCGCCGGACAGGGGATGATCCTGGTTAGCCGGAAATGAAGAGGCCGGGGTCAGGCCGCTGGTACGGTCGTTGCGGGTTCTGCTCTGCCGACTTCCCGGCACCGAAAGGAACACTACGATGAAAACCACCGCTTCCATCCTGGCGATCGCCCTCGGCCTCGCCGTCTCCGCCGGCACCGCCCAGGCCCAGTCCCTGAACAACGGCCAGCGCAACAACGCCAACATCCGGGCCCAGCTCAATGCGACGGTCCAGAACGTCACGGCTGACGTGGCCCTGACTTCCGCCGCGATCGCCAACTCCTTCACGGCCGAGGGCTCCAGCCTTTCGACCCTGAACAACTACCAGAATTTCTGGGGTGACGCGCGTTCGGACCTCTCGGCCTCGATCTCGAACGTCCAGGGCGATGTGGCCGCCACCTCGGCCGCCATCGCCAACTCGGCCAGCATCTCGGGCGACTGGGTCGGCGTCCTCAACAACACCCAGCTGGCGTCCTACGATCCCACCGCCACCCTGAACGCGACCATCCAGAATGTCGGTGGTGACGTGGCTGCGACCTCGGCCGCCCTGAGCAACTCGGCCAGCATCGACGCCGACTTCGGCCGCCTGGCTTCGAACCAGATCAACCAGGCCGGCGTCAACGCGGTCATGGGCGCCACCGTCCGCGACGTCCGCGGATCGGTCAACGCGACGGCTGCCGCCATCGGCAACAGCCTCACGGTCACGGGCTTCTAGAACCACTGACGTCCCGGTGTCGTCGCGCTGCAACGCGGCGACACCATCGTCCCTGAAAGGCTCCTCATCGTGAACCATTTCCGCTCATTCCTCAACTGCGCCCTCGTCGTCGGCGGCCTCATGGCCTCTCCGGCCCTGGCCCAGAACGCTCCGGCCCGCGGCGGGGTCCTCGCCACCTATGAGGCTGGCTATGCCAACGGTCGTCAGATGGAGACCCGCACCTATGCGCCGTCCTCCCGGACCCGGAACGACAATCGTCTGATCGTGAACGGGATCATCCAGAACGACTCCGACACCTATTTCCAGGCGGATGGCAGCGGCAGCGACCAGGCCGCCAGCGGCGCCGACTATTTCTCGGCCGGTGCCGGGAGCAGCACCAGCACGGCGATCGGCAATCTGCTGACGGTCTCGGTGGTCGGTTCCTGGAACACGGTGATCGTCAACTCCAGCCAGGCGAACACCGGCACCGTCACGGCCAACGGCAATCCGCCGCGCTGACCCCCCTTACCGGAGACCCGACATGATCCGTCCTTCTATCCGACTGTCGATCATCGCCCTCGCGGTCGCGAGCATGGCGGCTCCCGGAGTGGCGGCGGCCGCGGCGCCGGACGGTGCCGTTCGCGGCGGCCGGGTCCATGCCACTGGCAACGCCACCCCCTACACGGCGGCCCTGACCTGCCTGGCTGACCGCAACCGCACCCTCGGGCTGAGCGCGCCCCGGATGTCGGTGGGGCGGATCGGCGACCTGACCGGCCGGGTGGATTTCGATACCGGCGCCCGCGTCTCCCAGGGGGCCTCCCTGTTCGCTATCACGGCGCTGGCCCGGGCGGGCGCGCCCGTGGTCGAGCGGCTGGACAACACCGTCTCCCAGATCGAGCTGGACTACGCCCAGAAGCACCTGCTGTCCGACACGCCCGAGCTGGCCGGACAATCACCGGAGAATTTCCGCCCGATCTTCGCCGGTCAGGTGGCGGGTTCGGACTATTTCATCGTCGGCGGCATCACCGAGCTGAACTACAATATCCAGTCATCCGGCATCAGCGGCCAGGTCGGGGAGGCGGCCGTGACCGGCCTGCGGGCCCGCGCCGGCGCGTCCGACTATGTCATGAACGTCGCCATCGACCTGCGGATGGTCGACAGCCGTTCGCAGATCGTCATCGATACGGTCTCCTTCCAGAAGCAGTTGGTTGGCCGGGAGATGAACCTCGGCCTGTCCGGCGGCACCTCCAGTGTCGGTGGCGTCCTCTCCGGCGGGGTCCAGTCGGTGGAACCGTTGCAGGCGGCGGTGCGCACCCTGGTGGAGCGGGGGATTTTTGAACTCCTTGCCGGACTGCAGGACGCCGACGTCTACGGTGGCTGCCTCGAACGGGCAGAGATCGATTCGTGAACCGCCGCACCCTGATCGCCGCCCTGATGTCCGCCTCGATGCTTTCGGGGTGCGCGTCGACGGGCTTTGACCCCGCAACCGGCCTCTATGCCGAGCCGGTTGGGGGCGCGCCGGCGACCGCCAACGCCACCCCACTGACCGCTGCCCTGACCTGCCTCGCGGATACGGCCGCGGGCCGTGGACGGGTCGCGCCGCGCCTCGCCGTGGGCGACATCGCTGATCTGACCGGCAAGCTGGACCTTGAGACCGGACGCAGGGTGACCCAGGGCGCGTCCCTGTTCGCCGTGACCGCCCTGGGTCGCGCCGGGGTGCCTCTGGTCGAAAGGGCGGACCAGACGGTCGCGGAGGTCGAGCGGACCTATGCCGCGGCCCAGGTCCTCTCCGACAGGCCGACCGCGGCCGGTGAAGCGCCGGGACCGCTCCGCGCGATCAATCCCGGCCAGGTCGCCGGGTCGCGGTTCTACCTGGTCGGCGGCATCACCGAGCTCAACTACAATATCGAATCCGGGGGCGGCGAACTCCGTGTCGGGGCGCTCAATCCCGAGGACCCCAAGACCGGTTTCGGCGGCTCCCGCTTTGTCATGAACGTCGCCATGGACCTGCGCCTGGTGGATTCCGTCTCCCAGGAGGTCGTGGCGGTCGCGGCCTACCAGAAGCAGATTGTCGGGCGCGAGATCCGCGCCGGGGTGTTCGATATCCTCGGTGGGGTGGCCATCGATCTCTCCGGCGGCCAGAGCGCGCTGGAGCCCCTGCAACTCGGCGTCCGGACGCTGATCGAACGTGGTGTCTATGACGTGGCCGCCGAACTCTATGGCCTGACGGACTCGGCGTGTTTGCCCACGGCCCTGACCGTGGATACCTCGGGCGGCTATCGCCGGTTGCGCGACCTGCAGCCCTCCGCTGCAGCGCCGGTTCCGGCAACGTTCGCCGCCGCGCTCACGCCAGGTCCGGCCGTGCCGCCCGCTGCGGTGCCGACGGGCGCTCTCCAGGTCGAACCGCCGTTCCCGCTCCCGGAGCCGGCCGCCGGGCCCCGGGCGCTGCCCGGCGAGACGCCGCCGGTCCGGCCAAGGATCGACCCGCGCACCTGGCGCGTGACGCGGGGTGGCCGCTCGTGAAGGACGGCGGGCTGTAGAAATCGCCGCCGCAACCTTCCCCGCCCACCATCGTTCTCTCCGGCGACAGGCTTCACTGCCGGAAAGAACCCCCATGACCGCCATCAAGACCTTCACGGCCGCCGCCGCCGCCGCCCTGACCCTCGCCGCCGCAGGGGTCGCCTCGGCGCAGACGCCGTACAGCGCGACCCCCTACAGCGCACAATCGCAGCAGCCGTCGCAGGGCGGACAGGTGCTGGAGGCGATCCTCGGTGCCCTGTTCGGCCAGGGCCAGACCTCGCTGGACAGCGAATGGAGCCGCGGGCGCCGGCCGCTGTACAACCAGCGCAGCCAGTTCGAGGCGCGGGTCGACGCCGGGATGCGCGACGGCTCACTGACGCGGCGACAGGCCGAGCGGCTGGGTGGCGACTACGCCGATCTGGTCGCGCTTGAGACCCGCTACGCCACCGACGGCCGGTTCACCGCCGCCGAACGGAGCGACCTGGACAACCGCTATCGCGACCTGACCCGCCGTCTCGACTCCCTCGAGGACGATGACAACAACGGCGGCGGCTATGGCGGCTGGGACCGGCTGGCCGACCAGGGCACCGGGTTCAACGCCCGCGTCTCCGCCGCCCTGCGCGCCCGCGACATCACCCGCACGGAATCAACCCGGCTGCGCACCGACTTCCAGGCCCTTGTGCGGCTCGAGGCCCAGTATGAGCGCGATGGTCTCAGCGACCGCGAGCGTCAGGATCTCGAAGCTCGTTACGCCGACCTGAACCGCCGCGTCGGCGACGACTATGTCCCCGGCACCGGCGGCTACGGAAACGACCCGCGCGCCGTCCAGATCGAGGCCCGCATCACTGCCGGTGAGCGCAACGGCACGATCAGCCGCGCCGAGGCCGGCCGTTTTCGCGAGGAGCTGCGAGACCTGTCCCGCCGCTGGGCGGACCTCGAGGCGCGCGTGCAGGTGCGCCGCTAGGAGGTGAACGGTGGTTGGTGGTTGGTGGTTGGCCGGTGCCTGTGTGAGGGCGCGCGCCGCCCCGCCCTTCCGCCGACAGTTGAGCGGCAACCACCAACCACCAATCACCAACCACCAACCACCAACCGCCAGCCCCTCACTCCGTCAGCCAGAACAGCGTCTCCACCGTCGTGCCCAGCGCGCGGGCGAGGCTGAGGGCGAGGATGGTCGAGGGAATGAAGACCCCGTTCTCGACCGTGTTCACCGTCTTGCGCGACACGCCGGCCCGCTCGGCCAGCTCGGCCTGGGTGAGGCCGGCGGCCGTGCGGTATTCCTTCAGGCGCGACGCCAGACGCGGATCACCCATCGTCGCGCCCGGCCTCGCGATCCAGCCAGGCGAAGCGCAGGCCCGCCGTCGCCCCCGCCGCCGCCAGGGCGAACGGCACGGCGATCAGTCCGGTCTCCAGCCGCCACAGGCCGAGGCCGAGGGCGATGGTCGTTCCCGACATCAGGACCAGAAAGGCCCAGACGATCGCCCGGGCACGCAGCACCTGGGTCAGCTCGTCTTCAAGGTAGCGGCGGTTCTTCCGGGAGTTTCCATCCCACCCCATCGTCACCGACGCCGCCAGCCAGGCGTACAGCACCGGCAGCAGGACGCTCATATAGTTGGCGAGCCCTGTATCTCCGGCCAGGATCAGCGGGATCGCCCGCGTCGACTGGTACAGGAAGATCAGGGTGACGATCGGGAACAGCCACAGCAGCAACGACCGCTGTTCCTGCATCCGCTCGCGCTTGCCGGGCTCGTCCTCGCCGCGCGAGGCCGGGCCGCCCGGCCGCATCTTCCAGCCGATCATCAGCCCGATCAGGAAGATGCCGATGCCGATGCCGGTCACGATCCCCGCATTGGTATCGGAAAGCGTCTCGGCCAGATTCGTCGCGCCCGGGTTCAGGCCGACCACCGCCAGGCCGAGACCGAGGCCCGAGACGACGAAGCCGGCCATGAATTTCCAGCCGCGGCCCCGGCCCGGCCGGCCGTCGCTGCGATCGCGCGTCTTCGACATCTGCATCCTCCGGCGTTTGTCACCTGAGGGTTACATATCACCTATGGGTTACACGACGTCAAGAGATCAGATCAACAACGCCCCTTCGTGTCGCAACAGCCAGGTCTTGCGCTCCAGCCCGCCGCCGAAACCGACCATGGTGCCGTCCGCCCCCACGACCCGATGACAGGACAGCACCAGCGGGATGGGGTTGCGGTTCAGGGCCACGCCCGCCGCCTGGGCGGCCCCCGGCTCACCCGCGCGCTTCGCCATCTCGCCATAGCTGATCGTGACCCCCGCCGGCACATCGGCCAGCGCCCGCCAGACCCGCGCCTGGAAGCCGTCGCCCGCGCCAGAAACCGACCGGGCGCCGTCCAGCGACCACGCCACCCGCGTCAGCGCCTCCCGGTCGCCGTCGAAATAGGCGGCGATCGCCCGCGCCGCCGCCTCCGGCACCGCGCCCCCGGCCAGGACCGCGCCTGGATACTCCCGTCGCATCGCCCCGGTCAGCCCGTCCCCGAACGACAGCCCCCGCACCACGCCCGCCTCGTCGCAGGCCAGCGCCAGCGGCCCGATCGGACTCTCGATCCGGGACAGGGTGAGGGTGTCAGGTGCTTCGCTCATCGCGCCCCGGTCATCAGTGCGTTCAGCGCGCCATAGTCCATCGCCGCCGCGATCTGGGCCTCGGACCGTCCGTCCGCCAGAAAGCCCCGCGTCAGCACGTCGGCGGTCTGATAGGCGGCCGCCGCGATGTTCGAACCGGCGCTCAGCCGACGCACGCCCAGAGCCTCCAGCCCCGCCGCATCGGCCAGCCCCGGCCGCGCCAGCAGGTTCAGCGGCAGCCCCTGGCCGACGAGGGCCCGGATCGTCTCCGGATCGGTGACCCCGGGCATGAACAGGCCGTCCGCCCCTGCCGCGCGGTACAGGGCGGCGCGCGCCATCGCCGCTTCCAGCCGCCCCTCCACAGGCCCGATCCCTCTCAGCCACAGGTCGCAGCGCGCGTTGATGAACAGGTCCGGCCCCACCGCCGCCCGGATGGCCGCGATCTTGTCGGCCAGCAGCTCCGGCGCGTCGGCACCGTCCTCGATATTGATCCCCGCCGCCCCGGACCCGACCACGCGCCGGACGAAGGCCGCGGCCCCCGCCGGGGTGTCGGAAAAGCCGGCCTCGCAGTCGGCGCTGACCGGCGTCGCCCCCGCCGCCCGGACCATCCGCTCCAGCGCGCCCAGCAACTCACCCTCCGGCGGCCGGGCCCCGTCAGGCCAGCCCAGCGCCCAGGCCACGCCTGCGCTGGTCGTCGCCACGGCCCGGGCCCCCGCCGCCACCGCCAGCGCCGTCGAGGCCGCATCCCAGGCGTTGGGCAGGATCAGCAGACCCTGGTGGTGCAGGGCGTGAAAGGGGGTCATGGCGCTCTCCGTCTCTGCCCCGATAGTGCCGCGCCCGCCCCGCTTCGTCTCGCGGTTTCCGGACCGTCAGGCCGGCCCGGCCGACATCCGCTGTGGGCAGCCTCCGACGCGTCCGCGCCTTGACTGGCGAAGCCGCGCCCCGCGCCCTAGATTGCTGTTCATGAACCGTTCCAGTTCGCCCCCGAAGACTCCCAAGGGCACCGCCCCGCGCATCACCAAACCGGTCCACGTCCGCGGCGAGTCCCTGGCCGAGGCGCCGGCCGCCTTCCTGCGCGACGATGACGGCACCCCCGCCCGCATGCCGGTGAAGACCCCGAACATGCCCATGTTCGCCCCCGTCACCGGCCCGCGCCTGACGCCCGAGGAGGCTCCCGGCAAGCCCGGCGACTGGGTCCCCCACCGCCCTGACCGGCCGCAGGATCGCAAACACATCCCCTTCCGGCTGGAGACGAAATACACCCCCGCCGGCGACCAGCCCTCGGCCATCGCCGAGCTCGTCGCCACGGCGAACACCGGCGAGCGCGACCAGGTCCTGCTGGGCGTCACCGGCTCGGGCAAGACCTTCACCATGGCCAAGGTCATCGAACAGACCCAGCGCCCGGCCCTGATCCTCGCCCCCAACAAGACCCTCGCCGCCCAGCTCTATTCCGAGTTCAAGAGCTTCTTCCCGGACAATGCCGTCGAGTATTTCGTCAGCTACTACGACTACTATCAACCCGAAGCTTATGTCCCGAAATCAGATACTTACATCGAGAAGGACAGCTCCATAAACGAGCAGATCGACCGCATGCGCCACTCGGCGACGCGGGCGATCCTCGAGCGGGACGACGTCATCGTCGTGGCCTCGGTCAGCTGCATCTACGGCATCGGTTCGGTCGAGACCTATACGGCCATGACCTTCACCCTGAAGGTCGGCGACCAGATCGACGAGGCCAAGCTCCGCGCCGACCTGATCGCGCTGCAGTACAAGCGCAACGACCTCAATTTCGACCGCGGCATGTTCCGCAAGCGCGGCGATGTGCTGGAGATCTTCCCCGTCCACATGGAGGACCGCGCCTGGCGCGTTCAGCTGTTCGGCGACGAGCTGGAATCGATCCAGGAGTTCGACCCCCTGACCGGCAAGAAGACCGCCGACCTCACCGAGATCACCGTCTATGCCGCCAGCCACTACGTCACCCCGCGCCCCTCGCTCAACCAGGCCGTCACCGGCATCAAGGCCGAGCTGAAGGAGACGCTCGACTGGATGGTCGGGAACGGCAAACTGCTGGAGGCCCAGCGCCTCGAACAACGCGTCCGCTTCGATCTGGAGATGATGGAGGCCACCGGCTCCTGCGCCGGCATCGAGAACTACAGCCGCTGGCTGACCGGCCGCGCCCCCGGTGAGCCGCCGCCGACCTTCTTCGAATACATCCCCGACAACGCCCTGCTCTTCGTCGACGAGAGCCACGTCACCGTCGGCCAGATCAGCGGCATGTACCGCGGCGACTACCGCCGCAAATCCACCCTGGCCGAATACGGCTTCCGCCTGCCCAGCTGTATCGACAACCGCCCGCTCAAGTTCGACGAATGGGACGCCATGCGGCCCCAGACCGTCTTCGTCACCGCCACCCCCGGCGACTGGGAGATGGAGCGCACCGGCGGCGTCTTCACCGAACAGGTCATCCGCCCCACCGGCCTGATCGACCCCCCCGTCGAGATCCGCCCCGTCTCCACCCCGACCCGCACCCAGGTCGACGACGTCATCGATGAGGTCAAATCCGTCGCCCGCGCCGGCTACCGCTCCCTGGTCACCGTCCTGACCAAGAAGATGGCCGAGGACCTGACGGAGTACATGCACGAGCAGGGCGTCCGCGTCCGCTACATGCACTCCGACGTCGACACGATGGAGCGGATCGAGATCCTGCGCGACCTGCGCGTCGGCTCGTTCGACGTCCTGATCGGCATCAACCTGCTGCGCGAGGGCCTCGACATCCCCGAGTGCGGCCTGGTCGCCATCCTCGACGCCGACAAGGAGGGCTTCCTGCGCTCCGAGACCAGCCTGATCCAGACCATCGGCCGCGCCGCCCGCAACGTCGACGGCCGCGTCATCCTCTACGCCGACCGCATGACCGGCTCGATGGAACGCGCCATCGCCGAGACGAACCGCCGCCGCGAAAAGCAGGAGGCCTACAACGCCGAACACGGCATCACCCCGGAGTCGGTCAAGCGCGACATCCGCGAGATCATGGCCAGCCCCTATGAGAGCCGCGCCCTCGACAAGCTGACCGCCCCCGGCATGAAGGAGGAGGCCAAACCCTTCACCGGCTCCAACTTCCAGGCCGCCCTCAAGGACATCGAAAGCCGCATGCGCAACGCCGCCGCCAACCTCGAGTTCGAGGAGGCGGCGCGGCTCCGCGACGAGATCAAGCGGATGAAGCTGATGGACCTGGAGTTCGCCAATGAGGTCCTGACGGCGGAGGGAGAGCAGGTCGACAAGGCGGCGCCGAAGCGCTGGCGGGCGGAGGCGGCTGCGGAGAAGGCGGAGGCGTTCCGGAAGGGGCGGTAGGGGGGAGGGCTAGACGACCCACTCCAATACGGTTGAAGGCTTCTCCCCCTGCTCAAGCGCGGCATCGTATGGGCTTTCCACCATGTCTCCGAAACCCACCTGAAGCGCTACCCCGCAGAGTTCGACCTCCGTTACTCGAACCGCGTTGGCCTCGGCGTCAACGACACGATGCGCACGGACGAAGCCCTGCGCGGCATCGGCGGAAAGCGCCTTATGCATCGGCGGGCTGGTGAAGCCGCTTACGCCTAAGCAGAAGGCTCGCCGCCTCTGGCGAAAGCGACAAAGCGATCGGCTCTCCTGAAAAGCACAGGTAGCGCGAAGCCCAATTCGTTTGCGTTTTGAATTCCAATCGTTCAATCTATCGGTGTATTTCAGGGAGGTTTCTCGTGGGCGTTTTTGCTACCAAAATTCAGTCGAAGATCACCAATCCCGTCTGCGGTTGTTGCGGCAACAAGCAGTGGGAAGTCGTTGAGCCCGACGCTAACGGATTAACGCCGTTCATCATGATGACGAGCCAGACCGGCAACGTGCAGATTCCGCCCCCCGGCTTCCCCGTGGTGGCGTGCGTCTGCACCAACTGCAACCACATCAGGTTCCACGTTATCCCCAACTAGGGGTCGCTTAAGCCTTCAGGTTGGACTCGGGCGCGGGCTTCGGCTCGCGTCCCTTCTTCTCGTGGGGCGTATGAGGTGTGTTCACGAGGTTCCGCAGAACCCGCTCAAACTATTCGTCGGCTTCCGGCGATTCAGGGCTAGGCTTTTCAGTCATGGATGTTCCGGTCCCTCTAAGGCGCGATATTGAGACCGCCCTAAACGTCCCGCTCGACCATAACCAACTCGGCTGGATTGGCCTGCTCTCCGTCACATGGGCTCACTTCGAGTTCCTGGTGGAAGCGGCAATATACCACCTTCGAGACCAAACGTTCGACGAGGGCCGGCAAGGCCCCCCGATTGAACGCGATATCTCTGCAAGGCTGAAAACGCTTCGGACCCTAGCGGAGGCCAAATTGGCCCGATCTCAGAGGCTAACCCTCCTAGACGTATGTGAGCGGGGTATCGTGGCCGCCCCTAGGCGCAATCTCGCCATTCACGGTAACTGGATGCCGAACCACGACATCGGGGCTATCGCTGCGGTCTCTTGGTTCAAAGTCTCACCCGGAGAGCCGCTAAAGTCACTTCCGTTCGACCAGATCATTCCCTTGTCGGAAGAGACGGCGGCGCTTGGCTTGAAGCTACTTGGCCTTCTCCAAGACCGCGGGCTTTTCCCGCCATAGAACGATAGACAGCCTTCAGCAGCCTGACGCGGATTGAGCCACCTGCGCTCACTAGGCGCGCTTCATAGGAAAGAAGCGCCTCAGAGCCAGCTTCGAGCATCTCCAGCGTGACAAGATCAGGCAGCAGCTGCAGGTGCTCCGCGACCGGGGCTGGCTGGCCTTCGACGGGCGCGGGCGGTACCGGCGCGTCCCTTGAGCCCACCCCTCCCGCTATCGTCATTCCGGGCGGAGAGACGCGAAGCGGCTCGGAGGCCCGGAACCCAGCGGCGCCGAAGGCGATCTGTTCACGCACCGGCCCTCCCGGCAGGGTCGCGCTCTCGCGCGCCGCTGGGTTCCGGCCTTCGCCGGAATGACGATAGCGGGAGGAGTGCTGGACAGGCTCCCGAAATAGCGCATAGGTTGCGTTCCATGCGCACGCATCGGAAGTTCGTCGCCACCTACATCATGGCCAGCCGGCGCAACGGCACGCTCTACACCGGCGTCTCCGCCAACCTGCCGGCGCGGGTCTGGAAGCACCGCACCGGTGCCTTCGCTGGCTTCAGCAAACGCTACGGCTGCACCCGGCTGGTCTGGTTCCAGCGCCACGTCTGGGTTGCCGATGCCATCCGCCAGGAGACGCGGATCAAGGGCTGGAAGCGCGACTGGAAGCTCCGGCTGATCGAGGAGGCCAACCCCGACTGGCGCGATCTGGCGGCGGACTGGTTTCCGGAGAACGATCCCGACTGGGTCCCGCCGGAAGAGGCGGACTGAGGCGCCGCTACCCCTCACCCGCTATCGTCATTCCGGGGGAGCGTAGCGAGGCCCGGAACCCGGCGGCGCGCGCGAGCGCGACCCGAAGGGCGGCGCGTAGCAGCCAGGCTGTCGGGAGCGCCGGTACATGAACAGATCGCCTTCGGCGCCGCCGGGTTCCGGCCTTCGCCGGAATGACGATAGCGGAAAGGGCCGGGTGGAGAATCCGCTATACGCCAGTGATGCCCTCCCGCGCCGCCGCCCTCATCGTGCTCATCCTCGCGGCCATGGTGCTGGGCCTGGCCCCCATCCTCGTGCGCCTCTCGGACGCGGGACCGGCCGCCGCGGGCTTCTGGCGCTTCGCCTTCGCCCTGCCCTGGCTGCTGGTCATGACCGCCAGACCGGGCGGCGAGGGCATCGGCCGGCCGTCGAACTGGATGGTGCTGGCGGGCGGCATGCTCGTGCTCGACCTCAGCTTCTGGCACTACAGCATCGCCCTGACCTCGGTCGCCAACGCCACCACATTGACCAATCTGACGCCGGTGGTGGTCACCCTGGTCGGCTGGTTCGTGTTCCGCGAACGGCCCAGGGCCCTGTTCCTCGTCGCCCTCGCCGCCGCCATCGCCGGGGCGGTGACCATGTCCCTGGGCGCGAACGGGGGCCAGGGGTCGAATCCCCCGCTGGGCGACGTCTTCGCCGGCGTCACCGCCCTCTGGTACGCGGGCTATTTCATCGCCGTGAAGGGGGCGCGCGAGGCGCATTCGGCCGGGCGGGTCATGCTGTGGTCGACGGCCATCGCCGCACCGGGCCTGCTGCTGGTGGCCCTGGTGCTGGGCGAGGATGTGCTGCCCGGCTCATGGGGCGGCTGGGCCGCCTGTGCCGGCCTCGGCCTGATGCATGTGGTGGGGCAGGGCGGTGTCGCCTGGTCGCTGGGCCGGCTGCCGGCGGCGCTCACCGCCGTGACCGTCCTGATCCAGCCGGTCGTCGCCGCCCTGCTCGGCTGGCTCATCTTCGCCGAGACCCTGACCCCCGTGCAGGCGGTCGGCGGGGCGGTGGTGCTGGCGGCGATCGTTCTCGCGCAGTGGTCGTCGGTCAAGAAGAAGGGCGCGGAGGCCGAAGCCGCCGCGCCCCTCTGAAGGTGATGTCCGTGGCTTCAATCAGGCCGCGTCGGATCGAGAAGGCGGAGCCTTCTGACCGCGGCCCGAACTCACAGAAGCTTCAGATCGACCGCCGAGGTCTTGCCGCGCTGGGATTCCAGCTCGTAGGACACCTTGGCATTCTCATCGAGCCCTGGCAGGCCTGCCTTCTGGACCGCGGTGATGTGGACGAAAACGTCCTGACCGCCGCCATCGGGCTGGATGAAGCCGAAACCCTTCGTCGGGTTGAACCACTTGACCGTGCCGGTCGCCATAATGCGTCTCCTGAACGCGCTTTCCAGGCAGACGCCCCTCAAGGGACGCCCGTCAGTCCTGCTGGATGGCTCGTTCAGGCGAAGGAGCTGGCGCGATTGTGGAGGCCGCGCGAAATCCGGACTGCACCGACTTTTTCTCGCGCATTTGGCGAGCGGTCAACCCGCCTTGGCCGCCGCCTCGGCGAGGCGGGCGCGTGACGGTCCGGTGGCGCACAGGGGCCGGGGCGCGCCGTCCAGGTGCAGGTGGTTGGCGTGGGCGTCATTGTAGTCCGGCGTCAGGACGGTCGAGAACACCCGGCAGGCCCCGTCGCGGATGCGCCTCAGGAAGCGCGCCCCTTCGGGCCCGCGCGGACCGTCTCCGGGCCAGTCCTCCAGCACCGAGACGCGCCGCCCGTCCTCCAGCGTCACTCCGCCGATATCCAGCGCATTGGCCCGCGCATGCTCGCTGGGCCGGGCACCCGGGTCGGTCTGGCCATAGATGCGGCGGCAGCTGTAGGTGCCCACGTCGTTCAGCCGGGCCACCCGGCTGCCGAAGGTCTCCATGGCCGCGGGCTGCAGCACCTGGCGCTCCCAGATGACGTATCGCACCGCCAGCGGGCACTGCAGGACCGGGTTGCCGGGCAGGGGGGTGACGGCCCCGCCGGTGATGCGGATCGCCCCGCGGACGACGCAGAAGCCGCCGTCGTCCCGGTCTCCGGCCCGCTCGACCTCGACCCCGGCCTCGCGCAGCACCTGCATACAGGCCTCGGTGACGGCGGTGGTCTCCTCCGGGGCGGCGGTGGCGGGCAGGACGAAATCGGCCACCTTGGCCGCCGTGGCCGTGCCGATCGGCCGGCTCAGGTCCAGCGGCTTCCACGGCAGGTCCTGCTGCGGGGCGAACAGGTTGAGCAGGGCGAAGGCCGCGCAGACGCCGAGCGCCAACTCCCACAGCAGGTTCCAGAAATCGGCGAAATCGCGCTTCATGCGCGATCAGCCTTACGCGGCGGCGCGGGCCTCCGCCAGCCGCCGGACCAGGGTCGTGCAGGCTCGCTGCCCCGCCACACCGTCGTTGGACAGGGCGATGAAGCCGAGCCCCCGCTCGGGCGCGGCCAGCACGGTCGCGAACCACATGGTGTTGGAGCCGTTATGGCTGATCGTCGGCCCCGGTCCGCTGACCCCGGCCCAGGGCGCGCTGCCCACGCCCCACCCGGCCGCATAGGCCGGCGGCGATCCGGCGGCGGGGGTCAGGAGATGCCGGCGGGTCGCCTCGCTCAGCCAGTCTGGCGCGCCGCCCATCATGGCGCCGATGAAGCGGGCGTAGTCGGCCACACTCATATGCGCCGTCCCCGCCGGGCCCAGTGCGCGGGGATTGTCCGAAAACCCCGCCGGATCGACGCCGACGCCGCCACTATGGCCCCAGGGTGCCGGGTCCTGCGGCGCGCCGAAGCCGGCGGTGGTCAGGCCCAGGGGCGCATACAGTTCCGCCGCCATGACCGTCTCCCACGGCCGACCGGTGATCGTCTCGATGGCGGCACCCAGGAGGATGTAGTTGCCGTTGCCATAGGCGAACTGCCCGACCGGTCCGGCCGGTGGCGCACCCAGCGCCCGCGCCGCGAACCCGGCCCGCTGCTCCGCCAACGGGCGCTGGTCGGCATGGGCGGCCATCAGCCAGGCGCGGTCCACCAGGCCGGCGTCCAGCAGGCCGGCCCGGTGGTGCATCAGGTCGTCGAGCGTGATCGCGGCCCAGGCCGGATCGACCGTGACGCCCGGAAAGGCCTCCGCGACCGGCATGGCCCAGCGGGCCCGGCCCTGATCGACCAGCCGTCCGAAGACGGCGGCGGTCATCGCCTTGGTGTTCGAGCCCAGGTGCCAACGATCGTCGGTGGTCGCCAGGGCCTCGCTCCCGGCGCGGCGCACGCCACGCACCCCGGACCAGGCGAGACCGTCGCGCGTCACGATTCCGGCAGCCAGGGCGGGCGGTGCGGCCTCGGCGAAGACGGCGTCCAGCGCCGCCCCGGCCGCGGGTTCGTCCTGGCAGCTGCGCGCCATGGCCGGAAGGGCGCTGACGAACGGCAAGGCGGCGAAACCACCCAGCAGGGCGCGGCGCGTGGCGAACATGGGTCTCTCCCTCTCTGTCGCGCGCACCCTAGACGACCGGACTGCGGCGCGCACATGAGAACGCTGACAGGTTCGGGACCGTCGCGGGGCCTGGGCGTGACCAGGGTGAAATGGCGTTGCAACATTGCCCCGCCGAAGCGCCCGGCGCATCGTGGGCGCATGGGCAAGAAATCAGACAAATACGACGAAGACCTTCAGCGCCTGCAGATCCTGCTGGTCGAGACACAGCACTGGACCATCGAACAGGGCCGCAAGACGGTCATCATCTTCGAAGGTCGCGATTCCGCGGGCAAGGACGGGGCGATCAAGCGGATCACCGAATACATGTCGCCGCGCCAGACCCGGATCGTGGCCCTGCCCAAGCCGAACGAGCGCGAGACCAGCCAGTGGTATTTCCAGCGCTATGTCCCGCACCTGCCCGCCGACGGGGAGACGGTTCTGTTCAACCGGTCCTGGTACAATCGCGCCGGGGTCGAGCCGGTGATGGGCTTCTGCAAGCCCGAGCAGCATGTGCAATTCCTGTCGGACGCGCCCTCTTTCGAGCGCATCCTGGCCGACGACGGGATCCTGCTGATCAAGCTCTGGCTCGACATCTCGAAGGTCGAGCAGGCGCGCCGACTGGCTGAACGGATCGAGGATCCGCTCAAACGGTTCAAGGTTTCGCCGCTGGACGCCGAGGCCCAGGCCCGGTGGAAGGAATACAGCGCGGCGCGCGACCGGATGCTGGACGAGACCGACCACAACCACGCGCCCTGGACCGTGATCGCGACCGACGACAAGAAGGCCGCCCGGCTCAACATCATCCGCCATATGCTCCGGACGATCGGCGGTCCAGGGGCGGCGGCGGATGCGCCGGACGCCGGTTTGGTCTTCCCTGCGTCGAAGGCCAAGGGCCGCCTGGCAAGCTGATCAGAAGCCCAGTTCGGCCCGCAGGGTCGCGACGGCCAGACCGCCGGCCCTGAGTTCCGCCAGGGTCACGGACCGGTCGCGCTTGGCGTAGCGTTTCCCGTCCGGGCCGAGCAGCAGACGATGGTGGCGATAGACGGGGATCGGCCAGCCCATCAGGGTCTGGATCAGCACCTGCACATGGGTCGCCTCGAACAGGTCCTCGCCGCGGATGACATGGGTCACGCCCTGCAGGGCGTCGTCGTGGGTGACCGCCACATGGTAGGCCGCCCCGGCATCCTTGCGAGCCAGCACGGCGTCGCCCGCGGTCTCCGGCCGGGCCTTGATCAGGCCGTGTGCGCCGTCCGGACCGCGGCCTTCCTCGAGGAAGGTCATGGCGTCCCAGACGACTTCACCCAGCGCCGCTCTCGCGCGGTCCAGCGAAAGCCGCCAGGCGAACGACCGTCCTTCGGCCAGCAGCGTCGCCTCCTCATCGGCCGGATGCGGGCCGGGGCGCGCGGCCTCGACGGGCCCGTGCGGCGCATCGCCGATCGCGTCGAGGATGTCCTTGCGGGTCCGGAAACAGCGATAGAGCAGGCCTCGCCCGTTCAGCGCCTCGATCACGGCCGAATAGTCAGGGAGATGTTCGGACTGCCGGCGCACCGGTCCGTCCCAATCCAGACCCAGCCAGGTCAGGTCCTCGAGGATGGCGTCCTGGAACTCGGGCTTGCAGCGGGCCGGATCGATGTCCTCGATGCGCAGCACGAACTGTCCGTCGGCGTCGCGTGCCGCGCGCCAGGCGGTGAGGGCGGAAAAGGCGTGTCCGCGATGCAGCCGTCCGGTCGGCGAGGGCGCGAAACGGGTGACGAAGGCCACGACGCCGCTCAGACCCGCTGAACGGCGCCGGCCTGTTCGGCCCCGGCGAGGGCGCTTCGGAGATCCGCCTCCGACAGGGACTCCATGTCCGCGACCAGGTCCTCCACCGCGAACTGCCGTTCCTCGATCATCCAGTCGAAGGCGCGCCGCGCCATCGGCCCCACGTCGGGGAAAGCTCGGCCGGTGACGCGGTACACAGTGGCGGGCTTGCGCACCGGCAGGCTGAAGTCGGCTGCGCGCGGCATCAGACGGCGCTGGAGCAGGGCGACTTCATCCCGGAACGCGGGCGAGGCGACGATCCCCGCCAGTCGCGCGGCCAGGTCGGCCAGCCGTGCCTCAAGCAGCGCCCCGCCCTCTGCCCCGGCGGCGGGAAGCCAGGCGCGGAAGGCGGCGTCCTGCAGGACCGCACCGTCGAGCAGGGACAGGAGGCTCCGGCCGGCGAGCGGCATGACGGTGAAGGAGACGTGGAGGGACGGTTGATCCGGCGTCACCGTGTCGTGGTAGAAGCCGCGCGGCATGTACAGCACGTCGCCGGGCCTCATGGTGATAGTCGAGACCAGCCGGCCGCGCGCCTTGTTGAAATCGGTCTGGGTCAGGCCCGGCGGGTAGCCGACCGGATCGATCTCCCGACCCTCGTAAAGGTTCCAGACCTTTTCCCCCTCGGTCTGGACGGCGAAGACCTCGTGGACATCATAGTGGGTCGCCACTGCCCGGCCGCCCTTGAACGAACAGAAGACGCTGGCCCCCACCTCGGCCGCCAGCGCCTCTCCGAGGGCCACGCCCGCCCGGGTGATGGGCGAATGCAGGGTCAGGACGTCATTGGCCAGGATGCTGGCACCGGCGGACAGGAAGACCTCGACCTTGGCCGGCGACGGCCGCCAGATCATGCCTTCCGGCGTCCGCTTGCGCCGGCAGTATTGTTCCGGCGGGACGGCGTCGTCGTACCGCATCAGTTTCAGCCGTTCCGAGTCCCAGACATTGGTCTGGTTCAGCAGGCCGTTGAAGGCGTCCCACGGCAGCAGCGCGCGTTTGTCCGACCCTTGCACGGCCGGGATATGCAGCGGCTGGCGGCCCTCATATTCCGCGCGGAACTGCGCCGGGGTGACGGGATGCAGGATCTCTTCGAGCGTGCGCATGGGCTGAGGTTTAAGGCGACCTCCCCACCCTGTCGATGCGTCGCGGGTTACAGCCGCTGCACGGCCCCGGCCGCTTCGGCCGCGGCGACGCCCGCGCGAACCTCGGTCTCCGACAGGGACTGGAAGTGGGCGACCATGTCTTCAAGCGCGAACTGCCGCTCCGCGATGGCCCAGTCATAGGTTTCGCGGACAGCGCCCGGACAATCCGGAAAGGATCGACCGGTCGTCCGGTAAAGGGTGACCGGCTTGCGCTCCGGCAGGCTGAAGGACGGGGGGCGGGGGGTCATGCGGGCCTGGGATTTGGCGACCTCCTCGCCGAAGACGGGGGACGCGGCGATACGCGCCAGGATCTGACCGTAGTCGGCGAGGTGCGCCGCCAACGCCGCGCCGCCGTCTTCGTCCGCCGGCGGTGCGAAGGCCCGATAGGCCGGGTCCTTCATCGCCTCGATGTTCAGCAGGGCCAGCAGTGTGCGGCCATGCAGGGGCGTGATCGCAAAGGTGACGTGCAGCGACGGCCCGTCCGTCGCCAGGGCGTCATGGTACCAGCCGCGCGGCAGATACAGGACGTCGCCGGCCTGCATCGTTACCTGCTGCATCAGGGCCCCGCGCGTCTGTTCGAACCAGCGTCGGGTGGCGGCGTCGTCGGGGAAATTCTCGATCGGGTTCTCGGCCCGGCCTTCGTACAGGTTCCAGACCTTGGTTCCGCCGGTCTGGACCACGACCACGTCGTGGTTGTCAAAATGGGTGCCGAAGGCCTGAACGCCCTGGAAGGAGCAGTAGATATTGGCACCGATGCTGGCGGCGAAGGTCCGTGACAGCATCTCGCCGATCTGCATGAGCGGCTGGTGGATGGTCAGGACATCATTGGCGATCAGGCTGGCACCGGCCGACAGGAAGACCTCGACCTTCTGGGCCCAGGGCCGCATCACCTCGCCCTGCGGCGTCACGACGGGGTAGCAATACTGGTCCGGGGGTACGGCCACATAGTTCCGCATCAGCCGCAGATGAGCCGCGCTCCACAGCGACCCCTGGCCCAGCAGGCGGTTGAATTCGGCCCAGGTGAGGATGGCGGCCTTGCGGTCGTCGCCTGCCGCCGGGATGTGCAGCGGCTTGCGGCCCACATAGTCAGCCCGGAACTGTTCCGGCGAGACGGGATGCAGAAGGTCGTCCAGGCTTTGCATGGTCGAACAACTATGACGCCCGCCGCCTGCTGTCGATGCGGCGCGCGTTCAGAGCGGCTTGAAGACGCCGAGCCGGATGGCGGCTTCGAACGCCTCGTTCAGCGCCGGCACGGAGACGAAGTCGAACTGGGCGATGACATCCTCCATGGCGAACTGGGGCTGGCCCAGCGCCCATTCTATCGCGACCTGCGCCGGGCCCGCCGCACGGGGCGGGGTCAGGCCGGTCGCCCGCAGGAGAGTCAGCGGTGTGCGCGCCGGCAGGGCGTAGGGCGCCGGCCGGGGCACGAGCCGCTCCTGGGCCATCAGGACCTCGTCCCGGAAGGCCGGGAGGGCGGACAGATCGGCCAGCCGACGGCCGAGATCCGCCAGCTGTTTGCCGAGGCGGTCGCCATCGGCGTCTCCGGGCGCGAGCCACGCCCGGAACGCCGGATCCTGCATCGCCGCCGATTCGAGCAGGCGGAACATGATCCGCCCGTAGAGCGGGGTCACCGAGAAGGTCACATGCAAGGACGCCCCTTCGATGGTCATGGCGTCGTGATACCAGCCGCGCGGCAGGTAGAGGACGTCTCCGGGCCGCATCCTTACCTCGGACATCAACTTCCCGCGGGTCTCGGCGAACCAGCGGCGGCTCGCGGCGTCGTCGAAGGGAAAGCTGACCGGTGCCTCGGCGCGGTTCTCGTACAGCCGCCAGGTCTTCTCGCCTTCCAGCTGGACGGCGAACACATGGTGCAGGTCGAAATGTGTTTCGAACGCCTGCACACCGCCGAACGAGCAATAGACGTTGGCACCGACCAGCCCCGCGAAATCCCTGGCCAGCCGATGCGACAGCGCACGCAACTCGGGTGTCAGTTCCTGGACATCGCCGGCGATGGCGCTGGCGCCCATGGCCAGAAGAGTCTGCACCTTGGCCGGCGACGGCCGCACGGTCGGCCCCGACTGCGACTGGGTCTCGATGCAGTATTGCTCGGGCGGAATGGGCTGCCCGTTGAAGACCAGCTTCAGGCTCTGCGCCGTCCAGATCGAGCTCTGGTCCAGCAGGGCGTTGAATCCCGCCCAGTTCAGGAGGGCCCGCTTGGGCGCGCCTTCTCCGGCGGGAATATGCAGCGGTTTTCGGTCGTTGTAGTCCGCGTCGAACCGGTCGCGCGTGATCGGATGCAGAAGTTCGTCCAGAGTGGTCATGCCGAAAGGCTAGAACGGGTGCCCGCCCCTGTCGATGAGACCCCATGCCCATTCCGCTGACTCCCGTCCAGATCGCCGCCGCACGCGAGGCGCTCGTCGATCTGGACCCCGCACTGGCGCGCGCCCATGTGCAGACGCCCGTCTTTGACTGGCGAGTCCGGACGGGCGGGTTCGAAGGCCTGTTTCACATGATCGTCGATCAACAGGTTTCGGTGGCGTCCGCCGCCGCCATCTGGGCCCGCGTCGCGACAGGACTGGACGGGGCGGTGACCCCCGAGCGGGTTCTGGCCACGGACATCGGCGTCCTGCGCGGCTTCGGCCTGTCGATCCAGAAGGCGACCTATGGCCATGAGATCGCCCGCGCCCAGGTCGAGGGCCGGATTGACTTTGACCATCTGGAGCGGCTGTCCGACGAGGAGGCCATCGCGCGGCTGGTCGCCATCAAGGGCGTTGGCAAATGGACGGCCGAGACCTTCCTGATGTTCTGCGAGGGCCGTCGGGATGTCTTCCCGGGCGGCGACATCGCCCTGCAGGAAGCCATCCGCTGGGCGGACGGCACGACCCTGCGGCCCACCGAGAAACAGGCCTGGGCCCGGGCTGAGGCCTGGCGGCCGCATCGCAGCATGGCGGCGCATCTGCTTTGGGGATGGTATGGAGCCGTCAAGCGCGGCGAGGTCGTGCTGGAGGAACATCCCGCGTGAGCCCCATCGTCGATCCCGCCCTGACCGATCCGGAGACCGTGCTGGGCGCACTCGATTTCGCCGGCGTGGCCGTCTTTGCCGCTACCGGAGCCCTCGCAGCGGCGCAGCAGCGGCATGACCTGGTCACCTTCGCCTTCTTCGGGGCGATCACCGGGGTCGGCGGCGGCACCCTGCGGGACCTGCTGATCGGGGCCCCGGTCTTCTGGGTGCAGGACTGGCGCTACATCGCCGTCTGCCTGCTGGCCTCGCTGGCGGTCTGGATGGTCGGTGCCCGCCCGTGGCGTTTCAGGGCCCTGTTGTGGCTCGATGCGATCGGCCTGGCCGCCTATGGCGTCATGGGCGCGGCCAAGGCCGAGGCCTTCGAGGTCGCGCCGCTGATCTGCATCGTCATGGGAGCCCTGACCGCCTGTTTCGGCGGGGTGGTGCGTGACCTGCTGGCCGGCCAGCCCTCGATCCTGCTGCGGCGAGAGATCACCGTCTCCGCCGCCCTGCTGGCCGCCACCGTCTTCGTCGCCGCGCGCGCCCTGGGGCTCGACGCCTGGCCCGCGGCCCTGATCGCCGCCCCCTGCGGCTTCGCCTTGCGCGCCGGGGCCCTGGTCTGGGGCTGGAGCCTGCCGGCGTTTCCAGGGACCCCCTCGAGGGGTTGAGCGTTACGGAACCGTCGCCTCGCGGTCATCGCCAAGCCGTCGAATCACGGCTAGGCTTTGCCCATAACCAGGGAAGGAGACGTGTCTTCAGTCCGGTCGCGTCGATGATCCTTTCCCGAACGGCGAGGGCCTGATGCAGGTCCAGAGCCGCCCCCCCTCCGGCTGGCCCGCGCTGGTGCTGAACGCCGACTTTCGCCCGCTGTCCTATTATCCGCTGTCGATCTGGCCGTGGGAGGAAGTGGTCAAGGCGGTCTACCAGGACCGCGTCGACGTGGTGTCGACCTATGACAAGGTGGTGCGCAGTCCGTCGATGGAGATCGCCCTGCCCAGCGTGATCGCGCTGAAGAGCTATATCGACCAGGACCGCCAGCCGGCCTTCACCCGGTTCAATGTCTTCCTGCGCGACGGTTTCACCTGTCAGTACTGCCGGGCCACCGAACAGCTGACGTTCGACCATGTGGTGCCGCGTTCGCGCGGCGGCCGTACGACCTGGGAGAACATCGTCGCCGCCTGCTCGCCGTGCAATCTGCGCAAGGGCGGGCGCACGCCGCAGCAGGCCGGGATGCCGCTGCGCCGTGCGCCGCACCGGCCGAACGCCTGGCAGCTGCAGGAATACGGCCGACGGTTCCCGCCCCACTATCTGCACCAGAGCTGGCTCGACTACCTCTACTGGGATATCGAGCTGGAGCCCTAGGGACGGAACGGCGTCGCGCCCCCGCCGTTGACGTGAAGCCTGTCCTGCTTCAGTCGAGCCCTCATGAAAATCCGCGTGCGCGCCGAACTCGTCTATCGCTTCGATCCGCCGACTGACGCCATCTACAAGATCCAGGTCGCCCACTGGCCCGGCCAGACCATTCTCGAGGAAAGCCTGACCACCAGGCCGGCGATCGACTTCATCCAGGATGAGGACGTGGAGTTCGGGGCGCGGACACTGCGCGCCCACCTCTCGGGCGAGGTGGACCTGACCTATGAGGCGGTGGTCGACAACGGCGTGCTCAAGGGCCTCCCGCCGGTGACCGTCCAGCACGACTGGAACGACCTGCCGGCCGAGGTGCTGACCTACCTCCACCCCAGCCGCTACTGCCCGTCGGACCAGTTCGGCCGCTTCGCCGAACGCACCTTCGGCGGCACCGTCGGCGGCGACCGGGTGCTGAGGATCCTCGACTGGATCAGGGCCGAGATCGACTATGAACCCGGCTCGTCAGACAGCGAGACGACGGCGGCGCGGACCTTCATCGACCGGGCCGGCGTGTGCCGCGACTTCACCCATATGGGCATCACCCTGTGCCGCGCCTCGGGCATTCCGGCCCGCGCCGTCAGCGCCTTTGCGCATCAGCTGAACCCGCCCGATTTCCACGCCATCTTCGAGGTCTGGCTGTCGAACGGCTGGTGGCTGGTCGATCCGACCGGGCTGGCACCGGTCGAAGGTCTGGTCCGCATCGCCTGCGGCCGCGACGCCGCCGACATCGCCTTCCTGACCACCCAGGGCTCATGCCAGCTGGTGCGTCAGTCGGTGAGGGCCGAGGCCGTCTGATTCAGCGGCCACCTGCGGCCTTCCATTCCTCCAGGAAGACGTCCCGGCGCAGCACCTTGTTCTGCGGATCGATCAGCACATGCGCGTCGGCGCGGACGGCGAGGACGCCGCGGCCTCCGGTCATCGGCACGGTGGAGAGGGTTTCGCCGTCGATCTCCACCTCCACCGGCATGGGGAAGGCCGCGCCGTCCCCTGTGACCCATTCCAGCGTCAGGGTGTCGCCTTCACGGGTCTGGCGCAGCTCGGGCAGGGCGGCCTGGTACAGGTAGCCGCGGAAGAACCAGCCGAGGTCCTGCTCCGTCTCCTCGTTGACGATGGCGAGAAACTCGGCGGTCGTGCCGTAGCGGGGGGCGAAGCCGCCAGGGCGGGGGTCCGGGGACCCGTAGACCAGCCGCGTCACCGAGGAAAAGAAGGCCTCGTCTCCGATCAGCATCCGCAGCGAATGGGCGATCAGAGAGCCCTTGTTGTACAGGTCCAGCCCCGGGCCGACATCGCTCTTGTAGACCTCGTCCTCGGACCGCTCGGTCCCCGAGACGACCGCGAACCGGTTGATCAGGTCGCGACGCTGCTCCTGCAGCTCGGCCTGCATATAGCGTTCGCCGTGCAGCCAGCGCAGGTAGAGCGGCTGCATATAGCTGCCCAGCCCTTCGTGCAGCCACATGTCGTCGGCGTTGCGGTTGGTCATCTGGTTGCCGAACCACTCATGCGCCATCTCATGGTGCAGCAGCCAGTCATAGCCCTTGCCGTCCAGCCTGTAGGCGTTGCCGTAGGCGTTGATGGTCTGGTGCTCCATGCCCAGGTGCGGGGTCTCGACCACCCCCATCTTCTCGTCGCCGAACGGGTAGGGGCCGACGGTCGATTCGTAGAAATCCATCATCGGCGCGAACTGGGCGAACAGGGCCGCGACCTTGGCCGGGTCGTCGGAGCGCAGGTGCCAGTAGGAGATCGGGATCACATTGCCGAACCGGCTCTGATAGTCGCTGCGCACCTCGTCATACGGCCCGATGTTCAGGGCGATGGCATAGGTGTTTGGATTGGCCGCGCTCCAGTTCCAGGTGGTCCAGCCGTCGCCGTGATCGACCGTGCCCATGAACCGCCCGTTCGACGGCGCGGCGAGGGTCGACGGCACGGTGATGTGCAGGTCAACCCGCTTCGGTTCGGCCAGCGGATGGTCGATACAGGGCCAGAAGATGTCGCAGCCCTCGGGCTGGACCGCGGTGGCGATCCAGGGCGAGCCGTCGGTCGTCGTCGCCCAGACAAAGCCGCCGTCCCACGGCGCGTTCGGGGCGACGCGCGGCGCCCCCGCATAGGCGATACGCACCGACACCGTCTCTCCGGTCGCCAGCGGCTCGGCCAGCGGGATGGTCATCCGTCCCTCGGGATTGCGCCAGCCGCCCTCGCCGGCGGGTATCTCGCGTCCGTCGACCTGCACCGACGAGACGGCCAGCAGGGTGTCCAGCTCGACCACCACGGCCGTCAGTGGCGCGGTGGCGGTGAAGTCCAGCACGGCGACGGCGTCGATGGTCTTCGTCTCCGGCAGGACCCTGATCGACAGGTCGGCCTTGTCGAACGACATGGCCAGTTGCTCGGCCGTGCGCGGCTGGTCGGTGCCGAGGGTGAAGGCGGTCGATTCGCGGGCCGGCGTCACGGTGACGGCCGGGTCGGCGGTGGCGGGCTGGACCGCCAAAGGAACCGTTTCCGGCTCGTGAGTGACCGTGATCGAGACGCAGGCGCCGAGTGTCAGCAGGGAAGCGCCCATCAGGGCGGCGCGGATGGTGGTGGCGGACACGGACAGCTCCCCGGGGCGAGGTCGCCAGCCTAATGACGGGTGCGGATCGCGCAAACAAAAAGGCCGGCGTTTCCGCCGGCCTTTTCAGATCTTCTTGTCGGCGGCCGATCAGGCGGCGGCGGCTTGCTCGGCCAGCTTGGCCTTCACCTGGCGCTTGATGCGCTGGGCGGCGGTCGAGAGTTGCTCGTCCTTGGCCTTGACGATGAACGGGTCAAGACCGCCCTTGAAGTCGAGGGTGCGCAGGGCGGCGTTCGAGATGCGCAGGCTGAACGACTGGCCCAGCGCTTCCGAGGCGACCTTGACCGTCTTCAGCGACGGCAGGAAGCGGCGCTTGGTCTTGACGTTCGAGTGGCTCACGCTGTGGCCGACCATGGGGCCGATACCAGTGAGTTCGCAGCGACGCGACATGGGACTATCCTTCGGGTGCGGTCCGATGAAACGGCGGACGCATGAAACAGGTGCGCGCGGCAAGCCTTCCGCGCGAGAGGGGGGCGTATAGAGGAGACGGACGCGTTTCGTCAAGGCTCGACGGCCGTTCAGCCGCCGTTCAATTCCCGCCATATATTGCCGCTAGACAGAACATTCGCCTTTCCGGGGACGTCATGACCATCCATCGCCTGATTGCCGCTGCTGCGCTCGCTGGAGCCGCCCTGCTGGCACCGGCCGCCACCAGCACCGCCGCCATGGTCCCGCAGGCCGCGGCCGAAACCGTGTTGCCGGGGTACTGGCAATACACGACCAGCGCTCTCGGCATGCGCGACACGGAAACCAAATGCGTTCGGCCCAGCGAGATCAACCGCTTCTTCGGCGGCCTTTCGACCCGGCGCTGGCAGTGCACCTATCCCGTTCGCGAGGTCGGCAACGGCAATGCGCGGTTCGAGGGCACCTGTCAGGATCGCAAGGGCCGCCGGGTCAATGTCCGGCTTCGCGGGCCCTACCAGACTGAAAGCTTCCGCTTCACCGGCGGAGCCCAGCTGGCCCGCGGAACGCCCTACATCCCCGCCAGCATCACTGCGCGCCGTCTGGCGGCCCAGTGCCCGGCCAACGCCGAGTATTTCTAGAGCCTGGGTCCGGATCGAAATCTGGGCCTGGACGCCATCGCGTCCAGGCCGGTCTCGATCCAGGGATCAGACCTCGACGACGCGCGCCACCACATAGGTGTGCTGCTCGCCCGAGGGCAAAGACAGGCTGACATATTCGCCGGCGACGAAACGCTCGTCTGCGAAACGGAAGCCGACGGCGTCGTCGGCTTCGCCCTGGTCCATGTCCAGCACCCACCGGCCGCCGGGCCCGTGACGAAGCCGGCCGGCACCGACCGTCTCATCGCCCGAGAAGCGCCGGACGTGGCCACGCGACGGCTCGGTCTTGAGGGCTTCGCCATCCAGCCGATCTTCGGCGTCGAGCGGCGCGACAATGTCATAGCCCTCGTCCGGCGCACCGGCGGGATGCCCGGGCTCGCGGGCGAGTTCGAGACGGATATGGTGGAACTGGGTCATGGAGTCGCTCTCGTTGAACAGGCTTCCGGGTCCGACACCTGCCGGAACGGGAAGAGACCTGCTTTGTTATGGAACAACGCCGGGAACGCATTTGCGGTCCAGGCATGAGCGGGTCGTCCAGACGACGCCTGCCCGGAGGATCAGGACCATGACAGCTCGATGGATCGCCGCCCTGGCGGTGCTGACTCTCGGCGGCTGCGCCGGCGAGGCCGTGCGCCAGACCGAAACCGGGCCCGTCATCATGGGCTCCGCAGATCGCGGCGCGATGCTGGTGCAGCAGAAATGCGCGGGCTGCCATGCAGTTGAGCAGACCGGCGACAGTCCGCTGGCCTCGGCACCGCCGTTCCGGACCATGGGCGTGAAATACCCCGTCCGTGACCTTCAGGAGGCCTTCGCCGAGGGCCTGGTGACCACCCACCCCGCCATGCCCGCCTTCGAGCTCCAGCCGACCGAGATCGCCGACCTGATCGCCTATCTGGAACGCGTGTCCGGGACCGGCTCCGGGGTCTGAACAGGCCAGCGGCCCGGGGGACACGCGAAATCGCCTGGCCCGCACCGGGCGACGGGATTGACATAAATCTACATATGTAGATTTATTGTCGGATGATGCGATCACGAACCCCTTCGCCGGCCGCCCGCCGCGTCCTGGCCGCGCTGGTGCAGGCGGGTGCCGGGGGGCGGCATGGTTATGACCTTTGCCGCGAAGCGCAGATCAAGTCCGGGACCCTCTACCCCCTGCTCATCCGTCTCGAGGCCCAGGGCTATCTGACGGCGGATTGGCAGATGTCCGAGGCTCCGGGCCGGCCGCCGCGACACGTCTACAGGCTGACGGCGGCGGGCTCCCGTCTGGCCGCCGGGCACCCCGCGGTCTGCGCGGGCAGCGAAGAGTTGCCGCAAGGAGGGCTGGCATGAGCCCCGTCAGCGGCCAGATCTTCGCCCTCGTCCGCAGACTCTTGCCGCCGTCATTGCGGGGATGGGGCGACGCTGCCTTACGCGAAGCCCGGGAGATCCCCCGTCCAGGCGAGGCGCTGAGGTTCGCGCTCGGCTGCCTGGCCTGGGCGGTCGGCGAAGCCATCCGATACCGGATGTCGAATTTGAAGCGAAAGGGGCAACAAGCCATGGGTGACGGCAAGACAATCGGACCGCGCGGCGCAGCGGTTCTGTGCGGGGTCGGTGCGACCGGCCTCGGCCTGGCCTGGATGGCGGCGGGCGGAGCGCCGGAGCATCATCTGATGATCAATGCGGGCGCGCTGGCGTTCGGCCTGGTCGCACTGGCCATTCTGGCCCTGGCCGACCGGCGCGGGCATCTTCCGGCCGGCCCGACAAATCTCCTCCTTGGCCTCGCCCTGCTGGCGGTCAGCCTCTGGGGGGTCAGCGTCGGCGGCGTCACGCGCTGGGTGGCGTTGGGGCCCCTGATCCTCCAGCCCGCCATGATGTTTGTGCCGCTCATGACGGTGCTGTTCGCAAGGTCGCGGGACCCCCTCTCCCTGACAGGCGTTGCCGTCGCGGCACTGGCTCTTGCGCTGCAACCCGATCGCGGGATGGCCGGAGCCCTGGCGGCCGGTTTGACCGTGCTCGCCCTCATCCGGCCCGACCGGCGAACGCTTGCCGGGGCGGTCGTCGCCCTGATCGGCCTTGCGGCGGCCATGGCCCGGGCGGACCCTTCGCCGGCCATGCCGTTCGTCGATCAGATCCTGTATTCAGCCTTCGCCGTCCATCCGCTGGCGGGCACCGCCGTCGTACTGGGCTCGGCGCTGCTGGTGCTGCCGGCCCAGGCCGCCCGGCGGTTGAGCGGCCCGGAGCAAGCCGCCTCTATCGCGTTCGGCGCTGTCTGGGCGGCGCTCATCCTGGCGGCAGCGCTCGGCAACTATCCGACACCGCTCGTCGGATACGGCGGCAGTGCGATCGTCGGCTATCTGCTCAGCCTGGTCGTGTTCCCGCGCCGTGCGGCCGTGCGAGGGCGCGCGCCGGTCGAGGCGACCGTCGGGCCGGAAGGCGACGGCCCCTTGCTCTGCGTGGGACGGCCCTGAATCGGCAAAAGGCCCGGGATCGCTCCCGGGCCTTTCAACGTGTTCAGCGATGTCGCCGGATCAGGCGGCTTCGGCCTCTTCGGCCGCGTCTTCAGCGGCTTCGGCGGCGGCGATGACCGCCTTCTTGGCGCTCAGCGACTTGGACAGCAGCTGGACGGCGGCGTCCTTGTCGATGCGATTGGCGGCGGCGACTTCGCGGGCCATGCGGTCCAGGGCCGATTCATAGAGCTGACGCTCCGAATAGGACTGTTCCGGCTGGCTGTCGGCGCGGTGCAGGTCGCGGACCACTTCGGCGATCGAGATCAGGTCGCCCGAGTTGATCTTGGCTTCGTATTCCTGGGCGCGACGCGACCACATGGTGCGCTTGATGCGGGCGCGGCCCTTCAGGGTCGTCAGCGCCTTGCTCACCACGTCGTCGGCGGCCAGTGAGCGCAGGCCGGCCGTCTTGGCCTTCTTGGTCGGGACGCGCAGGGTCATCTTCTCATGGTCGAAGGTGACCACGTAAACTTCCAGCGACATGCCGGCGACTTCCTGGACCTCAACCGCCGCGACCTTGCCGACGCCGTGCGCCGGATAGACGACCGCGTCGCCAACCTTGAATTCCAGTCCGGTCTTGTTCGTCATGTCATTCCTTTCCCGGCGCAGGGAAGGCGAGACGCAAACACCGAAGACACCTGTGCGCTCCGAAGACGGCTTCCCGTCAGCGGCGCGGCAATGTCAGGCTTCAACTGCGGAAACGGATCACCAAACCTCTGGCCGACTCCGCCTTCGTGGGCGGAGTTCTGTCGCAAACGCGGGCGGCGCGAGAAAATCGCTTACCGCCCGACCCAATGACAGGAACCTATCACAAAATTGCGGAATTTCAAAACGTCCACAGCGTCAGTGGCTGTGCTGCCGTAAATCCCCACCGGCTCGGGCGGCAAGCCTGTGCGCAGCTCAGGAACCCTTGCCGGGTTTCTCCGAGAAATATTTCTCGAACTTGCCGGTCTCGCGCTCGAACGTCTCGGCGTCGGCGGGCGGCGTGCCCTTGACCGTGATGTTCGGCCAGACCTTGGCGTATTCCGAGTTGACCATCAGCCATTTGCCGTCGGGCTCGTCCTCGGTGTCGGGCTTGATGGCGTCGACCGGGCATTCCGGCTCGCAGACGCCGCAGTCGATGCATTCGTCCGGCGCGATGACGAGGAAATTCTCGCCCTCATAGAAACAGTCGACCGGGCAGACCTCGACGCAGTCCATGAATTTACATTTCACGCAGGCGTCGGTGACGATGTAGGTCATGAGGCGGTAAGGGGCGCTATCGGCTGGCGGGAGGAACGGGCAGCGCAAATGGCCCCGCCGGGGGATGCTGTCAACCGGGCGGGCGCCGCGGTCGTCGATTGGGCGACACAGACCGGATCAACAGCCGCCCGGGCGGCCCGGCCGGCATCGGCGGATGAGCCATGGCCAGGGCGGCGTCGAGCAGGGCGGAAATGGCGGGATCGTCCAGACTGGCCGGGTCGGGCAGGCGCACATGGCGCACCCGGACGCCGCCGCCCTTCAGCAGCCCTTCGGGATCCGGCAGGCGCGGCCCGTCCTTCAGGAAGCAGAGGGTGCACCAGCGGGGGAAGACGGCGATGGAGAGAATGGCGTCCGACGGCCTGTCGTTCGGCATGAAGCCGATCGCGAGGGCGTTGTAGTTGTCATAGACCATGACGGTCGCGGTCGGCATCCGGGCCCTCAGCCGGGCGACGCATTCCGCGCCCTGGGCGGCGATGTCCGGCGTGAACTCGCCAAGCATGCGGTCGAGCCGGTCTTCGGGTGTGTGGTCTGTCATGGCGGGACCTCCGGCGACCAGAATGCCGGAAGTTCCGCGGCGCGTCAGGTCTCCGCTGACGGCAGGACGTAGAGCGCCCGCGCCTCCTCCGCCGGACCGCGTCGCTCGCCGAGCCCGGCCACGGTCAGCTCCACCAGCCGGCCACCGAGGGCAAACACGAGGGTGTCGCCCACGTGGACACAGCGGCTCGGCTTGTCGAGCCGGGTCTGATGACCCTGGTGCGTTAGCCGCACCAGGCCCCGCTCGACCATGGCCGCGGCCAGCGAGCGCGTCTTCGCGAAGCGCGCGCGCCACAGCCAGACATCGACCCGGCAACCGGCCTCGCTCATGCGTTTCCGGGCGCGGCGGGCCGGATGCGGCGCGGCCGGCGGCGTTTGGGTCTCGCCGCCGGCTCCGGCGGCGCGGTCAGGGCCGACAGGACGGCGAAGGGAGAATCCTTCACAGGTCGGGCCCGCTCTTCATCCCGGTCCGGCTTCTGCGCGCGGGAGACTTTCAGCGTTGCGGTCAGGGCCTTCGCCTCGTCGAGCGAGACGCCGAGCGCCGCCAGATCGGCCTCGCTCAACACGCCCTTGCCGGCCGCCTGACGCTCGGCGAGCGCCTCCAGCATCTCCACACCGGCCGCGACCCGGCCGACCGGTCGCAGGCCGAAGGCTGACAGCAGGCGCGGCGAGGGCGGCACCGCGGGCAGGGCGGTCAGGGGCGTCGCGCCGGGGCGGAACGGCTCGCCGGCGACAAAGGCCTGCATCAGCGCCCGCGCCCGCGGCTTCAGAACCCCGGGCAGCCAGACCGAATGCGACCCCATCCGCACGGCGAAGGTTCTCAGCGTGCGCCGCTCGACCTTGCTCAGGGCCGCCAGATCGCGCTCGACCGCGCGGCGGTCGATGACCCCGCCGGCCTCGATCAGTCGGAAGGCGATGCCGCGCGGCAGGCCTTTCAGCGCCCCGCTCTCGACCGCGCCCTTCAGACGCGCCAGCGGCTTCAGCGCGCGCCCGGCTTCGGCGGCCAGCCAGGCCTCCAGCCGCCGCTGCGCCCGTTCACGCGCCGCCAGCGGCCCGAGTTCGCCCAGCAGCCGCACCCGGGGCGCGAACCAGTCGCCGCCCATGATCTGCCCCGCCGCCACGCCGCGCCACAACACCGTGCCGTCGGGCGTCACGGCGAAGGCCGCGTCCTCGTCCGCCGCCAGCCGGCCCAGCCGCCGCGCGATCTCCGGCGTCACCGCTTGCCGCGCCGCATGTCGCAGGGCCCGGTCCTCCAGCGCCGACGCCCCCTTGTCGATCCTGAACTCCACCCCCGTCAGCCGCCCGACGGCGTGACCCTCGACGATGACGGCGCCGTCGGCCTCGACCTCGGCCACGGCGTCCTCGGTCACGTTGAGTGCCCGCATAAGGGCGGTGGTGCGCCGGTCCACGAACCGCGCCGTCAGCCGCTCGTGCAGCACATCGGACAGCCGCTCCTCCAGGGCCTTGGTCTTGTCGCGCCAGCCCTGCGCCTGATCCAGCCAGTCGGGCCGGTTGGCGATATAGCTCAGCGTCCGCACCCCGCTCAGCCGCGCCGAAAGCTGGTCGATCTGGCCGTCGTCGCGATCCAGCTCGGCGAAGCGCGGGGCGAACCAGTCGGCCGTCAGCCGACCGCGCTTTCCGGTCAGGGCCTGGAAGATCTCCTTGGACAGCCGTCCGTGCTCGTCCAGCGTGGTCTTCTGGAAGTCGGGCAGCTGGCAGGCTTCCCACAGCCGCATGATGGCCCCGCGCGACCGGCCGACCCGGGCCACGTCCTCGTCCTTGATCAGACGCCGTAGAAGGGTCTCGTCCAGCGCCGGCTGGGTCAGGTTCAGCCCCCGCACCCCCGGCGTGATCGTCAGCGAACGCAGCAGGTCGGGCAGGGTGTCGAAATCCAGTCGGGCATTGCGCCACTCGGCTCCCTCGACCGGATCGAACCGGTGCTCGACCACCTGTTCGACCAGGTCCTGGTCCAGCTCCGTCGCCTCGCCCGTGACGCCGAAGGTGCCGTCCCTCAGATGCCGCCCCGCCCGCCCGGCGATCTGACCGATCTCATGCGCATGCAGCCAGCGCGTCCGCCGCCCGTCGAACTTCCTCAGGCCGGCGAAGGCGACGTGGTCGACCTCCATGTTCAGCCCCATGCCGATGGCGTCGGTGGCGACCAGAAAATCGACCTCACCGGACTGGAACAGCTCGACCTGGGCGTTGCGGGTGCGCGGGCTCAGCGAGCCCATGACCACAGCGGCCCCGCCGCGCTGGCGCCGGATCAGCTCGGCGATGGCGTAGACCTGGTCCGTACTGAAGGCGACGATGGCGCTGCGGGCGGGCAGGCGGGTCAGCTTCTTCGACCCGGCGTAGCTCAGGGTCGACAGCCGCTCGCGCGAGACGATCTCCACATCGGCGACCAGTGACCGGATCAGCGGTGCCATGGTCCCGGCGCCCAGGAACATGGTCTCGAACCGGCCGCGCGCGTGCAGCAGCCGCTGGGTGAAGACATGGCCGCGCTCGGGATCGGCCACCAACTGGATTTCGTCGACGGCGAGGAACTCGACCTGGCGCTCCAGCGGCATGGCCTCGACGGTGCAGACGAAATAGACGGCCCGCGGCGGGACGATCTTCTCCTCGCCGGTGACCAGCGCCACGGCGGCGGCCCCGCGCCGCTTGACGATCCGGTCATAGATCTCGCGCGCGAGCAGCCGGAGCGGCAGGCCGATCATGCCCGAGGCGTGACCCAGCATCCGCTCGACCGCGAGATGGGTCTTTCCGGTATTGGTGGGGCCCAGAACCGCGACGACGCGCGAGGGGGCCTGTCCGGTGCCGCGATCACTCATGATTGGCACAAGGTGGCGATTCGCCGGCGTTTCCTCAAGCGAAGCGGTGTCGCGCAATCAGGTCGCGGACAGGAGCGCTTCCAGCTGGTCCAGCCGTTCCTTGCCGAAGAACATCTCCTCGCCGACGAAGAAGGTCGGGACGCCGAAGACGCCCCGCGCCACGGCGGCCTCGGTGTTGGCCGCGAGGATCGCCTTGACTCCGTCGGTCCCGGCGCGGGCCAGGATCGCAGCACCGTCCAGTCCGGCTTCATCCAGCACCGACTGCAGAACCGCAGGATCGCCCATCGCCAGACGGCGCTCCCAGAAGCCTTCTGAAACGGCCTCGACATAGCGGTCGAAATCCGGCCCGGGTTCGACGGCGCAGAGGCCGCGCATCGCCGTCAGGCTGTTGACCGGGAAATGCGGGTTCATCCGGAAGGCGGTGAGGCTGTGACGGGCCACGAAGCGCCGGATCTCCAGCATCTCATAGTCCATCTTCCCCTTGACGCCGCCGAAGGCCACGAACGGGGCCTGATTGCCCGTCGCCTTGAAGATGCCGCCCAACAGGCAGGGGATCAGGTTGACGGACGCGCCGGTCCGTTCGGCCACCCCCTCGAGGCCCTTGAGGGCGAAATAGCCGTTGGGGCTGGCGAAATCGAAGATGAAGTCGATCGTCCGGGTCATCACCAGTTTTCCTTCCACGGGCGCAGGTCCAGCTCGAACGTCCAGGCGCTGCGTTGCTGGTTGTGCAGCCAGACATAGTTCCGTGCGATCTCGTCGGGCTTCAGGATCGCATCCTCGTCCAGCAGGGTCTGGATATCCGGCGCGATGGAGCGGGCAAAGGTCCCGTCGATCATGCCGTCCACGACCACATGGGCGACATGGATGCCCCTGGGCCCGATCTCGCGGGCCAGGCTCTGGGCCAGCTGGCGCAGGGCCGCCTTGGCCCCGGCGAAGGCGGAAAAGCCCGCGCCCCCACGGGTCGAGGCGGTGGCCCCGGTGAACAGGATCGTCCCCTTGCCGCGTGGCGTCATGACCCTTGCGGCCTCGCGCCCGGTGAAGAAACCGGCCAGCGCCGCCATTTCCCAGACCTTGGAATAGACTTGGGCCGTGGTCTCCACGACCGGGAAGCGCACGTTCGCGCCGATGTTGAAGACCACGACCTCAAGCGGACCGATGTCGGCTTCGATCCGGTCGACCAGGGCGATCATCCCGGCCTCGTCGCGCGCGTCGACGCCGAAGGCATGGGCCTCGCCGCCCTCGGCGCGAATGGAGGCGGCGACGGCTTTCAGCGGTTCGAGGTTGCGCGCGCGGCGGGTGATACAGACCGCCAGACCCTCCCTTGCGAAGGCGCGGGCAATCGCCGAGCCGACGCCGTCGCCCGCGCCGACGATCAGGCAGGATGGCCTCAGCGGCATGACGGTCTCCTCCATTCGCGAGACCGTTTCATATCAAAACTAAGTCGTCAACGCGGGCGGCTGTCCGGCATCGGCTTGCCGTTGAAGCGACGGCGCAGCGTCCGGCTTAATGAGGAGGGTCGCCACAGCGGAACAGGGGCGAAACGAATCAGGACCGAATCACCGACACGGCCCGATTCGGGGTTTGTTCACCCCAACATATTGTATCTTAAGACGGATTAACCACAATCCTGAACTGCCTGGCCAGGCCTTCGAACCCCGCTGGATCGGAAAATCGGAAGGGCTCGGGTCCGCAGACGCTTCCCCGTCGCGCGCGGACCCGCTAGGTCAGCCTGCGTGACCCCGTAGCTCAGCCGGATAGAGCAAGGCTTTCCTAAAGCAGAGGTCGGGGGTTCGAGTCCCTCCGGGGTCGCCACTCACCGCTTGCGCTGGATGATCATCACCGCCGCCATCGCCAGGATGACGACGGGCACGAGGATCATCGCCCACGACAGAATGCGTACGATGTCCATGGCCGCGCCCCTCCCCGGGACGGGCGCAAGGGGCGCGTCATCGGCCCGGAAGTCAAACGACGCTGATCAGCGCCATTTCGAGCCCTCGCCGTGTTTGCCGTTGCTCTCGAACACCGGCGGCGCGGCCTTGTGGATGAACTGCTCCGACACCAGCCAGCCTTTCAGCGGCCGCAGCACGGCCAGACAGCCGAGGACCAGCAGGGGCATGGTCACGACCATATGCACCCAGATCGGGGGGTGGACGGCGAACTCGAACCACATGAACAGGGCCATGCCCACAATCCCGACCGCACTCATGCCGAAGAAGGCGGGACCGTCCGCCGGTTCGGCGAAACCGTAGTCCAGGCCGCAGGCCGGGCAGGCGTCGCGAATGGTCAGGAAGCCGGTGAGCAACGGCCCCTCGCCGCAGCGCGGACAACGGCAGCGCAGGCCGGTCGAGAGGGTGTTCAGACGGGGGTACTGGGGCTCGGTCACTACGGGATCCTGACGGAAAGGATGCCGTGCATGTCGGCTCGCCGGACCGCCGCCGCAACCCGTCGTGATGTCGCGGGACCGCCTGGTCGGGAAGCGGCTCCCGGGGGCCTCTCGACCGGCCGCAAGCGGCCGCACGGGAGGCGGAGCCGGGGCTTCACCGGCCCGGATAAACCTATTGCGGCGGGCTGGTCGTTCCGGGGCTCGAGCCGGTGATCTGGGAACAGGCGACCTCGTCCGGTCCCGACCGCGCGTTGTCGCAGTAATGGTTCACCCAGGTCGTCCTGTCGGTGAAACTGTGGGTGTGGTTCAGCAGGCCCGGACCGTGGCTGTCGATCCAGTTGGTAGCGGCGCCCGCCTTGAAATTGGCCTCGCGGGCGCTGTTCTCCGCGCGCTCCAGCCTTTCGGTGAGGGCGGCGACCCGGGCCTCGAGAGCGTCGATGCGCGGGTCGCTTGACGGCGTCGCTTCGGGCACCATGCGGAGCGCCTGGCCGGGAACGAGCCGGACCTGGGCGTCGGCGATCGTACTCAGCGACAGGGCCGCGCAGGTGAGGATGATTGTGGAGCCGAGCTTCATCGGAAGGCCTTTCCTCGATGGATGACCCGGGGAGCTTACCACCGCGGTCGTCGCATCCAACACCCGCATTCCCCGATGCCTGCGACCGCATGGGTCACCTTCCGTTAACCGCGTTGTAAGGCCGTTCGCGCGAGGGTGCGCGCGTATGTCCGGGGCCTCCGTCAGCAAGCGCGTTCTGAAGACCTCCGTGGCCGCCGCCGCGGCGGGCGCGGTGCTGTTCGCGCCCCTGGCCCCGCTGGCCCGGGAGGTCGGCGCGCCGCTGGATCCGGTCTCGATCCGCATCGGTTCCAACACCGAGTTCACCCGCATCGAGTTCGCGGGCGTCATCGGCAGCCGGTCGCAGGTGCGCCGCGACGGCCGCGACGTCATCGTCCGCATCGGTTCGACCGCCGCGCCCGACGTCTCGCGCCTCAAGGTCAATCCGCCGCGCGGCGTGGACAAGGTCGAGACCCGCGCCGTCCGCGGCGCCACCGAACTGGTCCTGACCCTCGCCGAGGGTGCCGACGCCCGCACCGGCTCGGCCGACGGCGCGATCTGGCTCAATCTCTACGCCACGCCCCCGGCCGCCGCGCCGGTCGAGACGCCCGCCGCCGCCGCGGTCCAGACCGTAGCCGTCACGGCCTTGGCCACCCCCGCGAAGGTCAGCCTGTCGTTCGCCTGGTCCACGCCGGTCGGTGCCGCCGTCTTCCGGCGCGGCGAGGCCGTCTGGGTGGTGTTCGACACGCCCGCCCGCCTCGATATGCCGGGTGCCGGCCAGCTGGGTCCCGTCTCCGACGCCCGCTGGACCGCCGGTCCCGATCACGTTGCGGTCCGCATCGCAGCGCCGGAAGGCCTTGCCGTCTCGGCGGAGGCGCAGGGCTCCACCTGGACCGTGACCATCGGCGGCCAGCCCATCGCCGTCCAGGGCGTCGCCATCGACCGTCAGGATGACGGCGAACCGGTGCTCGTCGCCCGCATGGCCGGAGCGACCCGCGCCGTCTGGCTGACCGACCCCCTGGCCGGCGACCGTTTCGCCGCTGTCACCGCCCTGGCGCCCGGCAAGGGATTCGCCGATCGCCGCCGCACGGTCGACCTCGCCCTGCTGCCGACCGCACACGGTCTGGCGGTGGAGACCCTCGCCAGCGACCTCGCCATCCAGGCCGAGGGCGACCTGGTCACGCTCAGCCGGCCCGGCGGCCTGACCCTGTCGCCGCCGTCCGCCGCCCTCGAGGTCGCCTCGGCCGAGGACGGCGCGCCCCGGAGGGCGAAATATCCGGGCCTGATCCTGGCGGAGTGGGGCGAGCCCGGCCACGACGGTTTCAGTTCCCGCTATCGCCTGCTCCAGGATGCGGCGGCCCGCGAGTCCATGGCGGCCGGCGACGACCCGCGCGCCCCGGCAGAGGCCCGTTTCGCCCTGGCGCGCTTCCTCGTCGGCTCCGGCCTCGGCTATGAGGCCGTCGGTGTCCTCAACAGCATCGTCGTCCAGGCCCCCGGTATGGCCGGCGAGCCGGAGCTGCGCGGCCTGCGCGGCGCCGCTCGCGCCTCCATTGGCCGGATGGAAGAGGCGCAGGGGGATTTCGCCTCCGCCGCCGTGGCGTCCGACCCGGCCTCCGCCGTCTGGCGCGGCTATATCGCCTCGACCCAGGGCGACTGGGAATCGGCCCGGCAGGCCTTCGCCGCCGGCGCTTCGGCGGTGGACGAGTTCCCCCCCTCCTGGCGCGCGCGCTTCGGGGCCGCCCACGCCATGGCCGCGCTGGAAACCGGAGACCTCGAGGCCGCCCGCGCCCTGCTGGCCTACAGCTTCAGCCAGAACGCCCCCGCCGCCGACCAGCTGACCGGCCGGCTGGTCCAGGCCAGACTGTTCGAATTGGACGGCCAGTCCGACCGCGCGCTGGCCGTCTACACGGCCATCAGCCGGGCACCGCTCGATGCCGTTTCGGTGCCGGCCAAACTGGGCGTCGTCCGCCTGTCCCTCGCCAAGGGGACGATGAAGGCCGATGCGGCGGCAAATGAGCTCGAGGGTCTGCGCTGGCGCTGGCGCGGCGACGCGACCGAACTGGCCGTCATCCGCCAGCTGGGCCAGCTCTATCTGTCGCAGGGCCTGTATCGCGAAGCCCTGACCGCCCTGAAGGGCGCCGGGCCCAATCTGAGCCGGCTCGAGGGCGCGGCGGAGATCCAGGCCGACCTGGGTGCCGCCTTCCGCATGCTGTTCCTGGAAGGCGGGGCCGACGGACTCCAGCCCGTGCAGGCGCTGGGCCTGTTCTACGATTTCCGCGAACTGACCCCCATCGGCGCTGACGGCGACGAGATGGTCCGCCGCCTGTCGCGCCGTCTGGTCGATGTCGACCTGTTGGACCAGGCCGCGGAACTGCTCAAATACCAGGTCGATCACCGGCTCGAGGGTGTGGCCAAGGCACAGGTCGCGACCGATCTCGCCGCCGTCTATCTGATGGATCGCCAGCCCGAACCGGCGCTGCAGGCCATCTGGAATTCTCGCACCACCATCCTGCCGACAGCCCTGAACACCGAGCGTCGCGCGCTCGAGGCCCGCGCCCTGATGGATCTCGGCCGGTTCGACCATGCGCTGGAGGTGCTGGGCACCGACTCCACGCCCGAGGCCCGCGAGGTCCGCGCGGAGGTCTTCTGGAAACAGCGGAGCTGGGCTCCGGCCGCCGCCCTCTATGAGGGCTTGCTGGGCGACCGCTTCCGCAATCCCGCGGCCCTGACGGTCGTCGAGGAGGCCCGGCTGATCCGCGCCGGCGTCGGCTATTCCCTGGGCAATGACGCAGCGGCGCTGAGCCGGCTGTCGCGCAACTATCAACCGTTCGTGGCCGGGGCACGGGCGAAGACCGCCCTGTTGATCGCCCTGGACGACGGTGTGGGCGGCGGCGTCTCGCCCGGCGATTTCGCCGGCCTGGCCTCGTCAGCCGATACCTTCGCCGGCTGGGTTGCGGCGATGAAGGCGGACCTCAGGACGAAAACGGGCGGGAACCGACCCGCGGCACCCGCCCGTCCTCAAAACTAACTTCCGCTCACCCCTGCGAATGCCGGGGTCCAGATCACTGGCGCTTTCCGATGGGTCTGACCACCGGGGCGGGCCGCGTCCAAATACGTGAACGCCATCCGGGTCCCGGCATTCGCCGGGATGAGCGGACGATCAGTTATTTGTTCACCGCATCCTTGAGCGGCTTCGACACGCGGAAGCGCACGGCCTTCGAGGCGGCGATCTTGATCGTTGCGCCGGTGGCCGGGTTGCGGCCTTCACGGGCGGCGCGGGCGGCGGTGTCGAACACGCCGAGGTTCGAGATGCGCACGTCGCCGCCGCCGATCAGCGACTTGTGGATGTTCTTGACGAGGGCGTCGAGCATCCGGCCGGCGTCAGCCTGGCTGACACCGGCGTCCTTGGCGACGGCGGCGATGAGTTCTGCTTGGGTGGTCATATGGGTCGTTTCCCGATGTGAGCTCGCCCCGATTCAGGGGCGATGACGGACGGATTGACGCCGCTTTTTCTTCCCTTGGCAAGCGACTTCGCCGCTGTAACCCCCACGGGGTGGGGATTTATCCGGTACCGGACGCGCGCTGGAAGCTCTCGACCAGGCTTCCGGCGACCAGTCTCCAGCCGTCGACGAGCACGAAAAAGATCAGCTTGAACGGTAGCGAAATCACCACCGGCGGCAGCATCATCATACCCATGGACATAAGCACGCTGGCGACCACCAGATCGATCACAAGGAACGGAACGAAAAGGAGAAATCCGATTTCGAAGGCCCGCTTCAACTCGCTGATCATGAAGGCCGGAGTGACCACCCTCAGGGGCAGGTCCGCGGCGGCCGTGGGGGCCTCCAGATTGGACAGTCGCACGAACAGCGCGAGGTCGTCCCTGTCCACCTGGGCCAGCATGAAAGTCTTCACAGGTTCTGATGCCGCATCGAAGGCCTGGGGCAGCTCCATCTGCTGATCCAGCAGGGGCCGGATGCCCGAATCATAGGCGTCCTGCCAGGTCGGGGCCATGACGATGGCGCTCAGGAACAGGGCCAGCGACACCAGAACGGCGTTCGGCGGTGACTGCTGCATGCCCAGCGCCGTGCGCAGCAGCGACAGGACCACGATGATCCGGACGAAGCTGGTGGTCATGATCACGATCGACGGTGCCAGCGACAGCACGGTCATCAGACCGACCAGCTGCACGACCCGCTCGGTCAGGCCCGAGCCCGTGCCGAGGTCGACATTGATCGCCGCGCCGGGGCCGCCTGCCGCCGCGATGTCCTGCGCCAGGGCCGCCAGCGGCCACAGCAGGCAGAAGCCGGTGGTGACCAGCGAAAGAACCGCCGCGCGCTTCAACTCGGCGCGTGTGGGCATGACGAAAACGCCCTTGAGGGTCACTTGCCGGCCTCCGGACCGCGAGGTTCGATCAGTTCGCGGCCTTCGCCGAGAATCAGCAGCCGCTCCTCGTCATCGATCCGGACCAGCACCAGCCGGCGCGCAGGATCCAGCACCAGGGTCTCGACCACGGTCATGCGCCGCTCGCCCCGCTCGGCGCTGAGCCGGGCCAGAAGCTGCGGCAGGTATCGCCGCGACGCCCAGGCGGCCAGGCCGATGATGCCGAGGGTAAAGGCGAGGGCGAATATCCCCCTGGCGAGGTCGAGGAAAAAATTCATGCTCCCAGCCTTCGGTGAACATGGTTAACGCCGCATTGAGATAACCCCGCGTTAACCATGCAGGCGGCAGTTTCTGCCCATCTCAATGCGGGCGATCCGCGCTCCGACGTTCAGAACAGGGAGGCTCCCGTGGGCTTCACCGACCTGCCGCTGCTCAGCCAGATCAAGGGCCGCCTGTCCTGGCTGGACGAACGCCAGCGCGTCATCGCCCAGAATGTCGCCAACGCCGACACGCCCGGCTACATCGGTCGTGACCTGAACCAGCCGACCGATTTCGCCCGCGCCCTGGCCGAGGGCGGCGGCGGGGTCCGCATGGTCCGCACCAGCGCCATGCATATCGCCCCGGCCGGCCACACGGCCCGGTTCGAGACCCGGGCCGCGCCCGATTCGGAAACCACGCTCGACGGCAATTCGGTCGTGGTCGAGGAACAGATGCTCAAGATGGCCGAGAGCCGCATGGCCTATGACGCGGCCATCGGTTTCTACCAGAAGTCCATGCAGATGCTGCGCACGGCTGCCCGGCCGCCCGGCCGCTGATCGAGGAATAGCCCATGCCTGACCCGATCCCGCCCCGTAACTCCGCCATGGCCGTCGCCGCCAGCGCGCTGCAGGCGCAGCAGTCGCGCATGCGGATCATCGCCGAGAACATCGCCAACGCCCAGTCGACCGCCCCGGTCGCGGGCGGCCAGCCCTATCGCCGCCAGATCCCGGTCTTCCAGGCCCGCGAAATCAACGGCGCCACCGGCGTCGCCCTCGCCGAGGTCCGCGTCGACCAGGGTGATTTCCGGTCCGAGTACGACCCGTCCCATCCAGCGGCCAACGCCGAGGGCTATGTGCTGCGGCCCAATGTCGACACCCTGGTCGAGGCCATGGACATGCGCGAGGCGCAACGCGCCTACGAGGCCAACCTCAATGTCATCGAGACGGCGCGGGCCATGGACGCCCGCACCCTCGACCTGCTGAAAAAATAGGACCTGAACGATGAACCCCTTGGCCGCGGCGCGTGCCTATTCGGCGATCCAGGGCACGGAGATGCCGGCGTCGCCCGTCGGCGGTGCGGGCCAGTCGGGCTTCGCCGACATGCTGACCAGCGTCATGGGCGACATGACCCAGGCCTCGCGCGCCGCCGAAACCCAGATGGCCTCGGCCGTCCAGGGACAGGGCAGTCTGATCGACGTGGTCACCGCCGTCTCCTCGGCCGAGGCCTCGCTGGAAACCGTCATGGCCGTGCGCGACCAGGTGATCCAGGCCTATCAGGAGATCATGCGGATGCCGATCTGACGGCGTTCAGCCGTTCGGCGCCCGCCCGCGCAGCCACTGCGACAGCACCCATTTCTCGCCCTTGGTCGGCGGCAGGCCCGCGTGGCGCGTGCGCCGGTCGATGGAGCCGTCGGGCAGGGTGTTGGCCCACAGCAGGGCGTCGCCCTTGCGGCCGCGATGTCTCAGGCCGCCGGCCTCGAACGCGGTCTCCCCGCCCTCGAAATCGTCATTGAGGAACACCAGACAGGTGGCGATCCTCTGGCCCCGCGCCGCGAGGTCGGGCGCATGGCCGGGTGTGGCGGGGTCCAGCCAGTCGACGTGCCAGTCAAAGGTCTGACCGACCGCATAGTGCAGCACCTGCGTCCATTCGAGACCCGGAACCGGCAGCCCCGCCGTCCGCGCGATCCGCTCGCGCACCACGGCGAGCACCACATCCATCCGCATCAGATCGAACCGGGCTGCGTCATTGGTCCGCACGCGCTCGCGCCGGCCTTCGCCGGTCTCGGGATCATAGACCAGCGCCGGCTCGGTCAAGGCCCCGGCCCGATCCATGAGCCAGTCACAGACCGCATCCGGCAGGAAGCCGTCGATGGCGAGAATGGCCGGTCCATGGCTGAGCGTCCGGGGGGCGGGCGGGGTCAGCCAGGCGGCCAGATCGATCCTGCCCCCGCGCTGCAGGAGGGCCAGTTGCCGGGCCGCCGTGGCGTGTCCCAGCGTCGCCGCCTGCTCCAGCCGGTGCAAGGCCTTCCGCCAGTCCTGGGGCAGGCCCAGTCCGATGGCCGCCAGAACCGCCAGTCGATGCGCGGCCTCGGGGTCGCCGGCGTCGGCCGCCGCAGCGAGGGTGTCAGGGTGGTGGGGCTCAGGCATGCTCACACACCTGTTCTAGCTCATTTTCGGCCCGGGGCGATCCGGTCTCAGCCTTCCAGCGCGGGCACCGGCCGGGCCCCGACCATGGGCCGCGAATTCGAACGGCCCTTCAGCCAGGCGCGGACGCGGGTCTGGATCGGGGTGTCGATCAGCACGTGGAACAGGTAGGCGAAGACGAAGGCCGCCGTCACACCCATGGCCCACAGCGCCCACTGCGCCGCGACCGGCAGGGCGAATTTGGCGATCATGACATTGGCCAGGCCGAACCAGGCGATCCGCACCACCTCATTGGTGATGAACATCGAGAACGAGACCTGCGCCGCCTTCTCCACCCATTTTGAGGGCCGCGGCGTCGGCACGGCCCCGGCCGCCAGGATGATGGTCGAGATACAGACCAGCGAGATCAGGGCGTGTTTGTCGAAATACTGCACGAAGGCCAGCACCAGCGCCGCCGCGATCCCGGCCCAGCCCGCCAGCTTCGGCGCGATCCAGACCTTCTGGGCGAACCAGGCCAGGGCCATGCCGAGGAAGAACAGTGGCAGGGCGCGGATGAAGCCGTATCCCATCGGCATCTGGTAGACGGGATAGCCGAACAGGCTCCAGGTCAGCTGGTTGGCAACCAGATACAGGCCGATGCCCAGGGCCAGCACGCTCCACGGCCCCAGCCGGACCAGACCCTTCAGGATCCACGGGAAGGCCAGATAGCAGCCGATCAGGGCCGAGATCGACCAGCTGGGCGCGTTCCAGCCGTAGCCGCCCGGAATCCCGAACGCCTGCACGAGGCCCAGCTGGGCCCAGAGCTGATCCCAGGCGAACCACTCCGGTGCCCGCGGCCCGACCCCGATCGCCGTCCCCCCGACGACGAGGGCGACGAGGCTCAACCCCATGATGATGTGCGCCGGCCAGACCCGCAGGAACCGTTTGGCGAAGAAGCCGCCGGCCGACATCCGGCCTCCCGCGAGCGAGCCGCCATAGACGCGCATCAGCACATAGCCGCTGTCGATCAGGAAGAAGTTGGTGAGCAGGAAGCCGCCCCGCTCAAAGACCGGATGCAGCCCCTCGGCCAGGGCGATCGGCCCGGCACCCTGGAAATGATGCAGGATGATCAGGGAGGCCACAATGAACCGCAGGGCGTCCAGCCACCCGCCGCGCACGATGGGCAGTGTCTCGTTTCGGGTCGAAATCGCCGTCCAGGCCATGGAATTCACCTCTGCTGAGGCGAATTCCGCAAGGAGTGGGCCGTGTCAGGCGGCTGTCAGGACGGGCGGGCGCTGAAGCCGGCGCACATTGATCAGCTCGGCCTCCCCGAAATCGACCGCCTTGCCGCCGCCCCCCCCCAGCGAAAGCGGGGTCAGATTGGCGGTGTCGAGGTCGGCATAGGCCAGCCGTGCCGCCCGGAAGCTGGCTCCCCGCAGGTCGGCGTCGCCAAAGCTGACGTCGCGCAGGTCGGCGGAATCGAACACGGCACCCTGAAGCTGGCTGCCCTGGAAACTCACGCCCACCGCGATGGCCCCCCGCGCCGAGAGCGCGGGCAGGGTCCGCCCGCTCAGCCGGCCGTCCAGCACCCTGAGGTCCCGACCATCGAGATTGGCGGGCTGGCCCTCGCGGCCATTGGTCTCCGCCCAGCGCTCGGCCAGGTCCAGCATCTCGAGCATTTCGTCACGCGCGGCGATCGCGTCCGGGCCCGGATCGAGCAGGCAGCCGGCCAGGCTCTCGGGCGGCAGGCCCAGCTTGGTCACATCGATCCCGGTCAGGACGGCACCATGGAATGTCGCGCCGCCCAGCTGGGCGCCGGCCAGATCAGCGCCGGTCATGATTGCGTCGGCGAAGACGGCACCCCGCAGGTTGGTGCCCCGCAGACGGGCACCCTTGAGGGAGCAGTTTGAAAAGTCGACCTTGCCGGCTTCGGCCTCGGAGAGGTCCGTGCCGTTCAGGCTGGCGGCGGCTCCGCTCGCACGAACCAGCTGGAATCCGTCGTGCGCCGTGGCCAGGACCGCCCTGCGCATGTCTGCGCCGTCCAGCACGGCGCTGTTCAGCCGCGCGCCGGACAGGACCGCCCCGCGGAAGTCGGCCCGCGGTGCCCGGATCAGCGTCAGGTCCGCGCCCGACAGGTCAGCCGCGAAGAAGGAGGCGTCGGAGGCGCTGGCCTGTCGCAGGTTGGCGCGCTGCAGGTTGGCGCCGGTGAAATCGATCTCGTCGAGGATCCGGGCCGTCAGGACTTCGCCCGGCAGTTCGGCGAACCGCAGGAAGGCGCGCATGCCGCCGGACCGCCGGCGCACATAGCGCTGGTGCTTCTGCAGACTCGCGGCCAGGGCGGCCGGACTTAACAGCAGGCGGTGTTTGGCGGGTTTGGCGCAGTTCAACGGAGGCCCCTTCAACAGGGGCGTACCGCAGCGGAACGAATCTTCGGTTAATTGCCGTGACGCATCAGGCCGCGTCGCAGATGTAGATCGTGCAGGTCGATTTCCCGCCGGTCAGGGGATTGTCGAAGGCGACCACCTCGGCCCGGACGTTCACGAACACGGCCTCGAGCATGGCCACGAAGGCCTCGTCCGGCCCTTCGTCTGACCACATGGCGAAAACCCCGCCGTCGGCGATCCCGTCGCGCAGACGCGTCAGCCCCTCGACCGAATAGAAGCGCGCGTGCTCGGGGTGCAGCAGGGCGCGGGGCGAGTGGTCGATGTCGAGCAGGACGAGGTCATACCGGTCCGCCGGCTCCCGGGGCGTATCGAACCAGCCGAAGAAGTCGCCCAATTCGAGATGGCAGCGCGGCTCCTGCCCCAGGCTTTCGCCCAGCGGCACCAGTCCGGCCTCATGCCATTCGATCACCGGCGCCAGGGCGTCGACGACGTCCACCGACGTCACCCGCTCATCGGCCAGCGCGGCGCGCGCCGTGTAGCCCAGCCCCAGACCGCCCACGAGAACCCTCAGCGACGCGCCCTTCGCCGCCGCCAGGCCCCGGACGGCCAGTTCGGTCTCGCCGACCGTGAACAGGCTCGACATCAGATGTTCCTCACCGAGGATCACCTCGACCACATCGGCGTCGATCGCTGCCACCCAGCGCCGCCGCAGGATCAGCGGCCCCATGGCGGTGGTGCGATAGTCCAGTTCCTCGATCAGTCGGCCCATCTCAGCCCCTGACCAGACGCAGGAACTCTTCCCGCGTGCGATGGTCGTCCCGCACCACGCCCAGCAGGGCGCTGGTGGTCAGGCTCGCGCCCGGCACGTCCACTCCGCGCAGGGTCATGCAGCTGTGCTCGGCCTCGATCACCACCCCGACGCCCTGGGGCTTCAGCACCTCGTCGATGGCATTGGCGATCTCGGAGGTCATCTTCTCCTGGATCTGCAGACGGCGCGCATAGCCGCGCACCACCCGCGCCAGCTTGGAGATCCCGACCACCCGGTCGGTGGGCAGATAGCCGACATGGGCCACGCCCACGACCGGCAGCATGTGGTGCTCGCAGAAGCTGACGAAGCGGATGTTCTTCAGCACGACCAGCTGGTTGTAGCCGCCGACCTCCTCGAAGGTCCGCTCCAGATAGGCCCGCGGCTCGACCTCATAGCCGGCGAACAGCTCCCTGTAGCTCCGAGCCACCCGCGCCGGCGTGTCCAGCAGCCCCTCGCGGGCGGGATCGTCGCCCGCCCATTCGATCAGGGTGCGCACGGCGGCTTCGGCGTCGGCCAAAGTCACGGAGGATTGGGAGACGGGGGGCTTGGTCATGGGCGCAGACATAGGGGCTTGAGGGTCGGGGGTCGAGCGGAGGCGGGGTGATTGGTGGTTGGTGGTTGGTGATTAGGGACACCCGGGCGGAACCCCGTCACACGCCCGATGTCATTCAATCCGATCAACCACCAATCACCAATCACCAACCACCAATCACCAACCACCAATCACCAACCACCAATCACCAACCACCAATCACCAACCACCAATCACCAACCACCAATCACCAACCACCCGCCACCGCACTAACCCCTCGTTAACCACGCTCCCGGCATTTTCTGCCCGGTATCCCGGGAGTACGATTTCAATGAACGGCGCGGAAGTGATGGATGTGGGGCGCGACGCCCTGTGGCTGACGATCCAGCTGTGCGCGCCGGTTCTGCTGGTCGGCCTCGTTGTCGGCGTGGTCATCGGCCTGCTCCAGGCCCTGACCCAGATCCAGGAACAGACCCTGATCTACGCCCCCAAGATCATCGCCATCTTCATCAGCCTGCTGCTGTTCCTGCCGCTGATGGGAGCGCTGCTCGGCGGTTTCATGCGGACGATCGCGGCGCGCATCGCCGGCATGTGACGATGACGACGCGCGTCATCGTCATCCTCGGGCTCGACCCGAGGATCGGATTGTCCGGTGCGCGTCCAGAGGCGGCGGATCGCCGGTCGGAGGGCCGTCACCTGAATGCCGGGGCGCTTCCGCGTCTGATCCTCGGGTCAAGCCCGAGGATGACGGTGTAGGGGATGGAGCCCTACGCGACATCGGACCAGATCTGGCAGGGGGCGCTGATCTTCTCGCGGATCGGCGCTGTTCTGCTGATGCTGCCGGGCGTGGGCGAAAGCTATGTCTCGCCGCGCATCCGTCTGTCCCTGGCCCTCGTCGTCAGTCTCGCCCTCTGGCCGGTGATCGCCGGCGTCCTGCCGGCCCTGCCGGCGACACTGGGCGGCATGGCGGGGTGGATCATCCGCGAGGTGATCGTCGGCCTGATGATCGGTGCCCTGCTCCGGTCCTTCCTGACCGCCCTGGCCACGGCCGGCGAGATCGTCGCCCTGCAGACCACCCTGGCCTTCGCCCAGACCGCCAACCCAATGCAGACGCAGCCGGGCTCGACCATCTCTGCCTTCCTGATGCTGCTGGGAACCACCCTGATCTTTGCCACCAACACCCATCACCTGTTCATCGCCGGACTGGTCGGCTCGTATCAGCTGATCAGCCCCGTGGCCCCCCTGGTCACCGGCGACTTCGTCGAACTGGCCATCCGCACGCTCGGCGATGCCTTCATGCTGGGCGTCCAGCTGTCGGCGCCGCTGCTCGTCTTCTCCCTGATCTTCAATCTCGCTTCGGGCCTCGTCGGCCGGGTCATGCCGTCCTTCCAGGTCTTCTTCGCCGCCGCCCCGCTCAGCATCCTGCTGGGCCTGTCGGTCTTCGCCCTCAGCCTCGGCGTGGTCGGTACGGTCTTCATCGACCGCTACCGCGCCCTGGCCCGGATCTTCGTGGGAGGCGCCGGTGGCTGAAGGCGCCGATCCCGAGTCGAAGACAGAAGAGGCGACACCGCGAAAACTTGCGGAAGCACGCAAGAAGGGCGACGTCGCCAAGTCTCCGGATGTCGCGGCGGCCCTGTCCCTGGCGGGTGCCGCCGCGGTGGTGCTGATGTCAGGTGGCTGGTTCGCCAACTCGATGGCCGAGCAGCTTCTGCCCTTCATTGCGGCGCCCCACACCATGCTCGGCGGCCTCGAGACCGGAGCCGGTGTCGAGATCGGGGCCATCGCCCTGTGGGCGGTCGCGCCCTTCCTCGGCGTGGTCATGCTGGCCACCATCCTTGGCGGCGTGGGCGGCAATGTCGCCCAGTCCGGCCTGATCTTCACCGCCGAGAAGCTGAAGCCCGACTGGTCGAAGGTGAATCCCCTGGCGGGGTTCAAGCGCATCTTCGGCCCCGACGGCCTGGTCCAGTTCATCAAGACCTTTCTCAAGCTGATCGCGGTCGGCGTCATCTGCTGGCTGGTGCTGAAGCCGCATCTGCGCGAACTCGAGAACATGGCCGCCATGCCGCCGGCCATGATCCTGCCCATGGCGCGGGATCTGGCCCTGGCCCTGATGATGGCGACCATCATCTTCCTCAGCTTCACCGCCGGTGCCGACTTCCTCTGGCAGAAATTCCGCTTCGCCGAGCGGATGAAGATGACCAAGGAAGAGCTGAAGGAGGACTACAAACAGTCCGAGGGTGATCCGCACGTCAAGGCCAAGCTCCGACAGATCCGGGCCCAGCGCAGCCGTCAGCGGATGATGCAGAACGTGCCGAAGGCCACGGTCATCGTCACCAACCCGACCCACTATTCCGTCGCGCTTCGCTATGAACCCGGCGAGGGCGATGCGGCGCCGATCTGCGTCGCCAAGGGTGTCGACGCCCTGGCCATGCGCATCCGCGAGGTGGGGCGGGAGCACAATGTCCCGATCGTCGAGAACGTGCCGCTGGCCCGCGCCCTCTACGCCGCCGTCGACATCGACGAGACCATCCCCCGCGAGCATTTCGAGGCGGCCGCCAAGGTCATCGGCTTCGTCCTTCAGAAGCGCAAAAAACGCTGATCTGCCAAAGGTCTTAACCCCGCATTTACCACGAAGGCGGCAGTTTCTGCCTAGCGGGCGTCTTTAAGGACCCGTGAGTATCGGGGTGGGACGCGTGGGCGGCTTCACGGCGGCGTTGCAGAGATTCGGGATCGGTCGGCTGACCGTGGTGCTGGGCGTCGCCGCCGGCGTCGCGGCTGTGCTGGTCGCCGTCATGCTGCGCATTGGTCAGGCCCCGGACGCCCTGCTGTATTCCAATCTCGACCTGCAGGAGGCCTCCGAGGTCACCACGGCGCTGGACAGCGCCGGCATCAAATATTCCTCGAAGGGTGACGGCTCGACCATCTTCGTCAGCCGCGACGAGGTGGGCGAGGCGCGCATGCTGGTCGCCGGCAAGGGGCTCGTGACCTCCGGCTCGGTCGGCTACGAAATCTTCGACAACCAGTCGGTGCTGGGCCAGACCGAGTTCCAGCAGAACCTCAACGAGAAGCGCGCCCTCGAGGGCGAACTGGCCCGCACAATCCTGTCCATGCGCGGCATCACCTCCGCCCGCGTTATGATCGCCCTGCCTCGCCGTGAGCTGTTCCAGTCCGACGCCGCAGAGCCCACCGCCTCGGTGGTCGTGGGCGTCACCGGCGGCCAGCTGTCGGGTGCCCAGGTCCAGGCCATCCGCAACGTCATCGCCTCCTCGGTGCCCAATCTGAAGCCCGAGAAGGTCACCCTGACCGACACCTCCAACCGCACCCTGGCGGCCGGATCGGACTCCGAAGGCTTCAGCGCCGCCTCGGCCCAGGAGGCGCGGGACTCAACCGAAACCCAGCTCCAGGCCCGGATCCTCGACATCGTCGAGGGCGTCGTCGGCGTCGGCGGCGCGCGCGTCCAGGTCACCGCCGACATCGACCACAGCCGCTCGACCACCCAGGAGTTGCGCTACGACCCCGACGGCCAGGTGGTGCGCTCGACCTCGACCAATGGCTCGGAGAGCGCCGACACCACCGGAGTCAGTGACGGTGGTGCTACGGCGGCCAACAACATCCCCGGCGGCGCGGCACCCACGACGACCCCGGTCGGCTCGCGCACGACCGACAGCACGGAAACCACCAACTACGAAATCTCCAACACCACCACGACCACGGTGAAAGAGGCCGGCGAGATCAAGCGTCTGGCCGTCTCGGTCGCCGTCGACGGCAAATGGACCCCCGGTGCCAACGGCGCGGCCCCGACCTATGCCGCGCGCACGCCGGCGGAGATCGAACAGATCAAGGCACTGGTCGCCGCCGCCGTCGGCATCGACACGACGCGCGGCGACAAGATCGAGGTCCTGAACGTCCGCTTCAACCGCGACCTGGCCGTGGTCGGCGGCGAGGAGGCCGCATCGCCCCTGCTGGACTTCACCAAGAACGACATCATGCGCGGCGTCGAGCTGCTGGTGCTCCTGATCACGGGCCTGCTGCTGATCTTCTTCGTGCTGCGCCCGCTGCTGAAATCGGCCGGCGGCGGCGTGGGCGGGGGTCAGCTGCAACTGGCCGGCGCGGGCGCGGGCGCGGGGGGCGGCGTGACGTCCCTGCAGACCACCATCATGGGTGGCGCCGGCGGCGTCATGCCCCAGCTGGCCGGTCCGTCGGAGATGGACCAGCGGCTCGACATCGCCCGCATCGAGGGTCAGGTGAAGGCCTCCTCGGTCAAGAAGGTCGCGGAATTCGTCGAGAAACATCCTGACGAATCCACCGCCATCCTGCGCAGCTGGGTCCACCAGGACTGATGGCACGCCTGACCAACAAAAAGCCGGCGGTCGAGGACGCCAGGAAGCTGACGGGGCCTGAAAAGGCGGCCGTCATTCTGCTCTCCCTGGGCGAGGATCACACCCGCCTGTGGCAGGGGCTGGACGAGGACGAGATCAAGGAGATCTCCCAGGCCATGGCCTCGCTGGGCACCGTGAGCGCCCAGGTGGTCGAGGAACTGCTGGTCGAATTCGTCTCGGGCATGAGCGGCTCGGGCGCGGTCATGGGCAGCTTCGAGCAGACCCAGCGCCTGCTCGCCTCCTTCATGCCCGGCGATCGCGTCGAAGGCCTGATGGAGGAAATCCGCGGCCCCGCCGGTCGCACCATGTGGGACAAGCTCGGCAATGTGAACGAGGCCGTCCTCGCCAACTATCTGAAGAACGAATACCCCCAGACCGTCGCCGTGGTCCTGTCCAAGGTGAAGCCGGATCACGCCTCACGCGTCCTGACCAGCCTGCCCGAGGATTTCGCCCTCGAATGCGTCCAGCGGATGCTGCGCATGGAGCCGGTGCAGCGCGAGATCCTCGACAAGATCGAACAGACCCTGCGCACCGAATTCATGTCCAACCTGGCGCGCACGTCGAAGCGCGACAGCCACGAGATGATGGCCGACATCTTCAACAGCTTCGACCGCCAGACCGAGGCCCGCTTCATCGGTGCTCTCGAAGAGCGCAACCGTGAGGCCGCCGAGCGCATCCGCGCCCTGATGTTCGTGTTCGAGGATCTGGCCAAGCTGGACCCCGGCGGTATCCAGACCCTGCTGCGCGCGGTCGAGAAGGACTCCCTCGGCCTCGCTCTCAAGGGCTCGTCGGAGTCCCTGCGCGAACTGTTCTTCTCCAACATGTCCGAACGCGCCGCCAAGATCATGCGCGAGGACATGGAGTCCATGGGGCCGGTCCGCCTCAAGGACGTCGACCAGGCCCAGATGGCCATGGTCCAGGTCGCCAAGGATCTCGCCGCCAAGGGTGAGATCATGCTGGTCGGCCAGGGCGGCGACGACGAGTTGATCTACTGACATGACCCATCAGCCCCTCAGCACCCCTTTCGCCTTCGACACCGAGTTCGACGCCGCGGGCGTCGTCGTGAGCGCGGCCGCCGCCTTCCGGCCGATCAAGCGCGCCTACGGCCCGGCCGAGGTCGACGCCATGGTCGCCCAGGCCCGGCTCGACGCCCGCAGCCAGGCCCTGGCCGAGATCGACAGCATCCAGACCATGGCCCTGTCCGCCATCGCCCAGGCCCTGACATCCGCCGCCCCTGCCCTGGCCCAGGTGGCCCAGCAGCATCGCCAGCAGGCCGCGGAACTGGCGCTGACCGCCGCCCGGGTGGTCTGCGCCTCCGCGC
>CALRXX020000004.1:0-163191 GCA_943372245.1 bacterium
CGGGGACGCGCAGACCCCGGCCGGCAAATCAAAAACGCCTGGGTCCCGGCCTTCGCCGGGATGAGCGGATTTATGATTTCTTCCGAGCCTTCGGCGTGACGGTGACCTTCATCCGCGTGCCGGCGCGGACGATGTCGAGCCCGAGCGGCTTGTCGATGCTGGCAGGGCCGAGGGCGCGGAGCAGGTCATCGAGACCGGTGATCAGCTTGCCGTCAGCGGCGACGATCAGATCGCCGGCCGCGATGCCGGCCTTCTCGGCCGGGCTGCCGGCGTCGACCGAAGCGACCCAGACGGCGTAGGGCTGGGTGACGCCGGCCGATTTGGCGATGGCCGGCGGGATCGGGGTCTGTTGGGCGACAACGCCGATGGTGCCCCGCCGCACATGGCCATGTTTGGCGATCTCGGCCATGACGAACGAAGCCGTGTTCGAGGCGACCGCGAAACACAGCCCCTGGGCGCCCATGATGACGGCGGTGTTGATGCCGATCACCTCGCCGTTCGAGCTGACCAGCGGTCCGCCCGAGTTGCCGGGATTGAGCGCCGCGTCGGTCTGGATCAGGTCCTCGATCAGTCGGCCCTTTTCCGCGCGCAGCGAGCGGCCGAGCGCCGAGACCACGCCCGTCGTCACCGTGGCCTCAAAGCCGAGCGGCGCGCCGATGGCGATGACCAGCTGGCCGCGACGCAGCTTCTTGGAATCGCCGAGCCTGGCGAACGGCGCCTTGACCGGCTGCTCGACCTTGAGGACGGCGATATCCGTGTCCGGATCGTCGCCGATCGGCCGGGCTGTCAGGGCGCGCCCCTCGGCGGTGATCACCGCCAGACGCGAGAACCCGCCGACCACGTGGCTGTTAGTCACGATCAGGCCGTCAGCCGAGACGAAGAAGCCCGAGCCCTCCCCGGCGAAACTGCCGTCGGTGGTGATCGGTGCGACGCGGACCACGGCCGGACCAACCGTCTCCACCGCCTTCACCACAGCGTCGGAGTAGGCGTCCAGCAGGTCCATCTCGCCGCGCACCAGCCGCGGCTCGACGCGGGTGTCGAGCACGAACGAGGCATCGGGCGGGAAGGCGAACGATTCGGGCTTCACCCGCGTCGCCGCGGGGCGTCGCGCGCGGGCGAACAGTTCGTACTTGCGTGCCTTGGACATCGGGCCCCCACCGGATTGGTTAACAGGGAACACGAGCAGGGCCGCGGCGCCAAGGGGCGTTCATCCCCAACGCGAAATTGCCTACGGCCATTGCAAAATTCGTCATGGCCCGACGTGTTCGGGCCACCCAAGCACATCGGTGCTGCAGGCCGGGTGCGCTACTCGCGGCGCGAAGACCTGAATCCGGGTGTTCTTGGGTGGCCCGAACACGTCGGGCCATGACGGCGTCTAGATATCAGACCCCGAGAATCCCCCGCGCCTTCGTCTCGTCCCGGCGGATCTGCACGACCATCTCGTCGATCGAGGCGAACTTTTCTTCCGAACGAAGGAACGCGATGAGCTCGGTCTCGATGACCTGGCCGTAGAGGTCCTCATCGAAGTCGAACAGCCAGACCTCAAGGCGGGTCTCGACTTCGCCGGTCGTCGGGTTGTTGCCGATGTTGGCGACGCCCGCATAAACCCGTCCGTCGGGCAGGCGCGTGCGGGTGGCGTAGACACCGAGTTTCGGCACGACATAGTCAGCCATGAAGACATTGGCGGTCGGGAAGCCCAGCGTACGGCCCAGTTGCTGGCCGCGACGCACAACGCCCTCGATGGCGAACGGGCGGCCGAGAATCGCCGTGGCGTCTTCGGGATGGCCGGCCCGCAGCGCGGCGCGGACGGCCGTGGAGCTGAACTTCTCCGCCCCCTCCCCAGCCGCCTCGGCGACCGAGACGGTGAAGCCCAGCTCGTCGCCGTAGGCCTTCATCGCCTCCGGGCTGCCGGTACGCCCTTTGCCGAAGGAGATGTCGAAACCGACCGCCACATGCCGCACGCCCAGGCCCTCGTGCAGCACATGCTCGACGAAGCCGCGATCGGAGAAGTTGGCCATCTCGAAGTCGAAGTTCAGGACGTAGAGGATATCCACGCCCATGTCGGCGAGCGCCCGGGCCTGCTGTTCGACCGTCATCAGCCGGAAAGCCGGCTCGTCAGGCTGGAACAGCCGACGCGGGTGGGGATCGAAGGTGATCACGGCCAGCGGTGCGCCGCTGGCCTTCGCGGCCGCCGCGGCGCCGGCGATGACCTGCTGGTGACCCCTGTGAACGCCGTCGAAGTTGCCGAGCGCCACCGCCGCCCCGCGATCAGCGGACGCCAGATGCTTCCAGCCGTGAACGATCCTGGGCGTCATCAGGCGGGCCGGCGGGGAACCATGATTGTCGCCTCGCCATCGAGCACGGCCTTGCCGCCGACGGTGCAGACCGTCGACAGGACAGCGCGGGCCTTTTCGGCGTCGAGGCTGGTGATGGTGGCGGTGACGGTCACCTCGTCGCCGATCTTCACCGGACGTTTGAAGGTCAGGGTCTGGCCGAGATAGATCGCGCCCGGCCCCGGCAGCTTACCGGCGATCAGCGCCGAGATGTAGGCGGCCGACAGCATGCCGTGGGCGATGCGACCCTTGAACTGGGTCGTCGCGGCGAACGCCTCGTCCAGATGCACCGGATTATGGTCGCCGCTGACGTCGGCAAAGGCCTGAATGGCCGCCTCGTCGACGGTGCGTGTCAGGTCCGCCGACTGGCCGACGGTGAGGTCCTCGAAGAACAGGGCCGACATCTCGCGCATCCTCTTGCTGTTGTCCGCTACCAGACCAGATCGGCCACGGCATAGCGCGCCTTGACGCCTTCGGCCGCCAGCAGGGCGTCGACGGCGGGAGCGGACAGCTTTCCATCCGGCCCCATGGCGGCGTCGCCATGAATGCCCTTGGCGACGAACAGACAGTCCAGCCCGCGCTCTTCCGCACCCTGGACATCCGTATGCACGCCATCGCCGATGCACAGCACCCGCGCGGCGTCGACGTCGCGGCCCAGCAGACGGGCCGCCTCGGCGAGGCTCAGCTCGTAGATCGGGGCGTAGGGTTTGCCGGCCATCAGAACCTCGCCGCCCATGTCCTTGTAGAGGTCCGCCAGGGCGCCGCCGCAGTAGATCAGCTTGCTGCCCCGCTGGACGACCCGGTCGGGGTTGGCGCAGATCATCGCCAGGCCCCGGGCGGCCGGGCCGACGAACCGTTCGCGATAGTCCTCCGGCGTCTCGACCTCGTCATCGAAGGGCCCGGTGCAGGTGATGAAGGCGGCTTCGTGCGGCTCGGCCCAGCTCAGGCCGAGGCCTTCGTACAGGGTGTTGTCCCGCTCCGGTCCGATGACCCAGGCCGGCCCCGGCGCGCGCTGGGCCAGAAGCAGGCGGGTGGCGTCTCCGGAGGTCACCAGGGTGCTCCAGGCCTCGCGCGGCACGCCGAGCGCGTCCAGCTGGGGGATCACGTCATGCGCCGGACGCGGCGAGTTGGAGATCAGCACCACGGGTCCACGCTCAACCCGGAACCGCGCGAGGGCGGCGCAGGCCTCGGCGAAACTCTCACGGCCATTGTGGATCACGCCCCAGACATCGCTGAGCAGGACGTCATAATCGTTGGCGAGGTCGGCGAGGCCGGAAGGCAAAGCGGTCATGGGGTTCCGGCTAACGAACCGACGGCGCCGGGTCAATGATGCGTCCTCCCTCGCCCCCTCAGCTCGCGTCGTGGAAGATCACCCCGAGTGTGCGGCGGCGGCCGGACCGGACCTCCGAAACGCCGTGGCGCAGGATCCGGCGATGCTCGCCGCGCGCGCCGACATGGGGGCGTTCCCGCACGGCGAAGATCACCGCCTGTCCTTTCGTCAGCGGCGCGACCGCGGGCGCCGACTGCTGGCGCGGCCGCTGCTCGACGAGCACGAACTCGCCGCCGGTGAAGTCCTCGCAGGGCCCGTCGAGCAGGAAGGCCGCCTGCAACGGAAAGACATGCTCGCCGTACAGATCCTGATGCAGGCAATTGTAGTCGCCCGGGCCGTAGGTCAGCATCAGCGGCGTGGGCCGGACCTGACCGGCGGCGTGGCAACGGTCCAGCATCCCGTCCAGCGTGTCCGGAAACCGCCGGGACTCGCCGAGCCGCTGGGCCCAGACGTTGGCGATCCCGGCGAGCGGCGGATAGAGCGTCTCGCGCAGTTGCTGCACGAGCGGCGGCAGCGGATAGCTGAAATAGCGATATTCGCCCCTGCCGAAGCCGTGTCGCGCCATGATCACGCGGCTGCGGAAGCCGACCTCCTGCTCATACAGTCCCGCAAGGGCCGCGCAGGCGTCGTCATCGAGCAGCCGCGGCGTCAGGGACCAGCCGCGCGCATCGAGTTCGGCGGCGATCCGCGGCCAATCGAGGGCCGCATCATTGTGCTGGATCATGGTCTGCCTCCGTGGTGAGAGGCGACCCTGCGCCGACGAAGGGACCGGCGCATTCCGATGCTTGCTATCGCGGCGAAAAGAGCCGGCCGCCTACCAGCCGGATGCGCGACGCAGGCTGGTGCGCATGAAGTCGGCGGGCGGATCAGCCTCGGCGAGAATGGCGTCGCGGATGGCCCGGGGCTCGCCGAACAGGTGGCCCTGGCCGAACGCCATGTCGAGCTCGAGGATGTCGACGATCTGGCGCTCGCTCTCGACCTTCTCGATGATCACCTCGACGCCGTAGCGGCGGGTCAGGCGCGCGAAGTCGTTGGCGTGCAGGTCGGGCAGCGAGCGGATGACGAGGCGGCCTTCGCTCTCCTCGAGCTGGTCGAGCAGCATCTGGGCGCCGATCTTGATGAACTTGATGTCCGAGCGGGCCAGGTCCTGGAAGTCGAGGTCGAGGTCGGTGACCTTGTCGAGACTGAAGCGGAATCCGAGGTCGGCCAGCCGCGCCATGTGACGGGCCTCGACCGCGCCGCGGCGTTCGAACGCCGCCTGGCCCAGTTCGAAGATCAGGGCGCCGGCCATGTCCTTGTTGGCCGACAGGAAGTCGAGGAACTGCGGGAAGAACTGCTCGTCCGACAGGCTGGCCAGCGAGATGTTGCAGAAGATGCCGACCTTGCGGTCCTGTTTGGCCAGACGACGAACAATCTGCACGCAGCGGAACAGCAGCAGGTTGTCGATCGCCGCGACAAGGCCCTCGGGCTCGGCCACCGACAGATATTCGGCGGGCATCATCACCCGGCCGGTCTCGTCGCGCAGACGCGAGAAGCTTTCGTAGAAGACGGTGCGGCGCTGCGGCAGCGAGACGACCGGCTGCAGATAAAGGTCGACGCGGTTGCCGGCGAGCGCGTCCTTGACCGTATCGAGCAACGCGGCGGACTGCGGTCCGCGGCCCAGCGCGTTGGGACCGGCGGCGGCGACGCGGCTCGACAGCTGCGCCTCCATCTTCTCGGCCATCTTCTGGACGGCGTCCTCGAGCGAGTGCACCTCGCTGGTCAGCGCCTCCGACCGGCGCAGGGCGTCGGTGGTGACCGTCTCCACGACCTCGTTCAGGCGCGCGTCGATCCGCTCCAGCTGGCGGGCGATGATCAGGTGAGCTTCGCGGATATTGGACAGGTCGTCTTTCAGCCGGACGCTGTTGATCGCGCCCTCGATGAGTCCATGGAAGGCGAAGGCCAGAGCCAGACTGCCGACCAGGGCCGCGATGCCCGCACTCCATTGGCCGCTGCTCCGCCATAGGCCGATAGCGACGATCAAGGACAGAGAAAGATAGGCGCCGCTCAGCAGCGCAAGGGTAAGCCGTCGCATCGTTTCGCCTGCACGAATCGTCCGGAGTATCCGATGCGATAGATCATGGTGTCCAAGATATTAACGCCGCACTCTCGACCGCACCGGATTCTGCGGAATCGACACCGCGCGTCCGAAATGATAATCATTCGCAATGACCTTCGGGATTGCCATGACTGACGCCGCCATCCTCGAACCGCCGGCCGCTGGCGCCGGGGACATCGCGATCGAGGCCGAGATCATAAATCTCGGCGCGCTCAGCGCCGCTTCGGTCGGCGACCGTGGCGTGATCGCCCGGGTCTCGGCCTTCGAAGGCGCCCTGCCCGCCGCCGAACTGGAGCGCCGCCTGCTGGAACTCGGGTTCGTCGAGGGCGCGACCATCGAGGTGCTGCAGGAAGGCCTGTTCGGCCGCGATCCGATCGCGGTCCGGCTCGATGACATGCGCGTGGCGATCCGCCGTCGCGAGGCCGCCGCCATCCAGATCCGCTTCGATCCGAAGGCCGACGCTTGACCGACACGGCCCTCGCCCCGACGCGCATGGCGCTCGTGGGCAACCCCAACACGGGCAAGACCGCCCTGTTCAACGCCCTGACGGGCAGCCGCCAGAAGGTCGCCAACTACGCGGGCGTTACCGTCGAGCGGAAGGAGGGCGTGCTCACATCGCCCTCTGGCCGGATCATCAACGTGATCGACCTGCCGGGCACCTACTCCCTGCGCGCGCGCAGTCCGGACGAGGCGGTGACCCGCGACGCGGTGCTGGGTCGGCTGACCGGCGAGACTCCGCCGGACGTGATCGTCTGCGTCGCCGACGCCACCAACCTGCGGCTGGTGCTGCGGCTTGCCCTCGAACTGAAGCAGGTCGGCCGGCCGTTCGTGCTGGCGCTCAACATGTTCGATATCGCCCAGCGTCAGGGCCTGCGCATCGACCTGGAGGGTCTGGCGCGCGAGATCGGCGCCCCGATCGTCACCACGGTAGCCACGCGCAAGCGCGGCATCGAGGACCTGGTCGCCCGGGCCGAAGCGCTCGCCGACACCGTGCCGGTGGGCGACAATATCTGGCATGAACCCTCGGCCGCCGAGATCCGCCACGCCCATGCCGAAGCCCAGCGGATACTGAAGATCTATGTCCGCCCCCCCGAGCGACCGGACACCTGGACCAGCCGGATCGACAGCGTTCTGCTGCACCCCGTGGGGGGCCTGCTGATCCTGTCGGCGGTCATGTTCGTGATGTTCCAGGCCGTGTTCGCCTGGGCGACGCCGGTGGCTGATCTGATCGAGGCCGGCTTCACCGCCCTTGGCGGCCTCGTCGCGACGGTGACGCCGGAGGGCCTTCTGCGCAGTCTGCTGGTCGACGGCCTGATCGCCGGTGTCGGCAGCGTGCTGGTCTTCCTGCCGCAGATCCTGACCGTGTTCTTCTTCATCCTGCTGCTGGAAGACAGCGGCTACATGGCCCGGGCAGCCTTCCTGATGGACCGCATCATGGGCGCGGCGGGCCTGCACGGCCGGGCCTTCATCCCGCTGTTGTCGAGCCACGCCTGCGCCATTCCGGGCGTCATGGCCGCGCGGGTGATCGACCAGAAGCACGACCGGCTCACGACGATCCTGATCGCGCCGCTGATGACCTGTTCTGCGCGGATCCCGGTCTACACCCTCATCATCGGGGCCCTGATCCCCCGCACGACGGTCTGGGGCTTCCTGAACCTGCAGGGGCTGGTGATGTTCGGCCTCTACGCCGCCGGCATCCTGTCCGGGCTCCTGGTGGCGACCGTGATCCGGACCCTGTTCTGGCGGAGCGCGTCCGAGCCCTTCATGATGGAGCTGCCGACCTACCGCTGGCCTGATCCGGAAAACGTCCTGCGCAATCTGTGGCAGCGGGCGATGATCTTCATCAACCGGGCGGGCCGGATCATCCTGCCGCTGATGGTGCTCGTCTGGGTGCTTTCGACCTTCCCCTACCCGCCCGAGGGCGCGACCGGCCCGGCCATCGACTACAGCTTCGCCGGCATGATCGGGCATTTCATCCAGCCGCTTCTCGCCCCGATCGGCTTCAACTGGCAGATGGCCGTGGCCCTGGTGCCCGGCATGGCCGCCCGCGAAGTCGCGGTGGCGGCGCTGGGGACGGTCTATGCGGTCGGCGCCGCCGACGGCGCGGGGCAGGCGACGCTCGCCTCGATCCTTCATACCCAGTGGAGCCTGGCCACCGGCCTGTCGTTCCTCGCCTGGTACGTCTTCGCGCCGCAGTGCGTGGCGACCCTGGGCGTGGTCAAGCGCGAGACCAACGGCTGGCTCTGGCCGACGGTGATGTTCAGCTACATGTTCGCCCTGGCCTACCTGGCCTCGCTGGCGACCTACTGGGGCGCGGTGGCGCTGGGCTGGGGTTGACGCTCTAGCGCGTCGGAACCGGCACGTCGCCGCGGTAGTCGTAGAAGCCTCGACCGACCTTCTTGCCCAGCCAGCCGGCCTCGACGTACTTCACCAGCAGCGGGCAGGGGCGGTACTTGCTGTCCGCCAGGCCCTCGTGCAGCACGTTCATGATCGACAGCACCGTGTCCAGGCCGATGAAGTCGCCCAGCTCAAGCGGGCCCATCGGATGGTTGGCGCCGAGCTTCATCGCCGTATCGATCGAGTCGACGGTCCCGACGCCCTCGTACAGCGTGTAGATCGCCTCATTGATCATCGGCACCAGGACGCGGTTGACGATGAAGGCGGGGAAGTCCTCGGCGTTGGTCGTCGTCTTGCCCAGCGACTGGGCGAAGGTCACAGCCGTCTCGTAGGTGGCGATGTCGGTGGCGATGCCGCGGATCACCTCGACCAGCTTCATCAGCGGGACGGGGTTCATGAAATGCAGGCCGATGAACCGCTCGGGCCGGTCGGTCGTCGAGGCCAGCCGCGTGATCGAGATCGACGAGGTGTTCGACGCCAGCAGGGTGTTGGGGCCCAGGTGCGGCAGCAGCGAGCGGAAGATGGCCTTCTTGGTCTCTTCGTTCTCGGTCGCCGCCTCGATAGCGATGTCCGCGCCCGCCACCGCTTCGATCGAAGCCGGCTTGATGCGGGCGAGCGCCGCTTTCATGGCCGCATCATCGATCAGCCCGCGGCCGACCTGGCGAGCCATGTTGTGTTCGATCTGGTTTAGCCCGGCGGTGATCCGGTCGCTGTCCAGGTCATTGAGGAAGACGTCGTAACCGGCGAGCGCGCTGACGTGCGCGATGCCCGATCCCATCTGGCCCGCGCCGATGACGCCGACCGACCTGATAACCGCCATGAAGTTTCGCCCTTGACGGCGGCGCGGTGACTTTTGGGGAGGTCCACGCCGCAACTCTTGTGGCGGCTTTCTAGCACGAGAGTCCTAACAGCCGCCAAGGCCTTTGCTGCGATGCAGCGCAACAGCGGGTCAGGCCGGCGCGTTGAGCGCCGCGGCCTCGGCCAGAAGCCAGTCCCGCAGCGCCAGAATGCGCGGCAGCTTGGCGCTGTCCGCCCGCCAGACGAAATGATAGCCGCCCTCGATCCCGACCTCGCCGGCGACGGGGCGGACGAGGCGGCCGGACAGCAGGTCCTCTTTGACCAGCCCCCCGCGGGCCAGCGCGATGCCCAGCCCCTGTGTCGCGGCCTCGATCAGCAGGGCCGAGTCGTCGAAGATCAGACCACCTGCCTCCTCGGGGGCCTCTAGCCGCATGAGCTGGAACCACAGACTCCACCGCCAGACCGTGTGGCGCAGCAGCGGAACCTGGCGCAAATCCGCTGGGTCGCGGATCGCATGCCGCGCCAGAAAGTCCGGACTGCAGACGGGAAACAGGGTCTCAGGAAACAGCGGCGCCGACGACAGGTCCGGCCATGGCCCGACGCCCATGCGAAGCGCGGCGTCGACGCCGTCGGAGACCAGATTGGCCATACGGGCGTCGACCTGCATCTGGATATCGCCCACGGCCGGAGGCAGGCGGCCGAGGCGCGGTGCGAGCCACCGCCCCGCGAACGCCGGCACGGTGCTCAGCACCAGGGGACCGCAGCAGGCGTCATCGGTCAGGGTTGCGACCCCGTCATGCAGGATGCCGACGGCCTCGGCCACCCGGGCGGCCAGAGCGGCGGCGGCCGGGGTCGGCTCCATGAGGTTTCCGCGACGAATGAACAGGCGGGTCCCGAATGTCTCCTCCAGGCGCCGTATCTGCTGGCTGACGGCGCCGTGGGTCACCGCCAGTTCATCGGCGGCGCGGCTGTAGCTGCGGTGACGCGCGGCCGCCTCAAGGGCGCGAAGAGCGATGAACGGCGGCAGACGGCTCATGCAGCGTTGTTAGCGTACCTCACAAGCCCGAGCAAAAGGTATCGTTCGTAACAAGCGCCCGGGACGCCCAAGTTCCTGTTGCGACGCCGCTTCCTCCCAACCGAAACCCGAGAGACAAGACCATGAAGACCGAGCTCATCGCGCTCGCGGCCGGCGCCCTGCTGTCCGTTGCGACCCTGACCATTGCCCATGCCTCGCCCGCCGGCGACCAGTGGCTGACCGACGCCCGCGCTTCGCTGGAAGCCCGCCTGGCCGCCGATGATGCGCCGGACGCAGGTCGCAGCATCGTCGTGAAGCTGAACGCCACCACCGAGCCCCGCACCTACAATCTGCGGATCGTGCACTCGAGCGGCTCCCCCGAGTACGACGACGCGGCCCGCCGCGCCCTTCGTGGTCTGAAGCTGACCGCGCCGCCCGAGGAGTTGCGCGGGCGAAGCGTGACCTTTGCCCTGGGCGGCACGGCGGCCGGAGCCTCGGCCGCCGCCCGGTGACTACCGGGGGCGGGCCTGGACGCCCGCCCCCGGCTTTCTGGACCGACGCCAAAGAAAAAGGCCCGGCGCATGACGCCGGGCCTTTCGACTGCCGGGGACATGTACCGCAGGTACGTGTCCCCTAATCGAGCCAATGCTGAATCTGGATTGGGGGACACGTACCTTCGGTACATGTCCCCGTGTCACTAGCCCAGCGCGGCCATCAGTTCCGGCACGGCGGTCTTGTAGTCCGCCACGAGGCCGTAGTCGGCGACCTGGAAGATCGGCGCGTCGGCATCCTTGTTGATCGCGACGATCACCTTGGAGTCCTTCATGCCGGCCAGGTGCTGGATGGCGCCCGAGATGCCGATGGCGATGTACAGCGCCGGGGCGACGACCTTGCCGGTCTGGCCGACCTGGTAGTCGTTCGGCGCGTAGCCGGCGTCGACCGCGGCCCGCGAGGCGCCGACAGCGGCGCCGAGCTTGTCGGCCAGCGGCTCGATGACCCGCTGGAACTCTTCGGCCGAACCCATGGCGCGACCGCCGGAGACGACGATCTTGGCGGCCGTCAGTTCCGGACGGTCCGACTTGACCATCTCTTCGGAGACGAACTTCGCGCCGGAACCGGCGGCGGCGGCGGTTTTCTCGACCGAGGCCGAACCGCCTTCAGCGGCGGCCTTGAAGGCCGTCGGGCGAACCGTCAGGACCTTCTTGGCGTCCGAAGTCTGGACCGTTTCCAGCGCGTTGCCGGCATAGATCGGCCGGACGAAGGTGTCAGCGCTGACCACTTCGATGACGTCGGAGATCGGCGAGGCGTCGAGCTTGGCCGCCACGCGGGGGGCGAAGTTCTTGCCGGCCGAGGTGGCCGGGACCAGCAGAGCGTCATAGCCGCCCATCAGGCCGGCGATCGTGTCGGAGATGGCTTCCGCCAGCCCGTGACCCACGTCGGCGCCCTCGGCGAGGATGACCTTGCGCACGCCGGCGATCTTGGCGGCGGCGGCGGCCACGGCGTCAGCGCCCTGGCCCAGGACCAGAACGTCGACGTCGCCCGACATCTGCAGGGCGGCGGTGACGGTCTTGTGGGTAGTGTCGCGCAGGTGCGCGTTGTCGTTATCGGCGACGACGAGAACGGCCATCAGAGGACCCCCGCTTCAGTCTTCAGCTTGCTCACCAGATCGGCGGCGGTTTCGACCTTGATGCCGGCCGAGCGCTTGGCGGGCTCGGTGACCTTCAGGACCTTCAGGCGCGGCGCGACGTCGACGCCGTAGTCGCCGGTCGCCTTGACCGCGATTTCCTTCTTCTTCGCCTTCATGATGTTCGGCAGCGAAGCATAGCGCGGCTCGTTGAGGCGCAGGTCGGCGGTGATCACCGCCGGCAGCGCGACTTCGAGGACCTGCAGGCCGCCGTCGACTTCACGGGTCACGGTGGCCTTGCCGCCGGCGATCTCGACCTTGGAGGCGAACGTCGCCTGCGGCCAGCCGAGGATCTGCGACAGCATCTGGCCGACGGCGTTGTTGTCGCCGTCGATGGCCTGCTTGCCCATCAGGACGACATCGACGCCCTCTTCCTTGGCCACGGCGGCGAGGAGCTTGGCGACCGCCAGCGGCTCAACGTCGACGTCCGACTGGACCAGGATGCCGCGATCGGCGCCCATGGCCAGGGCCGTGCGGATGGTTTCCTGCGCCTGGGTCGGGCCGACGGAGACGGCGATGACCTCGGTGGCGACGCCCTTTTCCTTGAGACGGACGGCCTCTTCGACCGCGATCTCGCAGAAGGGGTTCATGGACATCTTGACGTTCGCCAGGTCCACGCCCGACTGGTCGGGCTTCACCCGAGCCTTCACGTTATAATCGATAACCCGTTTGACCGGGACCAGCACCTTCATGGGTTTGTCCGCCCGTGTTTGTTGCGTTGCGAAAAATTTTGCGCGGGGAAGGCTGATAACGACTCCGCCGCGCAATGCAAGTTTCCGTCAGGGTCAAGCTAGGCCGGAAAATTGCCGTCGCCAGCCTGTTCGTATAGACGGCCTCCCATGAACCCGACGATCAATCGCCTGAAGATCCTGTTCCTGATCCTCTTCGCCATCGGCGCGGTGGCGATCTGGGGCTACCAGATCTTCTACGTCTGGCCGGCCCAGAAGTGCGACGACCGGGAAGGCTGGTGGGATCGCAAGAGCCGCATCTGCGCCTCGCCGATCTACATTCCCAGCATCACCGGCCGCCCGGCCGGCATGAGCCGCAAGGAATGGTCGGAGCAGCAGGCCGCAAGGGAGGCGGTTCACGAACGCGAAGGCTATCCGGCGCCGAACGGCTCGACGGCGGCTGACGCTCCGGCTCCGGCGGCCAAGGCGGATACCCCCGCAAAGAAGTAGGCGCGCCTCCGTGCCGAACCCCGCAGAGACGCCGTAGCGCGGCCGCCTACCGGCTTCCGCCCGGGACCCAGAGCACATCCCCCGCGCCCTTGTCGTTGGCCCAGCGGCCGGCGACGAACAGCAGATCCGACAGCCGGTTCAGGTATTTGATCGCCGCGGCGCTGACCGGCTCGTCGGGCTGGGCGGCCAGCGCGACACAGGTGCGCTCGGCCCGGCGGCAGACGGTGCGCGCCTGATGCAGCGCCGCAGCAGCCGGCGTCCCGCCCGGCAGCACGAACGAGGTGAGGTCTGACAGCTCCTCGTTCAGCCGGTCGATCTCGGTTTCCAGACGGTCGACCTGGGACTGCAGGATGCGCAGCGGCTCCCATTCGACAGGCTTGCCGCGATCGGGCGTGGCCAGATCGGCGCCCAGGTCGAACAGGTCGTTCTGGATGCGCCCCAGGATCGGATCGAGCACCGCGTCCGCGGCGGTGTGCAGCCGCACCAGACCCAGGCAGGCATTGGTCTCGTCCACGCCGCCGTAGGCCTCGACCCGCAGGCTGTCCTTGCGCGCCGGTTCGCCGGTCGCCAGCCGGGTGACGCCGTCGTCGCCCGTGCGGGTGTAGATGCGGTTGAGCGTGACCAAGCCGCTAGACCGCGTGGCTCTTGCGCCACCACAGGGCGGCGACCAGGACCAGAATGGCGATGAACTGCAGCAGTACGCGCAACCGCATGAGCTTGTTTGAGTAGGACCGCCCGAAGTCCCCGCCCCTGAACAGGGCATAGAGACCGAATAGCAGGGCGCCGAGCACGGCGGCCAGCGACACGGGGATCAGAATATCGAAGAGCTTGTCCATGTCCCGCAACCTAGCGCGCGCGAGGGGCTCCGGCCACAGGGGCGGTGACAATCCGCCGCAGCCCGCTTTCGGCGAATACGTTCATTGGGCGAATGTGTCGCATTCTTGCGTTCACGGAACGGGATTACCCCTGCCCTTGTGCTGATCGACCCGATTCTCGCCATGAAATTTGTGTTTGACGAGTATCAGCGTTCGCTATAGACGCCGCACCCCACTGCTCAATGAGCATGTTCAATGAACGCGATCAACTCCTCACCGTGGGTCGCGAGCTTTCATCCATAACGGGGAGGACGAGACGGAGAAGTCATGGGCCTGCCCCAAGTCGCCGCCGCCGTCCCTGGCGCGGACCGAGATGAAACCATTGCCGAGGTTCGGCAGTTGATCATGGACCTGCGCGACGCCGCGCAGGACGGCCGGGAGCTCGCGCGGCGCTACGCCGACGTCCTGCAGAAGGTCGTCGATGAGTACTGCGGAGAATTCGAAAAGCGCGCCGAAGCCGCGCTGGCCCGTTTGGAGGCGGTCCGATGAACCATATCCCGATGCGCATGACTGCGCCGCAGCTGCGGCCGCAGAAGCTGACCCGCCGCGCGATGGCCAAGCAGCAGACCCGGGAAAAGGTCCTGCAGGCCGCCCGCGAGATGTTTATCGAGCGCGGCTACGAAGGCGCGACCATCCGTGACATCGCCCGCGCCGCCGGCATGTCGACGGGCGCCGTGTTCGCCAGCTTCACGGACAAGCCCGAACTGTTCGACGCGATCCTGAGCGAGGACTTCGCCGCACTGTTCGACCCGATGCGCGACGCCGCTGTCTCGGCTCCGTCCGCCCGCGAAGCCCTGGTGGCCATGTTCAGCGCCGCCTACCGCGCCCACAGCGCCCAGCTGCCGCTGATCCAGGCCGCGCTCGCGGCCTCCTGGACCCGGACCCCGGAAGCCGAGCAGCTGCGCCGCGAATCGCTTCGCCCGCTACGCGTCCTGGTCATGGAAGTTCTGGAACGTGGTCTTGAGCGCGGCGAACTGACCCGCCGGTTCGACCTGCGGCTGGTCTCGGACGTTCTGTGGGACCTGTATCTGGCCGGATACCGGCCCGCGGCCTTCGAAGGTCTCTCAGTCGAGATCCAGACCGACAGGCTCGCGGACCGGATTGATTTGGTGCTGGCGGGCGTGAAGGCCTAGAGCGGTCTCAGAGCGGCGTCCGGATTCGGACGCCGCAACTCCCGGGGGGGAACGGTTGGCAGGCGTTCGAGAGACGCAGAAACAGGGTACGCGCCGAAAGGTCCTCGAGGCGGCGCGCGACCTGTTCAACGAGATCGGCTACGACGAGACCACCATCCGCGCCATCGCGGAGCGGGCGGGCGTCTCGGTCGGCAGCGTTTTCACGACCTTCGCCTCAAAAGCCGACGTGCTCAGCCAGGTCATGGATGACCGGGTCGACGCCCTCTACGCCGAGCTGGACCGCGTGATACGCCACCTGCGCGGCTCCGTGGTCGACCGCATCAGCTCGGTGTTCGCTATCCACTACGATTTCGAGTGTCGGCGGGTGAAGCTGTTCCTCGCCCATGTCGCGGCCTCGTTCAGTCCGTCGCTCGACGCCTCAACGGTCCCGTTCGGTCGCAACGCACGGTTCAAGGGCATGCTGATCGACATCATCGTTGATGGCGTGACGCGCGGCGAAGTCCGACCGGACTGTGACCACGACCTGGTGCTGGACACCCTGATGGCCGCCTACGCCTGGAACTACCGCCTCGCGGCCCAGAAGGGCGCCGACGCGGTGCGGATGACCGAGCTCATGGAGCGGCAGGTGGCGCTGATCTTCGAAGGTCTGCGGCCGTAGTCCTCCCCACTGGGGGAGGTGGCTCGCCAAAGGCGAGACGGAGGGGGTCACCCGAAATCCGAGCGGACCCCCTCAGTCAGTCCTGCGGACTGACAGCTCCCCCGAAGGGGAGCATTCTCAGTTCCCGTCTTCCAGAAGCCGCCGGGCGATGACCTGCGCCTGGATCTCGCCGGCGCCTTCGAAGATGTTGAGGATGCGCGCGTCGGCCAGCACGCGGCTGATCTCGTATTCCATCGCGAAACCGTTGCCGCCATGGATCTGCAGCGCGTTGTCGGCGGCGGCCCAGGCGACCCGGGCGGCGATCAGCTTGGCCATGCCGGCCTCGAGGTCGCAGCGCTTGCCCTCGTCCTTCTGGCGGGCGGCGAAATAGGTCAGCTGGCGCACGGCCATGATCTCGCAGGCCATCATGGCCAGCTTGTTCGACACGCGCGGGAAGCCGAAGATCGGTCCGCCAAACTGCTTGCGGTCGAGGGCGTAGTTGAGCCCGAGTTCCAGCGCCCGCTGGGCCACGCCAACGGCGCGGGCGGCGGTCTGGATGCGGGCGCTCTCGAAGGTCGCCATCAGCTGCTTGAAGCCCTGACCTTCGACGCCGCCCAGCAGATTGGCCGCCGGCACGGTGAAGCCGTCGAAGCCGATCTCGTATTCCTTCATGCCGCGATAGCCGATCACGCCGATCTCGCCGCCGCTCATACCGTCCGTGGGGAAGGGCTGGGCATCGTCGCCGCGCAGCTTGGGGGCCAGCAGCATCGACAGGCCGCGATAGTCGGTGGTGTTCGGATCCGTGCGGACCAGCAGGGTCATCACATCGGCCCGGGCCGCGTGGGTGATCCAGGTCTTGTTGCCGGTGACCACATACTGGTCGCCATCACGAACGCCGCGCGTGCGCAGGCTGCCCAGGTCGGAACCGGTATTGGGCTCGGTGAACACGGCGGTCGGCAGGATCTCGGCGCTGGCGATCTTGGGCAGCCACTCGGCCTTCTGCTCCGGGGTGCCGCCGGTCAGGATCAGCTCGGCGGCGATCTCCGAGCGGGTGGCCAGCGATCCGACGCCGATCCAGGCGCGGCTGAGTTCCTCTGACACCACGCACATGGCGGTCTTGCCCATGCCCGCGCCCTCGAATTCCTCGGGGATGGTCAGGCCGAACACGCCGAGGTCGCCGAGTTCCTTGACCAGCGCCATCGGGATCAGTTCGTCGCGCAGATGCCAGCCGTGGGCGAAGGGAACGACCTTCTCCTCGGCGAAGGCGTGGAACTGGTCGCGGATCATCTCGAAGGTTTCATCCAGACCGGTCTTCTCGACGGTCGGCTTGCCGCGCGCGGCGGCCACCAGGTCGGCCAGGCGGGTCTTGACGGCCTGACCGCCGCCCTGGGTCATCAGCTGGACCAGGGCCGGGGCGAACAGCCGGTTCATGACATCGCGGCTGGCGGTCAGGTCGGCGGGGCGGATCATCTCACCCTGGTTCATCGGAATGCCGCCGACCAGCTGGGTGCAGTACTCGGCGAACAGCAGCTGGGCGAGCAGGGCTTCGGTTTCGCCGAAGGCGCCCTCGGCCTCCAGGCGGGCGGCCCAGCCGGCGACCTGGTTCAGCAGCTCAGCGTAGCTGGCGTACCAGCCGAAGCCGTGAACGGCGTGCTGCTCGACGTCCGCCAGCACGCGGTCGATCTTGCCGCCAGTCGAAACCCGCGCCTTCACGTCGCCCTTGGCATCGGCCACGAAGGCGACGGCGGCGTCGGCAGCCTGCTGCAGCAGGGCGCTCAGACCCGGGAGGACCAGGGAGTCGGTCGTGGTTTCGACGGCGGCGGCGCTCATGGGTGCTTTCTCCCCGGATTTTGTTGCGGCGCACTATATGCATTTCGCAAGCGCACACAATCTGACCTCGGCACAGGTAGAATTTGCCACGCCCAAGGCGAGGCCTATGTTGCCGTTCAACCAGACTTTTCCCGGGGAATCGCCGTGCTGACTGTTCACCATCTCAATGAATCGCGCTCACAGCGCATCCTCTGGCTGCTGGAGGAGCTGGGCGCGCCCTACGAGATCAAGTTCTACAGCCGCGACGCGACGACCCGCCTGGCGCCGCCGGAACTGAAGGCCGTCCATCCGCTCGGCAAGTCGCCGGTGATCACCGACGGCGACCAGACGGTCATCGAGTCGGGCGCGATCATCGACTACATCATCCGCCGGCATGGCGGCGGCCGCATGGCCCCGGCTCCCGGCACGACCGATCACGAAGCCTACCTGCAGTGGCTGCACTACGCCGAGGGCAGCGCCATGCTGCCCCTGATGCTGAGCATGTATGTCATGCGGCTAGGCGAAGCCGGCGCGCCGCTGCATCCGCGCATCGAGAGCGAGATCGCCAACCACATGAGTTTCATCGAGGGCGCGCTGGTCGGCCGTGACTGGCTGATCGGCGACGGCCCGACCGGCGCGGACGCCCAGATGAGCTTTGTGCCCGAGGTGCTGAAGGCGTTCGGCAAGCTCGACAGCTATCCGAACATGGCCGCCTGGATCGCCCGCATCCACGCCCGGCCGGCGTGGCAGGCGGCGCTAGACAAGGGCGGGCCGTATCTGATGGGGCGGTAAAGCTCACCCACGACCGTCATCCTCGGGCTTGTCCCGAGGACCCCTTGCTCAGCCGTACATACAGATCTCCAGCTAGCGCCGTTCGAAACACGTCGAGAGGGGTCCTCGCCACAAGGGCGAGGATGACGGCGGTGTGGGCTAAGGCAGCGGATCGTCCAGGTACCCATCCAGAAAATCAAACACGGTCGCCTTCAGCAGGCCGTGCGGGATGGCGTTGAAGTGGTCGCATCCCGCCAGCGACACGGCCTTGCCGCCCGCGATCAGATCGGACAGGCCATGCGGATCGCCGGCCAGGTCATCGCGTGACCCGGCCACGACCAGCGTCGGCGCGGAAATGGTCCGGACATCGTCCCGTGTCGCCGCGTCGCCACGACCGCGGGTGAAGGCGGCCAGGGCCAGCCGGTCCTCGCCTTGCTCGTCGGCGAATTGGCGAAAGCTCTTCAGCATCGGCTCGGCAATGCTGTCAGCGCTGTCGGCCTCCATGGCCCGGGCCATCGGCTCGCCAGGCGGCGGCGGGTCGAAGAACGCGCCGCCGACGCCGCCGAGGATCAGGTAGCCCACCCGTTCCCGCTCGTGGATCGCCAGCGACAGGGCCAGCCGCGCGCCCATCGAATATCCGAACACATTGGCCCATTCGACGCCCAGATGATCGAGGAGGCCGGTGATGTCGCCGAGTAGGATATCGCGGCCATAGGCGGCCGGGTCATGCGGCTTGCCGCTCTCGCCGTGGCCGCGCAGGTCCAGCGCGACCAGCCGCTGTCCGCGCTGGGCGATGGCGGCGTACCAACCGGTGCGCTTCCAGGCCTCCTGCCGGTTCGACGAAAAGCCGTGGATCAGCAGCAGCGGCGGCGACCCGGACGGACCGGTGTCGTCGTAGGCGATCGAAACGCCGTCGGGAGCGGTAAAACTGGGCATCCGGGGTTGGTCCCCTCCCCGCGCGACTCTCTGCGGACCCGCAGCTCACAGCGTGGCGCGTCGTGAGTCAGCGTCAACCCAAATTGTCATCCCGGAAGCCGCGCAGCGGCTATCCGGGATGACAGGTGAGGCTAGCCGCGCAGATCCGGCGGCGTGGCCTCTTCGGTCAGTAGGCGGATCGCCTCCTCGACCGAGACCACCGTCTGGTCCTGCGAGCCCAGCCGGCGGATGGCGACCGTGCCCTCCTCCGCCTCCTTGCGGCCGACCACGGCGATGACCGGAGTTTTGGCCAGGCTGTGTTCGCGGATTTTGTAGCCGACCTTTTCGTTGCGCATGTCGGTCTCAACCCGCAGGCCCGCCGTCTTGAACCGCATCATCACCTCGGCGGCATAGTCGTCGGCCTCGGAGACGATGGTCGTGACCACGGCCTGGACCGGCGCCAGCCACAGCGGGAAGGCCCCGCCGTAGTTTTCGATCAGGATGCCCAGGAACCGCTCGAACGTCCCGAGAATCGCCCGGTGCAACATAACCGGTTGCTGCTTGGAACCGTCCTCGGCGATGTAGTCGGCGCCCAGCCGGCCCGGCGTCTCGTAGTCGAGCTGCAGCGTACCGCACTGCCAGGTGCGGCCGATGGCGTCCTTCAGGTGGAACTCGAGCTTGGGGCCGTAGAAGGCGCCCTCGCCCGGCAGATGCTCAACCTCGACGCCGGCGGCGTTTGCGGCCCGCTCCAGCTTGGCCTCGGCGATATCCCACTGCTCGTCCGTGCCCAGCCGCAGCTCCGGCCGCAGGGCCAGTTTCACGCTGTGCAGTTCCACGCCGAGGTGGTCGTAGATCGAGTGCAACAGCTTCACGAAGCGCGTCGTCTCTTCCTCGATCTGGTCCTCGCGGCAGAAGATGTGGCCGTCGTCCTGGGTGAAGGCCCGCACCCGCATGATGCCATGCAGGCCGCCCGAGGGCTCGTAGCGGTGGCAAGAGCCGAACTCGGACATGCGCAGCGGCAGGTCGCGATAGGACTTCTGGCCGACATTGAAGATCTGGATGTGGCCCGGGCAGTTCATCGGCTTGACGGCCAGCGTATCGCCCTCGTCCGTCTCGCAGGTGAACATGGCGTGGCTGAACTTCGCCCAGTGGCCCGAGCGCTCCCACAGGGAACGGTCGAGGATCTGCGGCGTCTTGACCTCCTGGTAGCCGTCCTCCTCCGTCCGCCGGCGCATATAGGCCTCCAGCGTGCGGTAGAGCGTCCAGCCCTTGGGGTGCCAGAAGACCATCCCCTTGCCCTCTTCCTGCAGGTGGAAGAGGTCCATGACCTTGCCGACCTTGCGGTGGTCGCGCTTCTCGGCTTCCTCGACGCGCAGCAGATAGGCGGCGAGGTCCTCCGGCGTGGCCCAGGCCGTGCCGTAGATCCGCTGCAGCTGAGCGTTGTTCTGGTCGCCGCGCCAGTAGGCGCCGGCCAGCTTCGTCAGCTTGAACGCCTTGCCGACATGCTTCGTCGACGGCAGGTGCGGCCCGCGGCAGAGGTCAGCCCACTTGCCCTGGCGATAGAGCGTCACGTCCTGGTCGGCCGGGATGCCCTCGATGATCTCGGCCTTGTACTGCTCGCCGATGCCCTTGAAGTGGGCGATGGCCTTGTCGCGCTCCCAGACCTCACGGACGATCTTTTCGTCGCGGTCGACGATCTCGGCCATGCGCTTTTCGATCGCCGCGAAGTCGTCCGTGCTGAACGGCTCGTTGCGGGCGAAGTCGTAGTAGAAGCCGTCCTCGACGTTCGGGCCGATCGTCACCTGCGTGCCGGGGAACAGCTCCTGCACCGCCTCGGCCAGCACGTGGGCCGTGTCGTGGCGGATGGTGTCGAGCGCGTCGGGGTCGTTGCGGTCGACGAACTCGACCTTACCGCCGCCGGGCAGCGGGCGGTCGAAGTCGAGCAGCTGGCCGTCCAGCCGTACCAGAAGCGTGCGTTTGGCCAGCGAGGGCGAGATGGCCGTAGCCACATCGCGGCCGCTGGAGCCTTGCGGATACTGACGGACGGAGCCGTCGGGGAAAATCAGGTCGATCATAGCGGTTCACACTTTCGCGGCGGCACCGGATCGTATCCGGAGCGGCCCCAGGGATGGCAGCTGCACAGACGTTTCGTGGCGAGCCAGCCGCCGCGAACGGGTCCATGCGTGATCAGGGCCTCGCGCGCATAGTCCGAACAGGTCGGCAGGAAGCGGCACTGGCGTCCGATCAACGGGGACAGCGTGAGCTTGTAGGCGCGGTGCGCCAGCGTAACGCTGCGTTCGTAGAGGGTCATGCCGACGCGAGGGTGGGTGAACGAGTCCCGGCGCTTATCGACGCGCCAGCGCGCGCGATCAAGCCGCGTCGGCGCCGCTAGTTCGTGTGCCGGCCTGACGGACAGCCGCGACCGCGGCCTCGAACGCCAGAAGCGTCGAGGCATGTCGGGCAGGATAGTCCTTCACGGGCGCCAGCACGGCCAGATCCTCAAACCGTCCGGTCGGCGCGGGACCGCCGGACTTCAACATCGCGGCAAGCTGATCGCGCGCGGTTGAGATTTCGTCAAGTCCCGCGCCGATGACGTTGGCGCCGAGGACCGCCGCCGAAGCCTGGCCGAGCGCGCAGGCCTGGACATCCTGGGCGAAGTCCGCGACCCGGCCGTCCGCGCCCAGGGTCACATCGACGACGATCCGGCTACCGCACAGCTTGGCGACCTTTTCCGCCGAGCCCTGCGGCACAGCCAGCCGCCCCGCGTGCGGCATGTTGGCCGCCAGGGTCAGGATACGGGCGCTGTAGAGGTCATCGATCATGACGCATACATAACTGCCGCTCATCCTCGCGAAAGCGAGGACCCAGGTGTTTTTGACGCAGCTCACCTGTCGGGTCAGGCGGCATCCTTGCCTGAACCGTGAGCCGAAGCTCTGAAAAAGCCTGGGTCCTCGCTTTCGCGGGGATGAGTGGATCTATTTTCTGCTCTTCCACAAGGCTTCGCATCGGTGCTTGAGCACCTCGTTCATGGTCTCGAACGCCTCGACGATCTGCCGGCGCTGGCGACGGGCCGTCCAGGACCCCAGCAGGCCATCGTAGATCTCGCCGTTGGAGAAGATCACATTCTCCGGCCCCATCTTCTCGATTTCCAGGTAGCGCACCGTCCGTACCCAGCCACGCATGGTGTCCAGCCGCCAGTGGATATGGTCGTAGGGCGCCCAGTCGAGGATCACCGGATTGATGGTGCGCACGGCTTCGCCCGGCAGCCGGATATCCACCGTCCAGCGGTTGCCGATGCGGATTTCGCCCTCGGCCCTCGGGTACATCGGCGCCCAGCTCGCCCAGCCGGGAATGTCCGACAGGATTTCCCAGACGATCTCGTCGGGGGCCTGGATGCCTATGCGGCGTTCAAGTTTTACTGCCATTTCCGTTCCGGGGCCGTGGTGGTCAGGTTTCTCATACTGCCCCCTTCCCCCTCGATGGGGGAAGGGTCGGGGATGGGGGTGAATGCAGGGTGTTGCGGGAAAGGCGCGGGAGGCATCGAGCCCAATAGCGCCCCTCGCCCAACGACGCGGCCACACCTCCACCCCTGCCCCTCCTCCATCGAGGAGGAGGGGTTTTTAGGTCGGCTCCTTCAACCGCCAGGTCGCGCCCTGCGGGGAATCCATGACGATCACGCCCAGCGCGTCGATCTCGCCACGGATGCGGTCCGCTTCGGCCCAGTTCTTGTCGGCGCGGGCCTCCACGCGGGCTTCCAGCAGAGCCTCGACCTTGGCCTTGAGATCCTCATCCGCCCCGCCGGCGAACCAGACATCGGGATCGGCCTTCAGGAAGCCCAGCAGGTTGGCGGCCGCCAGCAGATCGGCCTTCGCCGCCGCCTTGCCGTCGCCGTGGGCCGTCTCCAGCGTCTTTGCCAGGGCGAACAGCTCGGCATAGGCCTTGGGCGTGTTCAGATCATCCGAGAGGGCCTCGATGAAGGCCGCCGGCGGATCGCGCACCTCGACGTCCAGCCCCTTGACCCGCTGCAGCGCGCCATAGAGCCGGTCGAGCGCCTTGCGGCTCTGCTCGATCAGCTCGCCGGTCCAGTCCAGCGGCTGGCGATAATGGGCCGCCAGCAGGGCCCAGCGCAGCACTTCGCCCGGCACGGTCTTCAGCAGATCGTGCGGGATGATGACGTTGCCGAGGCTCTTGCTCATCTTCTCGCCGGCCATGTCGAGGAAGCCGTTGTGCATCCAGTAGTTGGCGTAGACCGGGATGCCGTGGGCGCAGCGCCCCTGGGCCAGCTCGTTCTCATGGTGCGGGAACTGCAGATCGATGCCGCCGCCGTGGATGTCGATCGGCAGGCCGAGCACGGCCTCGATCATCGCCGAGCATTCGATATGCCAGCCCGGCCGACCGGCGCCCCAGGGCGAGGCCCATTCGGGCTCGCCCGGCTTGGACGGCTTCCACAGCACGAAATCGGCCGGGTGACGCTTGTAGGGCGCCGGATCGACCCGGGCGACCTGGACCATGTCGTCCATCGGCCTGCCCGACAGCTTGCCGTAGTCGGCGAAGCTCTGGGTGTCGAACAGCACATGGCCCTCGGCGGCATAGGCGCTGCCGCGCTCGATCAGCGCGCCGATCTGCGCCAGCATGGCGTCGATATTCTCGGTCGCGCGTGGCTGCAGCGTCGGCGACAGCGCGCCCAGCGCGCCCATGTCTTCCTCATAGGCCGCCAGATAGCGGTCGGTGATCACCCGGATATCGACGCCCTCGTCGATGGCCTTCTGGTTGATCTTGTCATCCACGTCGGTGACGTTGCGGGCGTAGACCACGTGATGCTCGCCATAGAGCTCGCGCAGCAGCCGGAACAGCACGTCGAACACGACCACGGGCCGGGCGTTGCCGATGTGGGCGTAGCCATAGACCGTCGGTCCACAGACATACATCGTCACCCGCTGGGGATCGGCGGGAACGAAGGGCCGCTTTTCGCGGGCCATGGTGTCATAGAGCTTCAGGGTCATGTCCGTCTGACGTTGGGTAAGAACTTGCCGGTTCGCCGGTGAGCCCCATATAGCTTTCAGGCGCGAGCGAAGCCACGGCTGCTCGCGTTGTGAATGGGGTGGCACGCGTCATTCCGGGGCGACAGGCGCCCTGGCGCAACTCAGCCCCGGGAAGATCCTCTCGAAATGGACGCCATGAGCCGCGAGCGAACCCTGATCGGCGATGCCGGTCTTGATCTTGAACCCGCCAAGCGCCCGTCGCGCGAAGAGGCGATGGACGCCGTCCGGACGCTGATCGCGTGGTCCGGCGACGATCCCCGCCGGGAAGGCGTGATCGACACGCCCAAGCGCGTCGTCGACGCCTACGCCGAATGGTTCGAAGGCTATGCCGCCGACCCGGCGAAGGAGCTCAGCCGCACCTTCGAGGACGTGCAGGGCTACGACGACATTGTCATGCTGCGCGAGATCGAGGTGGAGAGCCACTGCGAGCACCACATGGCGCCGTTCCTCGGCAAGGCCTACGTGGCCTACATGCCGACCAACCGTGTCGTCGGCATCAGCAAGATCGCCCGCGTGGTCGAAATCTTCGCCCGTCGCCTGCAGACCCAGGAAACCATGACCCAGCAGATCGCCGACGCGATCTGCGACAGCCTGAAGCCCGCCGGCGTCGCGGTGCTGATCGATGCCGCGCACCAGTGCATGACCACCCGCGGCGTGCACCACCGCCACGTGACGACCATCACCACCCAGTTCCGCGGCGTGTTCAAGACCGACGCGACGCTGCGCCAGCGGTTCCTGGATTTCGTCAACCGGGGCTGATTCACCTTCTCCCTCCCCTTCATGGGGAGGGACGTCGGCGAAGCCGACAGGGTGGGGAAGCAAGATGCTGTGCGGGAAGCGTCCGGGTAGCGGCCTGCTCCCCCACCCGTCCGGGCTTTGCCCGTCCACCCTCCCCATGAAGGGGAGGGAGCTTCAATCCAGCCCCGCCACCACGCGCCTCGGCGCGTCGTCGGCTTCGCGGGGCGTCCGCACGGCTGACACAAGCACGAAGCTGAGCAGCATCAACAGATACCAGCTGCCCATCTTGGCCAGTGAGACCATGTGCCAGCCACCCCGTTGTGACGGATAGCTCCAGCCGTCGGCCAGGGTGCCGAGGTTCTCGGCGATCCAGATGAAGAAGGCGACAAGCAGGAATCCCGCCAGCATCGGCATCCGCCGGGCGGTCAGGTCCGGCGTGAACCGGATCCATGTCCGGCCGAACAACGCCGCCGACAGTACGAACAGCGGCCAGCGCAGGTCCTGCATGTAGTGGTGGCTGAAGAAGTTGAGATAGGCCGTCACCGCCAGCACCCAGGTCGTCCAGACCGGCGGATAGTGCTCGAAGCGGATATCGAACAGACGCCAGGCCCTCGCGATATAGCTGCCGACGCAGGCGTACATGAAGCCGGAGAAGAGGGGCACGCCGCCGATGCGGATCAGACTGGCCTCGGGATAGATCCATGAGCCGTGCGCGGTCTTGAACAGCTCCATCACCGTGCCGACGATGTGGAAGACGAGGATCACGAGCGCCTCGTCCGGGTGTTCCATCTTCAGGGCCAGCAGGGCCAGCTGGATGGCGAGCGCGGCGACGACGAGGAAATCGTAGCGGTGCAGGGCGGCGCCCTCCGGCCACAGCAACCTTGAGCCCACCAGCAAGGCCAGCATCAGCCCTCCGAACAGGCAGGCCCAGCCCTGTTTCAGGCCAAACAGCAGGAATTCGTAGGCCCAGCCATGCCACCGCGACCGACCGGCCCAGGGCCGGCAACGGCGGTCGAGGGCGATCACCATGCCCTTGATCCGGTCGTTCAGGCTCATAAGGGGCTGGCCCGATCGGGAACAGCGGCGCCATATGCGGACATGACCGCCCCCCTTTTCCCAACCGCCCCCGACACCGCCGCGCTTGAGCGCGGGCCGGTTCTCGCCCCCCGTTTCGACGCCGCCGGCCTTGTCGCCGCCGTGGCCCAGCACGCCGACACCGGCGAGGTGCTGATGCTGGCGTGGATGAATGCGGAAGCGCTCAAACTGACCCTCGATACCGGACTGGCGCACTATTTCAGCCGTTCGCGCAACGCTCTCTGGAAGAAGGGCGAGACCAGCGGCCAGTTACAGGACGTCGTCGAACTGCGCGTCGACTGCGACCAGGATGCGGTCCTGATCAAAGTCCGCCCTCGCGGAGACGGTGGAGCCTGCCACGTGGGCTTCCGGTCCTGTTTCTATCGTGTCGCGATGCAGGACGGGACGCTGGAGGAGCGGGGGTAGCGCGCTCTCACCCAATTTCGCCCGTCATCGTCGGGCTTGTCCCGACGACCCATGAACACCGTCTTCGCGGAACGGCGCGCGGCAGGGCCAGCGCCCGGAAATCAGCTGACCGTGCGCATGGATCCTCGGCACAAGCCCGAGGATGACGGGTTTGGGTGCGCCGGGATGAACGGCTTTGGGACCCTACCCCGCCTTCAGCCCGCTCACCCCGCCGCCGGCCACGGGCGTCACCGTAAACGTGCGCATCGCCGCCGCGGTGTAGGTCTCCGACTGGATGGTCGACACCGCCATGAATTCCGCCTTTGCCTCGGCTTTCGTCAGGGTCAGCAGGATGTAGCCCTTGGCGCTGTGGTCGGTGAACACGACCTCGGCGTTCTTCTCCTCGAAACCCTGATTGAGCGGCACGCCCTTGATGACGTCGCCGGCGCCGGGGCTGGTCACGCCGGTCGTGCCGAATTCGGCGGCGACCAGTGCGCCGCCCGCGTCGTGCAGCTCGTTGGCCCAGTAGGCGTGGCTGTCGCCGGCCAGCACCAGCGGATGCGCGCCCGCCGCCTTGCAGGCGCCCAGCACGCGTTCCCGGTCGACCGGATACCCGTCCCAGGCGTCGAGATTGTAGGGCAGGCCGAAGGCGCCGAGCGCCGACAGCTGGGCCACGGGCTTGCGGTATTCCTCGGGCAGGCCGGCGACCATCTCGCCGAATTTCGCGTCGCCCATCTGACTGCGGAAGTCCGGGCTGGCCACCCGCGCCATGACGATCTGGTTGCCCAGCACCTGCCAGGTCCGGCCGGCCGCGACCGAGCCCTTCAGCTCGCCGGCCAGCCAGGCCAGCTGGTCGGGGCCCATGAGACGACGCTCCGGATCGAGCCATTTGGTCTTGAAGGCCGCCGCGTCAGGCCTGCCGTCAACGATCGGCAGATCCTCGGCGTAGCGCAGCTGTTGGGACCGCGCAGTCAGACGTGTTTCGACCATCATCAGCGACGCCAGGTCGCCGAAATGGAACGACCGGTTGATCATCTCGAGGGTCCGGCCCGACTCCGGCTCGCGGATCGGCAGCCACTCGTAGTAGGCCTTCAGCGCGGCGGCCTTGCGCGTTGCGAAATCGCCCTCGCCCTTGTCGGGATTGTGGTTCTCCCCGCCGCCTTTCCAGGTGTCGTTGCAGACCTCATGGTCATCCCAGACGACGATCCACGGAGCTTTCGCGTGGGCCGCCTGCAGCTGCGGGTCGGACTTGTACTGGGCGTGACGCCGCCGGTAGTCCGTCAACGTCAGGCATTCGTGCGGCGGGTCATGGGGCCGGTCGAAGCCGCGACCCGGCTCGTCGCCGTAGGAGCCCGGACCGCCATATTCGTAGATGTAGTCGCCGAGGTGCACGACCGCGTCGACCCGGTCGAGTTCGGCGATCGCGCCATAGGCGTTGAAGTATCCGTTCGGATAGAGCGAGCAGGACGCGACGGCCAGAACCACGTCCTTCGTCGGCCCCGCCGGCAGGGTGCGGGCGCGACCGACCGGCGACAGATGCCCGTCGAAATCGAAGCGATAATAGTAGTCGGTCGCGGGCTTCAGCCCGTCGACATTCGCCTTGACCGTCCAGTCCCGGTCCGATGTCGCGGTGACCGCCACGGCGCGGGCGCCCTTGAAATCGGGAGTCGTTCCGATCAGCAGCTTTCCGGTCATGGGCAGGGTGTTGGGCGTGGTCACTCGCGTCCAGAAGACGACCTTGTCCTGCAGTGGATCGCCGCTGGCGACACCGTGATGGTAGGTCGCCGAGGCCAGTTTGGTCGCTTCCGCCGGGCTGGCCGCGACCCCGGCGCCGGCGCCGAGCATGGCCAGCAGGCCGCGTCTGTTGATGGCCATGGTCGTATCCCCCGGTGGTTGTCTGTTTGACCGGGACAGTGCGACGGCTGACCCGGCCCGTCCAGTCCGTCCCGCCACATCTGGTCGCCGTTCGAACCCGTATCTGCGGATGCACGGGCGAGCGTTGACCTGTTATGGGTTGGCGATCGATCCACCGCCAAACCGGAGTCCCCCAATGTCGAGTGAAGGCCTTCACGTCCCCCGTGAGAAGCTGAGCCAGAAGACCCTGCTGCAGCACTACGCCATCACCTCGTTGATCGAGGAACTCGAAGCGGTGGACTGGTATCGCCAGCGGGCCGACGACTGCGAGGACGAGGAGCTGAAAAAGATCCTGCTGCACAATGCCGCCGAGGAGCTGGAGCATGCCTCGATGGCGCTCGAGTGGCTGCGCCGCAGCGATCCCGAGGTCGACAAGAACCTGCGCGAATACCTGTTCAAGGAAGGCTCGATCACGGGCCACGAAGAGAAGGCGACCGGCAAGGCGTGACGCTGACCGAGGGGCTGCCTGACGACGAAGAGGTCGACACCGGGTCCGACGAGGAGCGGCTGATCACGGTCGCGCCGGAGGACGCCGGCGGGCGGCTGGACAAGGTCCTGGCGGACCGCGCGGGCGAGCTGTCGCGGGGCCGCATCCAGGCCCTGATGGTCGCTGGTCGGATCAGTCTGGGCGGCAAGGTCTTGACCGACCCCTCGTCGAAGGCCGCGGCGGGTGAATACAGCCTGCTGGTCCCGGCCCCCGTCGCGGCGGAGCCGCTTCCCGAAGCGATTCCGCTGACGGTGCTGTTCGAGGACGAGCATCTGATCGTCGTCGACAAGCCGGCGGGCATGGCTGCTCATCCCGGCCCCGGCACGCCGGGCGGCACCCTGGTCAACGCGCTGCTGCATCACTGCGGGGCCAGCCTGTCGGGGATCGGCGGGGTCGCCCGCCCGGGCATCGTCCATCGCCTGGACAAGGACACCAGCGGGGTGATGGTCGCGGCTAAGACCGATGCGGCGCATCAGGGACTGTCGGCCCTGTTCGCCACCCATGACATCGACCGGCTGTACATCGCCCTCACCCGCGGCGCGCCGAGCCCCTCGAAGGGGACGATCACGACGCAGCTGGGCCGCAGCCAGAACGATCGCAAGAAGATGGCTATCCTGAAGACGGGCGGTCGTGAGGCGATCACCCACTACCAGGTTGCAGCGACCTTCGGCCCGCAGGCCAAACCGCTGGCCGCGCGGGTGTCCTGCCGGCTGGAGACCGGCCGCACACACCAGATCCGCGTGCATCTTGCGAGCAAGGGCGCGCCCTGCCTCGGCGATCCGACCTATGGCTCCGGCCCACCGGCCCCGGCGGTCCGGGCCGCCATGGCCGCCGCCGGCCTGACGCGCCAGGCCCTGCACGCGGCGGTGCTGGGCTTCGTTCACCCGATCACCGGCGAGCTTCTGCGGTTCGAAACGCCTCTCCCTCAGGACATGCTGGCGCTGGAAGAAGGTCTGGGACGCCTCCCCTGACTTCGGAGGCGACATCGCGAGACATATCCTGCCGGGGCATGCGGCCTTGGCGACCGTCGCCGCGGGTTGATGCTGATCAACGCGACCGCACCGGAAACGGGCAGGCTGGGGCCGTCTCAACAGGAGGTTCCGCGATGTCCAAAGTGAGCGTTCCAAGAACAGGCCTGGCCCTGGGCGTCCTGGCGGGCGGCTTCCACGCTGTCTGGGCGGCACTGGTGGCGGCGGGCTGGGGCCAGCCCTTGCTGGACCTGATCTTCCGGCTGCATTTCATCGATCCGCCCTATCATGTCATGGCCTTCAACCTGCCGACGGCCGCGACGCTTGTAGGGCTGACGTTCGCGACCGGCCTGGTCGGCGGCGTCGCCCTGGCGATCACTTGGAACAGCATCGGATCGTCGGCAGCGCCCCGCGCCGGGTAGATTTTTTCTGACAACCCACAGACACAATCTCGATACCCGAGCGCCACAGTCAGGGATTACAAATCGGTCACTGGCCTTCAAACGGCCGGAACGGCTTCCTATCTCGGAAGTCAGGGGGGCGCGGGACCACGGTTGCCGGCCACGCACCCGAGTGAAAAGGGGACTGCACAATGGCCACAACGTCTCTCGCCGTGATGACGCCCGATGGCGGCCTCTCGCGCTATCTGACCGACATTCGCAAGTTCCCCATGCTCGCCCGCGACGAGGAGTTCATGCTCGCCAAGGCCTGGAAGGAACACCAGGACTCCGAAGCGGCCCACCGTCTCGTCACCAGCCACCTGCGCCTCGTGGCCAAGATCGCCATGGGCTACCGCGGCTACGGCCTGCCGATCGGGGAAGTGATCTCCGAAGGCAACGTCGGCCTGATGCAGGCGGTCAAGAAGTTCGAGCCTGAGAAGGGCTTCCGCCTGGCCACCTACGCCATGTGGTGGATCCGCGCCTCGATCCAGGAATACATCCTGCGCAGTTGGTCGCTCGTGAAGATGGGCACCACGGCGGCGCAGAAGAAGCTGTTCTTCAACCTGCGCAAGGCCAAGGCCGAGATCAGCGCCTTCGAGGAAGGCGATCTGCACCCCGAGCATGTGAAGACAATCGCGACACGCCTGGGCGTTCTGGACGACGAGGTCATCTCGATGAACCGCCGTCTGTCCGGCGGCGACGCCTCGCTGAACGCGCCGATGCGCGCCGACGGCGAAAGCGAGTGGCAGGACTGGCTGGCCGACGACAACGCCGTCAGCCAGGAGACCCAGGTCGCCGAGGCCGAGGAAAGCAGCCTGCGCATGGACCTGCTGCAGGAAGCCATGGCCGAGCTGTCGGACCGCGAGCGTCACATCCTGACCCAGCGGCGTCTGAAGGACGATCCGACCACGCTGGAAGAACTGGCCGCCGAGTATGGCGTCAGCCGCGAGCGCGTTCGCCAGATCGAGGTCCGGGCGTTCGAAAAGCTGCAGAAGACGATGCGCGCGGCCGCCCTTGAGCGGAACCTCGTCGAGGCGTGATCAGGCGGCCTTCTGGTTGTCGCGCTCTTCCGGGGGCATGAACACCAACAGGCTGCCGATGGCCCCGTTCAGCGCGGTGCGATCGATCGCGCCCTCGTCCGTCAGCTGACGGCTGAGCGCCGCTGCGGCCGTCATCATCGTCATGTCATTGACCGACACGGCCACCTTCTGGATGTCGGCGGCCTGGGCCAGCAACGCCCGGCGGGCCTGTGGCCAGTCGCTGTCCAGTGCGCCAGCGGCGGCCCTGACGATCTTCAGGGCCTGGACGAGCCGGGCCTGATCCGGCGTCTTGCGCGCGTCGGACTTCCGCTTGCGGGGGCCGGCGTAGTCGCCCGAGTTGAACCGCCGGCGGTCGGGCCCGACGTATTGAACGGCCTCGACCCAGTCTCGCGGCTTGAGCGCGACCGCCTCGAGGCGTCGCAGCAGGTCCTTGATGGTGAACGGCTTGCGCAGGAACTCATGCACCCCGGCGTCGCGCGCGCCCAGGATCGCCCCGGCCGTAGCCTCGCCGGTGACCATGATGATCGGGGCCTTGCGACAGGCGAATTCACTGCGACGGATCGCCCGCGCCAGCTTCGCCCCGTCGAGGTTCTGGCCCGAATGCTCCATGAAGATGATCTGCGGATCGAACATCCCGGCCAGCTGAAAGGCCTTCTGGTCGGTCTGGGCCGTGAGGAGCTGGGTTGAAGCGATCGAACGGAGCAGATCGCCGAGCAGCTTTGTCGCCGCCTGCTGCGGATCAACGATCAGCACCCGCTGCAGATGCGGGGCCAGTCGCTGGTGCAGCTTTTCATCGGCGTTGAACAAGTCTGGCTCCGCTAACCTCGTTTCGAAGCCCCACATTGGCGTGAACCGGTAAAGATCGGCTTGACGCTATTTAGATCGCGAGGCTTTCGCAAAGGCCGCCTTCAAAGTCCTGAAAGATGTCGATGGCCTCGTCGACCATGACCATCGCCGGGCGATTGGCCGGGAATCGATAGCTCCAGAAGCTGGCGATATGGGAAACCTGGCCGACCATTTCGCCGAGCGACATGAACTGTCGGGGAGCGTCGAGCAGAAAGCGTCGGAAGGCGCCCGGATCACCGCGCTGGGTCAGGCCGTCGAACGCCCGGTCGTAGGCGGCCAGCGCCCTGCCGATCTCCGCCCGCTGACCGAGGATCGCGCGCTTCAGCCGCTCGCGGGCGGCCTCGATGTACTGGCCGGTTTCCAGATCACGAGGACCGGACACGGTCAGCGTGCCGATTTCTCGCGCCACGGCGGCCAGCTTCGGCTGGAGCACCGTGAACATCCACTTGTAGTAGAGGAAGCCCTTCCAGCTGAAGACCCCCTCGCTGAAGTCGTGGCCCTCGAGCATGAAGGTCACGCGCAAGGGCTCCAGACGTTCGTCGATGTCGGTCGACAGCAGGGCTTCGACCAGCCGGCCGGTGACATTGCCCTGTCCTGGATTCTGGCAGGCCAGCTTGACCAGTTCCTCCACCTGAAGGGCGACATACCCGTGCATGGCCTCGAGGTCGGCCGGCGAGATGGCGAAGTAGCAGGGCGCGACATGGTGATTGTGCCGTCGCAGGTGTTCGCGCAGCAGGAACGGATCGAGCGACGGCAGGCTGTCCATCATCCGCAGCACGGCCACGTCGTGGTCGAGGGCGCGGCCGTCCGCGCACGCCTCGCGCAACAGATCCATCCAGCCCCGCTGCCCGATGAAGAACGACTGTCCGCCAAGGGCCAGATCGCTCCGCTCGAACGGGATGATGATCTTGGTCGCCGACGTCCGGTAGTCGTCGAAGACGTAGGTCTCGTCGGGTCTCAGGCGATGCTTGAGAATCATCGACGCGTTCAGGACGCGATTGCGGAACAGGGGCCGTTCCGCCCAGTCCGGCCGGCCGCCGCTCTGGGCCGCGATGGCCAGCAGGTTCAGGACGCGGCTGGTCGACGCCGTGCGTTCCAGCGACCGCAGACTGCGTGCTGTACGGTCCGTCGCCGCCGCCAGTTTCGCTCTGCGTCTTGCCCGCACGGTGTCCCCCTGAACGGAGAACGCTAGTCCATGGGCCTGAGCATTCGATTACCGGACAGGGTTAACGATTTACCCTTGGAAGGGATCGCGCATCAGGATCGTGTCGTCCCGCTCCGGGCTGGTCGACAAGAGCGCCACCGGCGCGCCGATCAGCTCCTCGATGCGGCGGACGTACTTGATCGCATTGGCGTTCAGGTCCCGGAACGACCGGGCGCCCTGGGTGCTCTCCGACCAGCCTTCCATTTCCTCGTAGATCGGCACGGCCGCGGCCTGGTCGCGCATGCCGGCCGGCAGGTAGTCGAAGACCGTACCGTTGATGTCGTAGCCGACGCAGATCTTGAGGGTCTTCAGGCCGTCCAGCACATCCAGCTTGGTCAGCGCGATGCCGGCGATGCCGTTGATAGCCACCGACTGACGCACCAGCACCGCGTCGAACCAGCCGCAGCGGCGTCCCCGGCCCGTGTTGGTCCCGACCTCCCGGCCGACGGTGGCGAGGTGCTGGCCGACCTCATCCTTCAGTTCGGCGGCGAAGGGGCCCTCGCCGACGCGGGTCGTGTAGGCCTTGACGATGCCCAGCACGTACCCCGGCCCGCGCGGGCCCATGCCCGACCCGGCGGCGGCCTGACCGGCGACGGTGTTGGACGAGGTCACGAACGGATAGGTGCCGTGGTCGACGTCCAGCAGCGCGCCCTGTGCGCCCTCGAACAGGATCCGGCGGCCGGCCTTGTAGGCCTGGTCCAGCAAACGCCAGGCCGGCTGGGCGTAGGGCAGGATCTTCGGCGCGATCTCAAGCAGGTCGGCCAGCAACGCCTTTCCGTCGGCCTCCGGAAGTCCGAGGCCGCGACGCAACGCGCCGTGGTGCGACAGCAGGCGGTCGATCTTGGCCTGCAGGGCTTCAGGATCGGCGAGGTCCGCGACACGGATCGCCCGGCGACCGACCTTGTCCTCATAGGCCGGGCCGATGCCACGGCCGGTGGTGCCGATTTTCTGGGTCGACTGCGCTTCGCGGGCCTGGTCGAGGTCCTTGTGCACCGGCAGGATCAGGCAGGCGTTGTCAGCCAGCACCAGCAGGTCCGGCGTGATGGCCACGCCCTGCTCGGCGATCTTCTCGATCTCGCCCAGCAGGTGCCAGGGATCGACCACAACGCCGTTGCCGATCACCGACAGCTTGCCCTGAACGACACCTGACGGCAGCAGCGCCAGCTTGTAGACCTTGCCGTCGACCACCAGCGTATGGCCGGCGTTGTGGCCGCCCTGGAACCGCACGACCACGTCGGCGCGGTTGCTTAGCCAGTCGACGATCTTGCCCTTGCCCTCGTCGCCCCACTGGGCGCCGACAACGGTCACATTGGCCATGGATACGATCCTCCCGCCTGCCGGGACGATCCAGCGCGCCCTTCGACAGGCTCCTCGGCGCGTGGACTTGGGATCAGTTGTAGGGCCGCGCGAAGCGGCCGCGGCGGCTATAGCAACGCGGAGCGGCCGGCGTCCATCCCCTACGAACCGTCAGGAACCGCCGCCGCGGGTCACCGCGGTCCAGGAACGTCCTTCGCCGGTCGGCGCACGCGCCGTCGCGGCGCGCAGCCAGGCGATGTTGTTGGCCGCCTGATCCGGCGGCAGATCCTGCCGGACCAGCTGTTCGGCTTCCGGCAGCCGGCCCTGCAGGCCGACCACCAGGGCCAGGTTCTGCCGTACGCGCGCGTCGGCCTTCGGCAGAGCCGCGGCCTGACGCAGCAGACGCTCGGCCTGGGGCAGGTCGCCGTGGGCGGCATAGTAGAGGGCGAGATTGGTCAGGATCGCCGGCTCGTTCGGCGCCAGCGCCAGCGCCTGGCGGTGGGCCGCCAGCGCCTCGTCATCCCGGTCGGCCTGCTCGTAGGCGACCGCCAGCAGCGCCACGGGGCGCCAGTCGCGCGGCGCCAGCGTCTGGGCATGGCGCGCGGGCTCGATGGCGTAGAACCCCTGTCCGCGACCAATCTGGGAGCGAGCGGCTTCCAGCAGGGCGTCCATGTTGTCAGGATCGATCACCAGCACCTGGCCGGCCGCGTCAAAGGCCTCGGGGTAGCGGCCCAGCTGACGCAGGGCGACGGCGAGACCGAGGCCTGCCTGGGTGTCGCGGGGATCGATCTCGAGTTCACGGGCCCAGAAGGCGGCGCGCGCGAGCGGATCGACCCGGCCGACCTCCGCGCGCTGGGCAGCGGTCGCCTTCACGCGCGCCACCGGCCCGGCCGGCGCGGCGGCGACCTGAGGCGCAGAGGCGGAGGCGGGCGCGGCGGCCAGGGCCGGTCCGGCGGCGAGGGTCAGAATGGTTGCGGCAAGGGCCGGCATGCGACACATGGGAGGCGAGCCTTTGGCGAAGTCTGACCCGCAGCCTCGTCGGTTCGGCTCAAGGAATCGTTAAGCATAAATCGGCGCCCATGACCGAAGTCCTTCTCACCGCTCCCGAGGGCGAGACCCTCCCCATTGCCCTGGTCGCCGACGGCGATCTATCCGGCCTGTCGCCGTTCGAGCAGGGTCTGGCGGCCGCGGCCGAGTTCAAGGGCAAGGCGGGGCAATTGCTGACCGTCCCGGGAACCGACGGCAAGACCACCCGCGTGCTGTTCGGGCTGGGCGATCCGCGGAAGACCGACGCCATGCTGTTCCGGGGGCTCGCGTCACGCCTTACGGCTGGCGACTACCGCCTCGAAGGCCTCCCGGAACGGCTGGACCCGACCCAGGTGGCGACCGCCTTCGCCCTGGGCGGCTATCGTTTCGATCGCTATCGCAAGAAGGGCGAGGTGAAGGCGCGGCTGGTCGCGCCCGCCGGCGCCGATGTCGGCGAGGCCCGCGAGACCGCCCACGCCTGCGCCCTGGCCCGGGACATGGTCAACACACCGGCCAACGACATGGGCCCGCTGCAGATCGAAACCATCGCCCGCGAGATCGCGGAACGGCATGGGGCGACAATCTCGGTGGTGACCGGCGATGCCCTGCTGGACGAGAACTATCCGTCGATCCATGCCGTCGGTCGCGCCGCGGATCCGTCGCGCGCGCCCCGTATCATCGAGATCGGCTGGGGCAGACCGGGCGCGCCCCTGGTCGCGCTCGTGGGCAAGGGCGTCGTGTTCGACACCGGCGGCCTGGATATCAAGCCATCGGCCGGAATGCGGCTGATGAAGAAGGATATGGGCGGAGCGGCCCATGTGCTCGCGCTGGCGCGGATGATCATGGCGGCCGATCTGCCGGTGCGGCTGGCGGTGCTGGTCCCCGTGGTCGAGAACGCCATCAGCGGTGACGCGATGCGGCCGGGCGACGTCCTGGCCACCCGCAAGGGCCTGACCGTCGAGGTCGGCAATACCGACGCAGAAGGCCGGCTGATTCTTTCGGACGCCCTGACCCGGGCGGGCGAGCTGTCCCCGGCGTTGACCATCGACATGGCGACCCTGACCGGCGCGGCGCGCGTCGCGCTGGGACCGCAGGTGATTCCGTTCTTCACCGATGACGACGCCCTGGCCGACGAGATCACGGCGGCCTCCAGGGCCGTGAACGATCCGTTGTGGCGGCTGCCGCTGTGGGCCGGCTATGAGGAAGCCCTCGATGGGGACGTGGCCGACCTGAAGAACGATCCGGACGCCTGGGCCCAGGCCGGTTCGGTGACGGCGGGCCTGTTCCTGAAGCGCTTTGCCCCGCCGGGCCCGTGGGTCCATCTGGACATCTTCGCCTGGAACCCGAAGGGCCGGCCGGGCTACCCCGTCGGCGGCGAGGCCCAGGCGGTGCGGGCCCTGTTCGCGATGATCAGGGGGCGGTTCGCCTAGTTCGGCAGCACGCCTGCCAGCCACCGCAGGACATTCAGCACGAACGTCTTGTTATCCGGCGCGTCGGGGGCGTTGAAGCCCATCTTCTGACGCCGGGGGCCGCCGAGTTGCGCCGAGAACATCGCCGCCTCGCCGAACACCGCCACCCGACCCTTGCCGACCGGGATCGCCGCCCCCTGCAGTGCGCCGCCGATGTCGATCTGCCGGGTGTCGGCGTCAAACACCCAGGCGACTTTCGGCTCGTCGCTGACATAGCCCTGAGGGAAGACGATCAACGGCCGCGCCCCGGCGGTCGCCCTGAAAGCCGATCCCGTGAAGGTCCGCAGCCGCGCCACCCGTTCCTCCGCGGACCGACCCCGTGTGACGACATCGTCCTTCAGCGTTCCGTCCGCGAGGGTGAAGATGTCCGGCCCGCCCGGGACGGCGCGCCGGGCGAATCCGTTGGACCAGGTTACGCCAAAGGCGGCGCCCAGGTCGGTGGCCGCGCCGGCGAACGGCATGTGGTCGGCGATCAGCAGCAGCGAACCGCCCTGTTCGACCCAGGCCCTCACCGCGGCGATCTCTGCCGGCGTGAAGGCCGACGGCGTGGGCAGTTTCCAGCCGTCGTCACCGTCGTTGACCGCATTGAGCGCGTTGGACACCACCAGAATATCGACGGCGCGCAGGTCTTCCGCCGTAAAGGCGGATGTCCGTCCCTCGACGCGGAAGCCGTCCCGCCTGAGGAGGGCGGCGAATGGCGCGAACCGCCCATCGACGGTGTGAAAGTTGTGGTGCCCCCCGTCGATGACCACCCTGGGGCCTGCGTCTGCCCCCCAGGCGGGTCTGGCGACCGACAGATCAACATCGGGATCAGCGACCTGCTGCGCGACGGCGGGTGCGGTCAGCACCAGTCCCAGCGCGAGGGCGGCGAACGTGGTGATCATCCTGCGCATGGCGGGCTCCCTGAAGACCCGCTAGCAAACGCGAAAAGGGCCGTGGCGGACAAGCCGGCCACGGCCCTTGAAAGATTAATTCGCTGTTAGTCGGCTATTTGGCCGGAGGCGTCGCGGGGCCCGGAACCGTGGGCGCGGCGCCCGCGGTGGTCGGAGCAGCGCCCGGGACCGCAGCGCCGGCCGGGGCCGCGCCTTCGGCGGGCGCGGCGGCCGGGGCGGCGGCCGGAGCCGGCGCCGGGATCGGCAGGGTCGAGCCCAGCGTGTGCAGGTAGGCCAGCATCGCGACGCGGTCTTCCTGCTTCTTCAGGCCGACGAAGCCCATCTTGGTGCCCGCGACATGCTTCTGCGGCGCCTTGATGAACTGGTCGAGCTCATCCCAGGTCCAGACAGGATGGGTCGCGGCGAAGGTGGTCATGCCGGGCGAGTAGGAGAAGCCGGGGTGTGAAGCGATCTTGCGGCCGAGCACGCCGTACAAGTTCGGGCCGGTCCCGTTCGCGCCGCCGGCGTCGAAGTTGTGGCAGGAGCCGCACTTGGCCGAAACGGCCTTGCCAACTTCAGGATTGGTCACCGGGATCACCGTGCCCCAGTCCGGCGCGACTTCCGCCGCCGGGCCTTCGCTCGTCGATTCCGCCACCGCCACGGCATAGCCGGGCTTCTCGAGCGGTTCCTTCTCGAACACGATGGTGGTCAGCTCGCGCAGGCCGAAAATGACGAGTCCTGTCGCCAGCAATCCGCCGGCGATCTTGTTGAACGTCAGATCGCTCATGTCCGCCTGTCTCAGTCCTCTAGACGGCCCGGCGCTCGGGCCTGAACCGGCGCCAGGGGAATCCCCCAACGCGCCCCTTGTTGCGCCGCGCTCTCTTACACGCTACCGCCCCTCGCGCAAGCCGGGGTCCTGTTCCGGTTGGCCCGAATTGATCCAGGTCGCGAGCCATGAACCCGATCACCATCATTCCCGCCCGCATGGCGGCGACCCGACTGCCGAACAAGCCGCTGGCCGACATCGGCGGCGTGCCCATGATCGTCCGGGTCCTGAGACAGGCCGAGAAGGCCGGTATGGGCCCGGTGCTGGTCGCCGCGGGCAATCAGGCGATCGTCGACGCCGTCATCGCGGCAGGCGGCAAGGCGGTGCTGACGGACCCCGATCTGCCGTCTGGCTCGGACCGGATTCTGGCGGCGCTGGAATCCTTTGATCCCGACGAAGCCTACGACGTGGTGATCAATCTGCAGGGCGACATGCCCTTCGTCGATCCGGCGATCGTCGGCAATCTGGTCAGCCGGTTCAGGGAGCACCCCACGCTCCAGATGGCGACCCTGATCGCGCCCGAGGCCTCGACGGCCGACCGGTCCAATCCCGACGTCGTCAAGGCTATCGTCTCGCTGGCGCGCGGCGCCGACTTCGGCCGGGCGCTCTACTTCACCCGCTCGACCCTCTATGGCGACGGCCCCGTCTGGCGACATATCGGCCTGTACGGCTATCGGCGGGACACCCTGCGCCAGTTCGTCGAGGCCGCGCCGCCGACGCCGCTCGAAGTCCGCGAGAAGCTGGAACAGCTGCGGGCCCTGGAACTCGGTGTGGAGATCTGGGCCGCCATCGTCGACGCCGCCCCGATTTCCGTCGACAACCCGTCCGACCTCGAAGCCGCCCGCGCCTACGCGAAAGCCCATCCATGAGCCCTCTTCCCAAGATCGCCTTCCAGGGCGAACCCGGCGCCAACAGTCACGAAGCCTGCCGGACCTACTTTCCGGACCACGAGGCCGCGCCCTATCCGACTTTCGAGGAGGCCTTCGAGGCCGTGAAGTCCGGCGCCTGCGCCCTCGGCATGATTCCGGTCGAGAATTCGATCGCGGGCCGCGTCGCCGACGTGCACCATCTGCTGCCGAGCTCTGGCCTGAAGATCATCGGCGAGCGGTTCAAGCCGATTCGCTTCCAGCTGATGGTCAACAAGGGCGTCAGGCTGGAGCAGGTGACGACCGTCTCCAGCATGGCCATCGCCCTTCACCAGTGCCGCAACTCGCTGAAGAAGCTGGGCGTGAAGACCGAGGCCGTCGGCGACACCGCCGGCGCGGCGCGGGCTCTGGCGCAGCATCCTGATCCCACGCACGGCGCCATCGCCCCGGCGCTGGCGGCGGAGATCTACGGCCTCGACATCCTGCTGCGCGATATCGAGGACGAGCGGCACAACACAACCCGCTTCCTGGTCATGACGGCCGACAAGGCCCCGCCCCCGCCGCCCTTCACCAGCCGCTGCATCACCAGCTTCTGCTTCAAGGTGAAGAACATCCCGGCCGCACTCTACAAGGCGCTGGGCGGCTTCGCGACCAACGGCGTCAACATGACCAAGCTGGAAAGCTACATGGAAGGCGGGGCCTTCACGGCGACCTTCTTCTACGCCGAGGTCGACGGCCGCCCGGAGGACCGGGGCCTGGCCCTGGCGCTGGAGGAGCTCGGCTATTTCTCCGAGACGATCGAGATCCTCGGCGTGTTTCCGGCCGATCCGTTCCGGGACCGGGTGTAGCGAGTAGGGGCTAGGGCGTAGGGAGTAGTTCGACCTACGCACGCCGCCGACGCCGCGCCTCCCGTTTGCTACTCCCTACCTCCCTACGCCCTACTCCCTTTCGCGGCGCCAGCGCCCGGCGTAGCCTCCCCCCGCAAACAATCGCTGGGGAGGCGAACATGATCCAGGGCAAGCCCCTTCTAGAGTCCGTTCTGGCGCCGGTTCTGGCGCTGATCGTCTGGTCGCTGGTGATGTGGCTGTGGATGTACATCACGCGCATCCCGGCCATGAGCAAGGCCGGGATCAAGCCGCAGGACGCGCGATTTCCGGGGTCGTTGAGCGGGCTGCCGGACGGCGTCCGCGCCGCGGCGGACAACTACAATCACCTGATGGAACAGCCGACGATCTTCTACGCCCTGGCGATCCTGACCTATCTGATGGGGCTGCAGAGCCCGCTGACGGCCGGTCTGGCGTGGCTCTATGTCGGCCTGCGCGTGGTCCACAGCCTGGTGCAGGTCACGCTCAATGCCGTGACCGTGCGGTTTCTCGTCTTCGTCCTGTCGACGATCGTGCTGGCGATCTGGACGATGGGCGTCGTGCTGGACCTGGCGAAGGGATAAGTGCGTCCCTCGAGACGCGGACCTGAGGGTCCGCTCCTCAGGATGACGGACAGGGCATAGGGAGTAGGGAGTAGCAAAGGATGGGCGCGGCGTCGGGGACAAGAGCCGGTCGAACTACTCCCTACGCCCTAATCCCTAATCCCTAGTCCTCCCCCTCCGCCCAGCTCTTCACCAGCTGATGCGCGATGGCGAGCGGGGGCGGGGCGAAGCAGCCGTCGTAGCCGCCGTTGATCAGCTGGCGGGCTTCCTCGCGGGTGAACCAGCGGACGGCTTCCAGTTCGGTCTGGTCCGGCCGGGCGTCGGCGCTGTCGACCTCGGCGATCAGGCCGATCATCAGCGAATTCGGATACGGCCACGGCTGGGTCGAGTGGTAATGGACCTTCGTCGCCGTCAGCGCCGCCTCCTCGAACAGCTCGCGGGCGCAGGCCTCTTCCATGGTCTCGCCGGGTTCCAGGAAACCGGCCAGAGCCGAATACATGCCCTTGGGCCAGATGGCCTGGCGACCCATCAGGCACTTGCCCTCGAACGTCGCCAGCATGATCACCACGGGGTCGGTGCGGGGGAAATGCTCGGCCTTGCAACTGGTGCAGATCCGCTTCCAGCCGGCCTCGGCGACTTCGCTCTGCTGTCCGCAGGCCGCGCAGTGCCGGTGCTTGCGGCGCCATTCGAACATGCCCTTGGCCGTGGCCGTGATCGCCGCCTCGGCCGGGGGAAGGGTCATGGCGACGGCGCGCAGGTCCTTGAAGGTTCCCACGCCTTCCAGAGGGCCGTCGCAGGGATCGAGACCGCCTTCCATGTCAACGGCGAACACCGCGGTGTCCTTCCAGAGACCGAGGAAGAGCAGCCGCTCCCAGACGCCGCCGGCCAGCTCCAGGCCCATTTTCGCCGGCACATAGGCCAGCTGGACGCCGCCGTCCTTGCTCTTCTCGGTCAGGGGCTGACCGTTCCAGAGCGGGATGGCGAGGGACGCCGGATCGGCCAGCAGGCCGTCGAGCCATTCCTGGTCGCCGCGGCGCTCGCTGACGCGGTTCAGGGGGTTGCCGGAAAAGACGTTGGAGATCGCTGAAAGGGCCATGGGCGCTTGTTTCCACCAACGGCGTTGCGAGGCAAGCCCTCCCTCCCCTTCATGGGGAGGGACGACTGCGAAGCGGTCAGGGTGGGGCGGCGCGGATCATTCTGGAGGCATCAGGGCGGTATTCCACTTCCCCACCCGGCCGGGCTTCGCCCGTCCACCCTCCCCACGAGGGGGAGGGAGATAGAGGGGGAGGTTGCATCCGCCCCTTCGATCCACGATATAGGCCTCGGAGATCGGCGACGGGCGGACGCCTCGCCAACCTGGTCAGGGCCGGAAGGCAGCAGCCACAACGAGATTTGCTCCGGGTCGTTGTCCGGTCTCCACCCTTCCCATAAGTTCTTTTGCTGTTCTCCGCCTTCGCGGGGATGAGCGGGTGTGAGACCATAGGGTCGATGGCCGATTCCGATATCTCCGCTGAACCACCGCCCTGGGAGGAAGACCTCCCGGAGCGCGATCCCGACACCGCGGATATCTTCGGCGCGCCGGAACCCGAACCCCCGCTCGCGCCGCCGCCGGTTCCGGCCCCTGTTGTCGCGCCCGCCGACCAGGGCGCGGCTTACACCGTGCTGGCCCGCAAGTACCGGCCGCGCACCTTCGAGGACCTGATCGGCCAGGAGGCCATGGTCAGGACCCTGACCAACGCCTTCGCCAGCGGCCGCATCGCCCACGCCTTCATGCTCACCGGCGTGCGCGGGGTCGGCAAGACGACCACGGCCCGCCTGCTGGCCCGCGCGCTGAACTTCGAGAGCGACACCGTCCATCAGCCGTCGGTCGATCTGACCACCGACGGCCGCCACTGCCGGGCCATCGTCGAGGGACGGCACATGGATGTGCTGGAGCTCGACGCCGCCAGCCGCACCAAGGTCGACGAGATGCGCGAACTGCTGGACGGAGTGCGCTATGCCCCGACGGAGGCGCGCTACAAGGTCTACGTCATCGACGAAGTCCACATGCTGTCGACGGCGGCATTCAACGCGCTGCTGAAGACGCTGGAAGAGCCGCCGCCGCACGCCAAGTTCATCTTCGCCACCACCGAGATCCGCAAGGTGCCGGTGACCATCCTCAGCCGCTGCCAGCGCTTCGACCTGCGCCGTGTCGAGCCGGACGTGCTGGTCAAGCATCTGGGCCGGATCGCCGAGGCCGAGGGGGCCCTTGTCGACGCCGAGGGGCTGGCGCTGATCTCACGCGCGGCCGAGGGCTCGGTGCGCGACGGCCTGTCGCTGCTCGACCAGGCCATCGTCCAGGCCGACCGCGGCCAGATGGTCACCGCCGCCGTGGTCCGCGACATGCTGGGCCTGGCCGACCGCGCCCTGACCATCGCCCTGTTCGAACATGTCATGAGCGGCAAGACCGGCGAGGCGCTGGCCCAGTTCCGCGACCTGTGGGGCTTCGGCGTCGACCCCGCCCAGGTGATGCTCGATCTGCTCGAGCACAGCCACGCCGCCTCGGTGTCCAAAGCCCTCGGCCCCGACGCCCTGCACCTGCCGAAGGACCAGGCCGCGCGTCTGACCGCCATCGGCGCCACGGCCTCGGCCGGCGCCCTGTCGCGGCTGTGGCAGATGCTGCTCAAGGGCTACGAGGAGGTGCGCCGCGCGCCGGATCCGCAGGCCGCCGTCGAGATGGCCTTGATCCGGCTGTGCTACGCCGCCGACCTGCCCGGCCCTGAGGAGGCGCTGAAGGCCCTGCGAGACGGGGAACCCGTCGGCGGCGGCGGTGGCGGCCATGCCCCATCAGGCGGCGGCGGCGCGAGCGCGTTCGGACCGGCCGGCGCGATCGCCCAGGCGCGCATCGCCCCGCCTGTCGCCCAGGCCTCGGCGGAAGCCGCCCCGACGCTCGCCTCGTTCGACGACGTGCTCACGCTGATCCAGTCCAAACGCGACATCACCCTGCTGATGGACGTGCAGCAGTTCGTCCGGCCGATCAGCTTCCGCCCCGGGGCCATCGAGTTCGAACCCGCGCCCCGCGCGCCGGCCGACCTGACGCGTCGCCTGTCGCAGAAGCTGAAGGAATGGACCGGCCAGACCTGGCTCGTCGCCACCGCCGGTGGCGGCGGGGCCGAAAGCGCCTGGGAGCGCCAGAAGCGCGAAGAGCGCGAGGCCAAGGCCGCCATCCTGGCCGACCCCTTCGTCATGTCCGTGATGGACGCCTTCCCCGGCGCCGAACTGCTCGGTGTCAGGCAGCTTGCGGTTCCGCAGGGGGAAGCGGTTAGCGTCAATCCCGATGAGGACATCGAGGAGGACTGAGCCTTCCTGCGTGCTTCGAGACGCGGACCCGAGGGTCCGCTCCTCAGCATGACGGGCAGTGTGGAGTATCTCTCGTCGTCATCCTGAGGAGCGAGCCTCAAGCGAGCGTCTCGAAGGACGCACAGCTCATCCGCGCCACCAGATGCGTGGAGAGCTACAGGGAGTTGAACCATGTCCAAAGCCAACGGCCGCAAGGCGATCTTCATCACGGGCGCGGCCTCGGGCATGGGGCTGGAGACGGCCAGGCTGTTCGCGGAACAGGGCTGGTATGTCGGCGGCGTGGACGTCAACAAGGACGGCCTGCGCGCGCTCGAGCAGGAGCTGGGCTGGGACAACTGCCTGGTCCGCGAGCTCGACGTCACCGACCGGGACGCATATCGCGCGACCCTGGCGGACTTCGTCGAAGCGACCGGCGGCACGCTGGACGTCATGTTCAACAACGCCGGCATCGGCCGGGGCGGACCGTTCGCGGACATGTCCTGGGAAGACGTCATGGCGGTGATCAACATCAACCTGGTCGCCGTGCTCAGCGGCATCAACCTGGCCATTCCCTATCTGAAGGCCACGCCCAACTCGCTGTGCTTCTCCACCTCGTCGAGCTCGGCCATCTTCGGCATGGCCGGCATCGCTGTCTATTCGGCGACCAAGCATGCGGTGAAGGGCTTCACCGAGGCCCTGTCGGTGGAGCTGAAAGCCGCCGGCGTCCGCGTCGCCGACACCCTGCCAGGCCTGATCGACACCCCGATCCTGCCCGACGAAGCCAAGGTCAACGCCCCGACTGAAGGCATGTGGCGCCTGACCCCGCCGCGCGCGGTGGCCGAGGCCGTCTGGTCGGCCTACCACACCGACAAGATCCACTGGTACGTGCCGACCGAGCTGGAAGCCTATGATCTGGTGGTCACCCAGCATCCGGAAATGGTGCGGGACCAGATGGTCCAGATGGGCATGTTCAACCGGGTCGCCGGCGATCCTGCCGAGTAAGCCATTGCGTCCTTCGAGACGCTCGCTCGAGGCTCGCTCCTCAGGATGACGAAGAGGGGCGTCATTGGAGGCCATTCGTCAGGGCAAGGAGCGCAAACCGCCTCTTGATCCATCGTCATGGTGAGGAGCGAGGCATCAGCCGAGCGTCTCGAACCACGCACCCTTTCGCCGCTGCCCCAGCCTGCTAAGACTGCCCCATGGCCGCCACCGCCGGACCCGAGATCGAGCGACTGATCGCGCTGCTGGGCAAGCTGCCGGGGCTGGGGCCCCGGTCGGCCCGCCGTGCCGCGCTGGCGTTGCTGAAGCGGCGGGAACAGCTGCTCGACCCGCTGACGGACGCCATGGTCGACGCCCGGGCAAAGGTGCGCACCTGTTCGACCTGTGGCTCGCTGGACACCTCCGACCCCTGCGCCATCTGCGCCGACCGCACGCGTGACGGCGGGTTGCTGTGCGTGGTCGAAGAGGTCGGATCGGTCTGGGCGCTTGAGCGGGCCAGCGCGTTCCGCGGCCGCTACCACGTGCTGGGCGGCCTGCTGTCGGCGCTCGACGGCATGGGGCCGGACAAGCTGCGCGTGGCCGAACTTCTGAGCCGCGCCGCGGCCGGCGAAGTGCGCGAGGTGATTCTCGCCCTGCCCGCCACGGTCGACGGCCAGACCACTGCCCACTATCTCGCGGAGCGGCTGGCCCCCAGCCAGGTGCCGGTGACCATGCTGGCGCGCGGCGTGCCGGTCGGCGGAGACCTCGACTGGCTGGACGATGGCACCATCGCCCAGGCCCTGCGTGCGCGGCGGCCGGCATGACGGTCACCCGCATTCCCGGCTCGGTCGCGACCCGCAGCCGTGCGGTGATCCACGACGGCACTGTCTATCTGGTCGCCACGGCGCCGGTGAAAACGGCTTCCGTCGAGGACCAGATGCGCCAGTCGCTGGCGCTGATCGACGAGAGCCTCGCGCTTGCCGGGACCGACAAGAGCCGGGTTCTGATGATGACGGTCTACCTCAACGACATGAGCGCCAAGGCGGACATGAACCGCGCCTGGGAAGCCTGGGTCGCGCCCGGCCATGCGCCGGTGCGGGCCTGTATCGGCGCGGCGCTGGCCGATGGCGACCTGATCGAGCTGGTGGTGACGGCGGCGGTCTAGCCGCCTTCTCCAATTCCCGCTAGGAACGGAGCATGAACGATCCGACGACGATCGCCCTCGGGGCCGCTGCTGTTTTCGCCCTCGCCTTCCTCGGGGTGCTGGTCCTGTGGCTCCGCGAACGCGGACAGTCGGTGAAGCTGGCGACCGAGCTGGCCGGGGCCGTCGAGCGGGCGCGGCTGCAGGAGGACGCCCGGGCGACCATGAGCGACTATCTGCGGGCCCAGGCCGAGCAGACCGCCACCGCCACGGCCGAAGCGCTGCTCAAGCGCACCGACGAGACCTTCCGCAATCGCGAACTGCTGCACCAGGAGCGTCTCGCGGCGCAGCTGAAGCCGGTCGCCGAGTCGCTGGCGAAGTTCGAGGCCCATGTGACGGCGGTCGAAAAGACCCGCGCCGAGGAAACCGGCGGCCTGCGCGAACAACTGGCGCTGCTGATGACCGCCTCCACCGCCACCCGCGACGAGGCGCGCCGGCTGACCGAGGCGCTCAAGGGCAACACCGGCCGCCGCGGCCGGTGGGGCGAGCAGACCTGCCGGAACGTTCTGGAAGCCGCCGGCATGGCCGGGCGATTCGACTACGAGGAGCAGCGGTCCGAGGCCAATGACGACGGCCGCCAGACCCGGCCAGACTTCATCATCCACCTGCCGGGCGGCGGCAAGTTCGTCATCGACGCCAAGGTGTCCCTGGCCTTCGCCGACGCCGCCGACGGCGACGAGGACGCGCAGCAGACCGCCGTCTCGATGCGCACCGCCGTCAGCATGAAGAACCATGTGCGACAGCTGTCGTCCAAGGCCTACCAGGATCAGTTCAAGCCCAGCCCCGACTTCGTGGCGATGTTCGTGCCCGGCGACGCCTTCCTGGCTGCGGCCCTCGACCATGAGCCGGACCTGATGAACCAGGCCATGGCCTCCCGGGTGGTCATTGTCACGCCCACGACCCTGTTCGCCCTGTGCAAGGCCGTCTCCTACGGCTGGCGCGTCGAGGAGCAGGCGGCCAACGCCGACAAGATCGCCGCGCTCGGCCGCGAGCTCTACAAGCGCCTGTCGGTGATGGGTGGCCACGCCGCCGGCCTCGGCAAGGCTCTGGAGACCGCGGTCAGCCGCTACAACCAGTTCGTCGGTTCGCTGGAGGCCCAGGTGCTGACCCAGGCCCGCCGCTTCGAGGACCTGAAGGTCGACCACGAGGGCAAGGAAATCCCGCCGGTCGAGCCGGTCGAGACCGCCGTTCGGCCCCTCACCAAGCTCCCCGGCGGCGATATGCCCGCCTTGACGGTTTCGGACGCCGCCCCTACCTCCTGACCATCATGTCTCTCCGCCGCATCCTCACCGTCGACAACGCCGCAGACCTGTCTGTGCTCAAGCAGATTTCCACCCCGGTCGAGGGCGGCGTGACCGATGGTCTGCGCGCCCTGATGGATGACATGCTGGAGACGATGTACGCGGCGCCGGGCATCGGCCTGGCCGCCGTGCAGGTCGGGGAGCCGAAGCAGATCATCGTCATGGATCTGGGCGACCGCGAAGCTGCCGAGGGCGACGACGAGGGCCGACGCAATCCGCGCTACTTCGTCAACCCGGAGATCATCTGGTCGTCTGACGATCTGGCGTCCTACGAAGAAGGCTGCCTGTCGGTGCCGGACATCTACGACGACGTCGAACGCCCGGCCCAGGTGAAGATCCGCTACCTCAACTACGCCGGCGACGCCGTCGAGGAGGACGCAGAAGGCCTGTTCGCCGTCTGCATCCAGCACGAGATGGACCACCTCAAGGGCGTGTTGTTCATCGACCACCTGTCGCGCCTGAAGCGCGAACGGGCGATCAAGAAGGTCGAGAAAGCCGCGCGGGCGGCTTAGAGCCCATTCCTCCCCACGCAGCGGGGAGGGGGACCATGCGGAGCATGGTGGAGGGGTCCGCGCCCATCGTTCGGGAACGACTGGAATTCCGAATGCTTCGGCAGCCTCAGCGCGACCCCTCAGTCAGGCTTCGCCTGACAGCTCCCCGCGAGCGGGGAGCGTCAGTCTGAAAGTTACCGCTTCGTCGTGTCGCCGGTCGCCGCGCGGGACTCCTCCGCCTCACGCTTGGCGTCAGCCGAGGCGTCGGCGACGCCTTCCTGAACATCGGCGGCGGTGTCCTTCACCGCGTCCGCGGCTTCGGCCCCGGCGTTGCCGATCGCCGCGCCGGCTTCCTTCACATCCGGGTCAGCCGCTATTTCGTGCGCGGCTTCCTTGATCTCGCCGCCCGCCGCGGCGGCGCCTTCACCGACCTGGGCGCGGTCTTCCTTGGAGCAGGCGCCGAGCGCCAGACCGGCGACGGCCAGCGAGACGATGATGATGGTGCGCATGAGGTGTTCCCTTCCCGAGTTTTGTTCCCGTGTTCAACGAACCGTGAAGCGCGGAGTTCCCTGAGCCTTTCGCCGAGCCCCGGCGGCCGCTAAACCCCGCCCATGCGCCTCGCCTTCCTGGGAACACCCGATTTCGCCGTCCAGAGCCTCGCCGCCATACTCGCGGCCGGGCACGAGGTCGTCTGCGTCTATTCCCAGCCGCCCGCGCCGCGCGGCCGTGGCCAGACGCTGCAGCCCTCGCCGGTGCATGCCTTCGCCGAGACGCGCGGCCTGATGGTGCGCACGCCCACATCAATGAAGACGCCCGAGGCCATCGCCGATTTCCAGGCCCTGAACCTCGACGCCGCCGTGGTGGTGGCGTTCGGTCAGATTCTCGTCGCTGAAGTGCTCGATGCGCCAAGACTTGGCTGCTTCAACGTCCACGCCTCGCTCCTTCCGCGCTGGCGCGGCGCCGCGCCGATCCAGCGGGCGCTGATGGCCGGGGATGCCGTGACCGGCGTGCAGGTCATGCGCATGAGCGTCGGCCTCGACGAAGGCGCGGTTCTGGCCACGGAGACCGTCCGCATCGGCCCGCTCGATACCGCCGGGACCCTGCACGATCGCCTGGCCGAGGCCGGCGCCCGGTTGCTGCCGCCGACCCTGGCGGCCATCGAAGCCGGAACCGCGATCGAAACGCCCCAGGCCGCCGAGGGCGTGACCTATGCGAAGAAGATCAAGCCGGCCGAGGCGCGCATCGACTGGAACCGCCCCGCCGCCGAGGTCGATCTGCATATCCGCGGCCTGTCGCCCTTCCCAGGCGCCTGGTTCACGGCGGCGTCGGACAGGGGGCCGGTGCGGGTGAAGGCGCTGCTGTCGCGGGTCGAGGACGGCGCTGGACCGGCCGGCCAGACCCTCGATGACAGCCTGCTGATCGCCTGCGGCTCCGGCGCGGTGCGGCTGCTGCGGGCCCAGCGCGAAGGCAAGTCCGCGCAGGACGCCGCCGATTTCCTGCGCGGATTTCCGGTCGCGGCCGGGACGGTTCTGGACTGATGCCCCGCTACCGGCTGACCATCGAATATGACGGCCGGCCCTATCGCGGTTTCCAGGCCCAGGGCGGCCTGCCCAGCGTGCAGGGCGAGATCGAGAAGGCGGTGCTCGGCTTTACCGGTGAGACGCTGCGTATCCACGCAGCCGGCCGAACCGACACCGGAGTCCACGCCACAGGCCAGGTCATCCATGTCGACCTGAACCGGGCCTGGCCCGCCGATGTCGTGCGCGACGCCATGAACGCGCATCTGCGCCCCGAACCGATCGCGGTGCTTGAGGTCGAGGACGTCTCTGACGACTGGCACGCCCGCTTCTCGGCCAACGAGCGGCGCTACCTGTATCGCATCCTCAACCGGCCCGCGCCGCCGGCGCTGGACAAGGGCCGCGTCTGGCATGTGCGCAAGCCTCTGGACGCGGAGGCGATGCACGATGCAGCCCAGGTGCTGACCGGCCACCACGACTTCACGACATTCCGCGACATGCAGTGTCAGGCGAAGTCACCGATGAAGACGCTGGATGTGGCCACCGTTCGTCGCGTGGCTGACGAGGTGCTTCTGACCTTCGCCGCGCGTTCGTTCCTTCATCGTCAGGTCCGCTCGATGGTCGGCTCGATCGTCGAGGTTGGCCTTGGCCGCTGGACAAGGGCCGACCTGAAGGCCGCGCTGGAGGCGAAGGACCGCACCGCCTGCGGCACAGTCGCCCCGGCTGACGGCCTGTACCTGACCGGCGTGGGCTACGCCGAAAATGTCTCGAAGTAGCGTTCGATGATCCGCTGGTAGGCGGCCTGAAGGTCACGGATCTGGCTGACCGGAACCCGCTCGTCGACGGCATGCATGGTCTCGCCGACGAGGCCGAATTCCAGCACCGGGCATAGGTCGCGGATGAACCGCGCGTCGGAGGTGCCGCCCGTGGTCGACATGTCCGTCGTCTCGCCGGTGGTTTCGAGGATGGCGGCGGCGACCATCTCGGTGAACGGACCCTGCCGGGTGAGGAAGGCCTCGCCGCTGATGATTGATTTCACCTCGACCCGGCCCTTGAACCCGTCGCCGGCGGCGGCGGCCGTCTCGGCGATCCAGGCCTCGAGCTCGGCGCCCTTGTGGGCCGGGTTGAAGCGGATGTTCAAGCGGGCCTTCGCCTCGCGCGGGATGATGTTGGTCGCCGTGTTGCCGACATCGATGGTGGTGACCTCGAGGTTCGACGGCTGAAAACCCTCATAGCCGTCGTCGAGCACCCGCGCCTGCAACCGGGACAGGATGTCGATCAGCACCGGGACCGGATTGGCGGCGCGATGCGGATAGGCCACGTGGCCCTGGGTCCCCTCGACCGTGATCCAACTGTTGATGCTGCCGCGCCGGCCGATCTTGATCATGTCGCCCAGCCGCGCCGAGCTGGAGGGCTCGCCGACGATGCAGTGGTCGATGACCTCGCCCTCGGCGGCCAGGGTCGCGACGACGCGCTTGGTGCCGTCGAGCGCGATGCCTTCCTCGTCGCCCGTGATCAGGAAGCTGAGCGAGCCTGTCGGCTCCTTGCTGGCCAGATAGGCGGAGACCGCGCCGATGAAGGCGGCGATGCCGCCCTTCATGTCGACCGCCCCGCGACCGATCAGGACACCGTCGGCGAGCGCCGCCTCGAACGGCGGGCTGGTCCAGGCGCCGGCGTCCCCGACCGGCACAACGTCCGTGTGACCAGCGAAGCAGAGGTTGGGGCTGCGCGTCCCTCGACGGGCATAGAGGTTCTCGATCTCGCCGAACTTCATCCGCCGGCAGGTGAAGCCCAGGCCTTCCAGCGCCTCGTGGACGATGTCCATCGCGCCGAGGTCGGCGGGCGTCACAGACGGGCGGCGGATAAGGTCGCGGGCAAGGTCTACGGGGTCGATCAGGCTCATGGGTCCGTTTAGGACCGCTGACGCCGGCGACGCAACCCGCTGGGCGGGACCGGGCCGAACCGGTTCGGCTGCGGCGCGCCGGGTAGGAACCCGACTTCGACAATGGCCCAGGCCTCAAGGATCAATCCGGCCACCAGGCTGCCCATGGCGAGGAGTCCGCCTTCACCGGTCTGCTCCGTCGCCAGTTGGGCCGTGATGAAGCAGGCGCTCGGCGCGGCCCAGAAGACCAGAAGCCACCTGGCGCTTTTGCCCCGGTTATGCAGCCGACGGACGAGCGTGGCCAGGTTGATGATCAGAACAGGCAGGCCGAGCAGGATTGGAACCACGGCGATGTCGCCGGCGCCCATGGCCAGAAAGATCGTCACGATCCAAAGACCCACCAGAACGAAGGAGGTCCAGAGCTGCGTCCGCCAATAGGTCAGGCGTGACGCCCGGCCGCGAAAACTGAACAGGGCAATCAGTCGATCCATGCGGCATCCCCCGGGGGTCTGCGACCATAGGACCAATGCCCGACCGTCAGCTAGTCCCGCAGCAGGTCATTGATCGAGGTCTTGGAGCGGGTCTGGGCGTCGACCGTCTTGACGATCACCGCGCAGGACAGGCTCGGGCCGCCGTGCGGATCCGGCAGGCTGCCCGGCACCACGACGCTGTAGGGCGGGACGTAACCGCGATGGACTTCGCCGGTCTTGCGATCGACGATCTTGGTGGTGGCCGTGAGGAACACGCCCATCGACAGGACGCTGCCCTGGCCGACGATGACGCCTTCGACCACCTCCGAACGGGCGCCGATGAAGCAGTCGTCCTCGATGATGGTCGGGTTGGCCTGCAGAGGTTCGAGCACGCCGCCGATGCCAACGCCGCCCGAGAGGTGCACCCGCTTGCCGATCTGGGCGCAGGAGCCGACCGTGACCCAGGTGTCGACCATCGTGCCCTCGTCGACGTAGCCGCCGATGTTCACGAACGAGGGCATCAGGATGACGTTTTTCGCCACGTAGGCGCCGCGGCGGACGATGGCGCCGGGGACCGCGCGGAAGCCGGCCTCCTCGAACTGCGGCGCTTCCCAGCCGTCGAACTTGTTGGCCACCTTGTCCCACCAGGGCCCGACCGCGCCGCCCATGGCGCCGGCGCGCATGACCGCATTGGGGTTCAGGCGGAAGGACAGCAGGACGGCCTTCTTGGCCCACTGACGAACGACCCATTCGCCGTCGACCCTCTCGGCCACCCGCACCTTGCCACTGTCGAGCAGGGACAGGGTTTCCTCGATGGCCGTGCGGACCGGACCGGTGGTCGCCGGCGAGACGCTGTCGCGGGCGTCCCAGGCGGCTTCGATTTCGGTTTCCAGATCAGCGAGCGTCACGGCGGTCATGCGTGGGTTTCCTTCACCTGGATGGCGTTGAGAAACTCGGCCAGGTGTCTTGCGCGATGGTGGACGAAGGAGGCGGTCGACTCGGCCGCATGGGCGCCGACCAGCACCGTGGTCATGCCCAGCGCCGCGGCCGGGGCGAGGTTGTGTTCGCTGTCTTCGAAGAAGGCCGCTCCCGCCGCTGTCACGCCGTGACGGGCGATCATCATGCCAAAGGTCACGGGTGAGGGCTTGGGAATGTATCCCGCCGCCGCGATATGAAAGATGTCCTCGAACACATGGGCGATGCCCAGTCGGTCGAGCACCCGCTCGGCGTGGGCCGCCGAGCCGTTGGTGAACACAAGTCGCCGGCCAGGCAGTCGTTCCAGACCGGCGGTCAGCGCCGGGTCGGGTTTCAGGGCGTCCAGCGATACATCATGGACGGCGGTCAGGAAGTCTTCCGGATCGATGCCGTGGTTATTGGCCATCAGGCCCGCCAGGGTCGTGCCGTGCTCATGATAGTAGCGCTTCTGGATGGCGCGGGCCTCTTCGCGGGGCAGGCCCGTGACCCGCTCCATGAAATCCGTCATCCGCCCGGCGACCAGGGTCATGACTTCGCTCTCGATCGGGTAGAGCGTGTTGTCGAGGTCGAACAGCCAGGTGTCGATGTGGGTGAGGTCGGTCACGCCTTCACCAGGGTCCCGGCCCCGTGTTCGGTAAACAGCTCGACCAGCATGGCGTGCGGGCGACGGCCATCGAGAATGACCACCGCTTCCACGCCGGCGTCGATCGCGGCGATGGCCGTTTCGAGCTTCGGAATCATGCCGCCGTTCGCCACGCCGGTGCGGATCAGTTCAAAGGCCTCGGCGACGGTCATCTGGCGGATCAGGTCGCCATTGGCGTCCTTGACACCCGGCACGTCGGTCAGCAGCAGCATGCGCTTGGCCTTGAGCGCCCCGGCGATCGCCCCGGCAACCGTGTCGGCGTTGACGTTGAAGGTCTGCCCCGACTCGGACACGCCGATCGGCGCGATCACCGGGATGTAGTCATGCTCCGACGCAATCAGCACCTCGATCAGGGTCGGGTCGATCTTCTGCGGCTCGCCGACAAAGCCGAGGTCGACGACCTGCTCGATGTTGCTGTCGGGATCCTTCCGGGTCCGGCGGGCGCGGGTCACGGTGATCAGCCGCGCGTCCTTGCCCGACAGGCCCACACCCCGCACGTCCGCTTCGCGGCCGGCCAGGGTGATCCAGTTCGCGATTTCCTTGTTGATGGCGCCCGACAGAACCATCTCGGCCACTTCCATCGTCGCCTCGTCGGTCACGCGCAGGCCGTCGATGAAGGTCGACTTGACGCCCGCGCGGTCGAGCATGGCGGAAATCTGCGGGCCGCCGCCGTGCACGATCACCGGATGCAGGCCCATCAGCTTGAGCAGCACCGCGTCGGCCGCGAACAGTTTGGCGACGTTGTCCTCACCCATGGCATGGCCGCCGTACTTGATCACGACCCGTTCGCGGTCATAGATCTGGATATAGGGCAGGGCTTCGGCGAGGGTCTTTGCGGTCGCCCAGCCGGCTTCCTCGGTCTTGTCGGTCACGGCGCTGAGCTCCCGGATCTTCGCTGCGGTGCGATAGCGTCTGCCGTCCGGCAAGTCCACCGGCGGGGTCGCGAGATCAGCGGTCCTCGCGTGAGTGGAAGACACGCACGACTACGACCTCCTCTGCATGGACATGGTACTGGAGAATGTAGGCTCCTCGACCGAACGGCAGGAAAAGTTCCCGGACTCTCCCGTCGCCCAGCGGCTGTCCCCGGTTTGCCTTGTCGGAAAGCGAACACATGCCTTCGACGATGACGTCAACAGCAGCGTCGGCGGCGCGCTGGCTCTTCAGATGCAGAAATTCCGATAGTCGCCAAATGTCGCGCTCCGCGACATCAGAGACTCTGACCCGCATCAGCCCTTGGCCACCCTCTTCCGCGTGATCTCCGACCGAAGCTTTTGTCCGAACGCTTCCACCGACATCGTGCCGGCGCCCGTTCGTTCGTGCTCCTCAAGGCGCGCCAGAGCGATTGCCGAACGGGCATCGGAAGCGGCGTCGAACCGCGCAGATCCCTCGGCCACGCCGGGAGAGGGGTCACACTTGTCGGGATCGCGACTGCTCATTGCGGCAGCCTAGGCCCGTGCGACAGAGACGTCCAGCTCTATCTAAACGGCGGCTCATCAAACGCTCTCAACTTTCGCGAGTGCAGATTGGGACCCTCGGCGCGCAGCAGATCGACGGTGGCGATGCCGATCTGCAGGTGCTGGCTGATGGCGCGCTCGTAGAAGGCGTTGGCCTGACCCGGGAGCTTGATCTCGCCGTGCAGCGGCTTGTCCGAGACACAGAGCAACGTGCCGTAAGGCACCCGGAAGCGGTAGCCCTGGGCGGCGATGGTTGCGCTTTCCATGTCGATGGCCACGGCGCGGCTCTGGTTGAAGCGCAGGGCGCTGGACGTGTAGCGCAGCTCCCAGTTCCGGTCGTCGGTGGTGACCACCGTGCCGGTGCGCAGCCGGCGCTTCAGGCTCTCACCGCTTTCGCCGCTGACCTGCTTGGCCGCGTCATACAGCGCCCGCTGCATCTCGGCGATGGACGGAATCGGGATGTCGGGCGGCAGGACCTCGTCCAGCACGTGGTCGTCGCGCAGATAGGCGTGGGCCAGCACGTAGTCGCCGATCGTCTGGCTGCCGCGCAGGCCGCCGCAGTGGCCGATCATGATCCAGGCCTGGGGCCGCAGGACGGCGAGATGGTCCGTGATGGTCTTGGCGTTTGACGGGCCGACGCCGATGTTGACGAGGGTGACCCCCTGCCCGCCCTCGGCGATCAGGTGATAGGCCGGCATCTGGTGACGCCGCCACGGCCCGTTGGCCACGGTCATTTCGGGGTTCGGCGTATCCTTGGTCACCGTGATGTTGCCCGGCGCCGAGAGGGCGGTGAAGCGCGTGCCGGGCTCCTTGAGCTGCTCGCAGCCCCAGCGGACGAACTCGTCGACGTAGCGATGATAGTTCGTGAACAGGATGTACTGCTGCACGTCCTCGGCCGGCGCGCCGGTATAGTGCTTGAGACGGGCCAGCGAGAAGTCGGTGCGCAGGCCATCGAACAGGGCCAGCGGCCGCGAGGCCTCCAGCACCGGATCCCACAGCCCGTCCGCCACCTCGTCGCCGATGTGGGCCAGCTCGGTTGTGGGGAACCAGCGGGCGATCTCGCTGGCGCTGACGTCCGCCATCGCGATGTCGCCCCCGTCCAGCACATAGGGGAACGGGATTTCCTGCATCGACCGGCCGACGTCGAGCTCGACGCCGAAGTCCTGAATCATCAGGGCCAGTTGCTCGACCAGATAGTCCTTGAACATGTGCGGCCGGGTGACCGTGGTCGCGTAGTGACCCGGCAGGCCGATCCGGGCATAGGCGCGGCTGATCCGCGGATAGCCGTTCTCGCCGCTCCAGTGCATCCGCAGCTCGGGATACACGAACGCGCCGTCGGCCCGCAGGGCGGGGTCAGGGCGGGTTCCGGTTGTCAGGAAGGTCTTCAGGGCGCCCCTCAGGGCGGAGACGGACCGTTCGTATTCTTCGATAAGCCGCTCGACGATGGCGGCTGCTTCTTTCTCATGTGTCATGACCGCTTATAGCGACATGGAACCAATTTGGCGAGACGGGGGCGGGCGATGTTGTCCGAACTGTCGCAAGGCGCCGGACTGGCGCAGCCGAAAATCCACCCCTAGGCTCCGCGATCATGTGGAAGACAGTGCTGATCTACGGTCTCGTTCTGGCCCTGGGAGCCGTGGCGCTGCAGTGGCTGGACTACCGCATCTGGGCCCGGACCCACGGCGGCGAGATCTGGATCGCCCTGGTCGCGGGGAGCTTTCTGGCGCTCGGCGTCTGGGTCGGCGCTCGCCTTTTCCAGCCCCGGATTGTGTCAGGCGGATTCGAGGTCAACACCCCGGCCCTGACCACGCTCGGCATCACGCGCCGCGAACATGAAGTGCTGGGTCTGATCGCGGCCGGCCGCTCCAACAAGGAGATCGCCCGGCAGCTCAATCTCTCGCCCAATACGGTCAAGACGCATGTCGCGCGGCTCTATGAAAAACTCGAGGCGGCGCGTCGGACGGACGCGATCGTGCGTGCCCGTGAACTGCGACTGATTCCCTGAAATTTCGGGTGAATTTCGCGAAGTCACCCTTTTGGGCGATTGTTCCGCCGTTGAAGCCCGGTCCTGGCTGGCGCATCCAATCAACAGGGGGAAACACCCATGCTTCGCACCATCCTGATCTTCGGCGTTCTCGCCGGTCTCGTCGTCGCCGTGCCGATGAACCTGCTGATGCTCTTCGGCGACTCCGAGCACGGCAGCCACTCCATGATCACCGGCTACGCGCTCATGCTGCTGGCGTTCACCTTCACGTTCATCGGGGTGAAACACCACCGCGACCGCACCCTGGGCGGTGTGATCCGCTTCCTGCCGGCGCTGCTGGTGGGGCTGGGCATCAGCATCGTCGCCAGCCTGATGTACGTGATCGCCTGGGAGATCACGCTCCACGCCACCCACTTCGCCTTCATCGACGACTACAGCAGGGCGATGATCGAAGCCGCCCGCGCCAAGGGCGACTCCGCGGACAAGATCGCCGGGATGGCCGCCGAGATGGAAAAGTTCCGGGTTCAGTACGCCAATCCACTGTTCCGGCTGCCGATGACGTTCGTCGAGATTTTCCCCGTCGGCCTCGTCGTCTCGCTGGTCTCGGCCGGCCTGCTTCGCAACAGCCGCTTCCTGCCGATGAAGGTCGTCACCGACTAGCCCGTCACGACGCGCGTCTCGCGACCCTTGCCCTCAAGCCGGAACGGCCGGGCGTAGGCCGCCGCGGCCGCCCTTGTCAGGACCTCGAGCTGATCGAACAGCACGGGGTCCTCGACCTTGAAGTTGAAACAGCTCTTGCCCTGCATGCGGGTTTTCAGCGCAGGGGGGATGGTCACCGCCAGGCTGGCGTGGCTGTAGACCGGCATCAGGTGATAGCTGACGTAGTTCTTCATTTTCTGCACGCCGCCGAACCACATCGGCTGGCCCGGCATGCGCGGGTTGTCCCAGGACGCCAGCAGATGAACGCCGCGATCGCCGGCGGCCTTGACCGTCATGTCCGGAGCCGCCCGAAGCATCAGCTCGGTCAGGGTCTTCGCGACCTTGTCCAGATCATCGCTCATGGTCGTTCGCGCCTCCATCTGTCGCCACTCTAGCGCATGCGCATGGACGCGGCGTGCGATCCCGGTGAAAAAGGGCGTTCGGATTTACGGGGACCCCGCATGAATCGCCTGTTCACCCTTCTGATCGTCGTCGCCATGGTCGCCGGCATCGCCGTCGGCGCCTGGTGCAACCAGCACTTCCAGGACCCGGCCCAGGTCAAGGAGATCGTCGGCTGGTTCAAGGTCATGACCGACGTGTTCCTGCGGCTGATCAAGATGATCATCGCGCCGCTGGTGTTCTCGACGCTGGTCGCCGGCATCGCCCACATGGGCGACGCGGGCAGTGTGGGCCGGGTCGGGGCCAAGACGATGTTCTGGTTCATCTCCGCCTCGCTGGTCTCGCTGCTGCTGGGCCTCGCCATGGTTCATCTGCTGCAACCGGGCGTGGGCCTGACCCTGCCGGTCCCTGACGCGACCGCCGCCACCGTCGACACGGCCAAGTTCACGCTGCAGGAGTTCATCACCCACGTCTTCCCGAAGTCGATCTTCGAGGCGATGGCCAACAACGAGATCCTGCAGATCGTCGTCTTCTCGATCTTCATCGGCGTGGCCGTCGCCAGTCTGGATGACAAGGCGCCACAGGTCCTGACGCTGGTCGAGCAGCTGGCGGCTATCATGCTGAAGGTGACCGGCTACGTGATGCGCCTGGCCCCGTTGGCCATCTTCGCCGCCCTCGCCGCGACTGTGACCCAGTACGGCGTGGAGATTCTCACGGTCTACGCCAAGTTCATCGGCGGCTTCTATCTGTCGCTCGGCGTGCTGTGGACGACCCTGGCCCTGGCGGGGCTGCTGTTCGTCGGACCGCGCATCTTCGTGCTGCTGGCCAGCGTCTGGCAGCCGACGCTGCTGGCCTTCGGCACGGCCAGTTCCGAGGCCGCCTATCCGCGCACCCTGGAAGCGCTGCAGAAGTTCGGCGTCAGCCGCAAGGTGGCGTCCTTCGTCCTGCCGCTCGGCTACTCGTTCAATCTGGACGGGTCGATGATGTACTGCACCTTCGCCACCCTGTTCATCGCCCAGATCTACGGCATCGAGATGAGCGTCAGCCAGCAGATCACCATGCTGCTGCTGCTGATGGTCACGTCCAAGGGCATGGCCGGCGTGCCGCGCGCCTCGCTGGTCGTGATCGCCGCGACCCTGGCCTATTTCAAGCTGCCGGAGGCGGGCCTGGCCCTGATCCTCGCGGTGGACCAGGTGCTCGACATGGGCCGCTCGGCGACCAATGTGGTCGGCAATTCGGTCGCCGCCGCGGTGGTGGCCCGATGGGAAGGCCAGCTTGAAAAGCCGGGAGCCGCCGCGCCGGCCTAGGGTAGTTTCGAAAAAGGACTTGCCTTCCCCGCGGGGCGCCCGCTCACTTTGGGCCATCCGTTTCTCGCGGGAGCAGGACCATGACCGTAACCATCACGCGCGACGGCGACGTCACCGTCGTCGCGATCGACCGGCCAGACCGGCGCAACGCCGTCGACGGCCCGACGGCCCGGGCCCTGTACGACGCCTTCAAGGCTTTCGATGCCGATGACGCCGCCTCGGTGGCGGTCCTCACCGGTACGGGCGGAAACTTCTGCGCCGGCGCCGACCTCAAGGCGATCGCCGTCGGGGGCGGCAATCGCGTCGAGCGCACCGGCGACGTCGGCCCGATGGGTCCGACCCGTCTGAAACTGTCCAAGCCTGTCATCGCCGCGGTCGAAGGCTTCGCTGTCGCGGGCGGCCTGGAACTGGCGCTGTGGTGCGACATGCGGGTTGCCGCCGCAGGCGCGACCTTCGGCGTGTTCTGTCGCCGGTTCGGCGTGCCTCTGATCGACCTCGGCACGGTGCGGCTGCCGCGACTGATCGGCCACTCCCGCGCCATGGACCTGATCCTCACCGGCCGGCCTGTCGGCGCCGACGAGGCGCTCGCCATGGGGCTCGCCAACCGCGTGGTCGTTGACGGCGAAGCGCTGGACGCCGCCATCGCGCTGGGCCGCCAGATCGCCGGCTTCCCCCAACGCTGCATGCGCAACGACAGACTGTCGGCGCTCGACCAATGGAGCCTGGACTGGGACGCTGCGACCACGCTCGAGATCGAGCTGGGGCTCGAAACGCTCAGGACCGGGGAAACAGTCGCCGGCGCCACCCGGTTCGCCGAAGGCCAGGGCCGCGGAGGGGCCTTCCAATGACAGATACGCTTACGGCGGACGCGCTCGAACCCGCCATCGCCAACCGCATCCGCACAGCCGTCAACAGTCAGGGCCTGTTTCGCCTTCTCGGCGCAGAGATCGGCGCCATCGGCAAGGGAACGCTCGAAATGAGTCTCCCCTTCCGGCCGGAGGTGGCGCAGCAGCACGGGTTCTTCCATGGCGGCGCGATCGGCTTCCTGGTCGACAACACCACGACGGCGGCGGCCGGCACGGTCGTGCGGCCGGGCGAGGCGGTGCTGACCGCCGAATACAAGCTCAACATCCTGGCCCCGGGCGTCGGAGAGCGACTGATCTGCCGCGCCCAGGTGGTCAAGGCGGGCCGCATGCTGATTCCGGTGGAAGCCCGCGTGTTCGCGCGGTCGGCCGCCGGAGACGAAAAACTTGTGGCCATTGGCCTGGCCACGATCGCCGTGATCCCGGCCGACCGTGTCGGCGGCCAGGGCTGACATCATGGAGACCAGAGAGATGAGCATCGACAACGCGGCCATGTTCGCCGAGCGCCAGAAGGGGCACCTGCCGGACCTTCTGGGTCTTGAGTGGGAGACGGTCCAGCCGGGCCTGGTTCGCGGCCGGTTCACGGTTCAAAAGCACCACATGGCGCCCAACGGCTTCCTCCACGCCGCCAGCGTCATCACCCTGGCCGACAGCGCCTGTGGCTATGGCAGCTTCACGTCGTTGCCACCCGGAGCAACCGGATTCACGACCATCGAACTGAAGGCCAACTTCCTCGGCACCGCCCGGGAGGGAGTGGTGGTTTGCGAGGCGAAGCTGGTCCACGGCGGCCGAATGACCCAGCTCTGGGATGCCGAAGTCCGGCACGAGGAGACCGGCAAACTCATGGCGCTGTTCCGGTGCACACAGTCGGTGCTCTGGCCAAAGGCCTGACCCGCAATCGCCCGCTTGCGTTCGCGCGGCCGCGTCGCTAGGTTCCGCGCCTTCGCACTCAGGGGGTTCAGACCCTCACACCCGGCGTCTACGGAGAGGTGGCAGAGTGGTCGAATGTACCGCACTCGAAATGCGGCGTGCCTGGAAGGGCACCGTGGGTTCGAATCCCACCCTCTCCGCCACTTTTTTCTTCAAATCCTTGTGACACAAGGGTTTGCGGAGAGAAGAATTCTCGCATCATCAAATCCATCCTAAAAGCTCGCGACGTTGGCCGAAGCGGCTCCGTTCGGTTGGCGATTCCAGCTGGCTCACGATGGGGCGTCCCGATTCCGAAGAGCGACCATTGCCATGCGTCTCGACGCGGCAATGGATCGTGCGGATCGGCCATATGATCGAATTCAGGCAGCGCCTCAGGTTGCCCAGGGCATCGAGCTCGACGCCACAAGAGGGCAGCGGCGCGCCTGTTACGGCGTGTCAGTAGACCGCTCTTCATCCGGTGTGCGGACGTTCACGTCCGCAAGGGCTCCACCGGCTGCTTCCGCTGCTGCCACCCATCCCGGCATTCCCTGCAAAATGCGCTCGGCATTTTTGACGGGCGTGATGTGGCCGTAGTGGTCCTCGATCATCTTGACGGAGGTTCCCATCTGGTGAGCCAGGAACAGGGAATCGACACCCTCCGTTAGGCGGAACGTCGCGTAGGTGTGGCGGAAGCAATAGGTGCTGCGGCGACTGCCAGTCGAGCTATGCAGCAGTTCGGATTTCTTCAGGAGAGACTCGATCAGGCCATGGAAGAGGGTCAGTGCCCGCTCGCCACTGCGGGTCGTGAACACCGGGTCGTCCGGCTTGGTCGCTCGGGAAATTTCCCGGACTCGGTCGAGGTACTCGACGACGTTCGTCGTCGCGACCAGCGAGCGGGATTTGCCTTTTCCCCATACGTTCAAGATCACGAATTTCCGACCCTGCTTGTCGGTGCGCGCCGACACGTCGCGCCATTTGAGGTTCCTTGCCTCTGACGGCCTCATGCCGGTGTTCGTCATGATCAGCATGAAATTGTAGGCCATCGTCCGGCTCCAGACTTGGAGCGAGCCCCGAGCCGTCTTGATCCATCCTCGGGCGAAGGTGTGGAGCTTGCGATACTCCTCGGGAGTGAACTCCTCGCGTGACACCTTGCTGACCGGCAATCTGCCTTTGAAGACTTGGCTTTCCCGGATCAGCCGCTTCGACGCGGCGTAGCTCATCACTGAGCGGAACGTCGTCATCTCGTCGCGGATCGTGCCGTCGCTCACGCGGCCGCCAGAACGACCCTTCCCGTTCTGATGACGCCAGATGGGATATTCCGTCCACCGATCTGCGCCGATCTGGCTGATCTGCATGTTTCCGACATAGCGGTTGAGCTGAACGCGGATGTGGGACTCGATCACGCGCCAGCGGTGCATCGTGATCTGGCCGGCCACGGCACGCCCCTTCTGAAGTTCCTCGAATTCCTTGGCGACGTCGCTGAAGAGCTTATTGAAAATCGGCACATCGTGTTTGATGCGGAAGCGTATCTCCGCGTCATGCTCAAGCGCCCTATCGCGAGCGACGCTGATTTCGGGGGTTTTGAGGGAGACCGTCTTGTAGCGGTTCTCGTTTGGCACCTTGATGCGGCAGTACCAATTCCGATGCTTCACGTCAGATCGACGGAAGATAACCAGGCCAGTCTTCACCTCTTGGATGTCGACCATGAAGGTCATAGACCCTCACTTCTGTGTAGATTCTGTGTAGAAAAATCTCATAAGCCCTTGATTTGAGAACCTGTGTATGAGTTGTGTAGTTCATTATTGAAAATAAAGCAATTGAAAACCAATAGTTTAGCATGGCCATAGTATGACATAAACGTATTGATGCGCCGCCATACTATTGATTCCTATGAACAATTTATCTTCAAAATCGTCTGTGTATCTTCTGTGTATATTGAAGTTGGACCTTTTATAGTGTCCACCTATGCCATATGCAGAATCGTGGGTCTATTGATATGGCCTAGTCATCCACAGCGCCGCTAGCATGCCTACGCCGTGGGCGAGGTGACGACCGCCGCCATTCACAAGTCAACGCAGCGCCAGTTGCCGCCCACACCCTGCGCCTGGGCGACGACGCGCTATGGATTTGCGTGGCAATTTCGCAATCTACAGATTATCTTCGGGGCGGAGGGTCGCATGAGCGTCATAATTCACAATCCAGATCAGTACATGGCATCCCTGCGGACAATTATCGCGCAGGGCAGGAAGAAAATTGGCCTTCTGATCGGGGCTGGCGCACCAGCCGGAATGTCAAAACCGGATGGAACGTATCCACTTATACCTGCGGTTGCTGGACTAACCGAGCTGGTTCTTGATGCGCTTACGCCCAAGTACGCGACGCAGATCGCGGGATTGAAAGCTGAGCTACCCAAGGACGACATCGAGACGCTTCTCAGTCGGATACGCTCGCTCTCAAAGGTCATCGGCAAGAGCAAGGTTCACGACCTAGATGGCCCTGGCTATCAGGCGTTCGGAGAGGAAATTTGCGCTGAAATTGGCAAGATCGTTGACGCACGGCTGCCCAAGTCAGGATCCGCTTACGCTGACCTAGTCAATTGGATTACGGGCGCGGCGCGAGACCATCCCGTCGAGGTCTTTACGACCAACTACGACCTGCTTCTCGAAGAGGCTTTCGAGGCTGTACGCGCACCTTATTTTGACGGGTTCACCGGTGGCCGCGAGCCCTTTTTTGATCCTGTATCGGTTGCCAGCAACGATCTCCCTCCGCGATGGACGCGCCTTTGGAAACTTCATGGCTCACTCGGATGGTGCGCCGGTGAGCAAGACGATGTGATCCGCACTGGAAAAAGCAGTGCGACGCATTTGGTTTTCCCCGAGCACCTGAAATACGACCAGACGCAAAAAGCTCCGTACACGGCGCTACTTGATCGCCTGAAGGCATTCCTCAGCGCCGACGATACCCTGCTAATCTCCATCGGATTTTCGTATGCGGACGCGCATATCGCGGCGCGCATTGACGAAGGGTTGGCAGGCAACGCGTCTGCCAGTGTCTTTGCTTTCGCTTTCAAGCCCCTGGACGAGGAGCAGCCAGCTTGCGACCTCGCGAGCAAGCGCCCGAACTTCAGTGTCTACGCCCGCGACAAGGCCATGATGAATGGGATGCGCGGCGCGTGGGCAGTGCCCGCGGATTTGCCGAGCAAGGATTGGGGACCGATCCGATCCACCTATTGGGGAAAGCCGAAGGCAGGCGAGCCCGACCAATTCCTTCTCGGAGGAATTGAAGCGTTCGGAAGGTTCTTCGCGGCATCCCGATCAGCTCAGATCTTTGCCCCGGTAGTGATACCCGCTGGCGGAGCGCCTGGGGCATTGCCCGGTATCGTGGTCGCTCCATGAGTTCCCCAACACTTTTGGGGCATATCGGTGCCGTCTCGGGGTCGATGGTCAGCATTCGGCAATTCCAGGGCATCGCGTCAGGCATCGCCATCATCGGAGGGCGAAGCTACCGGGTCGGCCAAGTCGGAAGTTTCGTGCGGATTCCTCAAGGGTATCACGACCTGTATGGCATCATCGCCGATGTAGGGGCGACGGCTACTCCTGAGGTCTTGAAGGACACCTCCGCGCGCGGCGAGCGGTGGATGACGGTTCAGCTGGTCGGAGAAATTGTTGAGGCGGAATTTGAGCGCGGCGTAAGCCAGTACCCGTCGATCAATGACGAGGTTCACCTCGTCACGGAAACCGATCTAGAGAAAATCTACGGAACATCTGAGTCCGGCCAAGTGACAATCGGTCGCCTCGCGGCCGCAGAAAGCATTCCGGTCAAGATTGATTTGAACCGCCTGATCACGCGCCATTCGGCGGTGCTTGGCTCGACCGGCTCAGGCAAGTCGACCACCGTAGCTAGCCTGCTGCGCTCCATCTCTGCCGGGCAAGGTGGCGAGAACCCGTTTCCCTCCGCACGCATCCTCCTACTCGATGTTCACGGCGAGTACGGAAAGGCTCTTGAGGGCGTCGCAAAGACGTTTCGCGTCAATGCGATGGAGGGAGCCGAGCCGCTCCACATCCCCTACTGGGCGATGGACGTCGGTGACCTACTGCATTTTCTGATGGGGAAAATCGAAGAGAAGGCTCTAGCGCCGATCCTCGACAAGATCCTCGATATGAAACTGTCTGCGGCAGCCGCAGCGGGCTTCCTAGGGGTGGATACCAACTCCCTGACATCGGATAGCCCGATACCGTTCAGCCTTAAGCGCCTCTGGTTCGAACTCATCGACCCCGAGATCAAAACCTGGATTGAAATCGCCCGCACCACCAGTGCCGTCATTGATGCCGGTGATGCTGAGACTCTCAAGCAGCCTCACTATCCATTGCCAGGTGCCGGCAACTCATCACCGTTCATGAACAATGCCAACGTCCTGTCTATTCGTCGGCAGTTGGCACTCTTGAGATCGCGCCTTCTCGATCGGCAGTACGACTTCATGCTCCATCCGGGCGATTGGGAACCCAAGCTTGATGGCAGCGTGACCAAAGACCTTCCGGCGCTCCTTGAGGAATGGATCGGGCATGACAAGCCGATCACCATTCTCGACCTCTCCGGCGTTCCCAGTGGCGTGATGACCCGCCTGGTGGGAGGGATTCTCAACATCATCTACCAAGGTCTGTTTTGGGGACGCGAGCTACCCGAGGGGGGGCGCCAGCGGCCGCAGCTTATCGTCATGGAGGAAGCACACCGCTACCTCGGCAAGGATGGCGAAAGTCCCGCTCGTGAGATGGTTCAACGCATAGTGAAAGAGGGACGGAAGTTTGGCGTCGGCGCGATGATTGTCAGCCAACGGCCGTCGGAAATCGACGACACCATCCTCTCTCAATGCGGAACATTTTTTGCGCTCCGCCTGTCGAACGCGAGCGACCGATCAAAGGTACAAGCAGCGCTTCCTGACAATCTAAGCGGTGTCGTTGATAGCCTGCCAGTGCTCCGCACCGGCGAGGCCATCATCATCGGTGAAGCAGCAAAACTGCCTGTCAGATGCCGCGTTACGTTGCCCCAAGAAGGCCAGCGACCAGAAAGTGGCGATCCATCCGTCGCTGCGGCTTGGTCGGCTGCTCAAACGAAGGGTGACTACGAAACGCTTGTCGCCGCTTGGCGTGCCCAGAACACAAAATGGAAAAAACCGGATGCTGCCGGTGGAGGTGGATGATGGATCGAGTGCCTGTTAGCTCATCTAATATAGCGTCTGTTGGCTACGACCCTGACAGCGAAACACTTGAGGTCGAGTTCATCAAGACGGGGCTCTATCACTACTTCAATGTTCCCCCGTTCATGCATGAACGCCTCATGTCTGCCGGCTCTGTCGGAATATTCTTCAACGCTGAGATCAAGAACGCCTATCCTTGCTCGAAGGTATAGTGCGGCCTTCGTCACCGAGATCGACACTCTCTAGGAGGAGGCCTTCATTGACCACGCTGTCACCGCATCCCGTTGATGTCCATGTTGGCGGCATGATCCGCGCCCACAGGAAGCGCCTGGGGATGAGCCAAGGTCAGCTCGCCGACGCACTCGGCCTCACCTTCCAGCAGGTCCAAAAATACGAGCGCGGCAGCAACCGCGTGTCGGCGTCGAAGCTGTTCGACATTGCCCAGACGCTCGGCCTCTCGATCTCCACCTTTTTCGAGGGGCTGGATCGCGTCGAAGCGACCGGCTCCTCGATCTCGCCCGACCTCATTCAATTCGCGATCACGCCGGGCGGCGACAAGGTCATGCACGCCTTCAAACGCCTGACGCCCAACGTCCGCAAAGCCCTCGCCGATCTTATCGCGGTGATGCCCGCCGATTCGGATGAGGCGGTCGAACTCGAACCCGTCGGATAGCATTACGCCCAGCCTCAAAAGAGGCTAAGCTGCTGCGAGGCCGCCCGGTATTCGCGCCACTCCACAGTGTTGGCCGCCTCGGCAAGCCATGCTTCGACGAAGGCCACCGCACCGCCGGCTGCCTCGATCTCTTCGATCGCCAGAAACGCCGACCGATAGCCGGTTTCGGTGAACGGCAGTCGGGCGCGTTCCGGCTTGATGCTTTTCACCTCCAGATGGGCGGGATGCATGTTGGGGAAGCGCTCGCCCAGGCTCAGCCAGTCGGGCTCATAGTTGATGAGAAGCGTGATGCCTTCCCAGTCGATGGTAGCGGAGATGATGGTGCGTTCGGTCATGGCTGGCTCCCGTTTTGTGCGCGCCCCAATGGCGCGGTGGACGAGAGCTCTGAGCCGTCCGGGGTAGCGTTGGGGGAACAGGCCGCGTGTCAGCGCGCCGGGCACCGGGGCGGAGCTGCACAAGCCGTCAGGCGCGGAAGCGAGCCGCCTTGAACGCAGCGCGCGGACGGCATGATCTCGGCACATTCACTGCGTCTTGGGGCAAGCAAACGGGAGCTGGTAGCCAAGCAGCGGGGCAACCATCGTGGATCTGGTTGACGACGCTCTAAGCCTTCACGATAGATTGGCTGCTCGCGTCGTAGCGGTGGGAGACGATGCTGCCGTCGATCAGCATTTTGATGGCCTGTTCGACCACAGGCAGAGGCACGAGGAACCACTCGCGGGGTCGGAACGGCTTGCCGAACCGACCCATGATCTCGATGTCGAGGCAGGTATCACCAAAGAAGCGATGGATCAGCGCCTCGAACTTGTTCGCGTTCAAATTCACGACGTCAAAGACTTTGACCGGGTGCACCGGCGCCATCAAAAATGTCGGGTCGTTCTTAGCGTTGCGAACACGGTCCTCGAAGCGCCCGGTGGTGAAGCCGATCTTGAACAGACTTCCGTCAAGCCGGACGATTTCCGGCAACGGGGAAAGACTCCTCACGATATAGATGCACCCAGTGATCCGGTCTTCGGGCGCTGCCCTGGTCGCCGTGGTCGCTTCTGGATTGAACAGCGGCCCGGCCTGGGGTGAGGAAATGCGCCGACCATTTGGATCCTTATAGAGTTCGGTCGCCAATGATCGAAGGAGGTTCTCGCCCTCCGTACCATTGTCAAAAATCAGCCGCAGGCGCGCATTGCTTTTGCCATTGCGAACATGCGGGTCATTGACCTCGGCGACATAGACCATGACGCCATTGAGGATGAAGAACTCGCCCGCCTCGATTTCCTGCTCGTTGGCGAAGGGCATACTTTTTCGGCGGCCTGACGTGAGGTCGAGGACGCAGCTGTTGAAGAGTGGTTTGAACCGCTCGAAGTCTTCGCAGGGTTTCCGTTCAGAGACCTTATCGGGCCGCGCCGAAGCGGGCCGGACGTGGCGGATCGTGAAGATGTCGTCGTTGGCGTCGTTCAGAAGGTCGTCATCCAAATCCAAAATCTCGTCGAGGCTTTTGGGCTCCATTTCCAGTGTGACGCCAAGCAGGCCGTGACGATCGTAGGCGAGGAGCTGTTCGGCCACATCTGGCGAGGTGCGGTAGGTCTTGAGCCGCATCTGAAGCATACGCTCCTGCACGGCCGGCCTTCGATCATCGCCCCCCTCGCCGGGTGCAAATCCGTGGCGATCAAAGAAAACACCAATCTCCTCAAATTGCTGAACGATCCGCGCATCCTCAGATATGCCGGTGCGCACAATCGGCTTCACGTCCAGAAGGCCGAGTTCGTCGTCCTCTGCGAGGATGTCGTCCAGCGTTCGACGCGCCATGCTACGCCTCAGTCTGGCCGTCGGCCATTTTCTGGCGTTTTGCGTTCCTTATCCAGGCGAGGGCCTCAGCCATCCGCCGCTCCAGGGGATTGGGGCTGACAAGGCTAGGCTCCGCCTTACGGTCGCGAACGAAGTCCTTGATACGGGGGTAGAGCACTACTGCCTCTTCCTCGGTCATCGACACCTTCACAGATGTGATCGCGCCGTGGATGGTCTTCAAAACATCGGCCGTCACGGACTTCGACAAAATCTCATAGGCGCGCTGGAAGGGATTGATGCTGTCGATCAAGTCGATGTCGAGTTCGTCGATGTTGATGAGTTTTTCCGCCATGCGGACGAACTTCATGTCGCCATGCTGCTCCACATCGACGGAAGGGCTCTTGAACACTCCGTTGGCGACCACGGCTTGCCTGACCTCTTCGACTTCATCGGGGGTCAGGTCAGGGTATTGGCGCTCGATGACCTTGGGAATGAACACCTGATTGACGACCTCGGGCGGAAATTCCTCCGGGTTCATCGCGGCGCGTAGGACAGACTCGTCCTGAAAGATCGCCGCATTCAGATCGTTCAAATCGCTGTCGAGGATTTGCCGGGTGCGCTCAGTGGACGCCTCCCGAAATCCCTGAATGGCGATGATGCTTTCGTCCTGCGTATAGACGATGTCGGACTCACGGCGCGCGCCGTCGATGGCGTCGGAATCGTTCTTCGTCCTGAACTTGAAGTTCGGCGCTAGCACCTGCTCCATGAGCAGCGAACAGGCGATGGCCTTGAGCATGTTGTTGACGGCGTCCGCCACCCGATCCTCGCTGGCGTCAGGCTCGGCGATCAGGTTGGTAAACTGCGCGTGGGTCTTACCTGGCGCGTCGCGTGTGGCGCGGCCAATAATCTGGATGACCTCGGTGAGCGATCCGCGATAGCCAACAGTCAGGGCGTGTTCGCACCAGATCCAATCGAAGCCTTCCTTCGCCATACCCAACGCGATGATGATGTCCACATCATCGCGGCTGGTGATGTTCCTGAGTGTGCGCGCCACCAACTCACGTCCGACGCCGTCGTCCACCAGGTCGGCTACTTTCAGCACCCGGCCATCGGCGCGTTCGACGTGATAGAGGCCGGTGGCTTCATCCCGGAAAAGCACCTTGCCGACGTGATCGTGAATCTTGTCCACCTCGTCGTATTTGTCGGTGGTGGATTCAGCCGACCGCACATGCGGAATGTGGATGATGGTCTTTAGGTCGGAATTGAGAACCTCATTGATCGCATCGACATAGCGGCCCCGATAGAAGTGGTAGCCGATGCCAAGCGTCTTCAAATGGCGATAGCCATTGAGCTGCTCATAGTAGGTGTAGGTTACGCGGGTGAATTTGGCCTCGTCCTCGGGGGCAAGCACCGGCGCAGTGTCGCCCCGGAAATAGGAACCCGTCATTGCGATGATATGCGAACGGCCGTCCGCCATGAGCGCCCGGACGAGTTCACCCAGGCGGCTATTCTCATCGGCGGAGACGTGGTGGAACTCGTCCACGGCGACCACGCAATTGGCGAACGCGGCGGCTCCAAGCTGATCGAAGGCAAACCGCAGGGTGGCATGGGTGCAAACCAGCACCTCGTCGTCCGACGCCATGAAATCTTTGAAGGCGCTGACCTTGCCTGCGCCGCCGGCCGAATCCGTCAGGTTCCATTTGGGATCGACAACCCAATCCCGGAAGAAGCCATGCTCAGAAAGCTGCGTCGATTTGAACGACGCACCGATGGACCGTTCGGGAACAGCGACGATCACCTTGGAGACGCCCTGGTTCTGAAGTTTGTCTAGGCCGATGAACATCAAAGCCCGCGACTTCCCGGACGCTGGCGGCGCTTTCACTAAGAGGTATCGGGAATTGCGCGCGTCAAAGGCGCGCGACTGCATGGTGCGCATCCCATAGGGATTTGTTTCCTGGCTCGCGCCAGTCGTGCCGTAGGCAACGGTTACAAAATCAGCCATCAGGCGACCTTTCTCTTTTTGGCCTTACCGCCAAAATCAATGGGGTCGCTAGCCTTCTTGGCCGCAAATAATTTGAACAGGTGCTCTAATCGTTCGGGATCATTTTTGAATGGTCGTCCAATGAGCATTTCTTCAAATGCTTCATCGAGCGCAACATGGGCAGCCCTAAGGTCCTTGGGCATATAATTCGGATCATAGAGCCACGATATGGTCTTGCCGGGATATCCCTCACGCACTTGAAGTATGTTGTATGCATGAGATTCCAATATTTCTTTCTGACCGGAAGATATCATCGGAATAGGGAATGTATTGTAGACAAGCGTATTTGAATATCTGGGATCCATCTTGAATCGACCGGCTACTGCGCGCACCCATGCCATATGAATCCTAGATGAGAGAATCCCAAATATAAACATATCTGGATCGTATATTACTTGAACGGCGTCTGTAACAATTGATTCTTTTGTTAGGACAACGCAAGAAATATATTCTTTTCTCTCGGTCGTTGTTCGAGGAATGACCACCATGTGATCTTTCGCCTCGTGCACGTATCTAAATCGGTATGGGATATCGACCAGACTTCTCGCCACCTCACCGCTTTTTCTACGATAAGCTTTCACAAGGTCAAATCTTCGCGCAAGCTCCGGGATCGCGCTTGCCTCTTCGTATTCGCCATCTCCGACCCAAATGCAGTAACGGGGCACGCCCTGCATGAGATCATTGGCACCATACATAGGCCGAAAGAATTTCGCGGTCGCAGGATCAGCCAGTATGATGCTGTCCATTTCCCGCTTACTGACGATCAGATGCCCGCCCTCAATTGCTTGATTTCCCATGACCAACGGCGGAAACCCCGGAGGCGGCGAAAATACTTTTTTGACAATTATGTTTTCATTTGCGGTAAGATATGGCGAAATATTCGGAACCTTCTTTACGGAAGAATCGCCGAACAGAAGTTTTTGATCAGACGACGAGTTTCTAATACCCACTATGACGCAATTTACTGCGGCATTTTTCTTGGCGTTGTTCCGCCATTTAAACGGCGTGTATGCAAATGCGATCTCCACCCCACGCCCGAGGACGTTTCCCCAGAAAAGCGATACTGACTGTCCCTGACAAATAGAACTTGTGGCCACAAAGGCCGCACATGACGAATTTTTCTTTAAGTATTCGGTTGCCCGATGAAACCATATGCAAACGTAGTCGAGGCTATTTGCGCCGCTATACGAACGAGATAGCGCGACTTTGATGTCTAATTTTTGAGATTTGGATTGCCCGCGCGCACCCTCAAAAGGCGGATTTCCGGCAATATAAGTTTCCTTGCTGCTATCGGGCGGACAAACAGTAATCCAATCTACGAGCGCCGCATTGCCCTGGACGATGTTACCGCTTTCACGAAGCGGCAACGCCGGAGGAGCTGACCCAAAAACCTCCTTGAACTTCTCATTCATCTGATATTCGGCGATCCAGAGCGAAAGCTTCGCCGTTTCGGTGGCGAAGTCCGCCAACTCAATCCCGAAGAACTGATTGAGCCGCACCCCTGTCATAGGTAGCGACCACTGTTTGGCCACCTCCCTGAGCCGCATGAAGATCCGCGTTTCGAGCTTACGGAGCTCCCGATAGGCGATGATGAGGAAGTTTCCCGAGCCACAAGCCGGGTCGAAAACTCGGATGCTATAGATACGAGCGAGCAGCTTCTTTAGCCTTGTTTCGCTATTCCATGCTGCCTGACAATCCTCCTCCAATGAGAGAAGGAACAATGGGTGAAGCACCTTCATAATGTTGGGCACCGAGGTGTAGTGCATCCCCATGTCGCCGCGCATGTCGGGCTCGACGACGGCCTGGATCATTGAGCCAAAGATGTCGGGGTTGATTTCATTCCATTCTAGCCCACCGCACTCCTTCAAAAGGCGGCGCGCCTGTTTGGAGAATTTCGGGATTGCGGTTGCCTCGCGGAACAGCCCACCGTTCACGAACGGGAAGCGGCGGGCAAACTCCGGCAAACCCGCCCGCTTCTTTTCTGGCTGATTCATCGCTTCAAAGATGGCCGCGAGAATCGTGTGGGTATCTGCGCCATCTTCCCGCGAAAGCTCGACCACGGTCTTCGTGAAGAGGCCCTTGTCAAAGATGGACGTGTCTTCCGCGAAAAAGCAGAACAGCATCCGCGTCATGAAGAGGTTCAGTTCATGGGTGTGGTCGCGGTCGCTCCAATCGGAATTCGCGGCGAGGATCGCGTCGTACAGTTTTGCTAAGCGGCCGGTCGCCTTTATGTCTGCCGGGTTCTCGGCAACCGCCTCGTACTTTTCCACGCCGGCAAGCGGCAGGAAAAAGTCGAATACGTTGTTCAGTTTGTCGAATGGGATGTCCAGGGGCTGATCGACCTTGGTATCCCGCGCGTAGACCTCGGCACCGTCTGTAGCCAAGAGGATGCGGGGTTTGTGTTTTGCCGTCAGCGGATCAGCCGCCATGGCGTCGACTGCGTCAGCAGCTTGCCCCTCGGAACAAATGCGGAAGAACAATTTGTTCTTCCAAAGTAAATCTCCGCTTTCTTTGGCGTGATTAGAGGCTCCTTGCCTCAGTTTAGTGAGGGTTGCCCGAGGCGCGTCATAGATTTCGATGAAGTCGAAGATGAAATTGTTTGCGTCGAAACCGGCATCGACGAGGTGTTTTATTTTTATTTCAAGCTCGGCGATGTTCATTTTGTTCCGCGTCAATTCTAGCTATAACCTCAACCTATGCGGGCGCTAGCGTAAGCGCAACAAAATCTCTCAAGCTTTCGAGCTACCGCATCCATTGTCGATTCTGCGCGCGCGAGCGCTTCAAGTCACGCTTTCGCAAGAGCACCTTCCAGCTTAGCGATCAACGTCGGTCGCGCAGGTAGCCGCCCCTCACGGGGCGGCCTGCGCATGTAGCCAGTCAGTCGCTGCCTGCGCTTTGCTGGCGGCGGTGAAGATGGCGCGGTTGTCGCCCTTCAGGACCTTCAGCCACGACGCGATGTAGCCTGCGTGGTCGCTGCGCGGTTCGGCCGATAGGCCGAGATCAGCACAGAGGAACGCCGCACCCAGCTCGGCAACCAGCTCTTCCATCGCGTAGGACTCTGAGCCGAAGCGGCCGGACAGATCGCGATCCAGCCGGTGCTTTGCGCCGGTAGCGTGGACGCATTCATGCCCGAGGGTTGCGTAGTACCCATTCACCTCATGGAAGTGGCTGTAGGACGGCATCTGAACCGTATCGGTGCTCGGCCGATAGAAGGCCTGATTGCCTTCGTAGTTCACCACGACGGGAAGCCCCTTGAAGAAGGCTTCCGCACGCGCATCCCGCTCGGACTCTGAGAGCGGCGTGATCGCGGGGACGGCGTAGCCCTCCACCTGGTCGGCGTTGAACACATGGTAGGCTCTGGCCACGAACCGACGACGCGTATCGCCGTCGTCACCCTCGGCTTCATCCGAGGTTCCGCCGGCAAGATCCTTCCAGAACACGACGGTCGCGGATTTCTCACCCTTGCGAACCGGATGACCCAGCTCAAGCCATTGCTTGAAGGTCGCCCAGTAGGGCGTAGCGTAGCCCTTGGCATTGCCCGTCAGCCAGAGCAGCAGGGTGTTGATCCCTCGGTAGCTGCGGTCGCTGGCGACGTTCTTGGGCATACCCGGCACACTCTGCCAGGGGAGGCTGTAGGTGCCCGTACCGGCCTCGATGGCGGCGATGATCTGGTTGGTGACCTCGCTGTAGAGGTCGGTCTTTGGGTTCTGTCCCGGTGATGGTTTCCGTTTCATGGTTGGCTCCTTTGCGTGGGCCGCGCGCCTTGCGCGGCTGACGGAGCCGAGACCGCCCGCCCGGATAAGACGGCAGGGCACACGCCGCGCCCACGGGCGCGCCGCGTCGCGGGGCGGAGCTGCACAAATCGGAAGATGCGGAAGCGAGCCGCGTTGCCCTGCCGTCACGGGCGGGCATGGTTGGTGTAGTCCTAGCCGTGCACGCGCACGCCCACCCCGGAGCCCAATGACCGGGCATCACCCGTGGGCGAACCCACGACCCTCAATACTCTTCGAGGTCGACCGAGCGCTCGAAGCTGAAGGAGGTGCAGAGGCTCTTGCTGCGGAACAGAGTCGGGCCGTTGAGCAGCACGTAGGAAAAGCCAGCCTGACCCATCGCGGCGATCAAGCCCCACACGGCGTCCATCGGAACTCGGGCATAGAAGTCGCCACGGCTTGGAGTGAGCTCCAGAAGGCCGATGCCATTGGGGCGCCAGTCGCGGTCCTTCATGGGTGGTCTCGTCAGGAGACGTTCCCGATCCCCGACGAACCGGAGGGTGGCGGTTCGTCCGGCGAGTTTGGGCGGGAAGACGCAGGCGGCGGTGAGCGTCAGTCCCGCATGCTCCCAATAAGGCCCTTCCTCCAGCCGGCTGTGGTTGACGGCGAAGCTGTACTCCGGCTCCCAGTCGCCGATCGAGAAGATGAACGTCTCGATCGTCCTCGTGGGGCGCTTCACTGGCTTCTTCACTGCCTGCCGCGTCATGATCCCAACGCTATCGGTTTGATCCAGAAATTGGCTGCCCGGCTTCGGGCAACGCAGCAACGAATGTCCCACCGACCAAACTACGGAGTAGCCCGTCGGTCATGGTGCGCGCCCTGCTCGCCCGATTCAACCAAAGCTGGCCTCAGTATTCTGAGGCCAGCATGATGGTCATAATCCGTCGGGTGACGGCGGGGTCGGCCGGATCGTTTGAGCCGTAGGAAAGGCTGGGATCGTAGTAGTCGATCTTCCAGAACAGGCGTTCGCCAGCCACTTTGACAGACCCGAAATCATGCTCCCCATAGGGATCATTGCCGGGGGCGAAGTTATCAAAGGCGGCCACCGCGCGGGTGGCCAGGATCACGAACTCTGCACCCAGCATCTGGACGCCCCGGGTGATCATCCATTGCCCGCTGGCGGACGAACCGGATGCTCGGAAAGCATCGTTGAGATCGCGGATGCGTTCCTGAGAAGAGGTAGCGGGGGTCATTGCTGACCCCCGACCCGCTCGGTGATGGCGCGCATGACGATGCGGCCTTGAAGAGGCACGGCATCGCAGCTGATCGAGAAGCCCATGCCGTCTTTGTTCGGCCAGGCCGCCCCGATGGGCGTCCAGCTTGAGGCGTCGCCTTCGCCGCTGACACGGTAGAGGCGGTGGGTTGGTTTACGGCCGGTGGTTTCAGGTTCGGATTTGGCCATTGGAGGTCTCCTTCATGTTTTGCCGCGGACCATTCCGCGGCTTCATGGGGAGCCCTGGGCGACGGCCTATGAGGCGTCGGTCACACCCCGCGCGTCAGCGCGCCCGGAGGGAGCGGAGCTGCACGGAGCCGAAGGCGAAGGAAGCGAGCTGGGTTGAACGAGGCCGGGACGGCGCCAGAACGCTCACCGATAGAAGCCGTGATGTCCCGCTCGGCATTTGAAGGAGTCTATGGTCACACCGGCCTTGGCCGGCCTGGGTCAAACCCTGCCAGCCACGCGCGATTGGCGCGGACCTGGCCGCCCCAAAAAGATAAGACCGCCCAAGCCTGCGCCTGGACGGTCTCAAGTCGGTTTGGAATTCGGGAGGGCGTTTCTGGGAGCCCCTACGCGCATTCGGGAAGCGCAAGAAGGTTGTCGTTGTACTTCCCGTCGGCGTGCGTGCGGAGGTACTTTCCGTTCGCACCGTTGACGACCCCGACGGTGGCGCGGTTGCCGCCCACCATCGTGAAGAAGGTGTTGGTCTTGCCTTCGATGGAAGTGATGACCTGTGAACGGGTCCACTTCCAGCGGTCGCCGCCGAGATGGGTAATGCCCTCGTGGGTATTGTTACGAGGGAGCTTGTTGATGCACTTCACTTGGACGTCAGCCATGGCTTTTCTCCTGCTGTTGGCTGTGGGGATTTCTGGCTACCGACGCCAGGGGTTCGGCCGCTCCGGGGTGGGCATGATCGGCCTCGGAACCTCGTAGGGAACCGAGGGGCGCTGCGGCACGAACGGCGGGCGCTGGGGGTAGGTGGTCATCGTCAGTCTCCGTGGTGTTGAGTGATCGTGGATAGAAAGAAGGCCGCACCTTGGTGCGGCCTTCTGTCGTTCAGCCCTTCGGGGGGAAGGGGTCATTGCCGTAGGAATTCGCATCGCGGATGCGACCGTCAGGGCGATGGATGATGACCTCGCCCCCTTCCCGGATGGCGGTGTTACGCGCCGCCTCCGTGGCGTCGGCTTGGGTTCCGTGAACAGAGCCCGCGCGCGACGCGCCTTCACGCTGAGTGGCCCACCCGTCTTGATGGGGAACCACATGGATACGCTTCGACATCGTTAGTCCCTTTCGTTGGTCATCAGGCGAGCCCCGCGACTCGCTGACCTCCCGATTGATTCCAGACCCGCCCCGGCGTGTCAAGATTAGCCACGCTCGACTGTGCTTGTGACAAACATGTTTGCCAGATTGACGGCCGCCAGGCGCTGGGGCAAACAAGGCTATGTCTGATGCGGCAATCTATGCGGCCTTCGGGAAGGCGGTTTCCGTGCGGCGGAAGGAACTCGGGCTCACGCAGGAGGCGCTGTCAGCGCAGGTGGGCATGTCGCGTGCGTCTATCGCGAACATCGAGAGCGGACGGCAGAACGTCCTCCTCCACCATGTCTACAGCCTGGCCGCCGCGCTCAAGTTCGCGAAGGTGTCGGAGCTGCTTCCGACGCCACCAAAAGATCAATCATCGGGGGACACTGACATGCCAATTTCGGGCAGCGTTACGGCGCGGGAGAAGATCCTTCTGAACGACCTGATTACGGCCGCGATGGGTAGTCGAGGTTCGGCAAGGCCTGGCTCATGAGGCGGCCAAACCCAGACAAAGCCCGCACCGCCGCCCGCGAGATCATCGCGACCTTCGGCATCAAGGCACCGGCGGTGTCGGTGGAGCGCATCGTCAAAAGCAAGGGCATCGTCCTGCAATACGCGCCGCTGGATGAAGAGCTGTCGGGCATGGCCTACATCAAGGACGGCGTCGCCATCATTGGCGTCAACGCGCTTCACCACCCCAATCGCCAGCGGTTCTCGATTGCGCATGAACTTGCGCATCACGAGCTGCATGCGGACGAGCTTCGCAAGGCTGTCCATGTCGACAAGGTGTTTCGCGTGCTGCACCGTGACGTGGTCGCGTCGCAGGGTGTCGATGCGCTGGAGATCGACGCCAACGCGTTCGCCGCCGAACTCTTGATGCCTGAGGCATTCTTGAAGGACGCACTGGACGATGCCGGCCTGGATATCGAGGACGATGATTCCGTAGAGGCGTTAGCCCGCAAGTTTCGGGTGAGCCCATCGGCCATGCGCTATCGGCTGGCCAGGGCGTCCTAAGCGAACCGGAGCGGCTCAGTGGGATTTGTCTTCTTCGACGTTGAAACCACTGGGCTGAAATCGGCCTTCGATCAGATCGTGCATTTCGCAGCGATCAAGACGGACGGTGACCTCAACGTCACCGACACGTTCGAGATACGGTCGCGGCTGAATACGCATGTCGTTCCCCATCCGAAGGCGCTGCTCACCAACGGACTGTCCATCGAGCAGTTGCTCAATCCCGACCTGCCATCGCACTACGAGATGGCGGTGAGCATTCGGGCGAAGCTCCTGGCGTGGTCTCCCGCGATTTTCGTGGGCTACAACTCCATCCGCTACGACGAGGAGTTGTTGCGCCAGGCCTTCTTCCAAACGCTGCACGATCCGTACCTCACCTCGAAGCATGGCAACGCGCGCATGGATGCGTTGGGGCTGGTGCTCTCGGCCTCCACCTTCGAGCCCAGCTCACTGGTTGTCCCGCTCAACGCGGAGGGACGGCCTAGCTACAAGCTCGACATGATCGCACCCGCAAACGGGGCGTTTCATGATCGGGCACACGACGCGATGGCGGATGTCAGGGCGACGCTGCATCTCTGCCAGCGGGTGCGAACCCATGCGGCCGAGGTTTGGAACCGACATATCCGGTTCTCGAAGAAGGCCTCCGTCGCGGACTTCGTGGGCAGCGAAGACGGGTTCCTGCTCACCGAGTTCTTCGGGAACGTGGCCTACCATACGGCCGTGGCCAATATCGGGGATGACCCCGACCAGCCAAACGGCCGCCTGTGTCTCGATCTGCGACTTGACCCCGATTGGCTTGCCTCGCTCCCGGATGACGCGCTGACGGCATTTCTATGGGCAAAGCCGCAGCCTATCCGGCGGCTCCGGGTTAATGCGGCGCCGACCGTCGCCGCCCTCTATGACGTGCCGGATGGCCTGCTCTCCGACCTCGATCTCAATCAGGCGGAGGAGCGAGCGCAACGGCTGCGCAACGATCCTGATCTGAGGTCACGGATTGCGCTTGCCTACACGCACGGGCGCGCACCGTGGCCACCATCCCCCCACGTCGAAGACCAGATTTACAACGGCTTCACCGAGCGTGCCGACGAATGGCGGATGGAGAATTTCCATCGCGCGCCGTGGGAGAACCGCGCGAGGATTGTCGAGGAATTCGACGACGATCGGCTTCGTGTCCTCGGCCGTCGGCTCATCTTCCTTGAGAAGCGCTCCGCCCTTCCCGCAGCGACCCGACAGGAAGTCGAAGAGCTGCTCAGCGAGAAGCTCGCCGCCCCGGCCGGATCGAGCGGAAGTTTGGGTTTGGCGCAGGCTCTCAGCGAGACCGAGGGATTGCTTGGCCAAGACGCGGCCCACATCCTGAGGCCCTATCGGGACTATCTCAGCGCACGCAGCGAGCGGGTCGCCGCATACCGTCTCCGCAATAACCTGCAACTGACCCCGGCCGACACCTGACCGACCGTCCCTCGCGACAGACATCCCTGTCGCGAAAGGAACGGTTCCATGAGCAATCATCACCTCGGCCACCTGGCCAAACATGGCGCGGAAGCCATCAAGGAGCTCGCGCCCCTGCATGAGCGGAAGAGCCCGGCCATCGCCTTTTCGGCGGGGCTGGTGTTCGGCGCGCTCGGCGTCGCGATCTACCTCAAGAGCCCCAAAGACTTCTTCATCTGCCTCGGCCTGTTTCTCGTGGCCTCGGTTCTGATCCCAGGCCTCGGTAGCGTCCTCGGCTGGTTCTTCGCGCCCGTCTACGGCGCATGGCGCGCCCATACCTCCAACGAGAACCTCGGCCTCTGAGCGACGCGGGGAGCGCCAACGAGCGCTCCCCCATGTCGCCAATCAGGATGCAATCCCATGGCTGAGTTAACTATCTCTCAGCACGCCGGACGGCGTGCCCAGCAGCGTGGCCTGGTGCCTACGCTGATCGCCCTTGTGGCGTCTTACGCGGACTTGGAGATCCCGGTCGGTAGCGGACGGATCGCAGTCCGCCTGTCCTACCGTGCGGTGCGCCGGCTGGCGCACGAACGCGGCGCGACGGTTGCGGAAAGGGCTCGCAACGTCGTGCTGATTTTGGCGGGCGACGTGCTGGTCACCGTGCTCCATGCGCACGGTCAGGCCAGCCGTCGATACCGGCGGAGGCGGCATTGATCGCCCGGATCAAGCGCCTCCTGGCGGCCGCCTTTTTGTTTTGTGCGATCCTGTCGTCCGGCATCGTCATGGACTCCGATGACGTCCAGCTGGCGACGAGGGGCGCACCTGCGAGCGGGGTCGAATAGCACCACCAGTGCCATTCGTAGGGTGGGTGGGAGCGAGCTCTTTTGCCCTCTCGGTCGGTGTTAGCCGCGGCTCCGATTTGGCTCGGTGGCGTGTCGCTGCAACGGCCGACAATCGCCCCTTCAAAGCCGCCCTGTTTCAGTTGGTCGACTTCCCGATCAACGCAACCGGACTAGCCGCAAGTCCTCTTAATCCTTGAGTTTTTGTGCACAAACTGGTACAGTTTGTATAAGTGCACATCCCTCGCTCAAGGATGATGGACGTCGGCAAACCACCCGGTTTCACACCTGGCGGCTGCCTATGGCGATTTTCCACCTGAGGGCAAAAGTAGTGCAACGGTCAGCGGGTCAGTCCGCTGTCAAATCCGCTTCGTACCGGCATGGCGAGCGGCTCCGTGATGAGCGGCTTGGCAAGACGTTTTCCTACCGCAAACCCGACGTGGTGCACTCCGCAATCCTGGCTCCGGAGGGTGCGCCCGATTGGGTGTTCTCCCGTCACGAACTCTGGAACCGCGCCGAGGCAGTCGAGGTGCGGTGCAACGCGCAGGTGGCGAGGGAGATCGAACTCACGATCCCCAAGGAGCTGACTGCCCAGGAGCGGATCGACCTCGTGCACGGGTTCATCCGCGACCAGTTCGTGTCGCTGGGCATGGTCGCGGACATCGCGATCCATGTGCCGCTCGACGTCAACGGCGAGCCCCAGCCGCACGCGCACGTCATGCTGACGATGCGCCGGCTGGACGCTTCGACGCGAACGGGGTTCGCCAAGACCAAGGCTCGGGATTGGAACGAAGACCCGGCGGTCGAAGCCGCCCTTCGCGAGGCCAAAGACGCGTTCCGCAAGAACGAGACGCCCGAGTTGGCCGAGCGGGTTGAGACCATCAACCAGCAACGGAACATCTTCCAATGGCGGGGAGCCTGGGCGAACCACGCCAATGATGCGCTCGCCGCCGCTGGCGCGGCGGCGAGGATCGATCACCGCACGCTCGCAGCGCAGGGGATCATGCGCGAGCCCCAGATTCATCTGGGTCTCGCGCGGCACATTGAGGCTGCCTACGGCACCCTGAAAGAGCGGGTCTCCACCTGGCTCTCCATTCTCAAACGGAACGAGCTCTACCGCGCTTTCACGCCCTACCAGCGGCGCGATCCGATGAAGTTCGCCCGCGACGTTTCAGCGATCCAGTCCTTCACCGAAGGGCTGATCCATCACTGGCGCAAGCGGCCTCGGCCGCCGCGCGCGCCCACACAGGAGGTTTCTCATGAGCGATGATTTCGATGCCATTTTCCAGAAGCCGAAAGGAGCTTGGACACAGCGGGTCGCCGACCCGCGTCCCGCTCCAGAGGAAGCGGAGTCCGCCGCGACGGTGGACGCCCCCTATCGCGCCTACGGCTTCACGCCGGCGGACGATTTGGACACCTGCGATATTGGCTGGTGGCTGACCGGCGACGTGCCCCAAGGCCAGGCGATCCAATACCGGTTTCTGGTGCGGGTCGGCTATATCGGCGACGATCAGATCCACCTCATGCTGACCGACGCGATCATCGCCATTGAGGGCAAGCACCTCCATGACCTGCGCAAGCGGCTCGCCCGTGGTCGGGTGACGTTCGTGCAGGCGTTCAATCCGAAGATTTGGTCAGCGCCCGCCGAAGGCGAGCCGGTGGTGACGAAGGTGAGCGTTCTCTATCCGGGAGAGGCTGGGTTAGGCGGGCGCTCGTGAGGCCGTCATCTCAGGCCTCAACGCGTCGAGACCGATGCGGTCTGCCCGTCCTTTTGGGCGGCTGTCCGATCTACCCAGCCCATCTTCTTGGCGCCCTGATAGCCAAGCCAGCCAACGCCCACCAGAGTTCCGGCAGCTATGGCGCCCGCAAGTGCCATATGGCCTGGTCGCGTCGGGAAGGCGGGCATAGGCGGCATCTCAGGGAACTTCGGTGAGTAATTCACAAATCTCACCACAAAGTCATTCAGCACGTCATGTTCAATATATCTACGCATATGAATAATAATAACACGCTCCACATCGCCCTTGTGTTAAGATCGTGTTACAATAGTGAGTGGTGACAATTCCATTCTCTTGATAATCATTCGGGTTACTTCGGCGACGAAATTTGGCGCGCCATTCATATATTCTCTAAATATCTCAACGGCTTGATCATACGCGCCCTTGTCAATTAGCGCCTTCATGGCGATTTCAACAATCGCGCCTTGAATTGCACGGTCTCGGAGGATGTTTTCTTCGGAGCTTGCTAGGGCAGCGTATTCCGCCGCTATTTCTGACACGCGAGCGTGCAGCTGATCCCTGAGACCCAAATAGACGACAACATCGCCGATGGTCTCCGCGACCCGCGCCACAATCTCCGCTTCGGTTTGGCCAGGCAAACCGCTCCCGCTGAGGGACGGTAGGTTGAAGTCGCTCATGGCTCACCAGCCTTCCGGCCCAGTTCCGCCGCTTCCTCCATCTTGGCCTTCGCTGTCTCCTCAATGAGGTCGGCCATCTGGACCAGCATTTGAAGGGCAGACTGATTTCGAGGTGGTCCGAGTGCACGGCTGACGATCGGCACGACCTTGGAGTCCCAAGCATCTTCCATCATCGCGAACTGGGCAGCTAGCTTGGTTACCTCAGCATCTGCATTCATTCTGGCTTCGGACGTCCGCGCCCGAACCCTTTCGAGGGAGGAACCAGCCTCAATTGCGTAATCGACGCCCTTTTTCGAATAGATGAACGCCCAAAGCAAAGGGCCGGCCACCTGGGCTACGGGCGAGTTGTTGGTCATTCTCGAAAAGTGAGCGGCTCGTTGCAGAGCTACAGCGTCACTCCGGGTAAGCGCAAAGATCGCTCCCGAATCCTTGGGGCTCAGGTCGCCGCCCCATGGCGCGGCAATCACCTCCCAAAACTCGACGAGTCCTTGCGGGAGCGGCTGGTTCCCGGCGGACGCGATGGACGAAACATCACCCGTCATGCCCCGTATCAGGGCCGAATATGAAGCGAGTCGTGTCAGATATTTCTTGTAGTTCAGACGAAACTCCGCCCGTCGCTTGTCCACGTATTTTTGGGTTTCGGCTTCCAAGCGGCGCGCTTCATCGAGCTTGCCATTGCCTATCGCCTCCGCGCCCTTGCCGGCCGCCGCGCCGGCAGCCACTGCGCCAGCGAACCAGATAAGAAGCAATGGGATCGGCATAAACGCTGCTCCTCGCGAATTGGGGATCGGGCGACCAATTGCACTCTATGTTTGCAGTGGTCGAAGTCTAGCGATCAGCGTTCGATTTCGGGCGACATGGGGCGACCAAGCTCAAGTTCTGGCGCCTGCAAAGGCTCTCCGTAGAGATCCTTCACCATACTATCGAACCCTTCGGGGCTGGTGACCGGACGGCCAAACCAGCCCTCCTCCACGACGCTTCGCCGGACGTCTATCATGGCGTCGTCCAGCAGATTTGCGAGACTGTCGAACAGGGACATTGGAGCTCTCCAGCGCGAAATGCGCTGCGTTGTGCCTATCTCCTCCATCCCAGCTATCGCATTGTCGGCCGTTGCAATGGCTGGCAATGCGCAGCCCGGTCGTTGCCCTCCACTCTCCCCCTCAACGCCGCTTCCGTGCGGCCTCTCGGAGGGAAGACGATGGTCCGACTGCTCGACTCTGCGTCACACGCCACGCTCGGCGGTGCGGAATGAGACTCCTCACCCGACTGCTCGGCTCACTGTCGTCCGCACCCGCCGGGCATGCACCGGCAACGGCCGGCTGGCCGCTCGACATGCCGGTACTCGCGCTCCCAGGCGGAGACGCATGGCGGCTCGCGGATGCCTGCGAAGGGACGTTCATCCTGGGCGCTACCGGCTCCGGTAAGACGAGCGGGTCGGGCAATTCCATTGCCTCAGCCTTCCTGCGCGCCGGCTTTGGCGGGGTGATCCTGTGTTCCAAGCCGGGCGAGGCGGGCGAATGGTACGCCCGGCTGGAAGCCTCCGGGCGGGCGCAGGACTTGATCTGGTTTCATGCGGACGGGGAGCTTTGCTTCAACCCGTTCGCCTACGAGGTCGGCCGCCCGGACGGGGCAGGCCGCGAGTCCCACAACCTCGTCAATCTCATGCTGACCATCATGGACGCGGCGCAGCGTGGCGAGGGCGGTGGGCGCGAAGAACAGTCGTTCTGGCGTCGCGCCTCTGCCCAGAATCTTGCCTTGGCCATGACCCCGCTGGTCACGGCCACCGGCACACTGCGGCTGGATGATCTGATGCAGTTCCTGATCAGCGCCCCGCGCTCGCGCGCGGAGGCCGCCTCGGCGGAATGGAAGGAACGGTCGTTCTGCTACCACATCCTGCGCAAGGCGCATGACGATCCGGCGGGGGAGCCGCTTCCGCTGCGCGAGATGCGGGTGATCACCGACCACTGGTTCGTCGCCTTCGCGGAGCTGGATGACCGCACGCGGTCGAACATCCTGGCGACGATCACGAGTACGATCAGCCCGTTCCTGACCGGTCGGATGCACCGGCTGCTCTGCACCGACACCCATTTCATTCCGGAAATGACGCATGAGGGGGCAATCCTCATCGTCGATTTCCCGGTCAAGGTCTGGGGCGATATGGGCGTCGTGGTGGCGAACGTCCTCAAGTACCAGTGGCAGCGGGCGACGGAGCGCCGCGCTGTCCACGCCGGCACCCGTCCTGTCTTTCTGTGGACGGACGAATGTCAGTTCACGGTGTCGGCCTATGACATGGAATTTCAGAGCACGGCGCGTAGCTCACGCGCGTGCAGCGTCTACCTGACGCAGAACCTCCCTGGCCTCTACTCCCAGCTCAAGGGGAGCGATCCGCGGGCGACGGCGAATGCGCTGCTTGGGCATTTCCAGACGCAGATTTTCCATTCCAACAGCGACCCGACGACGAACACCTATGCGGCCGATCTGATCGGCCGTGCGGTGCAGCGGCGGTTTAGTCAGAACTGGTCGAGCAGCGAGACCGACCAGACCAGCGAAAGCGTCAGCAGCAACTGGGGACTCCAAAAAGGCACGTCGAAAGGCCGGAACTGGGGCAGCAGCTCCAGCTTTGGCAGCTCAACGGACTCGAAGGGCAACACATCGTCATCGTCGAGCTACGGCAGTACGAGCGGTGCGCAGGTGGGCTCCAGCCGCTCACGTTCCGTGGGCGGCGGGTATTCGACCAGCGAGAGCGCCAGCGTCGGCAATACGGACGGTGGCGGTTGGTCGGAACAGGTCGACTACGTGATCCAGCCGTCGGTTTTCGCGCGCCGGCTCCGCAAGGGCGGGCGCGCCGAAGGCGGCTTAGTCGACGGCATCTTGGTGCAGGGCGGGCGGCGCTTTCAGCAGACCGGTGCCCACTGGCTGCACTGCGTTTTCAAGCAATAGGAGCAACGACCATGCGAACGGTACTTCGTTTCATCGCCCGAGTGGATGTCGGGATAGGACTATTGATCGCGGCTGCGATCATCGGCGCGACCCAGGGGATGGGTCACGGCCTTGGATTTCTGGTCGGCTGTGCCGTGCTGCGCTGGTATGCGCGCACGGCGCTAGGCAGCGAGCGACGCGCGCCTGCGCGTCGGCAGACGCCCCCGGAGCATTTGGTCGGGGTGGCGGCACGCCCATCCTCTGACGGGCAACAAGCGACGCTCAGTCAGATTGATCCGGCCTGGCGGAAATGGCTCGACAAGGAGGGCAGCACCCGTCCGCCCCGCTGATGTCAGCAGCTACGCTGCGACCCGGTATTTCCGGACGAAGAGCTTCGGCGGTCCGTAGGAGAGGTCGCCAGGCTTGCTTCCGAGCTTCTTTGTATTGCCCCGTTGGAATAGCCGCATACGGCATGTGACCAGGTGGGCGAGCCCCTCGAACGAGGGCGGCCTATCGGGCGTCCACCCTTCATCTGGCTTACCGAGAAGGTCGGCGACCGCGTTGGAGTGCATCGGCTCCAGCAAAAGAAACACGGTGATCTCCCCCGTCAGATTTCGGACGTTGGCGGGGAAACCGGGGAGGTCGCCGACATAACAAGCGGGCAGCTCGAACGGGCTGCCTGCGTGCCAGAAGACCATTTCGTTGGCCTTCTGATCCCATAGGCGATCTGCCAGGCCGACGCCGGCGCGCTGATCTGGATTGCGCAGGTAGAACAGCCAGGCGCGCACTGGGGTCGTTGTGACCTCGCTGCGCAGCACGATGGTCATGCGTTGACCAACCCGCAGATGCACGAGCGGCAGGTCGAGCGGGTCTACCGGCTCGGCCGACTCCGGCATGCGTGTGCGCTCAGCTTCCTGCCCAAAATGGCGCTCCACGAGGAGGGCGTCATTGCGCTCTCGATACTCGTCTATGACAGAGAGCGCGCCGAGGAGACCCGCATGGGCTCGATCCAATGCATCGGCTGGGAGCCCGGCCTGATGAGAGGCAAGGTCAGCGAACAGGTCGCGTACTGGCCGATCCCAATCCTCTGACCGGAGCACGCCTTGCGTCGATGGCGAATTCACTCCCCTCAGGTTCTTGTTGATCCGCAGATTGAAGTCCTGGGTGAGCAGGTCTTTGTGCTCACCGAGCAAGGGCAGATCCCCGCTCTTGATCCGTGAGAGCCGGCTGCGACGCTCCTGGTCGGCGTGATTGCCGAACAGGACTGAGCTAATGTGCTCATCGCTCATGCCGCCACCGCAGAGGGCTTTCAGCCCCTCGAATTTGAGCATGAGATCGTAGTTCATCGCCGCCCGCTCTTCACGCGATACGCTCGCTCTGCGTGGATAGGCCGACCTTGCACTCTGGATGCTGATCGGCAAGGGTTGGCCTCGGTGGATGGGGTGAAATTCGATGGTGGGTGCGGCGCTTCTGATCGGCAACGCGAGCTACAGTTCCGTTTTCCCGCCCCTCAAAACTCCGGGCAATGACATCGAAAACCTCGGCGACCGCATGCGCGATCTGGGGTTTGATACCTTCGTCGTCCATGACGCCGATCGGGCGACCATGACCGGCGTTCTCGCCCGCTTCCGTGAGGAAGTGGAAGTCCTGCCACAGGGCGCTAGCGTCTTCGTCTACTTCGCGGGGCACGGGTTCCAGCGCCAAGGCGAGAACTATCTGGTTCCCGTTGACGCCACCGATCCGGCCGCGCTCGCGTGGTCATGCGTGACGTTGAGCGACATCCTGACCAATCTCTGTTGGCGCAGCGACCAACAGAAGATCATCGCCCTCGATGCGTGCCGATCCAATCGCCTTCCGAGCGGGACGCGGGATGGGGAAGGCGGATTGGCGGGCATTTCGACCGGCCGGTACGAGACCGTGAAAGAGACGGTGGTGCTCTATGCCACCGAGCCCGGCCAGGTCGCATCCGATGGTGCGGTTCGAGGCTCCAGCCCGTTCTGTCGCGGGCTCCTGAAAGCACTCGAAGACCCGCACCAGCCGATCAGTTTGCTGACGGCTCATGTCACCGACTTCGTGTGTCAGGCCACGGGTGACATGCAGACGCCCTGGAGCACCGGCACCCTACGTCGCGTGCGACCGTTTGTGCCGCTGCCGGAGGGGCACTTCTCTGAGGCCATCGCTCCCCTTCCGGATTCAGGGCCGCGGCCGAACTCGGCGGCTGTGAGCATCGCTCCTGAAGACCGTGAAGTCGCGGCGTTGGGGCATCTCATCCACAAGCTCAAAGCCAAGGATACGACGGGGCGTCGGGCTTATTATTTCGTACTGGTTCAGCCTGAGAACGAGGCCGCATTTCTGGCGGCCATCGACGGTGACGGTATTGTTGATTTGGAGAATTACGGCTTCATCGTCGCCTCATCTTACGGCGAGACGCCGAGCGACGAGGTGCGTGCCTATCTCAAGGGGCGCTATGGGTTTGACGTTTAGGTAAGTGGCCGGCGCGACTTAGCGGTTCGGCGGCAGCCGCCCGTCTCGGCGGAGCGCGTCACACCTGGCCTTTAGGGGGCTTTCCATCTCTCCAAGGATGACAGAGGCGCACATCGGCATCGTCGGCCAGCATTGGTGTCGGATGATCCGCGTGACAGGACGAACTCGCAGGGGCCAACCCCTGCGGCATCGCCACTGCCTGCGAAACGCCGAAATGTCGGCGGAGAGCTAATTGATCCGCGCGCCGATGGTGCAGCGCTGGCCGGTATTGGTTAGGATATAGGTGGACGCGGCGCCGGCGCCCGTATCGCAACTGGCGCTATCGAAACCCCGCCCGCCGATGATGCGGCCGGTTGCGGGCAATCCATCATCGCCTTTGGTATCGATGTTCCACGCTTCCTCCGGCGAGATGACCCCACTGACCGGTGGCTCTCCAGCGAAGAATTTTCCGATCATCACATAGTTGGCGAGGATGGTACTCGGCCATGTGATGTACCCGCTCGGGGTGCTGCTACCGAAAAGAGAGTACCCGCCCGCACCCATTTTAGCGGCCGGCACATTGGTGCCGATCACGCCCTCCGCGACGGTCGCTGCATAGCCGGTATAGGAACCCTCGATCAGGCCCGACATGGCAAGATGCTGCCAAGCGCGATAGCATTCCCCGTAGATATTAAGCCGGCCATCACCATTCCCGTTGCAGGTGCCGGGTGTGCCATCGGGTGTGCTGCCGCTCGCGCAAGCGGCGGTGCCCGTCGCCTGGTCGCCCCAGAAACTGGTGGCGTTGGTCATGTCGCCGGGCAGGGCAAGGTATTTGTCGCGGAACGACTGAATGGCGACGGTGTAATTGTTGAACTGAGTGCTAACGCTGCGCAATTCCGCCGCGCGGATCAGCGATTTTCCTGCAAGTACCCCACCCGTCAGTAAGCCGAGGATGACGAGTGCGATAGATAATTCAACTAGACTAAAGCCACGCTTCATATGCCTCAAGGATAGATCTTGAAGGCATTATTTGCAACATCAATGACTGTATATTGAAATATGTAACTCTATGCCGTCGCGTCAATCGGGGTCGCAACCAGCGCTGGCTCGGCCATGCGCGGCTGGAGACGACGGCGATCTACCAGCACGCCGTCGGCCGCGAAGAGCGCGCGTTCGCGGAGCGAGTCTGGCGACGAATGCCTGGGGCGGTATAGGCGTCCATCTGCAATGGGCGGCAATCGCAGTTCCCTGCTGATTGGCGATCTTCCTCGGTGTCGGCAGGTGCCGACCGGAGGAAATACGATGGGTCTTTTCGACAACATCCCGCTGGATGATCTGGTGATCAATCTGCGTGCGCGCGCCGACGATGCGGCGGGCGTGGAAGGTGCAATCCTTGGTGCCGGCCTCGGATTTCTCGCGACCGTGAAGGTCGCCAAGGAGGGCTTCCGGGACGTCACGCCGTCCAGCATCGTGGCCGGTGTTCTGGTTGGCGCGGCCTATGGCGCGCTCAACAAGCGGCTGATCCAGATTGATGAAGAGCGGTGAGGGGCAGCGCCCACCTCCGCTCGGAAGCGTTTGATCTCGGATAGGGTGCCGACCTCGCGGCACGTCCAAGGCGGCTCGCTTCCGCGCCTGACGGCTTGTGCAGCTCCGCCCCGCGATGCGGCGCTACGCGGCCTGTTCCCGTCCCGCTACCATGGTCGGCCTTTTGGCTCCTCGTTTGTCACGCATTCCGCGCGGCATGAAAGGAGGACGCCATGACCATCACCGACATCACCTTGCTGCTCGCCGCTTTGGCGCAATTGATCGCTGCCATTGCTGAACTCATCGACGCTGCGCGGGGGGCGTCGCCCTAGCGGCGGCGGGGCGATCACGCCCCGCCTTGCCGTTGCGGCCGTTAGTCGTCCAGGTCGGCAAGCTGCGCCAACCGTCCACGAAACCCGTCGGCGATAGAGGCGGCGATATCCATCGGAAAGCCGAGCGGCAGGCCTGCCAGGGTTTGGTCGACCGCGTCCGCGCCGGTGGCTTGCAGCTCGCTGAAAACCTCCCGGATGGTGGCCTCCGGGATACCGATACTGGAGGCCATCTGGATGAAATGGCGTGGGACGATGCTGTCGATCTCGTAGTGCCGGTTGGCACCAACCGCCATGGCCAGTTTCATCCGGTTTCGGCGGATTTGTCCCGCATCCACACTCGGCTGCGCGGAGAGGACGTCATAGAGCGGTGTCATGCGGTAGCCGCCACCGGGGAAGAGGAAGATGCTGAAATTCTTGGCGTGGCCGTCGGTCGCGCCAAGCAGCCAGAAGACGACGAGCGTTTTCAGGAAGAGGCGCTGATCGGCGCGCCCTTCATCGCTCCCGGCCAGGAGCCGGGAAATCTCCCGGATGCCGGGGCCGCCATCTTTCTCGTACTTGCGCGTCCCCGGAACGGAGAGGGCTTGGCAACAATCCTCCTGGGGTCGACGCAACAGGCGGCCGTCCTCAGTCCAGAGGCGGTCGAAGCGTTCGACGATCAAGACCCTCTTGTCGCCGAACTGCGCCATCTCAACCTCCGCAGTTGGCAGGCCGAGCGCCTTGGTCAGCGTGAGGCAGAAATACTCGTTCTCGACGCTATTGGAGAGGTCGATGCCGTTGGGCAGTTGGCCGATCTGGGGTTTGAAAATGTGGGTGGTGGCGGTGGTGCCGAGTGGCTTCATCCAGCGCCCCTCGAATTTCAGGAGGGCTGTTTTTTCCTGCGCGCCGGCGATGGAAATCCGAAAGTCATCATCGTCCTCGATCCCGAGCGGGGCGGTGATCAGGTGGCTCAAAATCTCGGCTATTTCCTCATCACTGACGGGATCACCGCGCACCGATCCGGCGGGGCCAGGCTCTTCGTCGCCAACGAGGAACTGCATCGCCCCGACGCAATCCCGCCCCAAGGCCGCCAAGAGACTGTAGGCGTCGATGCCCTCTGCGCGGACATGGCCAGCGATGCGCTTTCGGATCGCGTCGTTGTCAGGAAGCAGGTTGTCGAAGACGGCGATGACGTCGGCACCGATATAGCGATCCTCCCGCAATGGCAGCGAGAGGGAGACGGGCAACGCGTTCTCCCAGGAAAGCCATGACGGGTCGTACTGGAAGTCTGTTGCGCCCGACGATGCGCGGCTCAGTCGGCCGATGCGCCGGCTGTTTAAGAACACCCCGAGCGGGGGATATTTGCGACTGCGCGCCATTAGAACAGATCGCCGAGGTCACGCACGTCGCCCTTGCGGCGCGGGCGGACGACCATTTCCAATTCGAGTGCGTTGAGGATTGAGAACAGCGTCTCCAGGTTTGTTCCCCTCTCGCCGGACTCAAGTTCGGAGATCGTGGCCTGCCGTTTGCCGATGATCGTTCCAAGCTGGGCTTGGGTGAGATCGGCCTTCTTTCGGCATCGGCGAATGACTGCGCCGAGCTGTTTTTCATTGCGAGAAGCGTGTTCCATAGATGGCACCTTTCGCGACAAATATACGGAAATTCGTATTAAATGTCAATATACGTTTCACCGTATATGGATGAAATATACCCCAGGCCGTATATCGGAATCATATACGCCAATCCGTATAATTTTGATTCCGGCAATTGTCGGCAACCGACAAGCCGCTCAATCCTCTCCACCGTTTCCGAGGTTGAACGAGGAGACGGAAATGACCGAAGCACGCCTTACCTATCGGGTTGATGAGGTGGTGAAGATCACCGGCCTGAGCCGCTCGACGCTCTATCGGCTGGCAGCTCGCAAAGAGCTGCCGCTGGTCAAGGTGTGCGGCCGAACCCTCATCGCCCGCACAGACCTAGAGGATCTGATTGCGCGCATGCGCACGGGTCTGCCTATGCAGCCCGCTGCTGCATAGGGACGACGGTCGACTTCTTGCCGCAGTAGCCTGCCCAGGCTTCCATGAGCCGCCGCCGCTTTGCGAAAGCGTCGGAGCGTCGATAGGCGCGCTCGACGGCATCACCCACGGTGTGCGCGAGGGCAGTCTCCACGACCTCGCGCGCGAAGTTGGTGCAGTCTCCTGCCCAATCGCGGAAGGCGGAGCGGAAGCCATGAACCGTGGCGTCTTCGATCTCCATGCGGCGCATCAGCATCGCCATCGACATTTGCGAGAGCGATCCGGTGCCGTCCTGATTGGGGAACACGAAGCCATCCCTCGCGCCACCCAGGAGCGGCTGAACTTTCGCCAGTACGGCCAACGCTGCCGGGGTGAGCGGCACCCGATGGATCACACGCGCTTTCATTCGGCTCGCAGGCACAGCCCAAACCGCCGCCGCCATGTCAATCTCTGACCAGCGTGCGCCGAGCGTCTCGCCGGTGCGCGCGGCCGTCAGGATGGTGAATTCGAGCGCGCGCGCAGCGACCGCCGACCGGTCGCGCAGACGTTCCATGAAGCCTGACACCATCTCGAACGGCATGGCGGCGTGGTGACCACGGGAAAGGTGCTTGCGCTTGGGCAACAGCACGTCGAGATGGCCACGCCAGCGCGCAGGGTTCTCACCGCCCCGCAGCCCTTTGGCTTTGGCGGCGTCCATGACGCGCTCGATACGGCCACGAAGGCGCGAAGCGGTTTCGGGCGTGCGCGTCCAGATCGGGCGCAGCACCTGGATGACATCCTCAGTGGTGACCTCATCGACGCGCTTGGGGCGAAGCGCCGACGCGGTCTCCTTCAACGACACTTCCCACTGCGCCCAGTGCTTGGTGTTGCTGAGGGAGTTTTTCAGGCCCGCGAGCACGTCGTCGGCGACATCGCCGAAGGTCGCGCCACAGCGTTCTGCCTTGCGGACAGTGATCGGGTTCTTACCGGAGGCGACCATGCGGCGCGCGTCGGTGGCCGCATCTCGGGCATCCGCAAGCGTGATGGTGCCGGCACTGCCGAACCCCATCTCCTTGCGCTTTCCCTGCCACTGAAAAACGAAGACCCAGCGCTTCGCTAAGCTGGCGTCGATGTGCAAATAGAGCCCGCCACCATCGGCATGCCTGCCGGGTTTCTTGAGGGCGGTGACTGTTCTTGCACTCAGGCGGTTGGTAGAACGAGCCATGCGGTCGGTTGCCGTTTTAGGGCGTCGAACCTGTCGCTTTCATCCTCAAATCCATCATCAAAGATGGCTGCGATTGGGAGCGTCAGGCGGACACAAGGTGAGACGAAACGTGTTGAAAACACCAATCAACACAACACCTTATGACCTAGCATGGCATTGCCGGACATTGGAGAGTGGCGGACACCCTCTCCGCCACCGACCCCGCGTTTGGTCTCCGGCCAGATCAGCCCGCCGCAAGGCCCCCGTAAAGCCGGGCCTATTCCCCCTTCATCCGCCGTACGCCGGCTGTTTCAGCCGGCTCTGAGGCGCAGTTTCGCGGCTTTGGCCGCGGACGTCTCCGCGCGTCCGCGATCTAGTGGAGTTTCCCTGCCAATAGGGATTTCAACGAATTTCGGGGTCGTTTTCAGGGACTTTTCGGGCGGCCCTGGCCGTTCGAAAACGGCGAAAGTAGACGTTATTTCCGCAGCTTAGCGGTTCAGCTCGGACAGCCGAACACCAAAACTTGAACAGGGAACTGTCAGGCGCGTAACAGGGAAATAAATCGCCCGAACAAGGGCGGAACAGAGCCCGATCAGGAGGCTTGGAGAACGGCTCCTAAAACCCGAACTTCACTCGCTGATCGGCCCAAGCCAGCGGCAGGTCGCTGCGCAGGAGGTATTCCAAATGCCAGCGGCCTGTTGGCGGTCCGCGGCGGCGGCGCAAGTTGGCCGCGATGAGCGGACCGAACTTGTTGACCCAGCATCGGACCGCCTCTCGGCTCACGTCAATGCCACGCTGCGCCAGCAATTCCTCGACGTCGCGGATGCTCAGCGTGAACCGGAAATACAGCCACACCGCAGATCGGATGAGGTCGGCCGGAAACCTGTGCCGCTTGAATGAAACGTCCGTCTACCCCTTCTCCACGACGACCTGACGGGGGCCAGAGCGGAGACGAGTGCGCTTTAGACCAACAGAATCGATTTGGCTTGCCTCACACAGCCCACAATGCTGCCCTAAGGCTTCCGGTTGTATTTCCTCCATCTCCTCGAGAACCACCACAATTCAATGAGGTGTGAAAGAAATAGAACAGAAACCAAAGCAATGGGGCTCATAATGTGGAACCACAAGCCCAGAACTGTACTGATATATGTTATTGAAATTGTTCCAACAACGTGGCGCAAGCTGAACATATTAGTGAAAACTCCCAAATCCCACAGTTGCACAGGTCGCGGCCGTAACGCTCATATACCCTAGCCCCCCCGCCGCCGCACCAACTACCGCCCCTGCGAATGCCCCGCCCGCAGCAACTAGAATGTCTCCAGGCCCGGTTACCGCGCCGACGGCCGCTCCAAGTGTTAGCCCTCCCCACGCCCCTCGCGCTCCAGTCATCGCCATTGCTACAAGAAGTTGCTTTGCGTCGACCGAGTGTTGCATACAGCCAGCTTGTCGCCCCTGGGCTCGCGCACGGGGGTCTGCGCCATGCGCATGAGTGAAGCCGGTACAAGGGTGAAGGGCGCCGTGAGCTTCGTCCGCGCCCGCTTCGCAGCGCGCGCCGGAAGTACGCTGGGGTCGACATACCGGAACAGGGATTCCAGCCCGTCCAGATGGTCGCCGTGGGCATGATTGACCATCACGTGCAGTTTGGCCTGGAAGACGACCGCCGGACTGGGATCGATCGCGCCCACCTGCTTCATGTAGGCCCAGACCTTGTCGCCAAAGCGGTTGTTGCCCCCGTCAATCAGGACGGCGGAGACGACGGTGGAGGAGATGTCGACGCTGCTCTTCACGCACCATGGGAGGTGGGCCATGGGATCGGCCTGGGCCGTCGCATCGGTAACCTTGGCCGCGAGCAGGGCCAGGTCGCGCACGATGATCAGGGTGGCGTCTCCCTGGCTCACGTTGATCTGATGGATTTCCAGCGTTGCGCCAGGCATCTCTTACCCTTGCGGTCCTGCGGCCAATGCACGTTTTCGGTGATCGAAGCGCCGCCTTCCCGGTCCGCTTTCAACGGCAAGGTAAGGACGGCGCGGTCTCCATGTCCACCGCAATTCTCGCTTAAGGCGATAAACCTAAAACGCGAGCCAGTTTTCGACGGGATGATCGATCCCCGACATTTAAGGGGTTGCGGTCAAGAAGGCTTGCGCTAGGATTGTATTCTTGGCGCGGGGATCATCGATGACCGGACGATGGGTTAATCGCCTGATGAGGTCGTTCGCCTTATTGGCGATCGGAATTATGGTCTGGGGCTGCGCCACGACGCAGCTGGTGTCGGACTATGACGAACAGATCGATTCCGGACTGACCCAGCTTTACGTGGACACGTCCGGCTTCGTGGATCGCATGATCGTCACGGCCGGAACCCCTGCGGGCGCCTATGGGGCGAACAAGGATTTCTACGCGGCCGGCAATGCGCGCATCGAGGCGCTCATCCTTCGGGCGCAGGCTCACAAGGCGCTCGACAGCTGCCCGTCGACGGAGATCGTGGCGAGGGCGCTCGACGCGGCCAAGCCGCCCCTGGGCGTCAGCGTCTATCTCTCCCAGATCCCCAGGGACGATTGCCAGGTGGTGCTTTTCACCGTCCTGAAGCGAAGTTTCGAAGACCTGCGCACGTTCCACGAGGCCCAGGGGCCGTTGGGCATTCCGGCGAGCGCGAGAGGCCCGATCCTTGACGGCGGCGTGGGCGCGGTCATCCGGGCCGGCCTGGTCGTGGAGATCGCCAAGAAGAAGGCCCAGACCTCCACAACAGAACGAGGGCCGTCATGGCTGCACTGAATGTCGAAGCGCTGGTCAACGCCATGAAGACGGCAGGCCAGAATCTGGGCAGCGAACTGGTGGGGCAGCTGCACACCTACGCCATGCCGGAACTCAGGAAAATCGCGGTGCAGATCGTCGCGATCGGCGACCATATGGCCGACTACACCCTCGCGGGGGCCAAGGCTCTCATGAACATGCAGGTCAATGCCAGCATCGCCGTCATCGTCGCCATGACGACGCTGACGCTGCTTGCTGTGCAGACGCAGATCCAGGGCATACTCAACGCGGTTCGCGATATGGTGAATTCGGCGTTGGGCGTCGCCCTGCTCTGACGGCGGATGGTCGAATGTCACTGACCCTCCGGCTTCTGGCGGCTGCCCGACACGCCTATGAAATCACGGGCGACGGCCCGGTCGCCGACACAGGCTCCCCTCGTCCCTACGCACTGGTCGGCTATATCGCGCCACCCCAGGGTTTTCGCGCGGGCATGGATAACCAGGACGGCGGCTTCGTGGCGTCAATCCCCGAGGGCGTCCTGGTTTCGATCCGGGGGACGACGCCGCCATCCATGCTGGCCAGGTCGCCGAAGCAGGTCATTATCGACTGGGCGTGCGACGCCCTCGCGGCCCTGACGCCGCCGGGTGGTACGCCACCGGGGTTTCCGGGAAGGGTCCATTTCGGCTTCTACAAGTCGTTCATGCGCCTGTGGCAAGTACTGGGCCCCGCCATCCACGATCATGTCAGCACTCACCCGCTGGGGAGCCAGGCAAGGCTCTATGTGACGGGGCACAGCAAGGGCGGTGCGGTTTGCGCCCTTGTCGCCTGGCGCCTGAAGGTCGACTTCCCCCAACTCAGGATCACGGTGCGGGCCTTCGCCCCGGCGCGCGTCGGGGACGCGAGGTTCGCCGCCGCCTACAATCGGACCATCGCCGACCACGTCCGGTACGAATACGACGACGACGTGGTCCCCCATCTGCCCCTGGCGACGCACCTGGCGGCAGAGCTCGGCGTGCCCAAGGTCGCGGCGGCCCTGCTTTCCCTGGTCGACCCCGGCTACGGTCAGGTGGGCGCCCTGGGCTACATCATGGCCGATGGATCCATCGCCGCTGACACCCCCAGCCTGACGGCGGAGCGCGCCGCGGGGCTGATTGAGCGGTTCCGGACCGTGGAGGGGTGCAAATACGTCGTTGCCTGTCACGCCATAGGCCCGAACGACGGCTATGCGAAGGCGGCCTATCCCGACTAGGGGGCTGCCACGTCGCCCGCCTCTTGCTGACATGTCCCACCGCTCCCTCCAACCAGGCAGCATGGCCGTCGTCGCCCGCCTGATCATCCCCGCGCTGAACCAGGCCCCCGCTGAGCGGGACGCTTTCAACATCGGAGACGAGCTGTCGTCTGCCTACCCCCACCGCCACTAACCCCATACGTTTGGCTCCGGCCGGCGCCGGGTAGCCCGCCAGGGCCCGCCATTTCCCGGGGAGACCGCCGTTGGGGTCGTTTGACGTCATCCGGTCGGGGCGATTTGGCCTGCTAGCCCGGCGACGGCGCGTGGTCGCCATCTGGCGCGACGGCTGAAGAACTGGCCGGGCCTGTTGGATGGCCGCCACTCGTCCTTGGTCGAACACTTCGCCCCTGCCGCGTCGATCGAGCGGCAATGCAGGAGGCCAACGCCATCCTCTTCTTCATGTCGCCCCGCGCGTCGGCATAGGCAAGCATCGGACGCCACCCGAGCCGGTCCCGGACGTGATCGGCGTTGATCCGGTTGTCAAAGCCAATGAGATTCAGCCCCTCAAGGAAGGGAAAGCCTTCCGTCCTAGGCCCTGCCAGCCTGGCCGGGTCTTCATACCCGCCGTCTCGACAGCCCTGAACGAGCCAACCCTGGTCGCACCGAATGTTGTTCAGTCTAGGGGGTGACGCCGAATTTCGCGAAGGTTTCGGCAACCTCGGGCTCAATAGCGATGGCCGTGGCGATATCGTCGTCGCCCTCCTCGGTTCGGCCCAATCGCCGCTTGGTCACGCCCCGCATGAACAGTGACGCCGACAGCTCCGGCGACCGCTCGAGGGCGGCGTCATAGTCGCTGATCGCACGGTCGAACTGGCCCATCCGGAAATAGATCAGGGCGCGGCTGTCGAGATAGCTGGGCGTGTCGGGCCTGAGCGACAGGGCCTTTTCACAATCCGCCAACCCCTTGGGAAGATCGCGATTGGCGCGCCCCAGAAGCCAGCATCTCACGTTGTAGGCGCCCGCCAGGTCCTTGTCCCTGGCGACGCCGGCATCGAGCGTAGCGATGGCCTTGTCGACCCGGCCGAGCTCGAACAGCGCGTCGGCGCGGTTGGCGTATTCGAAGAAGGTCGTGCCCGTGCGGGCCGCCTCGATCTCCAGCTCCGCGGGCGTGCGTTTGTAGCCGCGCGGGGCCTCCATGTAGACGCTCCCGCTCAGAGCGGTGAGCCCGGTCTCCGCCGCCGCCTTGTCCGCGAAGGGAATCTCCGAAGCCAGGGCCCGTTGGCTCGACATGCCGGTGAAGACGCCGTCCTTCAGGGTCATGGTCCGTTTCAGCTCGAAGCCGGCCACGGTCTGGTTGACGTCGCCACCGGTGAACCGAAAGCCGACCCCGCCCCGCGGCAGCGTCACGACCATGCGATCCAGGTCGAACTTCGGCGACTCGGTGGCATAGGGAGCCTCAGCGTCAGGTCCGGGCTCGCGTTTCATGTCAGGCCGCCAACCGACGGTCAGTTCCGACATCTGCCAGCGTCTCGGCCTCGCGCCGCGCTCCGGGGACCAGTCGAGATCGGCGGCGCCCTCCATCGTGAGGCGGACATCGCCCGTCGCCTCGTCGACGCTCCAGCCCACCGTCACCGGCGTTACATTCCAGGGTAGATCCGACCAGAGCCCCTTCAGCGCCTCGTCCAGTTTGTCAGCCGAGAGCGACTTCAGGCCGAAGGCCATCACCAGGCTGAGATCGCCACGCATGATGATCTCGCCCTTGATCGGCGCCGGCGCGTCCAGCCCGGCGGTCGCATCGATCTGGACCAGCGACTCCACGAGCGGACGCTCCAGCGGCGGGACCAGGATCGGCTCCAGCATCGCGCCGGCCCGGATCGGCAGGGCCCAGCGGTAGGCCGGCGGCACGAGACTGTCGATGTTGCGATCGCCCTGACGCGTCCCGTCCAGCCAGTAGGTCTTGCCATCGATCCGCGCACGTACGATGGCGTGGTCGAATGCCTCGATCAACGGCAGCTGGGCGTCCAGCCCGTCACCGATGACCGTGCTGACGAACACCACATCGGCCTCGATACCCAGCTCGCGCAGCAAGGCCGCCAGCAGGACGCTCTTGCCCTTGCAGTCGCCGAAGCGGCGCGTCCAGGTGGCGTCCGCGGCGGCGGGGGTATAGCCGCCGAGATTCATCCCGAGATACAGGTAGCGGACCTGTTCTTCGACCAGTCGCAGTGCGGCGGTCGCCCGCTTGCGTGGATCGCTCGACGCGGCGGCGATCTTCGCGACCTCGGCCCGAAGCGGCGAATCCGGCGCCAGCTGACCTGCCCGGTCATACATGGGCGCCATGACGGTGGCGATGTCGCCCCAGTCCTTGAACTCGGTCGCGCTCAGCCGGCCTGCACTGTTGAAACGCGGCGGCGCGGAGGCCGGTGGCGCGTCGGGGGTTTTGACATCCTTCAGGTCGACGAGCAGCTCGGTCTCCTGGCCTGTGCGCGTCACCTTCGGGGTCGCCAGTTGACCTGTCCCGACCCACCGCACCGGACGATCGTCCGACCAGGTCTGGCGCAGATAGAGATGGCCGACCCGGCCACGATTCAGGCTGACCATCGCCTCGGCCCGACCCTGCAGCACAGGATCCTTGTGACGCGTTGTGTAGGCGACCTCCAGATAGTCGCCGACCTGCACGCCCTCGACCTGCAGGGTGGCGGTCAGACGGCCATCTAGCATCGCCGCTTCCAGACGCGACTCCCGCCGTAGAATGGTGAAGACATCGCCGCGCCCGAGCACGTCGATCACCGTTTCGCCCCGGTGCAGCAACACCTGATGGATGGTCAGCTCATCGGTCGCCGGGTCCCAGCCCAGCGCCAGATTGGCGAGCGCCAGCGCCTGCGTCGTGCGCAGTTCGACAACCGTATGCAGGAAGGTCTCCGTGCCCGCCGCGCCGATGCGGACTTGATAGTCCTGCAGGGCAAGGCGGGCGGCGTCGCTCGCTTCGCCCCCCGAACTCGGCGCGTAGGGCTGCGGTTTGACCCAAGCCGCCGGCCTGCCATAGACCAGCGTATCGCTCGCCACCGCCGGCGCCGCCCACATCAGGGCCAGCCCGACCAACACCCATTTAAACATCACGCACACCCCCGCCCGACAACGATATCGTTGCCGGGGACGCTTGCAACCGCTGATCTCCTGAAGGGCGAAAATACAATGTGAGGCGGCGGCCGAATCTCTCCCTTGCAGCTCAGGGATTGAGTCTTTCGCGGAGTCGCCCCCCCGGTCAGGCGACGACTCGCGGACCGGCGTCACCGCCTGAAAGCCGCTCTCACGGCCGTTTCCAGAAGAGCGGCAAGGCCCTTCGCGGAGGCGGGAGCACTATGGACTGACAGCTCCGCCTTCGCGGTCCGACGACGTCAGACGATCCAGTCAAACGGTCCGTGCAGGGTGTCCGTAAGCGGCTCCCGAACAGCAAAGCTGAAGAGGTGTGACCGATCATCCTGCCAGCCGGAGGGCGGCTGGCTTTCCGCCGCCGGCTGTCCCGGGGCCGGGGCGTTGGCCGGACCCGCGGATGGCCCGGCGACAGCCCCAAGACCATCGGTTTTGCCCGCGACCTCTGTCGAACCCGGGAAGCCGGCGGAAATAGATGACGGCGGAAGCGGCCCGACCAATCCAAGAAAGTTCGCGGTCGAGAGTGAACTGGCCGAAACCCCGCTTAGCAGCATCGTCTCGCCGCCCGCAAAGGTCAGCAACGCGCCTGAGAACTGGTCGGAAATGGACGCCACTGCGCCATAGACAGAGGCGTCGATGAGGTCCACGCCGACCGTGAAGTCCAGGATGGTGTCGGGGCCGCCCGAAAACGCGACGACAAAGACATCCGCGCCAGACCCACCGATCAAGGTGTCGGCGCCAACGCCGCCGATGAGGATGTCATCTCCATCGCCGCCGTTAAGCGTGTCGTTGCCCGTGCCGCCATCCAGCTTGTCTGAACCGCCGTTGCCATTCAGCAGGTCGTTGCCGGCGAGACCGTTAATGATCTCGTTGCGGGCGTCGCCGTTGAGCGTGTTGTTGCCGCTGCCGCCATTGAGCGTCCGCGCGTAGGTCACCGGCGGCGGCGGACTGGGCGGAGGCGGGCTGGGTGGCGGCGACGGCGGAGGACTCGGCGGCGGAGACGGCGGCGGAGACGGCGGAGGGGATGGAGGCGGGCTCGGCGGCGGCGGCGAGGGCGGAGGACTCGGCGGCGGCGCAGGCGGAGGACTGGGCGGAGGGCTCAGAGTCGCCCCCAGGAAGCTCGCGGACGTGAGCGAACTGGCGGAGACCCCGCTCAGCAGCATCGTCTCGCCGCCCGCGAAGGTCACCAATGCGCCGCCGGACTGGTCGGTGACAGACTCCACCGCGCCATAGGCCGAAGCGTCGATCAGATCCACGCCGACGGTGAAGTCGTTGATCGTGTCAGAGCCGCCCGAGAACGAGACGACGAACACGTCCGCACCGGCGCCGCCGGTCAGCGTGTCAATTCCGACGCCGCCGATGAGGATGTCATCCCCATCGCCGCCGTTGAGCGAATCATTGCCCGTCCCGCCATCCAGCCGATCCGAACCGCCATTGCCGTTCAGTATGTCGTTGCCGCCGAGACCGTTGATGATCTCGTTGCGGGCGTCGCCATTGAGCGTGTTGTTGCCGTTGCCGCCATTGAGCGTCCGCGCGTAGGTCACCGGCGGCGGCGGACTCGGAGGCGGAGGACTCGGCGGCGGCGACGGCGGCGGGCTCGGTGGTGGGGACGGCGGCGGACTCGGCGGAGGACTCGGCGGCGGAGACGGCGGCGGGGATGGAGGCGGGCTCGGCGGCGGTGAGGGCGGGGGACTCGGCGGTGAGGCGCCCAGCCCAATGAAATTGTTTGTCCCAAGGGAGCCGACGGACACGCCCGTCAGGGCCACGGTCACGCCGGTGGCGAGCACGATGAGCGTGTTCGCACCGACCTGGGAAATGCTCTGGACCGCGCCAAAGGCGCTCACGTCGATGGCGTCGGAGGCGACGTTGAAGTCGGTTATGGTGTCGTTGCCACCGCTCAACGAGGTCACGAATACATCGGCTCCGGCGCCGCCCGTGAGGGTGTCATCGCCCGCGCCGCCGTTAAGGGTGTCAGCGCCCCCGTTCCCGGAGATCGTGTCGTTGCCGCCGTTGCCGACCAGCAGGTTCGCCGCGCTGTTCCCGGTGATGACATCGGCCCCGGCGCCGCCGATCGCATTTTCGATCACGGCGCCTTTCGCGATCGCCACGTTCCCGCGCAGGCTGACGCCGTTGTAGGTGCCGACGCTCGAAAACGCGCCCTGGTTCAGATTGATGATCTGGTCGTTGCCGAAACCGGAGAAGTCGAAGGTGTCGTTGCCGCCGGCGTCCCAGACGGCGAACACCAGCAGCGAGGTTGCCGACGTCGCCACGAACCAGGGCCGGTCGGCATTGGAATTGAAACCGTAGACCGTATCGCCGGTGCGAGTGGTGGTGTTGACGCCGTAGGATCGCTGGGCGGACGCGATGTCATCGAGCATGACGGTGGCCGGATAGGCCGGACCGAAATAGGCGCCCGTCTTGTCTTCCGTGAAATAGCTCATCACCGTGAACTGATGGCTATCTTCATAGTATTCCGCGTTCGCGGCGTACGTAATCGAGCCGCCGTTGCCCGCGTCGTAGGATCCGGGGTGCGAGAACCCGATGGCGTGACCGGTCTCGTGGACCAGGGTCAGAGTCCCGTAGTTCCCCAGAACGGGATTGGCGTTGTAGCTCAGGCTGCTGTTGACCCACACGTCACCGCCGACCGATGAGGGGGCCGTACTGCTGGGTCCATAGGCGAACGCCGCCGCGCCGGCAGAACCGGTCGCGTAGTTGCTGTAGAGCATCGTGGCGTTGTTGGAATAGGCGCCCTCGCCATCCGTCCCCGCCCCGACCCTGACAAAGACGATGTTGGCGACGTCAGACCAGGACGCCAACGCCAGCAGGGTCGCGTTGATCTGAGCGGTGTTGAACCGGCTGAAGCCACCCGTGTCATCGGGCATCGAGGCCGGAGCCGTCGACCGGAAGGCGAACGTCACGACGGTGGTGGCGCCACCCCAGAACGGGTCGTCCCACCGGTTGTCTTCATGCGCCACACCGGCCCGCGCGTCGAAGGCGTTCCACGTGGCATAGGTACGATCGAGCCAGTAGGCCGCCTGCTCGATGGTCTTGGAAACCTTGCCCGTCCCGACATCGGTTCCGCCGCGGTCCTCGGCGTTGTTGAAGTAGGAGGGACCTCCAGGATCACCGCTGCCGGACAGCGAGAACGGCTTGTCGACGGCGCCGAACGCTTCGTCATGGAAAGACGCGTCCTGCCAGGACAGCAACCCGTCGCCCGATGAAGCCGGCTGGTCAAATACAGGGGTGTGCGCGGGCGCGCCGGGCCCGTCCATCTCCGGCGCCAGGTCGGCGCGTCGGGCGTTCAGGCCAGCCCCGTCGTCGCTTCCCGTGTCATCAACGCCGTCTGGCATTCCGGCAGGAAGTGAGGGACCGTTTCCGCGAAGGCCGTCCCGAAACTTCGCCATGGCCAGGTCCCTGTAGAATACGCGCGATAGACAGCGAGCAGGCTAGGCTTGCCTTGGGGAAAATTCAAGAATCTCCGGGAGCTAGGCGGATCGGGTGATCGGCCGCGGGGTAGCGGTGACGGGCGCCCTCGGGATCCTCGACCCGGAGGGACTGTCCAGGCTCTCCCGACAGATAGGTCGGGCCAATCGGCACCTTTCCGTATCCGTCGGGAATGTCGAGAATGTAGGTCGGCTGGCACAGTCCAGAGACCCGGCCACGCAGCGCACGCATCAGCGCCTGACCTTCTTCGATCGGCACGCGGAAGTGGCCGGTGCCGGGCGCCAGGTCGCCCTGGTGAAGGTAGTAGGGCTTGATCCGCGTTTCGACGAAGGCCCGCATCAACGTGGCGAGGGTCGCGGCGTCATCGTTCACCCCACGCAGCAGCACCGTCTGGCTGAGCATCGGCAGGCCGGCGTCGATGATCCGGGCGCAGGCCGCGCGGGCCTCAGCCGTCAACTCGCGCGAATGGTTGGCGTGCAGAGCCACATAGACCGCCTTGGTTGGGCTCTTCAGCGCCGCGACCAGGTCATCGGTAATGGTCTCCGGCGCCACCACGGGCACGCGACTGTGGAAACGGACGACCTTGACGTGATCGATGGCTTCCAGCCGCGCCATCACATCACGCAGTCGGCGGGGCGAGAGCACCAGCGGATCGCCGCCGGTGAGGATCACCTCCCAGATGGCCGGGGTGGCGGCGATGTAGGCCAGGGCAGTGTCGAGCTGCGACGGGGTCAGGGTCCCCGCCCCGTCCGGCCCGACGACCTCGCGGCGGAAACAGAAACGGCAGTAGACGGCGCAGGTATGGGTCAGCTTGAGCAGCGCCCGGTCGGGGTAGCGGTGGACGATCCCCTCGACCGGACTGTGGGTCTCGTCGCCAACGGGGTCCGCCGACTCGAACGGCAGGGCGTCAAGCTCGGCGGCGTCGGGCAGGAATTGACGGGCGATGGGGTCTGCCGGATCAGCGACGTCGATCAGCGCGGCCATCGCCGGGGTGATGGCCACGGCGTAGCGGGCGGCGACCGCTTCCAGCGCCGGCAGGCTGTCGGGGGGCAACAGGCCGGCGGCTGACAGATCGTCGAGGCTGTGCAGCGTGCGACCGCCGCTCATGGCGCCACCGGGACCCAGAGCACCTGCTCGATGCGGCTCGCGCCCGACGCCAGCATCGCCAGCCGGTCGAAGCCGAGGGCCGAGCCCGAGGCGTCCGGCATGGAATGCAGCGCCGACAGGAAGTCCTCATCGAGCGGATAGCGCTCGCCATAGACCCGGGCTTTCTCGTCCATTTCTTCCTCGAAGCGCCGGCGCTGTTCGACCGGGTCAGTCAGCTCGCCGAAGGCATTGGCCAGCTCGACGCCGCAGGCATAGAACTCGAACCGCTCCGCCACGCGCGGATCGTGCGCGGTCGGTCGGGCCAGCGCCGCCTCGGCGGTCGGGTATTCGCACAGGATGACGGCGCGGCCGGCGCCGAGGTTTGGCTCGACCTTCTCGACCATCACCCGGCTGAACACATCGGCCCAGGCGTCGTCGTCGGCGACGCGGATGCCTGCGCCGCGCGCAGCGTCCGCCAGCGTGTCGCGGACCGTGGCGCCGTCGGCCGCTAGGCTGGCCAGCAGATCCACGCCGGCGAAGCGCTCAAAGGCCTGGGCCACCGTTATCCGCTCCGGCGTGGCGAATGGATCGACCTCCATGCCCCGAAAGCGGAATTGCGTGGTCCCGGCCGTGGCCGCCGCCAGGGCCAGGATCGCCGCGCAGTCGTCCATCATCGATTCGTACGGTGCGCCGGTCCGATACCATTCGAGCATCGTGAACTCCGGATGGTGCAACGGCCCGCGCTCCCGGTTGCGCCAGACCCGGGCAAACTCGAAGATCCTGCTCTCGCCCGCCGCCAGCAGCTTCTTGCAGGCGAACTCGGGCGAGGTGTGCAGGTAGAACGGCGTCCGCCCACCCGCCAGATCAAGAGCCTCCGTGGCGAAGGCGTGCAGGTGGGCCTCGTTGCCGGGCGAAGCCTGCAAACAGGCGGCCTCGGTCTCGACGAAATCCTGATCCTCGAACCAGCGCCGCAGGGCCGCCTTGATCCGGTTGCGGGTCATCAGGAACGGCCGCCGGTCGGCGTGGACGTCCGGCCTCCACCAGGGGGTTGCGAGTGGGCTGTTCAAGGTCGGAATTCCGGGTCAGGCGACGCCGACGACGCGGCCGAGGGCGGGAACAAGCGAGAATTGCTGGCGATTTTGGCTCGGGACGCTATGGAGCGCAGGAACATATTCTTCCAGCACAATTGTGAGCGCCCCAACAGGCCGCCACAAACACCAGGGACGTATCACGTGAAGGTTGCCGCCAGTTCGCTCCGCAAAGGCGCCGTCGTTGAGCTCGACGACAAGCTCTATGTCGTCCTCACCGTCGACAACATCCACCCCGGCAAGGGCACGCCGGTGACCCAGCTCAACATGCGCCGCATCTCCGACGGCGTGAAAGTCGCCGAACGCTATCGCACTACAGAGGTGGTCGAGCGCGCCATCGTCGACCAGCGCGAGCACACCTTCCTCTACAAGGACGCTGAAGGGTTCCACTTCATGAACCCGGAGACCTACGAGCAGTATGTCGGCACCGAAGAGGTGATCGGCGACGCCGCCGCCTATCTCCAGGACGGCATGGCCGTCTCGCTGTCGATCTACAACCAGACCCCGATCGCCATCGAACTGCCGCGCACGGCCACGCTGGAGATCGTCGACACCGAGCCTTCGATGAAGGGCCAGACGGCGTCGTCGTCCTACAAGCCCGCGTTGCTGTCCAACGGCGTCAAGACGATGGTCCCGCCCTACATCGCCGCCGGCACGCGCATCGTCGTGCTGACCGAGGACGGATCCTACCTCGAGCGCGCCAAGGACTGAATTCGACGCAGGCGCGGACCGGCCTCAGGCGGCCGGACGCGCCAGCCAGTCGACTACGCCCGCCGCCGCCGCCGCGCCGGAGGCCAGGGCGGCTTGCAGGAGATAGCCCCCCGTGGGGGCTTCCCAGTCGAGCATTTCCCCGGCCACGAAGACGCCCGGCAGAGCCTTGAGCATCAAGCCGTCGTCGACCTGGTCCAGGGCGACGCCGCCGGCCGAGGAGATGGCCCGCGCCAGTCCCTGGACGCCGGTGAGCGTCAGCCGGACCGCCTTGATGCGCCGGGCCAGCTTGTCGGCGCCCATCGGCATCTCCCCGGGGATCTCCCGCAACAGACCGATCGCCGCGGGCGACAGGCCGGCGGCTTTGCGCAGCCAGTTCGTCACGCTGTCCTTGCCGCGCGGCTTCGCCAGACGGGCCGCCAGGGCTTCGATCGACAGGTCGGGCCGCAGGTCCACCACAAGGGTCGCCGCGCCATCGCGGGCTATGGCGTCCCGCAGGCCGGCCGACAGCGCGTAGACCGCCCCGCCCTCCAGGCCATAGCCCGTGATCATGGCCTCGCCACGAACGGTCTCGTCGCCGTGCGTCAGGGCGACCGGCTTCAGCGGTTCTCCCGCGAACCGCTCCGCGAATATCGGCGACCAGACCACGTCGAAGCCGACGTTCGACGGCCGGAATGGCGCCACGACCACGCCCTCGGCTTCCAGCCATGGCCGCCAGCTTCCATCCGCCCCCAGCCGGGGCCAACTCGCGCCGCCCAGCGCCAGCAAGACGGCGTCCGGCCGCTCGGCGCGGAGCCCTTCGGCGGTCTCGAACATCAGCGCCCCGTCCTCGAAGCCGATCCAGCGCGAGCGGGTCCGCAATTCAACGCCCGCCGCCGACATTCGGGCCAGCCAGGCCCGAAGCAACGGAGAGGCTTTCATCGCCCTGGGGAAAACGCGTCCCGAAGACCCCACGAAGGTCGCCTGTCCGAGGCCCTCGGCCCACCCGATCAGGTCGGTCGGTGAAAATCGATCCAGCCAGGACGCGACCACCGGAGCGGCCTGGCCATAGCGGGCGAGGAACCCGGCCATCGGCTCGGTGTGGGTCAGGTTCAGCCCGCCCCGGCCGGCCATCAACAGCTTGCGCGACGGAGATGGCATGGCCTCGTGCACCACCACCGCCAACCCGGCGGCGGCCAGGCGCTCGGCGGCCATCAGGCCGGCGGGTCCGGCTCCCACGATATGGACGGTTTGACGGGTCATCGGCCCTTCCTAGACCCACGCCGCCCGGACGGATACGGCTGCGACCCACTGCGGTCCCCGGGCTTGAGCGATATCAAGGCCGGGAACAGCAATCCCTGCACTATCGTCGAGCTGCGCCGGCGATTCCCCGGTCAGGCGTGAGCAGGAGGACGGCGGGCTCCGGCCGGTCGCGCAGACAGCATGAACAGGCTCAAGGACAAGGTCGCCGTCATTACGGGCGCCGCGCTGGGCATCGGCCGCGCGACAGCGATCCGCATGGCAGAGGAAGGCGCCGCCGTGGCGGTGCTCGACGTGATCGATGACAAGGGCGAGGCGCTCGCCGGCGAGATCAACGGCAAGGGCGGCAAGGCCAGGTTCTGGCGTTGCGACGTGTCCAGCGAGGCGGAAGTCGCCCGCGTCATGACCGAGGTCGCCACCCACTTCGGCCGCATCGACGTGCTGATGAACAACGCCGGCATCTCCGGCGCGAGCAAGCCGACCCACGAGATCACCGAAGCGGAGTGGGACCTTGTCCAGGCGATCAACGTCAAGGGTGTGTTCTTCTGCACCAAGCACGCCATCCCGCACCTGAAGCTGGCCGGTGGCGGCAGCATCATCAACCTGTCGTCGATCTACGGCCTGGTCGGGGCGGCCGACGCGCCGCCCTACCATGCGTCCAAGGGCGCGGTGCGTCTGATGTCCAAGACCGATGCGATGATCTACGCGCCCGACAGGATCCGTGTGAACTCGATCCACCCCGGTTTCATCTGGACGCCAATGGTGTCGCATTTCCTCGAGGACCAACCCGACGTCGACGAGGCCCGGCAGGCGGTGGCCTCGCTGCATCCGCTCGGCCACATGGGCGAACCGGACGACATCGCCTGGGGCGCGGTCTACCTCGCCTCCGATGAGGCCAGGTTCATCACCGGATCCGAGCTGGTGATCGACGGCGGCTACACCGCCCACTGACCGGAGCGAACACCATGACCCGCATCCTCGTCATCAACGGTCATCCGGATCCGGCGCCCACGCATCTTTGCGCCGCCCTGGCAGACGCCTATGCCCGGGGCGCAAGCGAAGCCGGCCACGAGGTAGCCCGGCTGGACGTCGGCGCGCTGGACTTTCCGCTGGTCCGCTCGCTCGAGGACTACAAGAGCTCGGTCATCGTCCCGGACATGCAGCGGGCCCAGGACCTGATCAAGCACGCCCAGCATCTGGTGTTCGTGTTTCCGATCTGGTTCGGCTCGCCGCCCGCGCTGCTCAAGGGGTTCCTCGAACAGCTGCTACGGACCGGCTATTCCCTGAGTTCGCCACAGGCGGCCATGTCCAGCATCCTGACCGGCAAGTCAGCGCGGCTGATCGTGCCGATGGGCATGCCGACGACGTTGTTCCAGTTCGTGCTCGGCGGTCACGGGCTGGCCGGGCTGGAGAAGGGCCTGTTCCTGGTCACCGGCGTCAGCCCGGTTCGGCGCACACTGCTGGGCGGGTCGGTCGAGGCCGACCCGGCCAAACGCGCAAAATGGTTGCAACAGGCCGAAGCGCTCGGCCGACAGGGCGCCTGAAACGCCTAGTGGGACAGGAAGAGTCCCGCCGGTGGCGCGGCCAGCAGGTCATGGCTGACCCCACCGAGGATGACTTCCGACACGCGCGGCCGGCCATAGAGGCCCATCACCACCAGATCAGCGCCCAGAACCTTGACCTGTCGGCGCAGTATATCGGCCGCCGAGGCGTCGTGGCTGCGGTCGACGATGATGTTGGCCTTGATGCCATGTCGCTCCAGGTGACGCTGAAGCATCCCTTCGGGTCCGCCTTCGCCTTCGTGGGCGATGGTCAGGACGTGGACCTCGTCGGCGTCGGTCAGCAACGGCCAGGCGTCATGCAGGGCGCGGGCGGACTCGCGGGAACCCTTCCAGGCGACCAGAATCCGCTTGCCCGGCGTCGCGGGCAATCCGGACTCGGGCACAACCAGGATCGGCCCGCCCGCCGCCAGCCCAACCTCCGCCGCCGCGATCTGGGTGATGCCAAAACTGGTGCGCGCCATGGGCGGCAACACAGTCAGGTCGAAGCGGCGAGCGCTGGCGATCAGGCCCAGATCGTCGTCGCCGCCGACTTCAAGCCACGACGACGAGACGCCAGCGTCGCCGGCGGCGGCCTCGAAAAGCGATCGCGTCGTTTCGGACGCTTCGGCAACGCCCCGGGTGTGGTCCCTGAGCAAACGGTCGACCGTCTCCGGACCCATGTAACCGAAGGCTTCGGCGCCCTGGTAGGTGCGGAAGAATTCGGATTTCAGAAACACACCCGTCAGATTGGCCCCCGCTGCGGAGGCCATGGCGGCTGCGGCGGCGGCGCGCGCTCTGCCTGCTTCGGTCTCATCGACCTGCACAAGGATGTCGCGGTAGACCATGAGAGAGCCCTCGGGTTTCGATCACCGTAGGCGCGGCGCCGGGCCGGGCCTTGATCACAGTCAAACCGACGCGGTCATCGCGCCGCGCTCGTCGTACTGACGTTCAGGTCGCATCCGTCGGCGGAGGCCAGGCCTTTGAGGTAGCCCCGCCGAACCATGCCAGACAGCACCGCCAGAGCCGTTTCACGGTCGAGGCGCTCGGCCCCCGACACTTTGCGGATCACGCCGCGGAACGGCAGCTTGAACAGGCTGCCCAGCGCCGCGATCGCCGTGTCTTCGGCGAAGCCCGGGCGCTTTTCGGGCGCGACATCCAGATCAGGTCCCAGTGCTTCATTCAGGGCGGCGATCTCGGCGACAAGGGCCGCGCAGTTCGTCGGCGTTGTCGCGGCATAGGGCGCGACGGCGGCGTTCGCCAGGACAGGAGGCGTAGCCTTCCGCATGAGCGCCAGGTCACGGAAGGGCTGTGAAACCGCATCCGCGCCGCGATCCGATGTTCGCTGGTTCGTGGTCGTGCTGCAGGCCGCCAAGCCTAGAACCAGGAAGGCGCCAATGAGGGAACGATGAGCGATCATCCCTGCACACTGGCCTTCCGGCGATCGCCCGCATTGATTTCCGTCAACCCTCGGCGGCGGGGTTTTTGCTCACAACCCGGCGATGGCCTCGCGCGACAACGACCTGTCATCGCCGTTTGAGACTGGACGCACCCAATGTCACCTATAGGGTAGCCAATCGAAACGAAGGCGGGCGGTCATGACGAACACTTCCGACGGAGCCGCGTCGCATCCGCTGCTGAGGGCGGCGGTCGCCCCGACCCTGGCGAGACTGGCGGCGCCCAACATGCTGGGCATGGTGGCCTCGACATCGGTGTCTATCGCGGAGACCGCCTACATCGGCAGGCTCGGCGCCGAGCCGCTCGCGGCGGCGGCCCTGGTGCTGCCGCTTGTCATGCTCATGGGCATGATGAGCGCCGGGTCCATGGGCGGCGGCGTTTCATCGGCCATCAGCCGGGCGCTGGGCGCCGGCTCCCAGGACAGGGCTGAAGCGCTGGCCCGTCATGCTGTCGTGATCGGCCTTGGCCTCGGCCTGTTCTTCTCGCTGGTGCTGTCGCTGTTCGGCAAGGGCATGTTCAGCCTGCTGGGCGGTCATGGCGAGGTGCTGCGGCAAGCGGTGATCTACTCCAACATCGTGTTCGCCTTCGCCGCGGCGCTGTGGCTGTCGAACATGCTGGCCTCCGTGCTGCGCGGTTCGGGCAACATGATCGGCCCGTCGGCGACCATGCTGGGCGGCGCGGTGCTGCAGATCGTCCTTGGCGGGAGCCTGTGCTTCGGTTGGGGACCCGCACCGCGGCTCGGCATCGTCGGCGTGGGGCTGGGCATGGCGACAGCGACATCGCTGATGGCGCTCGTTCAGTTTTTCCTGCTGACCCGGCCGACCGCCCGCGTGCCGCTGCACCTGACCGGCCCGCTCAGCCGGGAGCACTTCGCCGACATTCTGAAAGTCGGCCTGCCGGCCCTTCTCTCGCCGATCCAGACCGTGGGGACCGTGCTGGTCGTCACCGCGATTGCCGCACGGTTCGGCGTGCATACCCTGGCCGGCTACGGCATCGGCTCGCGGCTGGAGTTTTTGCTGGTGCCGATCGCCTTTTCGGTGGGCGTGGCGTCCCTGCCTATGGTCGGGCTGGCGATCGGAGCCGGCGATGTCGCCCGGGCCCGACGCGTGGCCTGGACCGCCGGGATCATGGCCGGAGGCATTCTGGGCGTACTCGGACTGCTGCTCGCGCTCGCCCCGGGCCTGTGGGTGGCGATCTTCACCCACGATGCCGAGGTCAGGGCGGCCGCCTCGACCTATCTGAGGTTTGTCGGCCCGTGCTTCGCCTTCTTCGGCCTGAGCCTGGCGCTGTACTTCTCCTCGCAGGGCGCGGGGCGGATTCTTGGGCCGCTGCTGGCGGGGACCGGTCGCCTGGCCGTGGTCGGCATCGGCGGGATCATCCTGGTCAGGACCCATGCGCCGGCATGGGCCCTGTTCGCGGTGGTGGCGCTTGGCATGGTCACGATGGGGACCCTGACCGCCGCCTTCGTCGCTCTGACCCCTTGGGGCCCGCGCCCGATCAGGACGTGAGCGCCAGCCCTTCGAGATCACCGGCCGCGCGCCACTCCTCCATCAGCTTGATGAAGGCGATCGAGCCCTTGCCATAGGGGCCGTTGCGAGCCGCCAGCGCCGAGGGCTTGCCCTCGTTGTTGTAGTAGCCCGGCGTGCATTCCTCCTGGAACTTCTGCCGCATCAGGGCCGAGTCGATGATCGTCTGTACCCAGGCGTCCTCGGCCGGCTTCGTCGCCTCGATGGTCTTCGCCTGCCGCTGCATGGCCTCGGACACGATCCAGGCCGCGTGCTGCGCCTGGGCGTTCAGCATGTGCGGGTAATTCACCGAGAAGCCCGACTGGCTGTTGCTGAAGATGAACAGGTTGGGGAAGCCGTGCACATGCATGCCGTGCAGCGTCGAGACGCCGTCCTTCCACTTGCCCGTCAGGGTCAGACCGTCCCGGCCCGTCACTTCGTAGCCTGCCCGGCGGGCGTAGCTGGTGCCGACTTCGAAGCCCGTCGCGTAGACCAGGCAGTCGACCTTGTACTCCTCGCCGTTGGCCCAGACCGAGGTTTCGGTGATCCGGTCAACGCCGCGCCCCTCGGTGTCGATCAGGTGGACGTTCGGCCGGTTGAAGGTCGGCAGATAGTCGTCGTGGAAGCAGGGTCGCTTGCAAAACTGGTTGTACCAGGGCTTGAGCTTCTCGGCGGTTTCGGCGTCCAGCACGACCTGACCGGCCCGTGCGCGGATCTCTTCCATCTTCTTGAAGTCGGCCAGCTGCATCAGCTCCTGCAGCTCCATCGGCGCCTCGCCCGCTTCGCGGTTGCGGCGACCGATGAGCAGGATGTTGCGGATGATGTCGGTCCAGCCGTCGCCGACCAGGTCCTCGGGCTCGAAGCCGCCGGAAACCAGGTTGTTGAAGTTGTCCATACGGCGCTGCTGCCAGCCCGGCTCGAGCGCGGCCGCCCAGGCCGGATCGGTCGGCCGGTTGTTGCGCACGTCGATCGAAGAGGGCGTGCGCTGGAAGACGAAAAGCTCTTTTGCGGATTCGCCGAGATAAGGCACGCACTGCACGGCGGTCGCGCCCGTGCCGATGATGCCGACCCGCTTGTCGGCCAGTCCGGTGAGGTTCCCGAAGGAGTCGCCGCCGGTGTAGGCATAGTCCCAGCGGCTGGTGTGGAAGCTGTGTCCCTTGAAGGTCTCCACACCGGGAATGCCGGGCAATTTGGGCCGGTGCAGCGGGCCGTTGGCCATGATGACGAATTTCGCCTTCATGGCGTCGCCGCGGTTGGTTCTGATGATCCAGCGCGAGGACGCCTCGTCCCAGCTCATATCCGTGATTTCAGTCTGGAAACAGACGTCGCGGTAGAGGTCGAAGTGCTCGCCGATCCGCCGGCAATGGGCGAGGATCTCGGGCGCGCGGGTGTATTTCTCGACCGGCAGGTAGCCGAGCTCCTCGAGTAGCGGCAGGTAGATGTAGGATTCCACGTCGCAGGCCGCGCCGGGATACCGGTTCCAGTACCAGGTGCCGCCGAAGTCGCCGCCCTTTTCGATCATGCGCAGATCCTGGACGCCCGCCTCGCGCAACCGCGCTCCGGCAAGCAGACCGCCGAAACCGCCGCCGATCACCACGACCTCGATCTCGTCCGTCAAAGGCTCGCGGATGAAGCCCGGCTCCACATAGGGATCGTCGAGGTAATGGGCGAAATCGCCCTTGATCTCCTGGTACTGCTCGTTGGCGTCATCGCGGAGCCGCTTGTCGCGCTCGAAGCGGTACTTTTCGCGCAGCGCCCGCGGGTCAAATCCGAGATCGTCGGCCATCGTCATCTCCCAGCGCGCCTGTTGTCCGTACCGGCGTTTCGAAAAGACTCTTCACCGGTGGACGCGAGGGAAATCAAGAGGTCCGCCGCGCCAAAATGTCGGACCTCCGTCGATCCTCGATCATCATCCGCGCGGCCTTTTCGGCGATCATCATGGTCGGCGAATTGGTGTTGCCCGAGGTGATGCGCGGCATGACCGAGGCGTCGGCGATCCGCAAACCCGCGACGCCGAACACGCGGAGGCGTTCATCGACGACAGCCGCCGGGTCCGAGGCCAGGCCCATCTTCGCCGTGCCCACGGGGTGGAAGATGGTCGTGCCCAGATCGCGGGCGGCTGCCAGCAGTCCGGCTTCGTCCTCGACGCTGAAGCCGGGCTTCATCTCTTCGGGTCCAAACCGCTTCAGCGGCGGCTGTCCGATGATCCGGCGCACCAGTCGCATCGAGTCCACGGCCACGCGACCGTCCTCCGGCGTGGCGAGATAGTTGGGCTGGATCGCCGGCGCGGCGTCAGGATCCGGACGGGCCGCATGGATCGATCCCCGACTGGTCGGGCGCAGGTTGCAGACGCTTATCGTGATGGCTGGGAACGGGTGCAGCGGGTCGCCGAAGCGGTCCAGCGACAACGGCTGGACATGGAACTGCAGGTTCGCGGTCGCCTGGTCGGCCGATGATTTCGCGAAGGCTCCCATCTGCGACGGCGCCATCGACATCGGCCCGCGCCGCAAGGCCGCGTACTCGAGCGCCATCAGCGGGCGACGCCAGAGCGAGGCGTAAAGGGCGTTCATCGTCGGCACGCCGCTGACCTTGTAGATCGGCCGGATCTGCAGATGGTCCTGCAGGTTTTCACCAACGCCGGGCAGGTGGCGGACGGCGTCCACACCCAGGGCGCGAAGCCGCTCGCCGTCGCCGACGCCGGAGCGTTCCAGCAGCACCGGCGTGGCCACCGCGCCGGAGGACAGCACAACCTCGCCGTCGGTCCGGGATTCGACCGTTCGGCCGTCGCGGGTCCAGACCACGCCGACGGCCCGGCCGTCCTCGATCAGCACCCGGTCGACCCGTGCGCGGGTCTCCAGCGTCAGATTGGGTCGCTTCAACGCGGGCTTGAGAAAGCCCCGCGCCGCGCTCCAGCGGACGCCGGCCTTCTGGTTGACCTGAAAGTAGCCGCTGCCGGCATTGTCGCCGCCGTTGAAGTCCGGGACCGCCGCCACGCCCTCGAGGGCCGCCGCCTCGGCGAAGGCGTCGAGCACGGACCAGCGCATGCGCGGGTGCTCGACCCGCCACTCGCCGCCAGACCGGTGATGCTCCGTGGGCGGCGCGATATGGTCTTCCTGGTCGAGGAACAGCGGCAGCACATCGTCCCAGCCCCAGCCGGTCAGGCCCAGCTGACGCCAGCCGTCATAGTCGGCCGCCTGGCCGCGCATGTAGATCATGGCGTTGATCGCCGACGACCCGCCGATCACCTTGCCCCGCGGGTATTTCAGGCTTCGGCCGTTGAGCCCGAGTACGGGCTGGGTCTCATACATCCAGTCCGCGCGCGGATTGCCGATCGAGAACAGGTAGCCGACCGGGATGTGGAACCAGATCCAGTCATCCTTGCCGCCGGCTTCGAGCACCAGCACCCGGGTCTTCGGGTCGGCCGACAACCGGTTGGCCAGCACGCAGCCTGCCGATCCGGCGCCGACGATGATGTAGTCGAAGGTTTCGGCCATTCCGGCGATGCCTGCCCCAAGCGGTCCTTGCCCCTTTAAATCCGCTCATCCTCGCGAAAGCGAGGACCCAGGTGTTTTTGAAACAGCGGCTCACCTTTCGGGTTGGCCAGGCGCTCCACCTGAACCGTGAGCCGAAGCTCGCAAGAAACCTGGGTCCTCGCTTTCGCGAGGATGAGCGGAAGGGTGGGGAGCTGCGGTCAGGATTGCACAGTCCGTATCCTCCGATACCCTCCTCCCATGACCCACGCCCGCACCCTGACCGCCTTCAACACCGCAACCGCCAGCGAGAACCGGATCCATGCCGACGATGTCGCCAGCCGGTTCGGTTTCACCGGCGGGCTGGTGCCGGGCGTCGATGTTTTCGCCTACATGGCCCATGCCCCCGTCGCCCTGTGGGGCCGGGACTGGCTGAGCCAGGGCCGGATCCAGGCGAAATTCGGCAAGCCGGTCTATGACGGCGACGCGACCACGGTGACCGCAGGGGAACAGACGGACGGCTCGCTGGCCATCGCTGTGTCGGCGCGCGGCCTGGACTGCGCCAGCGGGACGGCCTGGCGGTCGGACGATGCCATCGCGCCCGCGATCCTGCCCGTGGCCGACCTGCCCCGCCCGGAAGATCGCCCGCCGGCCTCAATGGACAGTCTGCCGGTAGGCCGAGTGCTGGGCACGCTGAACGAGATCTACTTCGCCGACGTCGGCCTCTCGCACCTGCAGAACACCCGCGAGGACCCGGCCCTGTTCGACGGCGGCGACATCGCCAACCCCGCCTACATGTTGCGCCGGGCCAACTATGTGCTGGCCCAGTCGGTCCGCCTGGGTCCGTGGATTCACCTGGAAAGCGACGCCCGACTGCACGGCCTGATCCGCGACGGAGAACAGCTCGAGACGCGGGGCGTGGTCGTGGCCAACGAGGAGAAGAACGGCCACCTGATCGTGACCCTGGACTTCACCGTGTCATCGCGGGACCGGCTCGCCATGTCGGGACGACACTGGGCGATCTATGAGCCGCGGCAGGTGCGGGAGAAGGCCTAGGCCACCCGCTCCGCCATCCCTCGCGCCGCCGCCTCAGACGGCGAAAACCACACCATGCCATCGCCCCAGTCGTGGCCGACCGCGTCAGCAGGCGCGACCGCCTCCTCGCCGCAGAGGAAGGTCAGTTCCTGTCCGGTCAGCACGCCCCACCGCGCCAACGCCTCGGCCGGCGTCGGGTCGGGCCGCGGGTCGGCGGTGGCGCCGGGCATCGCCGCCTCCAGCGCCGCTTCATACTCGTCATAGCGCACCCAGCCCGCCGCCGTGTGCTCCCCGCCCGGCCCCCGGAAGATCAGCGTCGGCAGGGCGTAGCGGTCGTGGCCCTCGGAGTGTTTCAGCTCCCCGTTCATCGGGCTGTCGTGCTTGAGATTGCGCACGAAGTCGTTGGGATCGCGGGTCTCGGCCCAGTCGGCCCTGTAGGCGGCCGCCACCGTCGACAGGGCCTGATCCGCGCGCCAGCGGGCCTGATCGAGGCCGGGCACGCCCACCGTGGCGGCGGCGAATTCGTCTGGCGTCTGCGGCCCGACACCGAAGATGAAGATCTGCTCGCGGAATCGGCGCAGCACCCGGTCGGCCACGTCCTGGCCCTGCAGCTCGGCCGCCTTGACCGCCGCGCCCATCGGATCGGTCGACTGCAGCATCAGATGCATGGGGTTGGGATAGGGCATGCCGGTCAGTTTCCAGACCCGCTTCCAGTACTCCCGCATCGGCTCGGCGGCGCTGACCCGGTCCCAGCTGTCCTTGCCGGTCGCTGCGTCGCCCACCAGCCCGCCCATGACCTTGCGCCAGGTGAGGTGATGGCCATGCCGCCACTCCAGCCGTCGCAGCAGCGGCTCGGCGCCCCAGGCGGTGGAGCAGACGGCGTCCGTGTACTCGACGACCTCGACTTTCGGCATGGCGTTCGCCTTCCCTATCGTTTCAGACCCAGCTTATCGCGGGCGATGACCCAGCGGTGCACTTCTGACGGGCCGTCGTAGATCCGCATGGTCCGCATCTGGCCGGCCATCATCTGCAGCGGCAGCTCCTTGGTCATGCCCATGGCGCCGAAGGCCTGCATGGCCTGGTCGATGACCTCCCAGCCCAGCTCGGTGCCGAACACCTTGAGCATGGATATCTCGACGCGGACATCGCGGCCCTGGTCGAGCTTCCAGGCGATGTCGTAAGCCATCAGCCGGGCCGCGTGGATCTTGGTCGAGGCGTCAGCGACCCACCACTGGATGGCCTGGCGGTCCGCCAGTTTTGCGCCGAAGGTTTCGCGCTGAGCGGCGTGCTCGATCATCATGTCCAGCGCCCGCTGGGCGAGGGTGTAGCCCCAGATGCCCATCTGCAGCCGGCGGGTCGACAGGCGGGTCTGCATCGGCGCGAACCCCTGCCCCTCCTTGCCGAGCAGCTTGGAGGCCGGCACCCGGCAATCCTCGTAGACCACCTCGTAGGTCACCTGCCCCCCGATCATCGGGATGGCCCGCAGGACGTTGAAGCCGGGCGTACCCTTGTCGACAAGGAAGGCCGAGATGCCGCCGCGCGCCCCCTTGGCCGGGTCGGTGACCGCCATGGTGACGGTGAAGTCGGCTTCCTTGGCCTTGCTGATCCAGATCTTGCGGCCGTTGATCACCCAGTCGTCGCCGTCACGGACGGCCTTGGTGATCATGCCGGCCGGGTCAGCGCCGGCGCCGGGCTCGGAAATGGCGATCGCCGAGATCGCCTCGCCGGCCACGTAGGGCGCGAGATACTGGATCCGCTGCTCTTCGTTCACCGTGGCCATCAGCATACGGAGGTTCGGCGAGTCCGGCGGCAGGACGTAGGGGGTGATGGTCTTGCCCATCTCTTCGTAGACCCCGACCATGGCGACCATCGGCAGGTCGGCCCCGCCGACATCCTCCGGCGCGTCGAGGCCCCAGAGGCCCAGCTCCTTGCTGACCTTGTCGATGGGTTCGCGCTCGGCAGCGGTCAGGGCGATCGACTCCCCGGCGGCGTCACGCGCCAGTACGGCTGGCTCCAGGGGGATCAGTTGATCGCGAACGAATTTCGCGACCAGGTCCTTGAGCATCTGGTGCTCTTCGGCGAGTTGGAAATCCAAGTCAGGTCCTCAGGCAAAGACGGGAATGGGCTGTTCGCCCGCGACGGTGGTTCTGTGCATCACCCGCCGATGGCCGTCATAGCCGCCGGTGGCGTTGTGCAGACAGCAGCGGTTGTCCCACAGGATGAGCATGTCAGGTCGCCATTTGTGGCGGTAGACGAACTGGTCCTGCAGCATGTGGCGGTAGAGGAAGGTGAGCAGGTTTTCGCTCTCCGCCTCGGTCATGCCGGCGACGCCGAGGGTGTAGATCGGGTTGACGAACAAGGCCTTGCGACCGCTCACGGGATGAATGCGGACCAGCGGATGCTCCTGCTGGCTGTCGGCCTCCACGCAGTTGATGATCTGCATGGAGCGCCCGGGCTTCTCGTTGGCGTAGACACCGTTCGCGCCATAGGGACGGGTCGCCGAATGGATGGTCGTCAGGCCGTCGAGGAAGCCCCGCATCACCGGGCTGAGCGCCTCGTAGGCGCGGCAGCCGTCCGCGAACTCGGTGTCGCCGCCGACCGGCGGGACGACCTTGGAATGCAGGATGGTCCCGGCGGGCGGGGCGGTCTGGAAGCTCCAGTCGCTGTGCCAGGCGCCGCCGAACACGCTGTTGGTCTCGTCCGGCTCGCGGCGCACCTCGAGGATGTGCGGCCGGTCGGCGAGCGGCTTCACATAAGGGTCGAGACCGAAATCGCCGAACTGCAGGGTGAAGGCCTCGAGCTGATCATGGTCGAGCGGCTGGTCCGGGAACCACACCACGCCATGCTTCGCCCACGCCGCCTTGACCGCCGCCAGCTGATCAGCGGGCAGCGGCTTGCCGATGTCGAGGCCGGTGATCTCGGCCCCGAAGCCGGAGGCGTTGGGTGTGACGGTGACCATGTGTGCCTCCCCTTTTTTGTTGTTGTGAACATCGACCTGCGAGCGCGCCGCCGCAACCCAACACCGCCGTCATGGCCCGACTTGTTCGGGCCACCCATGAACACGGCGCCGGCCAGCGAAATCGTCGAACTCACCACGCCTGGATGGCCCGGACGAGCCGGGCCATGACGACGTGGAGGTCAGGTCGGCTGCTTGCTGTAATCCGGCTCCCGCTTCTCCAGGAACGCCCGCACCCCCTCGGCGAAGTCGCCGTCGCTGCTGGCCAGGATCTGGTTCCGGTCTTCCATGGCGATCGTGGCCTCTAGACCGTTGGCGTCGATGGCGTGGTTCAGCGCCTCCTTGGTCAGGCGCAGGCCGAGCGGCGTCGCGTGCAGCATGTCCTTCACGAATTCGCGGGCCTCGGCCTCGACCTGGTCAGGCGCGACGACACAGCTCGCGAGTCCGAGCTGATAGGCGCGGTCGGCGCTGATGAAACGACCCGTCAGCATGAACTCGGCCGCCACCGAACTTCCGACCATGCGCGGCAGGAAGTAGCTGACCCCGATATCGCAGGCCGACAGGCCGATGCGGATGAAGGCGGCGTTCATGCGCGTCTTCGGGGTGACGATGCGGACATCGCTGGCCAGGGCCAGGGCAAAACCGCCGCCGGCCGCCGCGCCGTCCACGCAAGCGATGATGGGTTGCGGACAGCGGCGCATGGCGATGACGATTTCGGCGATGCTGCGCTGGGAATCGAGGCCGTCGGCGATGCGGCGCGGACCGTTGCTTTCCGTGCGCTCCTTCAGGTCGAGGCCGGCGCAGAAGGCGGGGCCCGCGCCGGACAGCACGACCACGCGAACGTCCCGTCGCCAGTAGAGGTTCACGAACAGGTCGCGCAGCTCGGCCGTCAGACGACGGTTGAGGGCGTTCAGGCTGTCAGGGCGATTCATCGTCACCCAGAGGGCGTCGCCCTCCTGGCGCAGCGCCAGATGCTCGTAGGGCTCGGACGCCATGGTGATGGTCACGCTCATCGGGTCTGTCCTCCATCGACGGGCACGACGGTCCCGTGAACAAAACTGGCTTTGGGGCTCATCAGGAAGGCGGCCACGGAGCCGATTTCCTCGGGCAGGCCGTAGCGCCTCATCGCCACCTCGCGGTTGATCCAGCGCTGCCAGTTGGCCGCGCGCGGGCCGTCCATCCGCTCCTGCCAGGTCCCGCCCGGAAAGATGATGTTGCCCGGTGCGATGGCGTTGACCCGCACGCCTGCCGCGCCCGTGATCTTCGCCAGTTCCTTGGTCAGATGGTTCATGCCGGCCTTGGCCGTGCCGTAGGTCAGCGGCGTGCCGAGCGCGCCCAGGCCCGCGATAGAGCTGATGAACAGGATCGAACCCTCCCCGCGCGGTGTCATCATGCGGTTGGCCGCCCGCGCGAGCCGCCAGGCCGACGTCAGGTTCTGCGTGAAGCCCGCGTCCCAGGTCTCGTCATCGACCTCCGCGCCCGGGGGGCACGGGTGCAGGCCGACATTGGCGACGGCGCCGAAGATCGGGCCAAGCGCCGCTTCAGCGCCCGCGAGGGCCGCCTCGATGACCTCGGTCTGGCGCAGGTCGCCGGTCATGGCCCAGAGATTCCCCTCGCCGTACTGCGCGGCGAGACGGGCGCGGGTCTCTTCCAGCGCCTCGGCGCCGCGCGCGGTGATCGCGACCTTCGCCCCCTCGGCCAGACAGGCCTCGACGATGCCCAGGCCGATGCCACGGCTCGCGCCGGCGACAAAGATGGTCCTGCCCTTGAGTCCCAGATCCACGACGTTCTCCCTTTTGTTGCTGCCATCTGACGCCCCCGACCCAGCGTCAGGCAAGGGCGAGGCGCCGCCCGTCGTATGGCCGTCGGGATTCTGGTTTGGAGCTCGTCACCGCAGTGAGTTTTCGATCAGTCACAGTCAGACATTCGTCGCCTTGATGCCGTCCCAATCTAGCGCGCCTAGTCGGTACGCAGGGCTGGATGAGGATGGACCCGATGAGAGACTTGGCCGCCGTGGCGCTGGCTTGCTTCCTGGCGACGTCCGGACCTGCGCTAGCGGAGCCGGAAAGCGATGCATCCGCCGTGCGTGCCGCAGTTCAGGACCTTGTAAGTTCCTGGCGCGAGGGAGACCGGGCCAAGGGCGACGCTGTCCTGCATCCGGAATTTCGGCTCACCACCCGTCGCGATGAAGCTGATTCCGCGACACCCGGCGCCGGCCCCTATGTGGAGGTCTCCGATCGGAAGGCCATGATGAAAATCTACGACATTCCGGGCTCGAAGGGATGGGATGACCGGCTTGAGGACATCACGGTGCAGGTCATGCCGTCCGGAACCGCGGTCTTGTCGGCGCGCTACATGTTTTACATGGCGGGAAAGCTGTCGCATTGCGGCGACGTGTCCATTCAATTGTACAAGCTCTCCTCTGGCTGGAAGCTGATAAGCTTCGCCGACACGCACCATTGGGCCAGGCCGGGCGATCCGGGAGGCTGTCTTCCGCCGCCGGCCTAGGCCAGTCGATGGCGTGCTCACTTGAGCGCTCATGGCCGGCCATCCCGCAGCGCATAGGCGCCAGTCGGCCCCAAATGCCTGATCGTCGCTTGGCTGTCGTTGGGTGAGGCGGTTCAAGTACTGCACGACAGTATCCGGGAGGACCGCATGAACTTCGATTTCTCCGACGACCAGAAGCAGCTGCAGGATCAGGCGCGACGCTTCCTCGCCGACAAATGTTCGCCATCTGCGGTCCGCGCGGTGCTCGAAGGCGGACAGACCTATGACCGCGACCTGTGGATCGAGCTGGGCGAGTTGGGCTTTCTCGGCGCGGCGATTCCGGAGGAATACGGCGGCGTCGGCCTCGGCCATCTCGAGCTGTGCGTGATCGCGGAAGAACTGGGACGCGCCATCGCGCCGGTGCCCGTGTCCTCGTCCATCTACCTGGCCGCCGAGTTCCTTCTGGCCGCCGGCAATGACGCGCAGAAGCAGGCGTGGCTGCCCAAGCTGGCCAGCGGCGAGACCATCGGGACCTTCGCCTACGGCGAGGGCCTGGGCCGCGTCACCGAGTCGTCAATCAAGGCGACCGTCGCCGGCGGCAAGCTGAGCGGGACGAAGTCCCCGGTTCCGGATGGCGAGATCGCCGACCTGGCGGTTGTCGCCGCGCGCGAGGGCGGCAAGGTTTCCCTCTACCTTGTCGACCTCAACGGTCCGGGCGTGACCCGCGAGACGGTCGAGAGCATCGACCCGACGCGCGGACAGTCGGTTCTGACGTTCAAGGACGCCCCGGCCGAGCTGCTGGGCCCGGCGGGTGAAGGCTGGCGACTGACGGCCGAGGTCATGGACCGCGCCGCGATCCTGCTTGCCTTTGAACAGGTGGGCGGGTCCGACCGCGCGCTCGAGATGGGCCGCGACTACGCGCTCGACCGGATGGCCTTTGGCCGGCCGATCGGCTCGTTCCAGGCGGTCAAGCACTTGCTGGCCGACATGTATGTTTCCGCCACCCTGGCCCGCTCCAACGCCTACTACGGCGCCTGGGCGCTTTCGACCGGCTCGTCCGAGCTGCCCGTCGCGGCCGCCACCGCACGGGTTTCGGCGACCCAGGCCTTCCAGCACTGCTCAAAGAACAACATCCAGGTGCATGGCGGGATGGGCTTCACCTGGGCCTTCGACTGCCACCTCTATTACCGTCGGTCGAACAACCTCGCCCTGACCCTGGGCTCGCAATCGACCTGGGAAGACCTGCTGATCGACCGCCTGCGCCAGCGCAACGACACTCCGGCCGCGGCCTAAGAGGGATTGGGATCATGAACTTCGACGATACACCCGAAGAAGCCGCCTTCCGCGCTGTCGCCCGCGACTGGATCCAGGCCAACGCGCCCAGGGAACTGGAAGCCGAGCTCAAGAGCGGCGGCTTCGGCAACAATGGCCTCAAGAGTGTCGATCCGATCCAGGTCGCCAAGGCCTGGCAGAAGAAGAAGGCCGACGCCGGCTGGGCCTGCCTGCACTGGCCAAAGGAATACGGCGGCCGCGGCGCCTCGCCCATTGAACGCGTGATCTGGGGCCAGGAAGAGGGCGTCTATGGCGCGCTCAGCGGCCTGTTCATCATCGGCCACGGCATGTGCGGTCCGACGGTGATGGCCTGGGCCGACGAAGAGACCAAGGAGCGGCTGTTGCCGCCGCTGGCCTCCGGCGAACATATCTGGTGCCAGCTGTTCAGCGAACCGGCCGGCGGCTCCGATCTGGCCGGACTGCGCACCGCCGCCGTGCAGGCCACCGATGGATCCGGCGACTGGATCATCAACGGCCAGAAGATCTGGACCAGCGGCGCCCAGCACAGCGACTACGGCATCGTCATCACCCGCACCGACCCGACCGTGCCCAAGCACAAGGGCCTGACGATGTTCTGGCTCGACATGAAGACGCCCGGCATCGACGTGCGGCCGATCAAGCAGGCCAACGGCCAGTCGGGCTTCAACGAGGTCTACTTCACCGACGTCCGCCTCAAGGACAGCCAACGCCTGGGCGCCGTTGGCCAGGGCTGGAGCGTGTCGCTGACCACGCTGATGAACGAGCGCCTGTCGATCGGCTCGGGCATGCCGACCGGCTTCCCGGAACTATTCGACTTCTGCATGAACCTGCGCACCGAGGACGGCCTGGCCATCGACGACCGGTCCGTGCGCTCGCGCCTGGCCGGCTATGCGGTCAAGGCGAGCGGCCTGAAGTACACGGGCATGCGGGCCATCTCGGCCCTCTCGAAGGGTGAGACCCCCGGGCCGGAAAACTCGATCGGCAAGCTGGTCGCCGGCGCGACCATGCAGGAACTGGCGATGTACGCGCTGGACCTGCAGGGCCAGGCCGGACTGCTGTCCGACCCGACCCAGGCGGCGGCCGGAGCGCGGTTCCAGCAGATGCTGCTGCGCTCGCCCGCGACCCGCGTCGAGGGCGGCACCGACGAGATCCTGCGCAACATCATCGCCGAGCGCGTTCTCGGACTGCCCGGCGACATCCGCGTGGACAAGGACGTGCCCTTCAAGGACATTCCTACGTCCGGACGAGGCTAGGAGCGGGTTACATGGCTGGCGAACACGCGGGCCTCACGGTCAGCGTGACGCCGGCCGGCGAGGTGGAGCGGGCCCTGATCGAGGGCCTGTTCCAGTTCTACCTCTATGACTTCTCCGAAATGGAGCCGCCCGAGGACGCCAACCTGGTGTTCGAGGAAGACGGCCGCTACCGGCCGTTTCCGCCGCTGGCGACCTACTGGGACGAGGCGGACCGCTGGCCGCTGTTGATCCGCGTCGGCGGCCGGCCGGCCGGATTCGCCCTGATCAACACACACTCCCACAAGGGCGGCCATGTCGAGCGCAACATGGGCGAGTTCTTCGTGGCGCGGAAATATCGGGGCGGCGGCATCGCCACCGAGGCGCTTCGACAGGTGTTGGCCCTCCATCCCGGCCAGTGGGAAGTCGCCGTCGTGGCCCGCAACGCCCGCGCCAAGGCCTTCTGGCCACGCGCGATCGCCGCGGCCGGGGTTCATGATCTCGCGCTCGAAGAGCGCAATGATGAGCACTGGAAAGGCCCAGTCTGGTCGTTCCGCGTTTGCCCGGACTGACTTACTTCGCCTTGCGAAACGGTTTGACGCGCAGCCGAGTGCGGTGATCGTCGGCCGCGGCAACCTGGCCGGTTTCGGTCTGGCCTCGCAGGTAGATCTTTTGCCATTTCTCCGCCTGGGCCGTTGAGCCCGGCGTCTTCAGATCGGCGTTGAAGGTGTTCCGGCTGGCCGACCAGGTGTCGTATTCGGCCTTCAGCACTGGATCTGACGACAGCGCCCTCACCTCGGGAGTCAGGGCTTCGATCTCGCCCCGTTTGACCGGGAAGATGTGGCAGATCGGCTCGTCCTTCTCGAACCGAAGCAGGACGTTGGGCCTCGTGAAGACCCAGTTCATCGTGAAGCTGAAAGGCATCCAGTCGGTTTCGACCACACCGGTGAGCGGATAGATGCCGTCCTTGGGCCGGTTGACGGGTCCCTGAACCACGAGGTCGTAGCCCGGTTCGGTCCGGAACAGCGCGGGGATGTGGAACGTCAGGATGCCGTGGCCAAAGTGGCTGACCGCCGGCGCGGTCGTCCCCGTATCGGCGCCGACGACCACGGCATCCAGGCCGGGCTGCCCCGTCCATCCGGCGGCGAAGCCCGACGGCGACAGCATCTCCCAGCCGTGGCCATTGGCGATGTTCAGCGGGAGGCAGCGATAGGCGAACCGCTCGTGGGTCTGCTGCATCCACTCCCGCTCGAGCGGCGCGGGCCGGATGATCAGCGGCGCGTCGCCGATGACAAAGGCGGTGATCTTGCCGGGGTCTTTGGCCGCCGTGTCGTCGCTCACGCGGCCCCCGCGAGGCTGGTGGAGATGTCGGCGCCGCCCTTGAGAGTCAGGGTCAGAGGGGTGCGTTCGGCGATGTCGGCGAGCCGCGCGCGTTGCTCGGGATCGAGAGTCCCGGTCAGGTGAAGCACCCGCTCGATCTTCGAACGGTCACCGTCCTTGAAGTGTTTCAGGTCAACCTCGACCCCGGTCAGCGGCCAGCCCTTCCGCTCGGCATACATCCGCAGGGTGATGGCCGTGCAGGCGCCGAGACTGGCAAGAAGAACGTCGTAAGGCGCCGGCCCCGCGCCCTGGCCGCCGAGCGCCGCCGGCTCATCGACGATCAGACTGTCCTGTCCCATCACGACCTGCGTCGCCCAGTTCGTCGTTCCGATCGTCGCGACCGCGTGCGCCATGAAAGCCTCTTCCGGCTAGAGCCTCAGAACCAGCTTGGCCATGATGTCACGCTGGATCTGGTTCGAGCCACCGTAGATCGAAGCCGCGCGATTGTTGAGATAGCGGGCCATGGCGATCAGGCTGTGGTCGGGACCGACCGGCGTCTGGTTCGAACCGGGTTCGCGCGCGCCGGGCTGATCGACCGCCGCGTAGTGGTTGGCGATCTCGATGGCCAGTTCGTCCAGCCGCTGGGTGCATTCCGTGGACTGGGTCTTGAGCATCGACGAGGCGGGACCCGGATTCTTGCCGCCGGCGAGGGCCGACATGACGCGGTGCTCGGTGATCTCGATCGACTCCACGAGGATCTCGGCCTCGGCGAGACGGACGCGGAAGTCCGGATCGTCGATCAGGGGCGAGCCCTCGTCCGCCACCTCGTTGGCCGCCATGGCCTTCAGCTTGGCGACCCCGCCGCGCAGACCGGGGGCCGAGCTGCCGCCGCGCTCAAATTCCAGCAGATATTTGGCGACCGTCCAGCCGTCGTTCTCCTCGCCAAGACGGCCGGATTTCGGGACCCGGACGTTGTCGAAGAACACCTGGTTGACCTCGTGCTCGCCGGCCAGGGTGATGATCGGCTTCACCTCGATGCCGGGCGAGTCCATTTCCAGCAGCAGGAAGGTGATCCCCTGCTGCGGCTTGCCGCCGGACCAGGTGCGGACCAGACAGAACATGCGGTTGGCGAAGTGGGCGTGAGTCGTCCAGATCTTCGAGCCGTTGAGCACATAGTCGTCGCCATCGGACTCGGCCCGCATCTGAAGAGAGGCGAGATCCGACCCCGAGCCCGGCTCGGAGTAGCCCTGGCACCAGTAGTCGTCGCCCGCGAGGATGCGCGGCAGGTAGAAGGCCTTCTGCTCTGGCGTGCCGTACTTCTGGATGCAGGGACCGACCATCCGCAGGCCCATCGGCGACAGCGGCGGCGCGCCGGCGCGCGTGCATTCAGCGGCGAAGATGTAGCGCTGCATCTCGTTCCAGCCACACCCGCCGTACTCGACGGGCCAGCTCGGCGCGACCCAGCCCTTGGCGTGGAGAATTTTCTGCCAGGGGATCGAATACTGCTTCTCGATGAAAACGCTGGTGACCATCCGGCCGGCCTGACGCAGTTCGGGCGTCAGGGACTCGTCCAGAAAGGCGCGGACTTCGTCGCGGAAGGCCAGCTCTTCGGCGGTCAGTTCGAGATTCATCGTCGCGGATCCCTTGTTTTCCGCACCTGATCAGAGTGCTCGCCGTTCGCCTAGACCGGTGGACGTCGCGTGACGCAAACGGTTTTGTCGGCTCCCCGTCGCGAGGCTTTTTCTTGCCAGCCCGGGCGGCTCAGGGTCCAACCTGTCGCCATGTCCGACATTCGCGCCTGGCGCGCCGCCATAGTTCACTGCCTCGACGATCCCCGCCACGCCGGGCCTGGAGCGGTCGTGCATCACGACGACGGTCTGCTGCTGATCGAGGACGGTCACGTCGCGGCCTGTGGTCCGTGGGCGGAGCTTGCGCCCGACCTGGCCGCCGATGTGCCGGTCGAGCACCTGCCCGACCGGATCCTGACGCCGGGATTTATCGACACGCATATCCACTTCCCGCAGATCGACATGATCGCGGCCTTCAGCGGGCAGCTGCTGGACTGGCTGGATGAGAAGACCTTCCCCGCCGAGCGGGCCTTCGCCGACCGGTCCCATGCGGATGATGCGGCCCAGGCGTTCCTCGACGCGCTTTTGCGCAACGGTACGACAACGGCGATGGTCTTCGGCTCGGTTCACAGATCGTCGGTGGACGCGCTGTTCGAAGCCGCGCTGGCGCGCAACATGCGTCTCATCGCCGGCAAGTCGCTGATGGACCTCGGCCCGGATGGCCTGAGCGATACGGCAGCGGGCGGCCGCGCCGAAACCGAGACGCTGATCCGCGACTGGAGCCGGCGCGGGCGGCTGGGCTACGCCGTCACGCCGCGGTTCGCGCTGTCTTCGTCACCGGACCAACTGGCGTCCGCCGGCGACATCCTGCGGACTCACGACCATGTCTGGATGCAGACCCACCTCGCCGAGAACGCGCGGGAGGTGGACGTCGTCGCGCGCGCCTTTCCGGACTCCCGCGACTACCTCGACGCCTATGACAGGTTTGGTCTGGTCACGGACCGTTCGGTATTCGCCCATGCGATCCATATGACCGACAGGTCGCTGCACCGCATGGCAGACGCGGGCGCGGCAATCGCGCACTGCCCGACCTCGAACCTGTTCCTCGGCAGCGGCCTCTTCGATCTCGCCCGGGCCGATGCCCACGGCGTGCATGTCGGCCTGGGCACCGACGTTGGCGCGGGAACGAGCTTTTCGCTGCTGACCACCGCCGCGTCGGCCTGCCATGTCGCGCAGATGAAGGGCAGTCCCCTCGACCCGCTGCGCGCCTTCTACCTGGCGACCCTCGGCGGCGCCCGCGCGCTTGGACTGGAAGGCCGGATCGGCAGTTTCCGTACGGGATGCGAAGCCGACTTCGTTGCGCTCGACCCGGCGGCCACGCCGCTGCTGGCGCGCCGCCTGTCCGGCGTGAGCGAGATCCGCGAGATCCTGTTTGGCTTGATGGTGCTGGGCGACGACCGCGTGGTCGCCCGGACCTGGGTGGCGGGCTCTGTCGCGCACGATCGCGGCTGACGCCCGGCTGCGCGCGGCCGTTATGGTTGCCGGCTGTTAGGGCTAATACTTGCCCCTCTGAACGAGGTTTACGCCCCTTCATTGTATTCGTTGAATATATTTCAAGCCCTGATCTGTAATCCTGATTTCAGTATCGGGGAGAGCGCCGAAAAATCGGCTGCTCGATTACGGGGGTTCCGCAGCATGCGAGTCGCCACCATCGCCAGTCTTGGCGCGTCCGCTCTTCTGGGAGTCGGCGCGCTCTTCGTGGCCAAGGTCTGGCTGCCCAATTCGACGCCTGGCGCATCCCGGGCAGGGGCGGCGGAGCTGCCGGCGGAAGCCCTCAAGCCCGTGGTCGCGGCGTCGGGCGCCGTGGCCTTCGGCCAGAAGCTCGAAGCCAAGAACCTGACCATCATCCGGATGCCGGCCGGGTCGGTCCCCGAGGGGGCCTACAGCAGCCTGCAGCAGGTCATCGGTCTCGACGGCGGCGCGCCGGTGACCCTGACGGCGCTCGTCAACCACGAGCCGATCCTGCCGACCAAGGTCAGCGGGGGCGGAGCCCGGCCATCCGTGGCCGCGACGATTTCGCAGGGAATGCGCGCCTACACCATCAAGGTTGATGACGTCGCCGGCGGCGGCGGTCACATCCTGCCCGGCGACCGCGTCGACGTCATCCTGGTGCAGGAGATCGTCAGGAGCGGCGCGGTCGAGGGCGCGGCCACAACCAAGAACGTCATCGCCACCCTGGTTCTGCAAAACGTCCGTGTTCTGGGCATGGACCTGGTCGCTGATCCGGCGGCGACGGAAAAGTCGCCCCCCAAGACCGCCACGCTGGAGGTCACCGCGCTCGATGCCGGCAAGCTGTCGGCGGCCGGGCAGGCCGGCACGCTGTCGCTGGCCCTGCGCCGCAGCGGGTCAACCGATGTGGCGCAGTTGCAGCCGATGACCCTTCCGGAGCTGCTGCGCACGCCGGACGGGATCGGCGCTTCACCCATCGTCGCGACGCCCGCCCCGGCGCGGAAAATCCAGGTGCGTCGCCGCGCGTCTTCCATCCCGGCGGCGACCGCCGCGCGTGGCCTCGTGATTACCCAGGGCGGCAAGCGGGAAACCGTGTCCGTGCCGACAGAGCGCTTCGGGAGCTGACCTCATGCGTCGTATCGCCATCGTCTGCGCGGCGGCTCTCGCCTGCGCGCCTGTCGGCCCGGCCTGGGCCCAGGCCGTCGTCGCCAGCTCGCTCGTCGGCGAACTGGCTCCCAGTCGCGTCATCACCGTGTCCAAGGACAAGTCGACCGCATTCCGGTTGATGACCAATGCCGGCGAAATCGTCGTGGCCCAGCCCGACATCGCCGAGATCGTCGCCAACACCGACCGCAGCGTCTACGTCCGGGGCAAGACGCTCGGGACGACCAACATCCTGATCTACGACCCGGCCCACCGTCTGATCGAGGTGATCGACGTGCGCGTGGCGCAGGACGTCGATTCGCTGCAGGCGGATCTGCGCAACGCCCTTCCCGGCGAGCCCATCCGGGTCATCCCCATGGCCGGAGGCGTGTTGCTGTCAGGCCGCGTCTCGGCGAGCTCGGTCGCCGCCCGGGCCAAAGCCATCGCCGAGCGCTACGCTCCGGGCGGCGTCACCTCGGACCTGACCGTCGAGGCCGCGCAGCAGGTGATGCTTGAGGTGCGGATCATCGAGGCCAGCCGCAGCTCCCTGAAGGACTTCGGCATCAACCTCGATATCCAGAACAGCTCGGGCATCGTGTTCGGTTCGGGAACCGGCCTGATCGGGCTCAACGCGCCGCAAGGCACGCTGACCCTGTCGACCAATATCGGCCCCACCACCATCGAGGCGACGCTTCGGGCGCTGGAAGAGCGGGGCGTGATCCGCACCCTGGCCCGGCCGAACCTGGCCGCCATCTCCGGCCAGGAGGCCACCTTCCTCGCCGGCGGCGAGTTCCCCTACCCCGTGCCGACCGGCCAGGGCGACATCACCATCGAGTTCAAGCCGTTCGGGGTGAACCTGAAGTTCACGCCGGTGGTCCAGGACGGCGGCCTGATCAACCTGAAGGTCGCGCCCGAGGTCAGTCAGCTCGACTATCGGCAGAGCCTGCGCCTCTCCAACGTCGAGGTGCCGAGCATCCTCGTGCGCCGCGCCGCCACGACCATCGAACTGAAGGACGGCGAGACCTTCGCCATCGCCGGCCTGTTCCAGCAGGACTACGCCAACACCGCGCGGCAGATCCCCTGGGCCGGCGATGTGCCTGTCCTTGGCTCGCTGTTCCGCTCCTCGCGCTGGAAGAAGCAGGAAACCGAGCTGCTGATCCTGGTCACGCCGCGGCTTGTCACCGCATCGGAGAGCCGGGCCCTGGCGCCCGATCCCTTCAAGGGCTCGATCGAGCCGAGCGCGATCGACCTGATCCTCAACGGCCTGAGCCTGGATCGCGCCATGGCGCCTGCCGGTCCGTCCTACCCTGACTCCGCGTCGACCGGCTCCTGAGGTGAAGTGATGAGTTTCGCCGGACGACGTGTACTGATCATTGGAACCGGGCTGGTGGATCTGGCCGCCCGGGCGCTGGAGGGAGCGGTCATCGAGACCGTCGTCGCCGAGACGCTGAACGGGCGCGCCCTGCAGAACGACCCGCCGGATCTGGTGCTGATCAACGCCGATGAGGCGACCGCGGAGGCCCTCGCCTCCGCTGTGGCTACGCTGGGTCGGGCGCCCGCGCCGCCGCCGACCCTGCTGGTGGGCGGCAATCTGCCCATCGCCCTCGTGAGGGCCCTGCTGAGACTGCCTCACTCTGACGTGCTTGAGTCGCCGTTCACCGCCGACGATCTGGTCCATGCGGCCTCGCCCTTGCTTTCGGCCCGGGTCGCACCGGTCCAGAGCGCGCCGTCGCGCTGCTGGACCGTGATGGGCGCGGTCGGCGGAGCCGGTGCGACGACGGTCGCCATCGAGATCGCCTGCGCCCTGGCCGAACGCCTGCCTGGCCCTCGACGCGTGTGCCTGATCGACCTGAACCTCGCTGATGGCGCTGCCGCCGCCTATCTCGCCGCACCCGCCAACATGCTGCTCAGTCGCGCGTCGCAGGCGCCCGAGCGGATCGACCCGTCGCTGCTCGACGCCTTCGTTTCGCAGGCGCCGGGCGGCATCGATCTGCTGGCGGCGGCCCGCGACTGCCATGCGTTCGACACCACTTCCGCGGAGGCCGTCCTGCGCATCCTCGATGTCGCCTGCCAGGTCTATGACGCCGTGGTCGTTGATGCGCCTCGCCATCGACGCACCTGGACGCTCGACGTCCTGTCAGGCTCGGACGAACTGCTGGTCGTCTCCGAGCTGACCGTTCCCGCCCTGCTGGCGGCGCGATCGCTGGCCGGCGAGATCGAGGCGGAACTGCCCGACGGCCCGCCGCCGCGCATCGTGCTCAACCGTCTGGCCAAGCGCGTGTTTGGCCCCGCCCCTTCGATGGCCGAGGCGGAGAAGGCGCTGCAACGGCGCGCCGTCGGCGGGATCACCTCCGACTGGGAGGCCGCCGCCGCCTCGGCCAATCTGGGCGGCCCCATCGCCCAACACCGGCCCAAGTCGCGCATCGTCAAGGACGTCGGCGACCTGGTCGACCGGCTGATGGCCTCGCCCGCCATGCGCGGCGACCAGGCGAGGGTCGCCTGATGAGCCGGTTCTCCCTGCGCCGGGCCGTGCGCCCCGAGCCGGCCGCCGCGCCGGCCGAAATTCCGGTCCTGATCGTCGAGACCCCGGCGTCTGCCCCGGCCGCGCCGCATGTGTCGGACGAACAGCTCGACATGCGCCTGCGCCTTCATGCCCGTCTGATCGAGGAGATCGACCTCTCGAAGCTGGGCGAGCTCGATGAGGGCGAGATGCGCCGGCAGGTGCGACGGCTGGTCGGCGACTTCGCCCGTGACAGCCGGCTGGCGCTGAACACCGCAGAGCTCGACCAGATGGGCGAGGAGGTGTTCGACGAGATGGTCGGCCTCGGCCCCATCGAGCCGCTGCTCAAGGACGAGTCGATCAACGACATCCTGATCAACGGGCCGTTCCAGGTCTACGTCGAGCGGCGCGGCGAGCTGGAGCTGACCCCGATCCGCTTCCGCGACAACGACCACCTGCTGCGCATCGTCAACCGCATCGTCGCGGCCGTCGGCCGGCGCATCGACGAGTCCAGCCCGATGGTCGACGCCCGACTCGCCGACGGCAGCCGGGTCAACGCCGCCATCGCCCCGATCGCCATCGACGGGGCCTGCGTCTCGATCCGCAAGTTCTCCAAGAAACCGCTGAGCTTCGAGCGGCTGGTCGCCGTCGGCGCCATGCCGGCCTGCGTCGCGGAGTTTCTCGCGGGGGCCGTGAAATCACGCGTCTCGACGGTGATCAGCGGCGGCACGGGCTCGGGCAAGACCACCCTGCTCAACGCCTGTTCGGCGGCGATCAGCGAGAAGGAGCGGCTGATCACCATCGAGGACGCGGCGGAACTGCAGCTGCAGCAGCCGCATGTCGTGCGCATGGAGACGCGCCCGCCGAACATCGAGGGCAAGGGCGAGATCCGCCAGCGCGAACTGGTCAAGAACGCCCTGCGGATGCGGCCCGACCGGGTCATCCTGGGGGAAGTCCGGGGCGAGGAAGCCTTCGACATGCTCCAGGCCATGAACACCGGCCACGAGGGATCAATGGCCACCATCCACTCCAACTCTGCCCGTGAGGCCATCACGCGCCTCGAGCAGATGGTCGCGATGGGCGGCATGACCCTGAGCGCCGAGGCCGTCCGTGGGCAGATCGCCGCCGCCGTCGGCATGGTGGTGCAGGTCATGCGCCTGTCCGACGGCAAGCGGAAGGTGATGAGCGTCACCGAGATCACGGGCATGGAAGGCAATGTCGTGCAGATGCAGGACATCTTTGTCTTCAACCGTCTGCGGACGGAGCCCGACGGCACGGTCATCGGCGAGTTCCGCGCCACCGGCCTGCGCCCCAAATGTCTCGACGAGATGATCCGCAAGGGTATTCATTTCGACACCGCCAATTTCGATCCGCAGCGGGCGCTGTGATGGGGAGTGTGCGTCCTTCGACACGCAGCCTGCGGCTGCTGCTCAGGATGACGTGCCTTTGCGTACGTCATGGTGAGCAGCCGGCGAAGCCGGCGTGTCGAACCACGCACCAAGCCGGGAGCGCGTTCTGATGCCCGACGTCGATCCGCGCATCGTCTTCCTGATCCTGATCGGCGCGGCGGTGTTCACGGCGGCGCAAGCCGTCTGGGGGCTGGCGCGGGTCGCGGGGACCAAGCGCAAGGTCAACAAACGGCTGGCGGTAGCCCAATCGGTGACAAACCTCGCCGATCTGGTCGTTGAACTGCGCAAGCAGCGCGGGCTCGACGAACACGGAAACAGCCGCATCCTCGTGCGCTGGTTCTCGGACCTGGTGATCAGGTCCGGCGTCAGCTACCAGCCGCGCGCCTGGGCCCTGACGGCCGCGGGCCTCGGCCTCGGCGCCTACCTGCTGGTGTTCCTGTGGACGAGGAACCCGCTGCTCGGCCTTGCCGCCGCGCCCGTGGTCGCGCTGGGCCTGCCGATGCTGTGGCTCAAGTTCAAGGCCGGCGCGCGGGCCAAGGCCGTGGGCCTGCAGCTTCCCAACGCTCTGGAGATCATCGTCCGCAGCCTGGAAGCCGGACACCCGGTGCCGACGGCCGTGGCTCTGGTCGGCCGTGAGATGCCCGACCCGCTCGGCAGTGAGTTCGGCATGGCCGGCGACGAGATCGCCTATGGCGCCACGCTGGAACAGGCCGTCGGCCGCGTCGCGGACCGTTGTCGTCATCCGGACGTCGATCTGTTCGCCGCGACCATCCGTCTTCAGGAACGGTCAGGCGGGAACCTGACGGGGCTGCTGAAGATGAACGCCAAGGCCGTCCGTGAGCGGCACAAGATGCGGCTGAAGATCAAGGCGGCGTCGGGCGAGGGCCGCGCTTCGGCGATCATCCTGACGTCGGCGCCGTTCGCGGTGTTCGCCATCCTGCAGGTGGCCAGCCCGCACTTCTATGGCGACGTGATCCATGAGCGGACCATCCAGATGGGCCTGGGCGCCCTTGGCTGCTGGATGTTCATCGGCAACATGGTCATGCGCAAGATGATCGACATGAGGATCTGACGCCCATGGACCCGATCCTGCTCCAGACCCTGCTCACAGGGTTCGCCGTGGCGCTGATCAGCCTGGGCGTCGGCGGCGCGGCCGTGATCGGGCTGCGCGAGGCGCGGGTCGGCGCCCGAAGGCGAGCCCGGCTCTCGGGCGACACGGTTGTTGTCGGCGGCGCGGGAGGCGGCGCCGCCGCTCTTGCGGGCGTTGTCAGTGGCGTGAAGCGCCTGGGCGACCGGATGGCCATTCAGGATCCCGCGCAGATCTCGACCATCCGCGCCAAGCTGATCCAGGCCGGCTGGTTCAGCCGGGAATCCGTGGCCGTCTATCTCGGCGCCAAGGCCGTCGCCCTGCTGCTGGCGACCGTGGCGACCGTCTTCACCGTTCCCTGGGCCATCACGGGCGGGGGCGGCATGGGCGCGATTCTCCTGGCCGGGACGTTCGCCGTCGCCGCCATTCTGGGTCCCGAGCAGGTGATCAAGGCGCGGCGGCGCAAGCTTGAGCTGGAGTACATGGACGGCTTTCCCGACCTGCTCGACCTTCTGGTCGCCTCGGTCGAAGCCGGCCTGTCGCTGGACGCAGCCGTGACCCGCGTCGGCGAGGAACTGAGCCGCCGCTATGTGCACCTGGGCGAACACCTGCGGTTCCTGACACTCGAGCTGCGGGCCGGCCGGTCACGCCGCGATGCCTGGTCCAGCTTCGCTGAACGGCTCGGCATCGACGACGCCCGCGCCCTGGCGACCATGTTGCGTCAGTCCGAGGAGATGGGCACAAGCCTGGGCGACACCCTGACCGTCTTCTCCGAGGACATGCGCGCCAAACGCATGCTGCGCGCGGAGGAGAAGGCCATGAGCCTGCCCGCCAAGCTGATGGTGCCGCTGATCCTGTTCATCTTCCCCTGTCTGATGGGGGTGCTGATCCTGCCAGCGGCCTATCGCATCAGCCAGACGCTGATGGCGAACTGACGCTCTCCTGCGATCGCTCCCCTTCGTCCGTCATCCTCGCGCTTGTCGCGAGGACCCATGCACATTGCGATGAACGGAAGGACGCGGCGCCATCCGCTGAACGCCATCCGGCAGAGTGTTCATGGGTCGTCGGAACAAGTCCGACGATGACGGGAAGGGCGTGACGTCCCGTCGTTAGAGCGCCAGCGCCAGGATCGGCAGGACCGTCCCCGCGGCCAGCAGGGCCAGCGCGATCGGCCGTTGACGCGTGTTGCTGACCGCCATCCAGATACCGAGGATGCTCGACAGAGCCATGCCCGCGGCCATGACCAGGAAGGTCCATTTTACGAGAGTCTCGCCGAGCGGGGCGCCTTCCTCCTCAGCCTCGGGTTTGGCGGCGACCGGCTTCGCGGCGACGGGCGCGGCGGCCTGCGGCGGGCGGGCCCGGACGGGCCGAAGGGCGAATTTCTGGTGAATGTGCACCTGGCCGAGCTTCTCGATAACCGGCAGCGGCTTGTATCCGCCTTCGGCTTCATGCAGCCCGAACAGCTGCAACATGCCGGTCACCGCGAACAGCAGCAGGCTGGGTGCGACGAACACCGCGACCCAGAAGTGCAGCTGGCGGATGAAGCGCAGCCGCACGGCGCGGGCGTTGTGGGCGAGCTGTTCGGGGGACTTGTCGGACAAGGAAGGACTCCTGGAAGGCGGCTGATCGCCGCGATGACGTGACTCGCCCCACTGTCCGATGGGCCTTGCGGCGCCGATGCGCCATGACACCGATCAATCGGGGACGCGCGGTCAGGCCACCACGGGCACGCCCGCGCGCCAGGAACGGTGCAACAGGCCGCCGCCGAGCCAGTAGCTGAGCTCGGCCGGGCGCTCGATGTCCCAGACCGCGAGGTCGGCCAGCTTTCCGGCCTCCAGCGTGCCGGTCTCGTCGCCCAGACCCAGCGCCCGGGCCGCGACCCGCGTTGTCCCGGCCAGGGCTTCCTCAGGGGTCAGACGAAACTGGCTGCAGGCGAGGTTCATCGCCGCCCGCAGGGAGAGCATCGGCGAGGTGCCGGGGTTGCAGTCGCTGGCCACGGCCATCGCGACGCCGGCGGCGCGCAGGGCGGCGACGGGCGGCTTCCGGGTCTCGGCCAGGGCCACGAAGGCGCCGGGCAGCAGGACGGCGACCGTGCCCGCCCGGGCGAGCGCCTCGACCCCAGCCTGCGACGTGAACTCCAGATGGTCAGCCGAGAGGGCGCCATAGAAGGCCGCCAAGGACGCGCCGCCGCCGTCGGACAGCTGGTCCGCATGCAGACGGACGGGCAGGCCGAGCGACGCGGCCTTGTCGAACAGGCGCGAGACCTCGGCCGTCGTGAAGGCGATGCCTTCCAGATAGGCATCGACGATATCGACCAGTCCGGCCGCGTGGGCGGCCGGCAGGGCTTCGTCGATGATCATGGCGACATAGGCGTCACGGTCCTGGTCCTTTGGAACCGCATGCAGGCCGAGGAAGCTGGTCATCACGCGCACATCGCCATCCAGGTAGCGGGCGGCGCGGAGCATCTTCAGCTCTGTCTCGTGGTCCAGGCCGTAGCCGGACTTGATCTCGATCGTAGTCACGCCTTCGGCCATGAAGGCTCCGAGCCTCTTGCGCGCCGCCCGGATCAGCCCGGCCTCGGTCGCCGACCGTGTGGCCGCAACGGACGACCGGATGCCGCCCCCGGCGTTGGCGATCTCCTCGTAGGTCGCCCCGCCCAGCCGGGCCTCGTACTCGCCGATGCGGTCCCCGCCGAAGACCAGATGGGTGTGGCAATCGATCAGGCCGGGCGTAACCCAGCGGCCGTCGAGTTTCACGGTGCTGACCGCCTGGAAATCCGGCGCATCGGCTCGCGGACCCAGCCAAACGATATAGCCATCACGCACCGCGACGACGGCGTCCTCCAGCGCGCCATAGGGCGAGCCGTCGACCGTCATGGTCGCCGCGCGGCATCCGGTGAGGAGGAGATCGATGCGCTCCATCGGCCTGTCTTGCCACCCGTCACTGTTCGTGGATAGTCTGCACCTGTCTAGACAGGATTAGACAACTTGACCAACACCTTCCATCTCGACCTGGCCCGGTTGCCTGACGGCTGGACGCGCGACGTGCGGATCACTGTCGAAAACGGGGTGATCACAGGGCTGACGAACGGCGCAGAACCGATCGGCGAGCGACTGAAGGGCGCGGTCGTCCCGGCCGTCACCAACCTGCACAGCCATGCCTTCCAGCGGGCCATGGCCGGCCTGGCCGAGCGGGCCCGGGCCGGCGTCGAGGACTTCTGGGCCTGGCGCGAGGCGATGTACCGCTTTCTCGACCGGCTGACGCCCGACCAGACGGAGGCCATCGCCGCCATGCTCTACGCCGAGCTGGCCGAGGGCGGCTATGCTGGCGTCGTCGAGTTTCATTATCTGCACAATGACCCGGACGGGCGGGCCTACGCCGACCCGGCGGAGACCGCCCACGCCCATCGCCGCGCGGCCGCCACCGCCGGCTTCGGCCTGACTCTGGCGCCAGTCCTCTACAGCCATTCGAGCTTCGGCGGCCTTGCGCCGAAACACGGCCAGCGGCGGTTCATCAAGTCTACGGACCAGTTCCTGCGCCTGCTGGAGGCCAGCGGAGCCGACGCCATGGCCTTCCACAGCCTGCGCGCCGTAACGCCCGAGCAGGTCCGCGAGGTGCTGGCCGCCGTCGATACGTCCATGCCGATCCACATTCACGCCGCCGAGCAAACCGGCGAGGTCGACGATTGCGTGGCCTGGTCCGGCGCGAGGCCGGTGGAATGGCTGCTGGCCAACACGCCGGTCAATGACCGCTGGACCCTGGTGCACGCCACCCACATGACAGACGCCGAAGCCGCAGGCCTCGCCCGCAGTGGCGCAACTGTGGCCCTCTGTCCGTCGACGGAGGGAAACCTCGGCGACGGCTTCTTCAACGCCGACGCGTTCCTCGGCGCGGGCGGCGCGTTCGGCATCGGCTCGGACAGCCATGTGACGACCAACGCCGCCGAGGAGCTTCGCTGGTTCGAATACGGCCGGCGACTGCAGGCGCGCAAACGGACAATGAGCGGCGGGACCGGCGAGCATGTCGGCGCGGGCCTCTGGCTCTCGGCGGCCCGGGCAGGGTCCCGGCCCACCGGCCGCAAGACCGGCGAGATCGCCATCGGCGCCCGCTGTGACCTCGTTGTGCTGGATACCGACCATCCGACGCTGACCGGCCGGAACGGCGACCTGATCCTCGACAGCCTGGTGTTCGCCGGGGCCGGCGCCATCGACCAGGTCTGGTCCGGCGGCAAACGCATCGTCGAGCGCGGGCGGCATGTCCACCGCGACGCCATCGCGGCTGCCTATCGCAAGGCCGTTGCAGAGCTCGTCGCGTGACCGCCGCCCGCGCCGCCCGCTACCAGACGGTCAAACGCCATGTGCTGGGCGCCATCCGCACCGGCCGCTGGCGGGTCGGCGACCGCATCGCCTCTGAGCACGACCTGGTCCGGGAGCTGGGCGTCGCCCGCATGACGGTCCGCCGGGCGCTCGACGAGCTGACCCGCGAGGGGCTGATCGTCCGCCGCGCCGGGGTCGGGGCCTTCGTCGCCGGCGAGCCGTTGGCCGAGAGCCATCCGCTCGAGATACGCGACATCGCCGCCGAAGTCGCCTCGCGCGGCCATGTCTGGCGGGCCGAGATCGTGGCGCTGGAGGCCGTAACCGCCGACGCGGACCTGGCCCTGCGCTTCGGCGTCGCCGTCGGCGCGCCGTTGTTCCGCTCCGAGATCATCCACTGGGAGGGCGAGACGCCGATCCAGCTGGAACAGCGCTGGGTCGCCCCGGCCATCGCGCCCGACTACCTTGCGCAGGACTTCACGACCGGCACGCCCGCCGCTCATCTGCTGGCCACGGCCCCGATCGCCGCCGGCGAACAGATCGTCCGGGCTGAAGCCGCCGACGCCCGCACCGCCGGTTTGCTGCGCATACCCGCAGACGCGCCGGTGCTGACCGTCGCCCGCCGCACCTGGAGTCGGGGGCAGGTCGCCTCCGCCGCCCGCCTGATCCACCCCGGCCACGCCTTCCAGCTGGCCGGACGCTTCGGAGACCGCCCATGACCACCAGCAACAGCCGCATCGTGCGCGCGCCTCGCGGGACTGAAATGTCCTGCAAGTCGTGGCTGACCGAGGCAGCGCTCCGCATGCTGATGAACAACCTCGACCCGGACGTGGCCGAACGGCCGGAGAACCTGGTCGTCTACGGCGGCATCGGCAAGGCCGCCCGCGACTGGGCCAGTTTCGACGCCATCGTCGCCACCCTGCGCCGGCTGAATGACGACGAGACCTTGCTGGTCCAGTCGGGTAAGCCGGTCGGGGTGTTCCGCACGCATGCCGACGCGCCGCGGGTGCTGATCGCCAACTCCAATCTGGTGCCGAAATGGGCGACCTGGGAGCATTTCCACGAGCTCGATCGCAAGGGGCTGATGATGTACGGCCAGATGACGGCCGGCTCGTGGATCTACATCGGCAGCCAGGGCATCGTTCAGGGCACCTACGAGACCTTCGTCGAGGTCGGCCGCCAGCATTTCGGCGGCGACCTGACCGGCAAATGGATCCTGACCGGCGGCCTCGGCGGCATGGGGGGCGCCCAACCGCTCGCGGCGACCATGGCCGGCGCCTCGATGCTGGCCGTCGAATGCCAGGCCCGCTGCATTCAGCGCCGGCTCGAGACCCGCTATCTCGACGAGGCGACCGAGGACCTCGATGACGCCCTGGCGCGCATCGAGCGCGCGACGAAGGAAGGCCGCGCGATCTCTGTCGGCCTCCTGGGCAACGCCGCCGACGTGTTCCCCGAACTGGTCCGGCGCGGGGTGCGGCCGGACGTGGTCACCGACCAGACCAGCGCCCACGACACCATAAACGGCTATCTGCCCCGTGGCTGGTCGGTGGAACGCTGGGAGCAGGCGCGGCTGAGCGATCCGGCCGGCGTCGACCGGGCGGCCAGAGAGTCCATCGTGCCTCATGTCCAGGCCATGCTCGACTTCCACGCCATGGGCGTGCCGACGCTCGATTACGGGAACAACATCCGCCAGGTGGCGAAGGACGAGGGACTGGAGAACGCCTTCGACTTCCCCGGCTTCGTGCCAGCCTACATCCGCCCGCTGTTCTGCCGGGGCATCGGCCCGTTCCGCTGGGCGGCCCTGTCTGGGGACCCCGAGGACATCTACAAAACCGACGCGGCGATGAAGCGGCTGTTCCCGGACAATGTGCATCTGCATCGCTGGCTGGACATGGCGAAGGAGCGGATCGCCTTCCAGGGCCTGCCGGCGCGGATTTGCTGGATCGGGCTCGGCGACCGCCACCGGGCCGGTCTGATGTTCAACGAGATGGTCGCCAGCGGCGAGTTGAAAGCGCCGATAGTCATTGGTCGCGATCACCTCGACAGCGGGTCGGTCGCCAGTCCCAACCGCGAGACCGAGAGCATGATGGACGGCTCGGATGCGGTCAGCGACTGGCCGCTGCTCAACGCCCTGCTCAACACGGCCGGCGGCGCGACCTGGGTCTCGCTGCACCATGGCGGCGGGGTCGGCATGGGCTACAGCCAGCATGCCGGGGTGGTCATCGTCGCCGACGGCACAGCGGAAGCGGCGAAACGGCTGGAGCGTGTCCTGTGGAATGATCCGGGCACGGGCGTAATGCGCCACGCCGACGCCGGCTATGACATCGCCATCGACTGCGCCCGGGAGCAGGGCCTCGACCTGCCATCGCTGGAGGCCGCACGATGAGCGCCATCATGCTCGGTCATGCCGACGTCGGACTCGCGGCCGTCGAGTCCGCCCTTGCCGGGCCCGTGACCGTCGGTCTGACCGATGACGCCCGGACGGCTGTCGCGGCCTCCGCCGCCGCCATCGACGCGATTCTCGCCGACGGTCGCACGGTCTATGGCGTGAACACCGGCTTTGGCCTGCTGGCGAAGAAGACCATCGCCCCCGACCATCTGACCGAACTCCAGCGCAACCTGATCCTGTCCCACTGCTGCGGCGTCGGCGCGCCTCTGCCCGACGATGTCGTGCGGGTGATCCTGCTGCTGAAGATCGCGGGCCTGTCGCGCGGATTCTCCGGGGTGAGGCCAGAGCTCATCGCCATGCTCATCCGGCTGCTTGAGCGCGACATCCTGCCGGTGATCCCGGAAAAGGGGTCTGTCGGCGCGTCCGGCGACCTGGCGCCGCTGGCCCATCTGGCCGCGACGCTCATCGGTGTCGGAGAGCTGAAGGTCGATGGCAAGGTTGTTCCGGCGACGGAGGGCCTGAAGGCCGCCGGTCTCGAGCCGATCATCCTGCGGGCCAAGGAGGGGCTCGCCCTGATCAACGGCACCCAGGTGTCGACGGCTCTGGCGCTGAAGGGGCTGGTGCTGGCGCGTCGGACGTTCGGCGCGGCGCTGGTCGCCGGCGCCCTGAGCGTCGACGCCCTCGCCGGCAGCGATGTTCCGTTCGATGCGCGCATCCACGCCGCCCGAGGTCAGCCGGGCCAGATCGAGGTGGCGCGACGGCTGCGCTGCCTGCTGGCCGGAAGCCGGATCCGGGCCAGCCATGCGGACTGTGACCGGGTGCAGGACCCCTACAGCCTGCGGTGTCAGCCGCAGGTCATGGGCGCCGTGCTCGACCTGCTCGACAACGCGCAACGCACGCTTCTGATCGAGGCGGGCGCCGTGACTGACAATCCTCTGGTGTTCGCCGACACCGGCGAGGCCCTGTCCGGCGGCAATTTCCACGCCGAGCCCGTGGCCTTCGCCGCCGACACCCTAGCCTTGGCGATTGCCGAAATCGGGGCGCTCAGTGAGCGGAGGACCGCCCTGCTGGTGGATCCGAACATGAGCAGTCTGCCGGCCTTTCTGGTTCGCGACCCGGGCGTCAATTCCGGCTTCATGATCGCCCAGGTCACCGCCGCCGCCCTGGCCTCGGAGAACAAGAGCCTCAGCCACCCTTCAAGCACCGACAGCCTGCCGACCAGCGCCAACCAGGAGGATCATGTCTCGATGGCCACCTATGCGGCCCGACGACTGACGGCCATGGCGGAGAACAGTGCCGCCATCGTCGCCATCGAACTGCTGGCCGCCGCCCAAGGGATCGAGTTTCGCCGGCCCTTGCAGTCCTCGCCGTCGCTGGAGAAAGCGTTCGGCGCCATCCGCTCGGTGGCCGCCGCCTATGATCGCGACCGCTACTTCGCCCCCGACATCGCCGCCGTGACGACGCTGGTCCTCGAAGGCGCGTTCGAGGGGGTCCCCGCATGACCGACGTCTTCGTCACCTGCGGCGCGTCGCCGCTGATCATCAGCTTCCCGCATGTCGGGACCGATATTCCCGAAACCATCGCGGCGCGGATGACGGCGGCGGCGCTGCAGTTGGACGACACCGACTTCGAACAGCCGGCGCTCTATGACTTCGCCGCTGAACTGGACGCCACAACGATCACCGCGCGTTGGTCGCGTCTCGTCATCGACGTCAACCGCCCCCCGGACAATACACCGCTCTATCCGGGACAGTGGGGCGCGGGACTTGTCCCCGAAGAGACGTTCCTGGGGGAAGCGATCTACCGCGACAGCGCGCCGGACGAGGCCGAGATCGCCGACCGGCGCGAGCGTTACTGGCGCCCCTATCACCAGGCCCTGGCCATGGCGGTCGCAACGGCGCTCGACCGCCATGGCCACGCCATTCTCTGGGACGCCCATTCGATCAGCGCCGTCGTCCCGCGGCTGTTTGAAGGGACCTTGCCCGACCTGAACATGGGCACCGCCGCCGGCGCGGCCTGCGCCGCAGCGGTCAGCGCCGCCGCCTTCGCGGTTTGCGAGGACAGTCCCTATTCGGCGGTTCTCAACGGACGCTTCAAGGGTGGCTACATCACCCGCACCTATGGAGCACCGGAGACCGGCGTCCACGCCATCCAGATGGAGCTGGCCAAGTCGACCCATCTGGGCCCCGACAACCGCGTTGATGAGGTGCGCGCCGCAGAACTGCGGCCGGTTCTGCGAGGGGCCATCAAGGCCGCGCAACGCGCGCTGGGCTGATCGTTCGCGATTGACCCTCATCAAAGCGATCAGCTGAGGCGCACGCTACCTTGGGGCGAAGATCAGGCTCCAGGTTCAGTGATGAAGTTCTCGGTCAAAGTCTCTCCGCTCAATATCGACCTTCTGCGCCGCGTCGGCATCGGCGTGGCCATGAGCGAACTGGCCTATCTGGCCTACTGGATGAGCCGGGACCTCGGGCTGCTTGCGCCCGCGGCGTTCGTCGGGGCGTCGACGGAAGGGCAGGACGCGCTGGCGCAACTCGTCGGAGGCATGATCATGGCTGCGGCGATCGGGGCGACCTGCGGACTGGTCACGGCGATCGCCATTCGCATAGCCGGCAAGCCAGCCGCCATCCCCGTCAGGCTTTCGCCAGATCACTCGTCGTCCGGAACCAGACCAGGTAGGCCGCGAGGCCGATGACGTTCCAGATCACGAACACGATCATGGTGAAGGTGCTCAGACCCGCGAACAGATAGGCGCAGCCCAGCACGGCGAACGGTCCGACCAGCCACCAGAGCGGCGTCTTGAAGCGACGCGGTCGCGCCGGCTGCTGCATCCGCAGGATCATCATCGACAGGGCCGTGGCGATGAACGCCGCGAGAGTCCCGGCGTTGGCCACCGAGACAATCCGGCTGAGCGGCAGGGCGCCGCCGAGCACCGCGGCGATGAAACCGGTGAACAACGTCACCGCCACGGGCGTGCCAAGGCGGCTGTGCACCTTTGACAGTCCCCTGGGCAGCAAACCGTCGCGCGCCATGGCGAAGAACACGCGCGTCTGGCCGTACATGAACACCATGATCACGGTCGGCATGGCGATCACCGCCGCTAGCGCGATCAGGCTGGCCGCCTGCGGGTGGCCGAGACTGCGGATGATGAAGGACAGCGGCTCGGGGCTCTTGGCGAACTCGGCCGGGGCCATGGCGCCGATCGCCGCCGCGGCGACGCCCATGTAGATCAGCGTACAGAGCAGCATCGAGCCGACGATCCCGATGGTCAGATCGCGGGCCGGGTTCTTCGTCTCCTCCGAGGCCGTCGAGATGGCGTCGAAGCCGTAGAAGGCGAAGAAGATGATCGAGGCGGCGCCCATGACGCCCATCTTCACGCCATCGACCTCATGGGCCCAGAAGCCCTGCGGCATGAAAGGCGTGAAGTGGGCGGCGTTGAACGCCGGCAGGGCCAGGATGATGAAACCGGCCAGGGCGATCAGCTTGACGATGACCAGCACGAAGTTGACCCGGGCGCTCTCGCGCGTGCCCAGCGCCAGCAGACCGGCGACCAGCAGGGCGATGACCACCGCCGGCAGGTTGACGATGCCGCCGGCCTCAGGGCCCTTGAGCAGGGCCTGGGGCGCATCCGGCCACCAGCTGAGGATCAGGGCGCCGGCATAGCCCGCCCAGCCGACCGACACGGCGGCGCAGACCACGGTATATTCGAGGATCAGGCTCCAGCCGACGATCCAGGCCACCGTCTCGCCCATCACCGCGTAGCTGTAGGTGTAGGCGCTGCCCGCGCGGGGCATCAGGGTGGCCATCTCGGCGTAGCAGAGCGCGGCGGCGGCGCAGACCGCGCCGGCGATCAGGAAGCTGAGCATCGCGCCCGGTCCCGCGAGACCCGCGGCCTCGCCGGTCAGGGTGTAGATGCCGGTGCCGACAATGGCCCCGACGCCGAGCGCCACCAGATGCGGCCAGCCCAGCGTGGCCTTCAGGCCCGTGTGGCCTTCGACATGACCGATCTCACGGTCGATGGCGATGCGTCGCGTCAGGAAGCTCATCGGCCCCTCCCCCCAATTTGAAGGGGGACCATGACCCGCTCCGGGCCTGTTCGCCAAGCCCCGGGTTGCGGGCGGACGCGGGCGGCGCCAGCTTGGCGGCTGCTCCAGAGGACCTCGTGATGTTGAAACGCCTAGTGCTCGCCGCCCTGCTGCTCTTCCTGCCGGCCGCCGCCTGGGCGGGTCCCGCCGACGAGGCCGCCTTGACCGGTCTGGTCAACGACTACGAAGCCTGGAACGTCGCCCAGAACCCGATCAGCGCGGGCCAGAATGGCGACCGCGCCGCACTGCGCCTTCTGCCGGACGTCACGCCGGCCGCCGACGCCGCGCGCAAGAAAGCCCTCGAAGGCTTCGAGGCGCGGCTGAAGGCCATTCCCGCGGCGGGCCTTTCCGTCGACTCGCAACTGAACCGCGCGTTCCTTGACCGCCTGATTCGCGACAACCTCGGCTTCATCGCCTTCGACACAGCGCGTTTCGCCTTCACCGGCGACGACGGCTTCAACCAGACCGCCGGCTATCTGGCGGGCTCGACGCCGGTCAATTCGGTCGACGATGCGGAGGCCTGGATCGCCCGGCTGGAAGCGCTGGCGAAATACTACGACGACAATATCGCCAACGCCCGGCGCGGGGTGAAGACCGGCTGGGTTCAGCCGCGGATGATCAGCGACATCGTGCTGGGACAGGCCCGCGCCGTGCTGACCGTGGCCCCGGAGGCCGACCCGCTGCTGGCGCCGCTGAAGGTCATGCCGGCGACGATTCCCGCCGCGACGCAGGCCGCGCTCAGGGCCCGCGCCATCGCCGTGATCGCAACGAAGATCCGCCCGGCCCAGCAGCGCTTCGCAACCTTCATGGCGTCGGAGTATCTGCCGAAGTCGAAGACCGCGCTCGGCGTCGGGGGTCTGCCCGGCGGCCGGGACTACTACGCCTTCCTCGCCCGGCGTTTCACCACCACGGACCTGACGCCGGACCAGATCCACCAGCTGGGCCTGAGCGAGGTCGCCCGCATCCGCGCCGAGATGGACGCCGTGCGCGCTGCGTCCGGCTTCAAGGGCACGCACGCCGAGTTCCTCGCCTTCCTGCGCAGCGATCCGCAGTTCTACGCCACGAGCCGGGAGGAGCTGCTGGAGAAGGCCAGCACCCTGGCCAAGCGCATCGACGACCAGCTGCCCCGGTTCTTCTGGACGCTGCCACGCCTGACCTACGGCGTGCGGCCGGTGCCGTCAGAGATCGAGAAGACCTACACCAGCGCCCGCTATTTCCCCGGCAGCGCCAGCCAGGGCATCGCCGGCGGCTTCATGGTCAACACCTATGCGCTCGATCAGCGCGGGCTGTATGAGCTGCCGGCCCTGGCGCTGCACGAAGCGGTGCCGGGTCACCATCTGCAGATCGCACTGGCCCAGGAGCTTCAGGGCGTGCCGGCCTTCCGCCGCGACGCGGACATGACCGCCTTTGTCGAGGGCTGGGCGCTCTATTCCGAGAGCCTGGGGACCGAGATGGGCATCTACCGCACGCCCTACGAGGACTTCGGCCGCCTCTCGATGGAGATGTGGCGGGCCTGCCGGCTGGTGTCGGACACCGGCATCCACTGGCTGGGCTGGAGCCTCGAGGAGGCCCGCAAATGCTTCACCGACAACACGGCGCTGTCGTCGCTGAACATCGAGAACGAGTTGGCTCGCTACGTCGGCTGGCCGGGCCAGGCGCTGGGCTACAAGGTCGGCGAGCTGAAGATCAAGGCTCTGCGCAAACGCGCCGAGACGGCGCTGGGCCCGAAGTTCGACATCCGCCGGTTCCACGACGCCGTGCTGCTGGCAGGCCCGCTGCCGATGGACCTGCTGGAAATCCGCGTCGACCAGTGGATCGCGGCGGAGAAGGCGAAGGGCGGCTAGACTCCCGCGCCTTCCCAGTCGCCATAGCCGGCCTCGGCAGGGCCACGGCCTGTCAGGCGGTTGTAGAGCTTCTTGATCGTGCGGCTGCCGGTGGTCGGGAACAGCCAGGGGCAGAGGCCGTGGATCACCGAGGCCAGACCGCCGAGAATCATCGCGAACCCGAAGCTGGTCGCCACCCCCAGATGCTTGCCATAGCTCTCGCCGACGGAATGGGGGTGATCGGTGAAGGGATTCATGACCGGCTCCGGGCGATGCGGTGTGGCTCAGTGATGGCCTGAGCCGAGACGGGGGGTCAAGCCGGGGACATGTACCGAAGGTACGTGTCCCCTAATCGAGATACGGCGGCGGTGGGTTTAGGGGACGCGTACCTTCGGTACATGTCCCCGTCACTCCGGCCAGAGGTCCGTCACGCCGCCCTTGCGGTTGAGCATGTGGGTGGCCCGCTTGATCACCGTCAGCAGACGCTCGACCCGGTCTTCCTTGTCGTAGGTGACCTGCGCGCGCGCCATGCCTTCAAGCATGAAGCGGGCGAGGTCGCGGCTGGCCTGAAAGCGGGGGCCGGCGCCGGCGTGCAGCATCTTGAGGAAATGGTCGCCGATCTGGGCGCGGTCGAAGTCCGCCAGCGACGGCGCCAGCAGCTCACGGACCAGCGGGTCGGTGCGCGAGGCGGCCTCAAGCTCGGCGAAGGCGACGAACGGCGTGCGGTGGAGCAGGTCCCAGTAGGTCTCGATCGCGTGTTCGGTGACATCTGCCCCCGGCGGCAGGCTGTCGGCGGCGTCGCGAAACAGCGCCGCGCGCTGATCCTGTATGTGGTCGATCGCCGCCTCGAGGAGGATTTCGCGGGTGGGAAAATGGTAGAGCATCGCGCCGCGCGTGATGCCGGCGGCTTCGGCCACCGCCGCGTTGGTCGTCGCGGCGTAGCCCTGCTCGGCGATAACCCGCACCGCCTCATCAAGGATCCGCGCCCGGGTGCGACGGGACTTTGGGGTATCACGCTGAACTGGAGACGCCTCGGACATGCCGCCCATCTAGGCGCTGGAATGTTGCGTCGCAACGGACGGATCCCCCACTTCACGAGACTGACATGCAATCAGCCTAGCAGCGTCGCAATCACCGCCTGTTTCAGGAGCAGGGATGACCGACGACGACCAGGTTTTCAGCTGCCGGGCGGTGTTCATCAGCGACGTGCACCTCGGCACGCGCGGATGCCAGGCCGAGATGCTGCTCGACTTCATCCGGCATCTGGAGTGCGAGCAACTCTATCTCGTCGGGGACATCATCGACGGCTGGAAGCTGAAGAGCGGCTGGCACTGGCCGCAGAGCCACAACGACGTTGTGCAGAAGGTTCTGCGCATGGCCCGCAAGGGCGTGAAGGTAACCTATGTGCCGGGGAACCATGACGAAGTGGCCCGTGACTTCTGTGGCGTGCACTTTGGCGGCGTGGTGGTGGCGCGTGACGCGATCCATGAGACCGCCGACGGCCGGCGATTCCTGGTCGTTCACGGCGACGAATTCGACGGCATCGTGCAGCATGCGCGCTGGCTCGCCTTCCTCGGCGATTGGTCCTATAGAACGCTCCTGCTGCTGAACACTTTGGTGGCGCGCGTGCGCCACCGGATGGGTTTGGGGTACTGGAGCTTTTCGGCCTATCTGAAGGTCAAGGTGAAGAACGCCCTGCAGTTCATCGAGAATTTCGAGGAAGCCGTGACCGACGAAGCGCGTCGGCGCGGTGTGGATGGCGTCATTTGCGGCCACATCCACAAGGCGGAAATGCGCGATCTCGGCGGCATCCTGTACGTCAATGACGGGGACTGGGTCGAAAGCTGCACCGCCCTGGTCGAGCATCACGATGGCCGGCTCGAAATCGTGGAGTGGGCGAAGCGGCGTTCCTGGTCCAGTATCACCCGCAGCGACCCTGTCGCCCTGCCGGAGCCCGCCGCCGCCTGATGCGTATCCTCGTCGCCACCGATGCCTGGGAGCCCCAGGTCAACGGCGTTGTCCGTACGCTGACGCGTACCGTCGCCGAAATGCGCGCCATGGGCCACGAGGTCGAGGTCATCAGCCCCGACCAGTTCAACACCGTGCCCCTGCCGACCTATTCCGAGATCAAGCTGGCCGTCGGCGCCTATGAGCCGATCCAGGAGCGGTTCAAGTCGTTCGAGCCCGAGGCGATCCACATCGCCACCGAAGGCCCCGTGGGTCTGGCCGCCCGGCGCGTCTGCCTGGAATGGAAGCTGCCGTTCACAACCAGCTACCACACGCGGTTTCCCGAGTACGTCTCGGCCCGGCTGCCGGTGCCCTTGGCGGCCGGCTATGCCTACATGAAGTGGTTCCACAAGCCGTCCGGCCGGATGATGGTGGCCACCGACACCATGCGGGACGAGCTGGAACGCCACGGCTTCCGCAACATCTCGTCCTGGTCCCGCGGCGTGGACACGGACATCTTTCATCCGCGGCGGGACGATGAGCCCGACGTGTACGCCGGGCTGAAGCGGCCGATCTTCCTCAATGTCGGCCGCGTGGCCGTCGAGAAGAACATCGAGGCCTTCGCCAGCCTCGACCTGCCGGGCACCAAGGTCGTCGTCGGCGACGGACCGCAGCGGGCCGAGCTTGAAGAGAGCTATCCGGACGTGAAGTTCGTCGGCGCGAAGTACGGCGACGAACTGGCGGCCTATTTCGGCTGCGCCGATGTGTTTGTCTTTCCATCCCTGACCGACACTTTCGGCCTGGTGATTCTGGAAGCCATGGCCGCAGGGCTTCCGGTGGCGGGGTTCAATGCTCCGGGACCGGCGGACCTTATCCCGGGCTCCAACGCCGGCGTGCTGGCGCCGGGACGCACCGACGGTCTGGCCGAAGCCGCCATCGCCTGTCTCGACCTCGACAAGACCGCCGTGCGCGCCTTCGCCGAAAAGTTCAGCTGGCGGTCCTGCGCCGAGCAGTTCGTGCGCAATCTGGACCCCTATCCCGAGCCCGAAAAGACCCGCTTCTGGCGCCGCCTGCGGCGTCTGGCGCGGCTGCGGCGCGGTCCCAAGGCGGCTTAAGGTCAGCAGATCCTCCCCTCGTCAGAGGGGAGGGGGACCATGCGGAGCATGGTGGAGGGGGCGGCGCGAATGCGAACGGCCCCCATCCTGAATTCCGAACTTTCCGGGGAGCCCGGCGCAGCCCCTCCACCATGCTCCGCCTGGTCCCCCTCCCCGCGCCGCGGCGCGGTTGTTCGCTAGACGAAAAAAAACGCCGCGGCCCTTTCGAGCCGCGGCGCAATTCTCTGGACCTGAGTGGGTCCTTAGGCGGCCGGACGAGCCATGGCCGTACCGGCCTTGAACGTCGCCTTGTTGGCTTCGTGCTGCGCGGGCGCGAGCGGGATCAGGCCCCGGCCCTGCAGGTAGCCGCCACGACCCGACGCACCGTCGGAGAGGAACTCCTCGACGTATTCGCGCAGGCCCGGCGTCACGCCGATGTTGGACTTCTTGATGTAGATGTAGAGCGAACGCGACAGCGGGTAGCTGCCGTTGGCGATCGTCGCGGCGGTCGGCGCGATGCCGTTGACCGAAGCGACCTTCACCTTGTCCATGTTCTCTTCATAGAACGAATAGCCGAACACACCCAGCGCGCCCGGGGTGCGGGTCAGGGTCTGAACGATGGCGTTGTCGTTTTCGCCGGCGTCGATCCAGCCGTCCGCGCGCAGCGGGTCGACCAGAGCCTTGAAGCCCTTTTCGTTGTTCGAGCGCATTTCATCGAGGATCGGGAACTTGCGCGCGCCGGCCTCGATGCCGAGTTCGACGAACGCGTCACGGGTGCCGGACGTGGGCGGCGGGCCGTAGACCACGATGCGGTTGCCCGGGAGGCCCGTGCCGACGTCGTCCCACGAGCTGTAGGGGTTGGGCACGAACTTGCCGAAGCGCAGCACCTTGGCCGACAGGCCGAGATACAGGTACTCGAGCTTGAAGGCGTAGTCAGCGCCGTCCTTGTCGGTGGCGATGACAATGCCGTCGAGGCCGACCTTCAGGGCGATGATGTCCTTCACGCCCTTGGACGCGCAGAGGTCGAATTCCGACTTCTTCATCGGACGCGAGGCGTTGGCGATGTCGGGGAAACCTTCGCCGGTGCCGCCGCAGAAGGCCTTGAAGCCGCCGCCGGTGCCGAGGGATTCAACCTTCGGGGCCTTGTTGCCGCTCTTGCGGGCGTAGTTTTCCGCCACGCGGGTGGCGAACGGGAAGACGGTGGAGGAGCCGGCGGCCCAGACATAGTCGCGGGCGGCGTGGGCTTGCGAGGCGATGGTCATGACCGCGGCGGCGGCGACCGTGCCGAGAAGCTTCTTCATGGATTAGTCTCCAGACGGGGTGGGTGAGGCCAGTTGACCTCTCCCGAAAAGATGGTCCCGTCGGGGGCTCCGACGGGACCGTTTAGCTTAGAAGTCGAGTTGAGCGCGGAGCTGGAACTGGTCCACGTCCACGTCGCGGCCGACCACCGGGTTGTCGTGCTGGGCCTTGGTGTAGTTGGCCTGGAAGCGCACGTAGGGCACCGGGTAGTAGTTGATGCCCGCCGTCCAGCTCGTGTACTCGCCCGAGTCGCGAGCGGCGGTCAGCGCCGCGGCGTTGCCGGCCGTGTTGTAGACGTCGGTCATGTCGGCCCAGTCGTAGCGGAGGCCGAGTTCAACGCCGCCCATACCGCCGGCGGTGACCGGGTTCAGGATCTTGGGGCGACTGAATTCGCCCTTCTTCGGGTCGTAGTTGCGCATTTCGCCGGTCGGCCAGAAGCTGACGAAGGCGTAGCCGACCTTGACGTTGGGGTCGCCGCCAACCGTGGCGCCGGTGCCGGTGGTCAGGCGTTCCACGGCGATGTCAGCGTATTCGGCCTGGACCGAGAAGGAGTTGTGAACCCAGGCGAATTCGCCGCCCCAGGTCATGTCGCTATCGCCCATGGCGCCCGACGTGATGAAGCGCCCACCGAAGTTGGTGCCCGGACGGGTGGTGTAGGAGAAGGCGGCTTCATTGCCGTGGTCGCGCTTGCGAGCGAACAGGGCCAGGTGGACCTTGTCGGTGTCGGTCAGGATCGGGGCGTAGCTGCCGCGAACGGTGAAGCCGAGACGTTCCTTCAGGTCCGGCGCCAGCGCGACGCTGGGCGTGCTGGTGACGGCAGTCGTGAGATCGGCGCTGTTGAGCGAGTCGCCTTGCACGGCGCCGGTCAGGGTCCAGTCTTCGCCGTTCATCTTGGCGACGGCGCTGACCAGGTAGCTGTCCGGGCCGAGTTCCCCGTACGGACCGCGGTCCATGAAGGTCGTGAAGCGGGTCGAGGTCAGGTTCTCAAGGCCCGCGGCCTTGATGGCGCCGAACAGCAGCGAGGTGTTGTCGTTGGCCTTGTATTCGATGACGACGTCATCCCAGCCCCAGGCGCCGCCGTTCACGGCGCCGCCTTCAACCTTGTAGGCGAAGTACTGGTTCAGTTGGCCCTCGACGCCAAGGAACACCTGACGGCCGCGGAACGCGCGGCTGGAGAAGTCCGCGCCGACTTCGCGGTCGACATCCTGGAACACGGCGTCGATCAGGATCCGGCCGCGGACCTTGAACGACACGCCGTCGTTGGTGAATTGCGGAGCGCCCTTCCAGGCAGTGACGGTTTCTTGCGCGGTGGCGCCCGACACGAGGGCCAGCGCCATGAGCGCGCCCAGTGCAGACCCGCAGGTCAGCGCGGTCTTGGTCATCATAGTGGGATCCTTGTCGATCTCACCCGACGCCCCTCGCGTCAGGTCGGCGGACTCCTAGGCGGGGCTCGCGACGGTCCGGCGACAGGATTTGAAAGGTTCGACGACGGTGACGCGTCAATTGTGTGACAAACGATCCTGATACGGAAGATCGGCCGCAGCGCGATCCTCCCGAAACATGTTTGTCTGCAGTGACTTAGAGAAGACGGCTGCGGATCGCCGATGACAGCAGGTCGATGCCCGACACCGCGACAACGATGACGAGGACGATGCAGCCGGTCTCGTCGTATTTGAACGACTGGGTGGAATCCAGCAACACCTGCCCGATGCCGCCCGCGCCGATCAGGCCGAGGACGGTGGCCGCCCGGCTGCTCGATTCGAAGCGGTACAGGCCATAGCTGACCCACAGCGGGGCGACCTGGGGGATGACACCCCAGACGATCTCGTGCATCCGGCCGGCGCCGGTCGCCCGAACCCCCTCGACCGGCCCCTTGTCGATGGCCTCAACGGCTTCCGAGAAGAGCTTGGCCAGCACGCCGCCGGTATTGAACATCATCGCCATGACGCCCGCGAACGGCCCCAGGCCCACGGCCGTGATGAAGATCAGCGCCACGACCAGGTCCGGAATCGAACGGACGAGGTCGAGAACGCGGCGCACTGGCTGTTGAATCCAGCCCGGCGTGATGTTGCTGGACGCGAGCAGGCCCAACGGGATGGCGACCACGATCGCCAGCGCCGTGCCCCACAGCGCCATCTGGATCGTCTGCCACATCTTGCCGGTGTAGAGACCCCACTCCTTGTCCATGAAGTCGCTGGGCGTCCAGGCCGGGTCCCAGAAACGGAAGGGCGCGAAGAAGCCGGCGACGAATTCGCCCATCCGGCTTTCGCTGCTGAACAGCATCGGGAACTTGTCGATCTCGGCCGGGTGGAAGCTGATGACCAGCAGCAGGCCGACCCCGCCCCAGAGAAGGAGGTCGAACATCTGCGCGCTGAGCGGCCGGCGCGGCGGAGTCAGATCGACGGTCTCGGTCATGCCCGGTCTCAGTTCGCGGCGGGGGCCGCGACGCCGGCCTTGGCGACGATGGCGGCCTGCTTTGCCTTCAGGGCGTCGAGCGCCGACTGGGCAGCGGCGATCTTGGCCTGATCCCCGGTCTCTTCCGCCTCGCCGAGCGTTTCGGCAGCCGCCCAGATTTCAACCGGGATGAGATGCGTGTCATCCGCCGGCTTGAAGCCGCCGATGCTCAGCTTGGCCATGTTGGCGCGTTGACGTTCGGCGTCCGGACCCGTGCCCTGGCCGTAGGTGAGGAAGAACTGGCGCACCTTCTCCTTGACCACCGGATCGAGATCCTTGCGCCAGACGATCGGGTCTTCAGGCAGGGTCGGCGATTCCCAGATGATCCGGACCCGGTCGGCCTGGCCTTCGCCACGGTCCTTATTCAGGCGAAGGGCCGTGGAGTTGTTGGTCGCTGCGTCGAGGCGGCCGTTGGCCACCGCGAACAGGTTGGCGGCGTGGTTGGCCGACAGGACCGTCTTGAAGCAGGTCTCCGGCTTGACCTTGCGGGGCAGGAAGACCTCAACCATCGGCACCAGCGTGCCCGAGGTCGACTTCTTGTCGCCCATGCCGAAATTCAGCGTGTGGTCGCACTTGAACAGGTCGTCCAGCGTACGGATCTTGCTGTTCGCGGGGACGATGATCACGGATTTGTAGCCGTCCTGGCCTGACGGATCGAAGGTTCGAGCGAAAACCTCTCCGTTCGACCGGTGAACCGCTTCCATCCCGGACTGGTTCGAAAACCAGCCCACATCAGTCTGCTTGAAGCGCATCGCCTCGATCAGGGCGCTGTAGCTGCCCGAGAAGAACGGCTTCACCTTGAGACCGGTCTGCTTCTCCATGTCGGCCAGGATGGGCGCCCAGTAGGACTCCATGTTCTGGGCGGACTCGGTCGACAGGATCGAGAAGGTGACGGTGTCCGGGGTCCCGGTGGTGGCGGCCTTTGGACCGCAGCCGGCCAGCGCGAGCGCCGCGACGGCCCCCAGGGCCAGGAATGAGCGGCGAAGAATCATGAGGGGGCTCCTTCCCAGAAGACGTCTTCGAATTCCGGGCCGTAGATATCGATGAGTTTGTCGCGTTTCAGACCGGAAGCCGGGCCGTCATAGACCATCTTGCCGGCTTTCAGCGCGACGACGCGGTCGCAGTATTTCAGGGCGTAGTCGACCTGGTGCAGGGTGACGATGACCGTCAGCCCGTCCTTCTGGTTCAGCTCGCGCAGGATCTCCATTACCTTGCGGGCCGAGACCGGGTCGAGCGATGCGACCGGTTCGTCGGCGAGAATTATCTTGGCCTTCTGGACCAGCGCGCGGGCGATCGCGCCGCGCTGCTGCTGCCCGCCCGACAGCGTGTTGGCCCGCTGGCCGGCATAGTCTGAGACACCCACCCGGTGCAGGGCCTGCATCGCGGCAGCCTTTGTCTCCTCCGGCCAGCGGCCGAACAGACCCTGGGCGAAGCCGATGCGACCCAGCGATCCGAGCGCCACGTTGGTGAACAGGCTGAGACGGCCAACGAGATTGAACTGCTGGGCGATGAAGCCGATGCGGATGCGCGCGTCGCGCACCTTGTCGCTGAGCTTGCCCTTGACCTGAACCTTGCCGCCGAAGGCCTCGATGACGCCGGCGCCGGCGTCGATGGTCTGCAGGCCGTCCACGGACCGCAACAGGGTCGACTTGCCCGAACCGGACGGTCCGATCAGCGCGACCATTTCCCCGCGGGCGACGTCCAGCGAGACCCCGTCGAGCGCGCGGCGGGAACCAAAGGTCTTGGAGACCGAGCGGATCGAGAGGACGGCGTCTGTCGTCATGGCTTCGGCAGGAGTCCTAACACACAAGCCCAACTGTCATGGAAGGGGCATGCAAAAGTTTCGTGACGGCAAGGCATATCCTTCCACGGGACCGGCTGCAAAGTCCCGTGACGTCCCCCGATGCGGGAAATGCGCTCGCCGCCCCCATCGGGAGCAGCAGAAAAGTCTCTTTACATCGCGATCAAGCGACTCTACATCGCGCGCTCCCGGCGGACCCCGTGTCCATCTGCGCTGCTAACGCCGGGCTAGGTTCAACAATCTTTGGGGGTTACGTGAATTGCACACGTACCATAAGCCCCTGGACCTGGTCCGTGAGCGGTCACCGGAACGTCCTGTCGCCCTTGTGCGACAAGGCACCGTTGCCGTAGCGGCGCGCTGGTTCCAGGAGAATTTCAAGGGCGACGTCCTCTACGCGGTGAAGGCCAATCCTTCGCCGTGGGTCATCAAGACCCTCGTGGAAAATGGCGTTACGGGCTTTGACGTAGCATCGATCCCCGAGATCGAGCTTGTGGCGGAGCATGCCCCGGGATCACGCATGGCCTTCATGCACCCGGTGAAGAGCCGCGCCTCGATTTCGGCCGCCTACTTCGATCATGGCGTTCGGACCTTCTCGTTCGACACCCAGGACGAGCTGGACAAGATCCTAGACGCCACCGGCAACGCCAAGGACCTGAACCTCATCGTCCGCATGGGCGTGTCGACCGAAGGCGCGGCCTACAGCCTGTCGGGCAAGTTCGGCGTCGACAGCTTCAAGGCTCCGTCCCTGATGCTGGCCGCCCGCCGCGCGACCCAGGACATGATGGGCGTGTCGTTCCACGTCGGCAGCCAGTGCATGCGTCCGACCGCCTTCCAGGCGGCCATGGCCCAGACGGGCCGGGCGCTGGTGCGGGCCGGCGTGTTCGCCGATGTCATCGACATCGGCGGCGGCTTCCCGTCGATCTACCCGGGCATGATTCCGCCGGACATGAGCGATTACATCGCGGCCATCGATCGCGGCTTCAACGAGATGCCGGTGTCGGAAACGACCGAGCTGTGGTGCGAGCCCGGCAGGGCGCTGGTCGCTGAATCGACCTCGCTGCTGACCCGTATCGAGCTGCGCAAGGGCGACGCCCTCTATCTGAACGACGGCGCCTATGGCTCGCTGTTCGATGCCGCGCACGCCAAATGGCCCTTCCCGGTGAAGAGCTATCGCGGCGGCGCGGACGCCCGCGAACTGGAGGGCAATCTGAAGCCGTTCCAGTTCTATGGCCCGACCTGCGATTCCATCGACCACATGCCCGGTCCCTTCTGGCTGCCCGAGGATGTGCAGGAAGGCGATTTCGTCGAGATCGGCATGCTGGGCGCCTACGGCGTGGCCATGTCCACCCGCTTCAACGGCTTCGGCGCCGTCGAGACGGTGGCCGTGGACGATGACGCGCCGATGGCCTCGATGTTCGGCCTCGCCCGTCGCTCGATCCCCGTGCCGCGCACGGAGAATACAAACGTCGTCAGGCTGTCGCGCCCGAAGGGTAAGGCCGGCCAACGGAAGCGGAAAAAGTAGGTCGCATCCACCCGCCCACGAGGCGGTTTCACCTGATCAGCGCCAGCCCGTCGCTCCGTCCGGGCTGGCGCCAATTTCCATTGGACGGGCGCTCAAACCTTGGGGAAACCAAAGCGATGAACGCTCCCGTTTCGAACACCAAAGCCCAGCTGCTCGCCAACGTCGTCGAGCACATCGACATCACCAGCTTCGACGCCCGTCCCATCGTCGATGCGATGCGCAAGATGAGCTTCAGCTCGCGTGACACGGCGCGGGCGGCGGACATCTTCAACATGGCTCTCGAAGACAACGCCTGTTCGCCCTGGCTGATCCTCGCCGGATCGACCAGCGCCGGCGGCTGCATGCACGTCTACCGGGACATGGTGAAGTTCGGCATGGTCGACGCCATCGTCGCCACCGGCGCCTCGATCGTCGACATGGATTTCTTCGAGGCCCTCGGCTTCAAGCACTACCAGGCCGCCGGCCCGGTCGACGACAACGTGCTGCGGGACAACTACATCGACCGCATCTACGACACCTACATCGACGAGGAAGAGCTCCAGAACTGCGATCACACGATCCTGGAGATCTGCAACCGCCTGGAGCCCCGCGCCTATTCCTCGCGCGAGTTCATCTGGGAAATGGGCAGGTGGCTGAGCGAGGGCAATGCAAAGAAGCCCGGCAGCCTGACCCAGACCGCCTATGAAGAGGGCGTGCCGATCTTCTGCCCGGCCTTCGTCGACAGCTCGGCCGGCTTCGGTCTGGTCAAGCACCAGAAGGAGCGCATCGCCGCCAAGCAGCCCTACGTCATGATCGACGCGGTGGCCGACTTCCGCGAACTGACCGACATCAAGATCGCCGCTGGCGTCACCGGCCTGTTCATGGTCGGCGGCGGCGTTCCGAAGAACTTCGCCCAGGACACGGTCGTGTGCGCCGAAATCCTCGGCATCGAGGCGGAGATGCACCGCTACGCCGTGCAGATCACCGTCGCCGACGTGCGGGACGGCGCCTGTTCCTCGTCGACGCTCAAGGAAGCGGCCAGCTGGGGCAAGGTGCAGACCACGCACGAACAGATGGTCTTCGCCGAAGCCACCACGGTGGTGCCCCTGATCGGCTCGGACGCCTATCACCGCGGGGCGTGGAAGAACCGGGTCAAGCCGCGCTGGCAGAAGCTGTTCGCCTGATCCGGCGGCTATTGCCAGGATTGAAGGGCCGCGCGAGGCTTTCCGCTTCGCGCGGTTTTTCGTTTGGGGGTTCAGACTTGCGTCTCGTGATCATCACCGCGGCCATCGCGGCCGTCTCGCTGTCTGCTTGCAGCCGGAAGGAAGAGAAGACGTCCACCACTTCTGACGGCTTCCACATGGAAACGACGCGGGAAGAAAGCTCGACGACCGTCCAGGTCACGATTCCGCCGCCTGCGCCCCCAACCAATGCGCCCGGCGCGCCACCGGCGCCGCCCGCCCCGCCCATAAAGGTCACGACGCCGGACTTCGCGCCGCTCTATCCGGGAGCGACGCTGAAGGCGACCAGCACGACGGTGACGAACGGACACCAGGTGGGGTCGGTGACCTATCTGACCACGGCCTCGCCGAAGGCCGTCATCGACTTCTACAAGCCTCGCGCGGCCGCCGCCGGTTTCACGACGAGCGCCGACGCCAACATCGGCGTAGGCCTGATGTACGCGGCGACCGGCGCGTCGAAAGAACAGACGCTGCAGGTGATCGCCACCGCCGAGAAGAGCGGAACCGCCGTGGTCCTGTCGTGGACCGGACCGAAGTCGTGAGCCGCCGTCCGGAAGCGCCTCGCATGGACCGCGCGCGGATTTCAGCCATAGCCGGCCTCGCCCTCCTGATCGCGGCCGGGGCCGGCGCGGCCTCGGCGGAGCTGCCCTGGAAGGGCTATCTCGGGGCGGCCGGGCCGGACACCGTGGCCATCCTGCCGCCAGCGCCGGCGGCGGGCTCACCCGTCGCCGAGGCTGACCGGGCCATATTCCTCTCAACGCGATCTCTTCAGGGGACGCCGCGCTGGGATCTGGCCGTCAATGATCTGTCCGAACGCCGCATTGTCAGCGACCTGAGCTGCGCCGTCGGCGTTGAACTTCGGGAACAGGACCTGCCTGCCCTGCGCGGCCTCTTGTTGAAGATGGCCCCGGACGTCGGCCGCGCCGTCAGTCGGCCCAAGAAGGTCTGGGGTCGTCCCCGCCCCTATCTGGCCAACGAGGGGCCCATCTGCACGGACCGGACGGCCGGGCTGGCCCACAGCCCGGACTACCCGTCGGGCCATGCCACCTGGGGCTGGGCGGTCGGGCTGGTGATGGCCGAACTGGTTCCGGACCGGTCTGGCGCGATCCTGGCGCGCAGCAAGGCCTTCGGCGAGAGCCGCCTGGTGTGTGGCGTGCACAACGCCAGTTCCGTCGCCGCGGGCCGGACCAACGCGGAAATCCTGGTGGCGGCGCTGCACACGTCGCCCGCGTTCCGCGCGGACATGGACAAGGCCCGCGTCGAGCTGGCCGGCGTGATCGCTGACGGCCGCCCTGCGAGCGGCTGCGCCGCCGAGGCCGCGGCGATAGCGACCCCCTTGCCCTAGCCGCCGCTTGCTCTCCGGCGCGCGGCTCTCTACCTCTCGGTGGATGGCCCATTCCCACGCCTGTGACCACGACCACCATGAGCACGGCCTGACCGGCGACGCCCTGTCGCGCGGACTGACGGCGGCCGAGGCGCGGTGCGCCGCCGCCGGCCAGCGCATGACGCCGCCCCGTCGGCGCGTGCTGGAACTGCTGCTCGAGGCCGGCCAGCCCGTGAAGGCCTATGATCTGATCGCCGCCTTCGGCGCTGACGGCGCGCCGGCAAAGCCGCCGACCGTCTATCGAGCGCTGGATTTCCTGTCGAAACAGGGCCTGGCCCACCGCATCGAAAGCCTGAACGCCTTCATCGCCTGTGGCGGCGGGGGCGAAGGACATGCGGCGGCGTTCCTGATTTGCGACTGCTGCGGCGCCACGCGTGAAATCGCCCCGTCCGGCGTGAGCGAGATCGGGAGCACGGCCGCCGCCCAGGGCTTCAACCTGACCAGTCTGATGGTCGAGGCGCACGGCCTTTGCAGCGACTGCCGGGCCTGACCGGCATGGCTGACGGCATCGAGCTCTGGCGGGGCGGCGTCAACACCTGGGAATGTGACGAGATGGGGCACATGAACGTGCGCTTTTACGTCACCAAGGCTGTCGAGGGACTGGTCGGTCTGGCGGCGGCGCTCGGGCTGCCGCATGCGTTTGCAGCCCACGCCGGTTCGACCCTGATGATCCGCGAGCAGCACATCCGCTTCCTCAAGGAGGCCCATGCCGGGGTGGCGCTGCACATGACCGGCGGCGTGCTGGAGATGGGCGAGGACACCGCCCGGGTGCTGATGCTGCTGTGGCATTCGGATTCCGGCGCCCTCGCCGCCAGCTTCCAGACCGTCATCGCCCATGTGACTCCGGCCGAGGGGCGCGCCTTCCCCTGGACCGCCGGGACGCGGGCGCTGGCGGAAACCCTGACGATCGACCTGCCCGACCAGGCGGCCGCCCGCAGCGTGTCGCTGGGGCCCGTCGAGTCCACGGCCAGTCTTGCCCGCGCCGACGACCTCGATCTGGTGCGTATCGCCCAGGGCGCCATCGCGCCGGCCGACTGCGACCTCTATGGCCGCATGCGACCCGAACTGTTCATCGGCCGGGTGTCGGACGGCATTCCGCGTCTGATCCGCAGCTTCCGCGAGGCGGTGGTGGGCGGGGCGGTGGAAAAGCCGAAACGCGTGGGCGGGGCTGTTCTGGAATACCGGCTGATCCACCTCGACTGGCCGCGCGCAGGAGACAGGTTCGAGATTCGCTCCGGGCTGAAGGATGCCGATACCCGCACCAAGCGCATGGTCCACTGGATGATCGATCCCGACAGCGGGCGGCCATGGGGCGTTTCGGAAGCGGTGGCGGTGACATTCGACCTCGACGCCCGCAAGATCGTGCCGATCACCGATGCTGCCCGCGCCGAGCTCATGAAGTACGCGAAGGCCGGGCTGGCGCTGTAAATCCTCCCCCATCGGGGGAGGTGGATCGCCGTCAGGCGAGACGGAGGGGGTCCGCTCAGATCGCGGGTGACCCCCTCAGTCAGACCTGCGGCCTGACAGCTCACCCGATGGGGAGCAACTACGCGGCCGCCTCGAGCAGCGCGGCCCGCACGAGCTCCGGACGTTCCATCGGCAGGAAGTGGCTCGTACCAGGGATGACCTCCAGCCGTACATGGCCGTCGCTCAGCACCTGGTTCTCATAGCCCTCGATCCCGCAGGTCGAGCCGATCTCGGCCTTGAGGATGCGGATCGGCTGACGGGCGCCCGTGAAAGCGCCGATCGGGTCGTGGTGATCGGCGCTGAAATTGGCGGCCTCCCAGGCCGGCCGGCAGGACAGATGGACCAGTCCGTCGGCGCCCTCGATCAAGCCGTCGACAAGGTAGCCGCGCAGGGATGCCTCGGACCAGCTCCTGAAGGCGCCACGGCCGTTGTAGGCCTGAAAGGCCTCCTCGCGACTGGCGAAGCTGGACCGGCGGCGGCGGGCGCCCATCGCCAGCGGCGAGTTCTTCATGCCGTCCGGTCCGGCGGCGGCGGCGCGTTCACGGGTCACGACCACCGGATCGAACAGGACCAGCCGTCGGGCCGCGTCCGGACGCATCGCGGCGGCGTGCAGGCTGACCGTGCCGCCCATCGAGTGACCGGAAAGCACCGTCGGCGTCTCGCCGAGCGCATCGAGCAGCGCCAGCAGGTCATCGCGGAACACCATCCAGGCGTCATGCCCCTCCGGATCCGCCGACAAGGTCGTTCGGCCATGCCCTCGCTGGTCGATGGCGAGAATGCGCAGCCGGTCGGCCGG